>JAXGQX010000016.1:0-47790 GCA_040766225.1 Bacillota bacterium | reverse complement strand
GATTTCCCTACGTGGGCATTACCCCTACAGGTTCCAAGGGTCAGGCGCTCATTAAGCCCTTTCTCAGCCGCTCAAAGCGGCTCCCCGTTAGAGATATCCTACATCACCGAAGTCATGCTGTCACGTTCCAATGCGCATGCTAGGACGGGTGAGATACGTGTCCACAGACAAACTTCGCCGCGGTCTTAGGTCATACCAACTCTCCATGATATCCATTGGGGGAGTCATCGGAGTGGGTATGTTTCTCGGCGCGGGTGCCACCGTCTCTCTGGCGGGGCCCTCGGTGGTCCTGGCATACGCCCTAGGAGGGGCCGTCATGTTCGCCGTTATGCTTGCCTTAGGAGAAATGACGGTTGCGCGACCGGCTCCCGGTGCCTTCAGGGTCCACGCGGGAATGACTCTGGGGCCCTACGCGGCATTCGTTACCGGTTGGCTGTACTACGTCGCGTGGCTAGGCTCCATGGCATCGGAGATCGTCGCGGCCACCACTTACCTAAACAGGTGGTTCGCGCCGAGTTGGAGCCCCGTCATCGCATCTAGCCTGGTCGTCTTGTTGACGGCGGTCAACTTGGCCAAAGTCGAGTCGTTTGGGACCTTCGAGTTCTGGTTTGCAGGCCTGAAGGTCGTCGCCATAATCGGTTTCATCCTCGTAGGAGCGGCTTTGCTGATCGGTTATCCCGGACGTCCGGGAATAGGCACTCAGAACTTCGTCGGCCAAGGCGGGTTTTTTCCTAACGGATCCGGCGGATTGGTGCGCGCCATGGCCTTGGTGATGACGGCCTACGGAGGGACCGAGGTAATCGGAGTGGCCGCCGGGGAAACCAAAGACCCATCGACCAGCGTCCCCGCGGCTGTGCGAGGCATAGCGCTTCGGACCTTAATCCTCTATGTGGGCTCGATGATAGTCCTTGTCGGCATCTTCCCGTGGTCTCAGAGCGGCATTGGCGGGAGTCCCTTCGTCTCTGTCTACGACTCCTTGGGCATACCCAGGGCCCCGGACCTCATGAACGTGGTCGTATTGACGGCCGCGCTTTCGAGTCTGAACTGCGGAATTTACACCAGTTCCAGAATGGTCTACTCGCTTGCCCAGGAAAGTTCGGTATTTGCCGGTCTGGCCAAGGTCTCTCCCAAGACAGGGGCTCCCTATCGCGCTGTCCTCGTGTCAACCGCGGGCGTGTACCTAGCCATCTTGATATACTGGCTATCTCCCGGGGCTGCGTTCTTGTACGTCACGTCCGTGGCGGGATTCGCGTTTCTGACCATCTGGCTCATTATCACGCTATCCCACATCAAGTGGCGCCGGGTCGTCTCGTCGGATGCGGGCTTCAAAGCCCCGTGGTATCCGTACATGAGCATCGTGACCTCAGGCCTCTTGGTGGTCTTCATCGCCACACTGTGGGCCCTTCCCGAACAGCGGGTCGGGCTCTACGTCGGGTTCTCCGTGATAGCGATCCTAAGCGCCGCCTACGGTCTGCAGGTCGCAGCTAGACGCAGAGCGGCTAGAAGCATAGGACGGGGTCTGGCAAAGGTGGCGCCCCAAGCCGCGGGCGTAGTGACAGCCGGGCTCGCTCTCGCCGCTTACTTCGGATTGATAGCCAAAGAGCCTACACCTTGATGCGCTTCCATCCACCCTGCTTAAGCCTATACCAGTAGAGGGAAGCGCGGACTACCCAGTCCACAAACATGGCGATCCAAGCTGCGGTGAGTCCCATGTGCCAAAGGTTCATAAGGGTGTAGGTCAGAGCGAGTCTGACGCACCAAATACCCAGTACCGTGACATACATTCCCGGTTTTGTGTCGCCCGCGCCCCTAAGCGCACCGGGTATGACGAAGCCGAAGGCTTCGGGTATCTGGGTAAACGCCACTATCCGCAAGAGAGGCACGCCTCTGGCGATCACACCTTGGTCTGTGGTGAATATGCCGAGGAAGGTCGAGGGAAACAGGAAAAACAGGACGCCCATGGTACCCATAGTGATGACGCCCATCTTGAGAGCGATATAGGCGCTTCTCTCGGCGCCGTCAGGGTCTTTGGCCCCCAAGCGCTGGCCCACCAGAGCTGTGGAAGACGTGGCAAAGCCCATCCCGGGCATATAAGACAGGGACTCGCAGTTCAAAGACAGCGAGTGGGCGGCGTAAGCTTCGGTCCCCAACCCTGCCACCTGACGTGAGTACGCGATCTGTCCGGACGATGTAAGGACTCTCTCCAGCATAGCCGGAACCCCGATCTTCAGGATTCGCCTAAAGAGGGTCAAGTCAAAGTGGCGAAGTGTGTTCTTCCAGTCCACCCTGAGTTTCCCGCCGGGTCGCGTCAGCACAACCAAGATCGCCATGCCTCCCAGAATTCGAGATATGGAGGTGGACAATCCCGCACCTGCGGCTTCCATCTTAGGAGCTCCGAGGTTGCCGAAGATGAAAATGTAGTTGGTGAAGATGTGTATAGCGTTCAGCCCCAAGTTGATGAGCATTGGGGTTCGTGTGTCGCCGGCCCCTCGAAGGGCGCCGGTCGCAATGGTAAAGACGAAGAACAACAGCATCCCCGGCATCATGGCCCGTACATAGCCTGCGCCGATGGCTTGAACCGGGCCTTCGGCCTTCATGAAGCCGATTATCCAACCGGCGTTGGAGTACCCCAGATAGCTGATGACGAGCCCAAACACAAGCGCGATAGCGAGGGACTGCCCGGCTACCTTTCCCGCTTCTTCCCTGTTGCCCGCCCCGACCGACCGGGATACAAGGGCTGTGGTCCCTGCGCTAAGACCCATGAAAACGGCGTTAATCAGGAAAAACGGCTGCATACTCAATCCTACGGCCGTAGTGGACTCCTTCCCCAACCTGCCTACCATCGCGGTGTCGACCACCTGGCTGACCATGGATAGCGCCTGCTCCAAGACCACCGGCCAAGCCAACCCCCAGGTCGCTCTAAGCAGCATACGAGAATCCGGGTCGCGTCCGAATAGGCGACCTATTACCTTCTGTAAGAACGACTCCTTAGCGGATAGACCGGTCTCGGGCACAGCCCCGCCCACTCAGCGCACCTCCGTCACCGACTAGCGAAATCCCCCAGACTATAGGTAATTCTCTAACTACGCGAGAACTCCTTCAGATTTCCGAGCATGAAAAGAGCCCCTGGGCACGGGGCTCTTTTGGCGTCGCGGCTGCCTGGCTTGGCTTCTGTCTAGGGAGCGGGCCGGCTCACTGGCCCAAAAGCGTATCGATCTTCTTCTTGTCGAAACCCACGACTACCTTTCCATCAATGTTCAGGACCGGAACACCCATCTGACCGGACAGCCTGGTCATCTCTTGGGCCGCCGCTATGTCCCTGGAAACGTCCTTCTCCTCGTAAGCGACTCCGATCTGCTTAAGATAGGCCTTAGCCCTATCGCACCAAGGACAAGTGGGCGTGGAGTAGACGGTAACGTTATGGTCGGACATCTGTATCGCGCCTCCTAATCGGGTAATCTTGTTGGCACTTGAGCGCCGTCTTTGACGTATCCTTTGTACCTAGGCGCTCATCACATATAGATCATCTACCGGGCGAAGCCCCATTTCAATGCTTCCAACCGCAAGCTTCACCTGTTTTGGCCCTTTTTACACAGATGGGCACGCTTAAGGGCGCCTTCGTTTTCCGAGCCTTTGCGCATAATAGCAGGGTGGCATTACGACCATCCCCGAGGTGAGCTCACTTGTACAAAGCAACCCTATCAGCGAGAGGCCAAATCGTGATCCCGGCGGAGTTGCGGAAGCGACTATCGCTCCTGCCGGGAGCTTCCTTTAGGGTGTACGACAGGGGCGACAAGATCGTGCTGATCCGCGAAACCAAAGACCCGGTAGGCCAAGGATACGGCATCCTGAAGCGAGAGGCGATCCCATTGGAGGAGAGCAAGGAACATGTCTGAGCCTGGTGAGCCTGAACAGGGCGATTTCGTGATAGATGCGTCTTCCTTATTGGCGTACTTACGCGGGCATGCGGGCGGAGACCTGGTTCAGCGGGTGTTCCTACAGTGCGCCGAATGCGGATACAAGGTCAAGACCACCGCGTTGGCTTTGCTTAAGGCCTACGAAGCCGTTGCCCTGGAAAATGAACCCATGCTGGATGATGTAATCTCTCTGGTGGAGCAGTTGCCGATGGAAGTAAGGCCGTTGTCCGGGGACGCCGCCGCTCAGTCCGTGCGAATGTCCTTCGCGGAAGGTCACAGAGACTCTGCGAGGGTCTCAGTCGTCGAACTGGCGGCGTCTTCCGGCGCGACCTTGGTGACAGCGGACAAGGAGGTGGCGGCCATCTACCCTAGATGCCTCTTGGTATCGGGAGATCCCCACTGAAGGAATCGCGGCTCTAAAGTAGAAACTTCCGCCTAATAGAACTGGCCAACGAGCAGAGAGGGTGCGTTTCTTCATGAGTATTGAGCTGGAACTGGTGACGATTGAAAAACCGGAGGACGCCAACATAATCCTCGGTCAGAGCCACTTCATCAAGACAGTGGAAGACCTGTACGAGGCTATGGTCCAAGTAGGCGGAACCATCCGGTTCGGCATAGCGTTCCTGGAAGCTAGCGGCGCTTGCCTGGTGCGTTCCACGGGAAACGACGAGAATCTGGTGGAGATAGCCGAGAAAAACGCCTTGGCGCTGGGAACCGGCCATGCCTTCATCGTGGTCATGGAAAACGGTTTCCCGATAAACGTACTTAACAACATAAAGGCGGTGCCGGAAGTCTGCTCCATCTACTGCGCCACCGCCAACCCGGTACAGGTAGTCGTCGCCAAGACATCCCAGGGCCGCGGCATAATGGGAGTCATTGACGGAAATCAGCCCGTAGGCGTGGAAGGGCCCCAGGACATCGAGTGGCGACACTCCTTCCTGCGGAAAATAGGCTACAAGAAGTAGAGCCCATAAAGGGCAGGGGTCCACTTCACCACCGGTGAGCATGGTTCCTAGTAAGTGAAGAAGCCCCTGCCTGTTTTTCTTCCAAGGTGTCCCTCATCGATCATCTCTTTCAGGAGAGGACAAGGGAGGTACTTGGCGGCCAACTCGGGTCTCGAGGCTCCACCCAGATCCCGATGGAGCGTCTCCATGATGGCGTACAAGACGTCGATCCCGACCAAGTCCGCCAAGGCAAGAGGGCCGATTGGGTGATTGGCGCCCAGTTTCATCGCGGTGTCGATGTCTTCCGGAGACGCCACCCCCTCCTTCACAAGGTAGGCCGCCTCGTTCATCAACGGGCAAAGCAGCCTGTTGACGATGAACCCGGGAGACTCCTTGACCACGACCGCGGTTTTCCCCATACTCCCTGCGAGATCCTGAGCTTTTTTCACGTACCCAGGGAGGGTCTTTTCCCCAGGGATTATCTCGACCAGCTTCATGACGGGGACCGGGTTGAAAAAGTGGACGCCCAGGAACCTTTCAGGGTTCTTTACGGATAAGGCCATACCCGTCACCGACAAAGAAGAAGTGTTGGACCCCACGAGAGCGCCGGCGGAGACTACTTTGGATACGTCTTCCAGGACTCTCCTTGACCTCCATGTTCTCATAAACGGCTTCTATTACTACGGAGGCGTCTGCCAACGCGGACAAAGTCCCGGCCAACTTCCAGATGGTCCAGCATTTCGTCATCCGCTCTTTTGTGAGCCTGCCCTTCTCCACTCCGGGAGAAGATTTCTCCTGATTGAGTCCACTGCCTTTCTCCGCCTGTTCCAGGACTGGTCCACAATGACCACTTCATAACCTGAAGCCAAGAAGACCTCCGCGATCCCACGCCCATAGTCCACAACTCCGATTACTCCGGTTTTCACGCCATACCCCCCAAAGCCAGTAGGCAAGTCTTTGTTGTCGTCACTGACCACACTTTCTCCCGGGGTCCGGCGGAATCGCTAGCGGGGAAGCCCTAACCCTCTCTTTGGGGTGTCCGGGATACCATTGCGCGGATGAACTTCACCAGCGCGCCAAGCACGCCCGCGATAGGTACGGCAAGGACAACCCCCCAGAACCCGAACAGCTCCGCGCCCGCCAACAGCGAAAAGATGATCCACAGCGGATGAAGCCCCACTCTGGGACCTGTCACCCTGGGCACGATGATATTCCCATCGACCCACTGGATGACCAGGATGATGGCCAAACCCCAGAAAAACGTCTGCGGGGACTTGGCCAAAGACGCCAACAGGAACGGCATCGCGCCCAGAAACGGGCCGAAGAAGGGGATGAACTCGCCTAACCCGCTTAGGATGCCTAGCACCGCGCCGTAACCGAGACCCAAGACCGCCGATGCTGCCCATACCATTAGGAAGACCGTCAAAGCGACGATGGACTGCCCTCTTACGAAGCCCGAGACAACCCGGTCCATGTCGCGAAACAGGTCCACGTAAGGCAAGGGATACCGTGCCGTGAACACCAGTCCCCTCTGCCTCCAGCGGTTCAGGTCTCTGAGTATGTAGTAGGCGATGACCGGAGAGATCACCAAGTAGGACAGAAACGCAGCCGACGTGGCAAAGTACCCGAGGATGTTATCGCCGAACTCATCCAGGATGCCCTCAAGGTCCCGGAGTGTTGATATCGCCGCTCTGCTTACCCCGGGCGGGAGGTTATACTTGGACGCCAATTCCTGGATTTGGCCGGCGTAACGCTGAACGGCTGCTATGAGCTTGGGGATTTCCAAGGCGAGCTTCCGCACGTCGCGGACCAGCCTGGGAATGAAGGTGGTAACCACTGTGAGGAACACGATAGCCACGATAGCGTAGACCACGATGATGCTCCTAGAGCGCGTGAACCCCCTGCCCTGAAAGAGGATCACAAAAGGCTCTAGGACGAAACTGAGGAATCCGGCTATTACGAAAGGCGGAAGGATGGCCCTAACCCGGTAGAGGAAGTAGGCCAACCCAAGAATGGTAAGGGCGCGTATAAGCGCCCTGATAACTCGGTCTTTGTTCAGTCAGAGAACCTTCCCGTGATTTGACCTACCATACCTTGGGCGCCCGTCATTGCGCGCCTAGCCGTTCTGCCGATCATCATCTTGGCGCGTTCCATGGAATCCGGCCGCCTTTTGGCCATCACAACCAATCCGATAGCGGCGCCTGCGGCCACTCCCATCGCCAGGTAGTCCCAAAAGGAACGTTCTTTCATCATGTAGAGTATCCCCTCCTTTGACCTAGTCCGTAATTGACCGGGTATGAGATCGGGCTCTATCTAGACAGAGCCTTTCTCCTGGGGAGGCTGGACGGAATCCTCGCTAAGAACCGTCGAGATAGTCGGAACGTGGGAGGTTCCGTCCAAGGAGTCCAGCAACGCGGTACCGTCTTCTTCGAGCCTATACATACGAAAGCCGTCCCTGGTCGGGACGAACTCAATGCTGCAGTCCCAGCAGTAATACTGGTTCTGCCCAATCCTACCGATCGCTCTGCTCTTGCATTTCGGACACACCAAGAGATAACGCCTCCCCATAAGCATTCTGCCCGAAAGGAAAGGAGGCGATACGAGGTCTTTGGGCTCTAGATTAGTCCCTTTGGCGGCTCTTCTTCTCTGATTCCGATGGCTCGTAGTAGGTCGTCCCCAGAAGCTCGGTGGGAAGGTACTGCTGGGGAACGTAGTGGCCGGGGAACGAGTGCGGGTACTTGTAGTCGACGCCGTGACCCAGCTTTTCGGCACCAGAGTATCCGGTGCCCCTCAGGTGGGCGGGGACGGGGTAAGCGGGCCGGTTCCTAACGTCCTCTATGGCTTTGTCCACAGCCGAAACAGCCGAATTGGACTTGGGGGCAAGCGCAACGTACATGGTCGCCTGGGAGAGCGGGATCCTGGCCTCGGGCATTCCCAAATGCTCGCACGCCCTAAACGCTGATTCTGCCAGGACCAAAGCCATGGGGTCGGCGTTTCCCACGTCTTCGGCCGCGCAGATCACCAGTCGCCTGGCAACAAACCTTGGGTCTTCCCCTGACTCGAGCATCCTGGCGAGCCAGTACACGGCCGCGTCGGGGTCGCTTCCCCGCATGCTCTTTATGTACGCGGAAATGATGTCGTAGTGCTGATCTCCCGTCTTGTCGTAGAAAAGCTGGGGGCTTTGGGTTATGTCCAAAGCTCTGCTGAGCGTAAGGTGAACTACTCCGTCCTTGGTTTCACCTACGTTGTACAGGGCCTCCAGCACATTAAGCGCGACCCTGGCATCCCCTTTGCAGAAACCGACGATGTGAGTCAGGGCATCATCTTCGATGAGTATCGGAAGCTTGGAGACAGACGCCAAGCCCCTCTCCTTGTCGGAAATGGCGCGGGTCACCAACTCCCGGATATGCCCTTCAGTCAGGTGACCGAAGGTGAACACTCTCATCCTGGACAGTAGGGCGCGGTTCACCGAAAAATACGGGTTTTCGGTGGTCGCTCCAATCAGGGTTATGGTGCCTCTTTCTACATGAGGAAGCAGGGCATCCTGCTGCGCTTTATTGAAGCGGTGTATCTCATCCAGGAACAGGATCGTGCGCTTCCCCGTCCGCCGGACCTTTTCGGCTTCGGAAATCACGTTTCTCACGTCTCCTACGCCGGAGGTCACCGCCGAGAGCTCCCGGAACATGGATCGGGTCTGCATCGCGATGAGCCGGGCGAGACCCGTCTTGCCTGTTCCGGGGGGGCCCCAAAACAGCATAGACGGAACGCGGTCGCCCTCAATCGCCTTACGGAGAGCCCTCCCGGGGCCCACCACGTCCTCCTGCCCCACATACTCGTCAAAAGAACGGGGAGTCATCCTCAATGCCAATGGAGCGTCGGAAGGTATCTGGAGAAGGTGTGAATCCCCGGATACCTTCGTGTCTTCGTCCTTTTTCGGTATGTCGTCTCCCCAAAGCCCGGTCTGGTTCACAAGCTGCCCCCTTGGGAGGCCCATAGGCGAAATCCGCCGTCACATGGGCTCAAGCGCTGCTACCGCGCCAATTTACGCGTTCTGCGCTTCTTCCGCCTTCGTGCTACCGCTTTAGGCTTCCGACCGCTTCGGTAAAGCGCCGGATGCCCTCTTCACAATCTTCCTTAGGCACGTCGTGATGAGTGACCAGTCTGACTCTATAGGGCAGGTCCGCGTTGAACCACACGCCGTACCCCTTCATCAAGTTGACGAACTGGGGACCGTCCATTCCCAAGCCCCGCGTGCCGACCGCGACCATGTTAGTTTGGACAGTGGACAGGTCCACGTGGAGCCCCTCCACTTTGGATAGAGCTTCCCCGACCATTCTGGCGTTAGCGTGGTCCAAAGCGAGCCTATCTACCATCTTCTCCAAAGCGACGATGCCGGCCGCCGCCAAAATGCCCGCTTGCCTCATTCCGCCGCCCAGCATCTTCCGGTACTTTCTGACCTTGGAGATGAAGTCCTTGGGCCCCGCCACCAACGAACCCACGGGAGCGCAAAGGCCCTTGGAGAGGCAGAACTGCACCGAGTCGGCGTACTGGGTGATCTCCTTCACCGAAACTCCCAGGGCGATAGCCGCGTTGAACACGCGGGCACCGTCCAAGTGAACCTTGACGCCGCCACCGTGAGCTATCTCGTAGATGGCCTTCATGTTGTCCAAAGGCACCAGGCAACCGCCCGAACGGTTGTGGGTCTGTTCAAGGCAGACAAGTGACGTCCTCGGAAAGTGGACATTCTGCCCCCTTATGGCGGCCTTGACATCGTCCGGGTCCATAACGCCCTTTTGGCCCTTGATCGTCCTGGTCTGGACTCCGGACAAAACGGCGGGGCCAGCCACTTCGTACATGAAGATGTGAGCTTGTTCTTCGAGGAGGATCTCGTCTCCCCTATCCGTCCAAGCCATCACTGCGACCTGGTTTCCCATGGTGCCGCTGGGGACGAAAACCGCAGCCTCTTTCCCAACCTTCTCCGCGCCCAAAGCCTCAAGCTCATTGATGGTGGGATCGTCGCCGTAGACGTCGTCACCGACCTCGGCCTTGTACATAGCCTCACGCATCTCCGGCGTCGGCTTAGTGACAGTATCTGAACGAAAGTCAATAATCTTCTTGGCCATCTGGTTGCTCCTCCTCGGCGCGAGTAACGCGGTCACGCCATGAGTCTCTCGATCCACCTCATGAACTCGTCTTTTGTCCTGCCGCCAAATCTCTCGATCATAGCGCCGCCCTTAAACCCGATCACTGTAGGGATTGTGAGAATGTTGAACTTCTCCGCCAAGGGGCCTTCCTTGTCGACGTCGACTTTTAGGAACGAAATCGCCCCCGGATACTTGGCGGAAGCTTCCGCGCAGACTTCGGCAAACACCGGAGCAAACCTGCGGCAGGGGCCGCACCAAGTAGCCCAGAAGTCGATTATAGCTACCTTGGATGCCTTGATCGCCTCGTCGAATTCCGAAGAGGTAACGTCCCGGGGAACTGAAGTGGGTGTAGACAAGCTGTTCTCCTCCGATCCAGTTCATGGCCTAGTTTTGGCCCGATCTAAGAAAACGTCTCCCTAAGGATTCTGGTTTGGCCCGATGTTTTCCTCTTGACCGCTTCCCAAAGCTCTTCCACCCGTCTCCTGGTAGCCCTGAGGTCGCCTTGGTTATCAATGACCTCGGTCGCTCTTTTCACTTTCTCGGATAGAGGCATTTGGGCGTCGATCCTGGAGTCTGCGTCGTCTCGGTTGTAACCTTCCCTCTCCATCAGACGTCGGACCTGGGTTTCCCTGTCGACAAAGACCACCCAGGTTTCATCTGCCAGGAATTCTGCTCCGGATTCGAAAAGAAGAGGTATGTCCAAGACGGCGATGCGGACTCGCCCGTCTCTCCTCGCGTCGTCGCTGAGTCCTTCAAGGATCTCCCGGACCCTGTCCAATACAGGGGGGTGAATGATGCCTTCGAGCTTCCGCCGGGCATCTTCATCAGAGAAGACGATCCCGGCAAGCTTCTCACGATTCAAAGTGCCGTCGGGATGTAGCACTTCCCGGCCGAAAAGCCGGGCTATCCGGTCAAGGTGCGGGGATCCGTTAACGGTGACTTGGCGGCTAATCTCGTCCGCGTCGATTACCTCTGCTCCCAGAGACGCCAACATGGAGGAGACAGTGCTTTTCCCCGTGGCTATCCCGCCGGTCAACCCGATGGCGTAGACTCCCGGTAGACGGGTTCGAGGACTACACATCGTACCAGCTCTCTCCCACATCCAAGTCTACTTTGAGCGGCACCTTCAACTGCATCACGCCCTCCATCTCCTTTGCCACAAGCTCTCTCATGATGCTTTCTTCCGAAGGTGGGATCTCAAAAATCAGTTCGTCGTGGACCTGCAATATCAGCCTGGATATGAGCTCCTCGTCCTTAAGGCGTTGGTAAATCCGGACCATAGCCAACTTGATGATGTCGGCGGCGCTCCCCTGAATAGGGGTGTTAATGGCGGTCCTCTCGGCAAACCCGCGTTTTTGCCTGATCCTTGAGTCGATATCGGGGATTGCCCGCTTCCTGCCCAAGATGGTCACAGCGTAACCGGACTTCCGCGCGCTCTCGATGGACTTGTCCATGAACTCCTTCACCATGGGGTACCTGGCAAAGTACGCCTCGATGAAACGCTTAGCTTCATCCCTGGATACTCCCGTGTTTCTTGCCAGCCCGAAGTCGGATATCCCGTAGATGACCCCGAAGTTGACAGCCTTGGCCTTAGATCTGAGATCGCTGTCCACCTTGTCCAGCGGCACACCGAACATCTCCGAAGCAGTCCTACTGTGGATGTCCTCGCCACTCACGAAAGCCTCGATCATGGATGGATCGTTTGCCATGTGCGCCATAATCCGAAGTTCGATCTGGGAGTAGTCCGCAGCAAGGAACAACCTACCTTGAGCGGGCACGAAGATCCTGCGCAAAGACCTTCCCAGTTCACCTCGGACCGGGATGTTTTGAAGGTTGGGCTCGGAGCTGGAAAGCCTTCCGGTCGCAGTTACTGTCTGATGGAAAGTCGAGTGAATGCGTCCCGTCGTCGGGTTTATGACGTCCTCTAGGACGTCCAAATATGTCGATTTCAGCTTCGCGTACTGCCTGTACTCTAGGATCTTTGCCGGAAGCTCGTGCTCGAAACTTAAGGTCTCCAACACTTCCGCGTCGGTGGAGAAGCCGGTTTTTGTCTTCTTGACCGGCTTCATGCCAAGTCTGTCGAACAGGATGTGAGCAAGTTGCTTTGGGGAACCCAGGTTGAACTGTTCACCGGCTAACCCGTAGATACTCCCCTCCAAGGACTCCAGCGCTATCCCGAACTCTTTCCGAATGGACTGCCCGAGCGGCAGATTAACGCCTACGCCGTTAGCCTCCATAGCCGCCAGCACCTCTATCAGGGGGAACTCGGCTTCTTCGGCTAGAGCGGTCAACCCTTCCGCCTCGAGATCCCGCTTGAGACCCAAGGTGGCCTGGAAGCAAGACGCGGCCCCCACCGCGAAGTGGGCGTCCGTCGTTTCCAAAGCTGCCGCCAAGTCTGCCTCCCGCTCGGCCTTCAAGGGTACGAAAGGCACCTCTAACTGCGTATATTTGCGGGCTATCTCGGGGAGTCGATAGGCGCTCCGCGTGGGGTCCAGAAGGTAGGACGCGATAAGCACGTCAAAACACTCGCCTGATAACCGTATTCCTCTCTTTAGACAGAGTGTGAAAAGCCACTTCAGGTCAAAGCCCACCTTGGCGACCGCGGGGTCCACTAGGAGCGGGCCAATATGTTTCCACAGAGCTTCTTGCCAGGCTTCTGGGTTAAGCTCAGGTTGCTTTAGAAGGAAACATCGGGGTCTATTCATCGACGCGTCGCACGGTCCTTCGGTCGGTGTTCCGGTCGACGCCCCAGTTGCCGCTAGGAACGGCTCCCCCATCGCTACCCCGGCCGCTGTTGCAGTCAACCCTAGGGGCGGTTCGCCCATAGACGCCCAGTTCGGTCCCCCCGTGGACACCCCTATCAACGAAGGCCAACTGAAGTCGCGAGTGACTTCCGTTACCTCCGCATAGACGGCAATTTGGCCTGAAGCCTTGGCCTCTTCCGCGAACCGGGCGAGCTCGAGTTCGGTATCGATAACCTGATAGGATATCGTTCCCCCATCAAGGGACGATGGGAAGGAAGTGGCTCGGAGCAAGTCGGGGTCGAATTGCGCCTCACCATCTGTCGCCTCACCCGCCGCCCCATCCGTCCTGCTATGAACCCCATCGTACGCTTCGCCATCCACCGCGCCATCGGCTGCGCCAACTGCTGCGGCATGCGCAGCATCATCCGCTGCGCCAACAACCACGGCCTCCGCAGTGCCCTCCAACGTTCTGCCCGCCGCGTTACCCACGGCACTATTGGTCGTGCCACCCGCCGCGCCATTCATAGTACCGTTCGTGATGCCATGAGCGTCGGTGAGCGTAGATTGCTCTGCCTTGCTGCGGTTGAATCCCGCAGTCTCTCCCGCTAGAGCGCCTGACGTCCCCGGCTCTTCTTGGAAGAGAGAGGCGGTAGACAGGGCTCCCCGGCTTCTTTTCGTCAGTGCATCTTCCTCCCGTTCCTTCCGTTCGTCCCGCGAGACACCGGTCTGGCCTGCTTTGAGAGTCCCTAACCGCTGCGCCAGGCTGTAAAACTCCAGTTCGGTAAACTTGGATTTGGCGCGAGGAAGGTCGGGACCCGTCCACTCCAACTCCTTAGGTCCGACCGGAAGAGGCACATCTCGCTTTATGGTCGCCAGGCTCCTCGAAAGAAGCGCAGTGTCTCTGGCCTCCTCAAGGAGTCTTTTCACCCTGGCCGGGGCCACCTCGTCCAGGTTCTCATATATCCCATCAATGCTGCCGAACTTGCTGAGCAGCGCTATCGCGGTTTTCCCGCCAATCCCTTTTACCCCCGGTATGTTGTCGGACGAATCTCCTGCCAAGGCTTTGTAGTCAATGACCTGGGCCGGAGTGAAACCCATGTCCTCCAGGACGGTTTCCGGGTCGTACTCCCTGACTTGAGTAATCCCTCTGATGGGCAGGATGGCGCGGACACTTCCGGTTACCAGCTGGAGACAGTCCTTGTCCCCTGACAGGATGCTCACGGAAAACCCCTGGTCTTGTGCCTGTGCCGACAAAGTCCCAATGATATCGTCGGCCTCAAACCCCGCCAGCTCTATCACGGGCAAGTTGAGGGTGTCCAGGGCCTCTTTGAGAACCGGGATCTGAACCTTGAAGTCGGGCGGAGAAGGCTTGCGTGTCACCTTGTATTCGGCGTACTCTGCGTGACGGAAAGTGGGCGAAGGATGGTCAAAAGCGATGGCTACGTGCGTAGGCTTCTTCTCCTGAAGGAACCTGAAGAGCATCGTCAGAAAGCCGAAGACGGCGCCCGTCGGGACGCCCGTGTTGGTCGACAAAGCGGGCAAAGCGTAAAAGGCCCTGTTAGCTAGAGAATGGCCGTCGACAAGGAGAAGTCTAGGTTGAGGCCTTCCGCCGTCAATCTCGATACCTTGTGCATCCCTATCTTTTGAGGCGCCTACGTCGGCCATCCCTACCACCCCTTGTCCTTTCCTACAGTATAGGGTTTGCCTCGACGGTGGCAATCTGTCCGGTATGGCCCTAGTGGCAGCGGCCCTCCGACTGCCCAAGCGCAACCTTCCAACCTGGCGAGATCTCTATGGCACAGCCAGGTTGCGTCGATCGCCACGCCACCGGCCAACGTAGCCGCTGATTGAAATCCGTCTAGCCTGCCAGACGCCGCTAAATCGCTGTATCCAACACATAACTAAACACATATTTGGGGATTGTTGGAACTCGTGTCGAATGGTAGCATTTGGCATGACTTAATGGAATCTGAAGGGGCGTCAAGCGCAACTTTGGTAGGATTTTGAAGGGAGTGTCGTTTCGCATTGCCGCCGGGCAATATATTCATCCCTAAAGCGCTTCACCGGATCCAAATCTCAATGCTCAGCGCTATGCATACATACTGATAGTCCATACCCGTCCGCTCATAACAGAGCTGGCCAAGTCCATGTTCACGTCGAGAGGCCACGCAGCAAACTTGTGCAAGATGCTGCAACAACACGGTTGGGTCAAGCGCTGCAGAAAACGGCGCGGGAAACGGCAGTCCTGCTGCTGCTGCCCGACGCCGCCCAGCATGAGCTCGCCGAACTTCTCAAACAGACGCGACCTTATGCGCCCTTCCTCGGCGAATTCATTATGAAGATGGTTGACCTACTCATTGCCACAAACGAGTACATTGACAACGCTTGGCCGGAATACCTCAGGAACGAGAAGATTCGGCAGTTGCTCGATACGACCGGCTCTAATTACTGGCGTAGCCTACCAATTCAACGGAGATCAGCACTATGTACGACCTCGCATCATTCCAACCGGAAAAGCCTAGACAATCAGCAAGGTAGAGACCTGACTAAAATTCGTTTGAGCTGCCAGAACGGGATCTCTATGCGAAGTCACAGATGACGATCTCTCCCTGGAAGGGATGGCGCCCCCAATCCCTTCAGTCTTGCCCCGGACGCAAGTAGTAAGCGGACCGTATGTCCAGGCTCTGTCCGCGTTGAGTAAAGAGTACCGGTACAACATGAGTCGGGTGCCAACTGAAAGCTGCAACTCTTGAGGCAATCAACCCGTCACTATACCGACGGATCCAGCGAAATGCGTCACCCGGCTGACGGATCAAGCGAAATGCGTCACCCGGCTGACGGATCCAGCGAAATGCGTCACCATACTGACGGATCCGGCGGAATGCGTCACCCGGCTGACGGATCCGGCGAAATGCGTCACTATACTGACGGATCCAGCGGAATGCGTCACTATACCGACGGATCCGGCGAGATGCGTCACCCGGCTGACGGATCCGGCGTGAGATGCGTCACCCGGCTGACGGATCCGGCGAGATGCGTCACTATACTGGCGGATCCGTTTACATAATGCCATCCGGAAATAGATAAAGAAGTCCGGCTTGCCCTGCAAGCCGGACACCGCATACACCCTGATACTCTCGACGGCTACGCCTTAGCGGACCGCCTCACGAGATACGCGCCGCCTAGGAACAACACTCCCAGCACTATCAGTGTCGGAGCGGCCTGGGCCGCGAACATCGCCAGGTTTCGCCAAGCCCGGACGAAGACCCGCCATATGTCGCTCCAGGGTGACGGCGGCTTACTGCCGGTGCCTTCTTCCGAAGCGGAGAATGAGACAGTCGCAAGCGAGGTCAACTTGTCATAATTGTTTATCTGCGCTTGCATGCTCTCGATGTCCCCGCGAATCCTAGACAGTTCCCCTTCGACTTGGAGCAGTTCACCGACGGTCTGAGCCTCGCCCATGATCTCAAGGAGCCGGTCCTCCTGGTTCAACTTGTTTCTGAGCCTGGCGTCAAGGTCTACATACTGGTCAGTGATGTCCTGGGCGGAAGTGTCTTCTTTGGTCACTCTGCCCAGTGCGCACAACTCGTCGACCGTCGAGTCCACGTTATCTGCGGGAACTCTGGCCACCATGTAGTAACTTGTGAACTCCTTGTCAACGTTGCCTGAAATGGACGACTGCTCAACGTACCCAAAGTGAGTGGCTACTATGCTCTCCGCCAAGTCGGCCGTCTCCCGGATCTTACCGCGAGAAACCTCAACGCCCACCTGGGCCCGTCTGATGATCTTTCGATCAGCGACGGCGTCGTTGACGCGGGTTCCGGTGACGAGCGTCTCCTGGCCTTCAGCCACGCCAAAGGGCGGAGAGGCCGCCTTGGACATATCCGGAGCACCTTCCGGGGGAGGCGAGGCCGGAGACATGTACCCGGGCTCAGCGTACGACTCGGTACCCTTATCCGCCGTAAGCATCCGGTTAAGTGCAAGTCCACCGTTGGTTACAAACAACGTTCCACTAACAGACAGGATCATGACCAACACCATCGCTGCCGCTGTCAACGGAATCCACTGACGAGAGCTCATGCTGGTCACTCGATTCAACAGACCCGA
The DNA here is from genome assembly GCA_040766225.1 of Bacillota bacterium. Classification (GTDB taxonomy): domain Bacteria; phylum Bacillota; class Sulfobacillia; order Fermentithermobacillales; family Fermentithermobacillaceae; genus DULO01. The sequence goes on along the minus strand of JAXGQX010000016.1, from coordinate 30,934 downwards.
TAGCCAACCCGAAGTCCTACGCGACGGGCTCAGCCTCAGGTGCTCTTGCGGCACGTCCGAGTCGACTTCCATGCTCGGAACGTTCTCGGACAGCGCGTCGAGTTCTTCAAAAGTGCCATTCGCGGTTCTCCCCACCGATTCAAGGACGCACTTCTCTCTATCTACCGCGTGCGTCCGAACCGCAGCCATAATTCTGCCGTGGAGGCCTTTCGGGATTTCAACTTCCGGAAGGGATCTCAGAGCGTTCTTTATAAGCGTAAGCTCATGGAGATTCGCCCGGCAGCTTTCGCACTGCGTGAGATGGTCTTCCAGAAACTTGCGCTCCATATCAGATAACTGCCCATCGAGGTACGCGGACAGAATACACTCTGCGTCACGGCAATTCACCTGCGATCCCTCCTTTCGTCTGGTTTGACGACGGGAGAGGCAATTTGTTCCGCCGGCAGCAACTTTCTTATCGCGTTTCTCCCCCGGTGAAGTCGAGATTTCACTGTTCCTATAGAAATCCCGAGCATATCCGCGATTTCCTGATAGGAGTAGCCGCGTATATCGCTCAGCACAATCACTGTCCGGTGTACATCATCCACGCTGTTAAGTGCGGAGAGCACGCTTTGTCCTAAGGACTTTGTCTCAACAATGTCTTCGACACTGTTCCCGTCATCTTGCACTTCCCGGGACACAGACGATTCTTTCAAAGCGATCGGTTCATCCAGAGAGTATGTCTGAGTCCGCTGCTTGCGCCTGAGAAAGTCCAGACTGGCGTTCACACATACTCTATGCAGCCACGTTGAAAAACGACTGTCTCCCCGAAACCGCGGCAGCGCCTGGAAGGCCTTTAAGAAGACTTCCTGGACGATGTCCATAGCGTCTTCACGGTCGGGAATCAGCCTATAGGCCAAGTTGTAGACGCCCTTTTCGTACTTCTCCACAAGAGTCTCAAAGGCGTCGGCGTCTCCGTCGCTCGCTTTCTCTATTAGGATTTGTTCATCTAAAAGCGCCACAAGAACCTTCCTCTCGGTTTCGTAGGACCTGTCATGAGTCCAAAACGTATCCGGAGCCTATGTCTATGTCTTAAATTCGAGACATCCAACCCTATTTCCTATCGATTCGGGCAAGTCCGACGTCAGCCAGTTGCCTGTCGTCAACCGGGGCCGGCGCGTCGGTCAATGGACACGTACCGCTGGACGTCTTCGGAAAAGCGATAACGTCACGGATGGTATCCAGCCCTGCCATGAGCATGACTAAGCGGTCCAACCCGAACGCGATTCCCCCGTGAGGAGGAGCTCCATACTCGAATGCGTCCAGGAGGAAGCCAAACTTCTCTCTGGCTTCTTCTTGAGACAGACCAAGCAGCCGGAAGACCTTCTCCTGGAGGTCTCGTCTGTGTATACGTATGGAACCGGAGGCAAGTTCCACTCCGTTCATGACAAGATCGTACATTCTTGCGTAGATCTGTGCCTTGACATCGTCAGGCATATTCTCGGGGGCCTCCGTCCGAAGCAGCCTATCCGCGTCCTCAGCCATTGGGCTGGTGAACGGATGATGGGCCGCTTCCCACTCTCCGGTCTCTTCGTTCCTCTTTAGCAGCGGGAACTTAGTCACCCAAAGGAAGTTGAACGTGCCTTTCGGGATGAGCCCTAGTTTGTTGGCCATTTCCAGCCGCAAGCGCCCCAGGGCAGTAACGGCGGTCTCGAAAGCGTCCGCGACAATGAGCACCATATCTCCGTCATCGGCTGAAACGGCACGGCTGAGACCCGAAATTTCATCCTGACTAAGGTATTTCTTGATGGCAGACTTTATGTCACCCTGGAGGTAAGCCACGGTAACCAAGCCCTTTGCCCCGTGTAGCTTGGCTCGGGCGGTCAACGCGTCCACTTCCTGCCTAGACATTCCCGCTTGCCCCTTTAGGCAAATCGCCCTTAAGGTCCCTCCCGACGCCACCGTGTTACGGAACACGCCAAATTCGGACTCCTCGAAGACCGGAGTCACATCTTGGATCTCCATGCCGAATCTTGTGTCCGGTTTGTCAGACCCGAACCGCGTCATGGCTTCGTGGTATGTCAAGCGGGGGAACGGTGTGGCCAGTTCTTGGTCTAGGACGTCCTTCCAAAGCCTCTTCACCAGGCCTTCCACCATGCCCCAGACAGACTCCTCGGTGGCAAAGGACGACTCGATATCGATCTGGGTGAACTCGGGCTGGCGGTCAGCCCTAAGGTCCTCGTCCCGGAAGCACTTCACGATTTGAAAGTACTTGTCCGTGCCGCTCACCATAAGGAGCTGCTTGAACAACTGGGGCGATTGGGCCAAAGCGTAGAACCTGCCCGGGTTCGTCCTTGACGGAACGAGAAAGTCCCTAGCGCCCTCGGGAGTGCTTCTGGTCATCATCGGGGTCTCGATTTCCCAGTACCCCTGTTCAGAAAGATAGTTGCGCACCGACATGGACGTCTTGTGGTGTACCTCAAGGTTCTTCTGCATGGGAACACGCCTTAGGTCCAGGTAACGATACTTGAGACGCAGGAGCTCGTCGGGTTCCGCCTCATCCCTGATGTAAATCGGAGGAGTCTTGGACGTATTCAGGATGCGCATCTCTTGGGCAATGACCTCAATGGAACCGGTAGCCATGTCAGGGTTGACCTGCCCGGGAGCCCGTGCGGCTACTGTGCCGATTACGGCCAAGACGTACTCGGACCGGACCGTTTCAGCTACGCGAAATGCCTCCGGAGCAGTGCCTCGATTGCAGACAACCTGGACCAGGCCTGTCCTGTCACGCATATCGCTGAAAATGAGCTCCCCCAGATCTCTCCGGCGGTTGACCCACCCCAGCCAAAGTCACTGTTTTTCCCACGTCCGACGAGCCAATGTGCCCGCAGTAGTGGGTTCTATTGAGGTCCCCTAGATCAGATATCCCGATTGGCTCATTTTCCACAGTTCAAGACCCCCTCGCGCAGTACCCGTACCACATCTGAGGCGGCCACTGTCTTCTGCCAGCTTTCGGCCATGGAACGGACCGCCACTACACCTTGTGCTATCTCGTCGTCTCCGATAATCGCCACAAACTTGGCGTTCATTCTGTCGGCCTGCTTCATTTGGGCTTTCATGCTCCTCTGCAGAGGGTCAAACTCGCATACCAGACCCGACTTCCGGATCTTGCGGACAAGTCCGAACGTATCCTGGCTAACCCGGTCATCCGCCCCCTTAAGCCCGACCACAAAGACGTCGACGGCCCCCCCCGCCAAAATGGGCTTGCTACCTTTTTCCGTCGCCAGGAGTATCCTCTCGATGCCCATTCCGAACCCCACGCCGGGGATGGCCGGACCGCCCAGTTCAGCGATAAGACCGTCGTACCTACCCCCGCCCACCAAAGTGTTCTGAGCTCCCAAAGGAGGCCATTTCAGTTCGAAGACCGTCCTGGTGTAGTAGTCCAAACCCCGGACCAGAGCGTTGTCCACCTGAAACTCTATCCCCAAAGAAGTTAGGATGCGCCTCATCTCGTCCCAGTGGATCCTGCAGTCGGTGCAAAGGCCATCGAGCATTGACGGGGCGCCAACTATCGCACACCGGCACGACTCCTGTTTGCAGTCTAGGACTCGCAGGGGATTCCGTTCGAGCCTGGACTTGCAGTCCTCGCAAAGCCCTTCCTTCTTGGGCTGGAGGTAGGCGATGAGTTTGGCCTTGTAGTCGGCCCGACAAGAGGGACACCCGATGCTGTTCAAATACAACTCGGTGCCCGTAAGCCCGAGTTCGTCCGCCAAGTCCATGGCCAAGACGATGACTTCCACGTCCGAGTACGGGGACGGAGAACCCAGTACCTCGACGCCAAACTGACGGTGCTCTCGATACCTTCCCGCCTGTGGTTTCTCGTACCTGAACATGGGCCCCATGTAGAAGAACTTCTTGGGAAGGGCTCCTGACGCCATGCCGTGCTCAAGGAACGCTCGCGCCACGGGGGCGGTCCCCTCCGGCCTTAAGGCTAAATCGCGGCCGGTCTTATCCTTGAAGCTATACATTTCTTTCTCGACAATATCCGTAGTCTCGCCTACCGTCCGGGCAAATAGCTCAAGATGCTCGAACGTGGGAGTCCGTATCTCTTCGTAATTGAAACGTCGGGATACTTCCCTCATGACGCCTTCGACGTAGGCCCATTTGGCCGTATCCGGAGGCAGCGTGTCAGAAGTGCCCCGGGGCGCTTTAAGCTGCATAGTCAATACCTCCAACCTCTAAGGCATGTACCGAGTTGTACAACTAAAGATACCACAAACCTCTAGAAAAAGGGATTTGCGGCCTTCTCGTGGGCTATAGTTGTGGGCTCGCCGTGGCCGGGATAGATCGTGGTATCGTCGGGCAGCGATGAAAGTATCCTTTGGACGCTGTCCAGCAGCCGGTCAGAGTCGCCTCCCGGGAGATCGGTGCGTCCGACGCTTTCTCTGAATATGAAGTCTCCCGAAAACAAGTGGCCGGGAGCGTACAGTGAGATTCCGCCGGGAGAGTGTCCCGGTGTCAGGAACACCGTGAACTCGGATGCCCCGCACCGAACGACGTCGCCTTCTTTAAGGTGGGAAACATCTTTGACCGTGGATAGGCCTTTGGGCATGAAAGGAAGCATCCAGCCTGGGTCAGCGAGAAGACTCGCGTCGCCCTCACCTATCATCACCTTGGCGCCGGTCTTTTCCTGAAGGTAACCCGCATCACCCGTGTGGTCGAAATGCCCGTGGGTCAGCACGATGCCGACGACCTTCGCTCCGAGCCGGTTCACCCTATCCAATATGGACGGACCTTCGTCGCCCGGGTCAATGACGATGCATTCCTCACCATCCGTCACGATGTAGCAGTTGGTCCCCAAGGCGCCGACTTCAAGGGAGGTGATTTCCACGTGATATACATCCTTTCGAGAGGGCAAATCGGCTGAAGAACTAGAACTCCTTCTCGCTTGAGAGGAGAATGGTGACGGGCCCATCGTTGACGAGGCCAACTTTCATGTCCGCGCCGAAGACGCCGGTCTGGACCTCCAACCCAAGCGCTCTTAAGCGAGAAACGACGTCCATGTAGAGCCTCTCGCCCATTTCGGGATCGGCTGCTCGCTCAAAGCCGGGGCGCCGGCCCTTTTTGACATCTCCGTACAACGTGAACTGAGACACCACAATGACCTGGCCCTGAACGTCAAGCAAAGATCGCTGCATCTTCCCGTCTTCCTCAAAAACCCTTAGGGTAGCTATCTTATCCGCCATGTACTGGATATCTTTCTCCGTATCGTCGCGTCCCACCGCCAAAAGCACTAAGGCGCCCGCGCCGATAGAAGCGACCTTCTCGCCGTCGATTACAACTTCCGCGTTCTTCACCCGCTGAAACACAGCTCGCACTGGTTAATCACCCCATGTTACACTCTCGCCCGAGACGACCTATCCACGCCCGTAATGCCCTTTACTTGGCGTATCTTATTGAGGGCAGCTTCCAACTCTTGGAGGTCACGGATCTCCAAAACCACATCCACCCTGGCTTCGCCGTTTGGCAAGCCCTTGGCGGCAGCGCTCAGTATGTTGGTGCCTAAGCCTGAAATGGCCGAAGTTACGTCGGCGAAAAGCCCGGGACGGTCCAGCCCGCTGACGGCGATTTCCGCCGGGAACGCGGCCTCGTCGACCTTTATCCAAGAGGCTTCTATGAACCGTTCCTTATCCGAGTAGGAACTGAGGCTCGGGCAGTCAAGCCTGTGGACGGACACCCCCCTGCCCCTGGTGATGTACCCGATGATCTGGTCGCCCGGGACCGGGTTACAGCAGTGAGCCAGCCTGACGAGGATATCCTTCATTCCCTTGACTACGATCGCCTCTTCAGGGCCCCTCGGCCTCCTGTGGACGATCCTGGGCGCCTCCTCTTTTTGAGGAAGCAGGGAAGGCTTCAACCGCTCGACCGCTTCTCTCACCCTGGAGACCACCTGGATGGGGCTGATGCCACCGTAGGCGATGGCTGCATGCAGGTTCTCCAGGTCCGGATAGCTCAGCCGGTCGAGGACAGCGTCCCAAATGCCTTCCTCCTGCAGCACCGAAGGGGCAATCCCCAACTTCTGCTGAACCTCTTTTTCCAACCAGGCCTTGGCCTTGGTGATCTCCTCTTCTCGAAGCTGCTTCTTAAAGAACGCGCGGATCTTGGACCGCGCCGACGGCGTCTTGACGATATCCAGCCAGTCCCGGCTAGGTCCCAGAGACTGTCTGTTGATGAGGATCTCTACTATATCGCCTGTGGCAAGTTTTCTCGAAAGCGGCACGATACGTCCGTTAACCTTGGCGCCGACACAATGGTGTCCGATGTCTGTGTGAATCTTGTAGGCGAAGTCCAGTGGTGTCGAGCCAACCGAGAGGTCTACGACATCCCCTTTAGGGGTAAAGACGAAAACCTCGTCGTTGAAAACGTCGATTTTCAGCGCTTCCATGAACTCACGGTCGTCGGTCAACTCTCTCTGCCAATCTACCAACTGCCTAAGCCACGTCATCTTTTGCTCGAATTCCCTGTCGTGGGATCTGTCACGTTCCTTGTAGCGCCAATGGGCCGCGCTACCGTACTCAGCGGTCCGGTCCATCTCCCTGGTACGGATCTGAATCTCAAAAGGTTCGCCTAACGGGCCCACGACTGTGGTATGCAGCGACTGATACCCGTTGGGCTTTGGCATGGCCACGTAGTCCTTGAACCTGCCCGGCATCGGTTTCCAGAGGGTGTGGCACAGCCCCAGGAGTTCGTAGCAGTCAGATAACGAGTTGACGATGACGCGGACCGCTATCAGGTCGTATATCTCGGAGAGCTCTTTGCCCTGTGTCTTCATCTTCCGGTAGATGCTGTAGAGGTTCTTTGCCCGCCCGCTGACTTCGCATTGGAGACCTTCTTGAGCTGCTCGTTCCTTGATCCTTGACATGACCATGGCCGCGTCGGCCTCCCGCTCGGACCGCCTTAGGGCGATGCGTTTGGATAGGCTTCGATACTCTTCGGGGAGGAGATACTTGAAGGAAAGGTCCTCCAACTCCCACTTAAAACGCCATATACCCAGCCTGTGAGCCAGGGGGGCGTATATTTCGAGAGTCTCTTCGGCGGTTCGTTTCTGTCTGTCAGGGGGGATGGGGTCGAGGGTTCTCAGGTTGTGGAGGCGGTCCGCCAGGCGTATGATGACCACGCGCCAGTCCTCGGCCATGGCCAAGAACATCTTCCTCAAGTTTGAGACTTGCTCTTCGACGCGGGACCTGAACTCGATGCGGCTCAGTTTGGTTACGCCGTCCACCAGCTTGGCGATTTCCACTCCGAACTCGGCCCGGATCTGCTCGTTCTTTATGTTAGTATCCTCTACCACATCGTGGAGCAAGGCCGCCGAGAGGGTGTGGGCATCGCCCTCCATTTCCGACAGTATCCTGGCTACGGCTACCGGATGCTCGACAAAGTCCTCTCCCGATAGGCGTTGCTGGCCAAAGTGAGCTTTAGTGGCAAAAGCGTAGGCCTTGGCCACCAACGCCCTGTCTTCGGGGGACAAGTACGCCCCGATTTGATTGTCCAGCTCCAATGTAGCCACACAAAGCCTTCTTTCATATCGGGATGAGGCTGTCAGTCACATTTCAAACATAGTATAGAAAAACGACATACCCGGTCCCCATCGGAGGCCAGATACATCGCATCTTGACAATCTCGAGGACGCCTGGGTGTTTGCTCTTGTTTTGACCTCAGTCCTTTATCTTGATGACGGATATGACGTTATGACCTCTTCCCACTAGATTAGCCCTACCAGGTATGTAAGTCAATTCGATAAGAAATGCCACGGCGCTCACCACTCCGCCAATTTTCTCAACCATATCCGCGGTAGCGCCGATGGTTCCTCCGGTGGCCAGGAGATCGTCTAGGACCAGGACTTTCTGCCCTGGCTTCACGGCATCGACGTGGATTTGCAGGGTGTCGGTCCCGTACTCCAACTGATACTCGCCGGACACGGTCTTGTACGGAAGTTTGCCCTTCTTTCTCACAGGGGCGAAAGCCTTTCCCATGGCATAAGCCAAGGCGGACCCGATGATGAACCCGCGGGACTCGGGGGCCACTATCACGTCAAAGTCGACCTTCGCGCATGCGTCCTTCAGGGCGTCGATGGCCGCTTTGAAGGCGGAAGGATCCCCAAGGAGTGTAGTGATGTCAATGAACTTTATCCCTTTCACCGGGAAGTCGGGTACCATCCTAAGCTTGGATTCGAGCTTTGAAGCGATATCGTGAGTCATAGCGCACCTCTCCACAATCGGTAATTGTCACAGGCAAATCTCTTCATAAGATCGCGGGATTCACCCCGGATCGCCCTACCTTGAGCGTACCACGGCGAATCGGACAACGACTTTCTGGTCGATCCTCGCTGAACTTGGAGTTCAGGGACTTTCGCGGCACATAGTCGCTCTGCCAAGCCAATCTCTTCCACAATGCGAAGCATCGAACTTACTAACGTCCTTGCGCCATCCCTGTACCGGACTAAGTCTCCCTGGATGCCAAGGGCACTCAAATAGCCTCGCCACGCTTTGCCTATCTCAACCAGTGGAAGCCCTGACCCGCCGAAAAGTTCCTTTGTGTAGTTCCACAGATTCTCCATGTGTTCCTTTTCGGGATGCGTCCACATAAGCCAGAGTTCGGCGTCTTCTTGCCATCTTTGCCATAGGTAGACATCTTGTTCGCGACATAAGCCGTCGAGCCGCTCGAGATCCTCTCTTGTGGCGGGTGCATGCACAAGCAAGAGCTCGGCCTTGCCCGGTCCGGCGGGAAGATCCCACGGCGACGTGGACACTACGACCCCGTCCTCTGCTTTCAGGGCGCGCCTGGATTCGTGACTGAGCGCCCCTTGGGACTCCCGTCCGTGAAGTGCCGCGGGCCGTCCCGCTTTGTTCAAGGCATACCAAAGGCTTTCTGCCGCATGCTCTGACCATGTGTATAGGATAACCGGGCGATTTTTTGGGATACTTTGGGCTAGCTCTCGGTATTGAAGGCCCACCTGGCTCCAAGCCGGCCGAATATCCCTAATGAGCGGTACCAGTTCCTCACGCTCCATGTAGACGCTCCTGTACGGCACAAACGCAACGTCGCAATCCCCCATGAGCGCCACGGCCTGAGATACGTCCCCTCGGCCAAACCATATGAACCGCCGGATCTCCCCGTCCTTGGACAACCGAAGCTGCAGATGACTTCCGGTCTTGCCCATGAGTTGTACCTGCTCGACCCCGCAATCCTGGGAAAGGAGCACGGGAACCGGAGTGTCGTGCCCGAAGGGCTCCAAGGAGAGCACCGAGCGTAGGGTGCTGTCAGACAACCGTTTGAGGTCCACGTCCCCATCCAGGTCAAGGGCCTTTTCTAGGGGCGCGCCCTCGAGCATCTCCTGGCAGACGGCCCTAAAGCGCGCTCGGAAAGAATCGATATGATCCCGGGAGATCGAGAATCCCGCCGCTCCCTCGTGCCCACCGAAATCGTGCAGGAGGTCCTTGCATCTAGCCAGCGCTTCATAGACGTGGAATCCGGGAATCCCCCTAGCGGACCCCTTGGCCAATTCTCCGTCCCCTGCCATCAAGGCCACGGGCCTGTAGTATCTCTCCCTAAGCCTTGAGCACGCGATGCCGATAACGCCCTCATGCCACGAGGGGCCGTGAGCGCACACCGCGTAGTCCGCTTCCGAGGCTTCTCCCTGGCATTCGCTCAAGATGACGTCCTCGATGCTCCGGCGTTCCGCGTTCAGCATATTCAGTTCCTCAGCCATCCTCCAAGCAGATCCGGTATCCTTTTCGCAAAGAAGGTTGAGCGCCAACATCCCGTCTTTTATCCTTCCGGCCGCGTTGATCCGCGGAACGAGCCCAAAAGTAACATCCCGGTCGAAGCTCAGTGGCCTAGCATCGTCTCCCGAACGACGTATTCCGGCAACTTCCTGCAGGACTCTAAGGCCTATCCTCTCGCACCTTAGAAGGCTCCGAAGACCGGACCTGACCCAAGTCCGGTTAAGACCCGAAAGCGGCTGACCGTCTCCGGCTATGGATAATGTCAGTAAGTCGTGGGCCCAGTCCGACGGCATGTTCGCCGCGGACCCGATTCCCTTCTTGGCAGCCTCGCCCAAAAAGGCCATGGCCAAAAGATAGGCGACCCCCGCACCACTCAACATACGGAAATCTAGCTGGTCCCAAGACTCCAAGTGAGGGTCTATCACAGCTAAGGCAGGAAGCGGCCGGTTTGGAGGCAGATGGTGGTCCGTGACTATGACGTCTACGCCCAGTTCGGAAGCTCGTTCGCAGGCCTTGTGCGCAGTTATGCCGCAATCCGAAGTTATGATCAAGGAAACGCCTCTTTGAGCCAGATCCGACACCTTGTCCACGTGAAAACCGTACCCCTCGTTCATTCTCGAAGGTATGCATACTATGGGCGCCAGTCCTACTGCCAGAAGTGCTTCCTTCAGGATCGCCGCGCCGGTCACGCCGTCGGCGTCAAAATCCGAATACACCGCGACGCTCTCTCCCCGGTCCACCGCCAGGAGCACTCTATCGACCGCAGTCCTTATTCCGGGCAAAGAAAGGTAGTCGACCGCCGGGACCTCACTTGCGGCCATCATCTCTATGGCTCGCTTAAGCTGCCCCTGGCTGCGCCCAAGCAAGACTGAAGCAGCCTCTGTCTCAAGGCCGGTCTCTACGCTTAGGTTGGACACCAGATCGACATCGTATGGTTTTGGCGGATTCCACCGCCGGTAGATAGGAAGCCTAGGGCGTCTCCCTGGCGACTGCGTGCTCTTTTCCCTCATGGTTCTCCTTACTCTGAAGCATATCTTGCAGGGCCCGTTCGGCGGTCTGTCTGGCTTCATTGGCTTCCTGAAGCTCTCGAGACAAATCCTTTACCTTGAGTCGAAGCGGCCTGTTTCGAAACCAAGTCCAGACAACACCAATGATGGCGCCCAGGCTAGCCGAACCCAACACCACCAGTGCCAGGTTAATGTTAAGGCTCCAGCTCATAAACGTGATGGGCACGATTTGCGCGTTTTGGACCGCGAACACGACTACCAAGAGCAAAACAACGATAGCTACGATCAGCACCGGGCAACCCCCCTCATAATTAGGCGTGGCATACTGCGTGAGTCCTATCTTCGTGGACGCTTGTCGGGTCTTCGCGCCTGGGAGCGGTCCTTCCCGCGCTCCACGGTGTCCGTACGTCCCTTCTCGTCGCCGGGTCTTCCGCCGGTAATATCCGACGACTTCCAGTCATACCGTTCCAGGAGCGAGCTGAAGTCCTCGGCGTCTTGTCCGAAGTAATCTTCCATGCTCTCCCCTTCTTCGCCGGAACTACGGCTACCGGAAGTCCGTCGGTGAGCGTCCTCGTAAGCGAGGCTCTCCCGCTTCTTGCGTTCGGCCTCGCCTTCCGCCAGGGCCTTCCTAACGGCAGACAGCTGTCTCTGGAAATCCCTGTTCTCGAACTTGTCCCGGTTGAGATGAGGCGGCGACGCCACGAGTTCTTTGATCCGGTTCAACCACCTGTTAAGGCCACCTGGGAGCGACAAGTCCGAAGCGGGGACGCGCAATACGGTGAAGCCTGAATCCTCCAGGGCTTTCTGCCTGGACGCGTCCTTTTGGGACCTTCCGGACACCAGGTGACTCTCGCCGTCGACCTCGACTATGAGCCAATCGTCGATCAGAAAATCTACTGTGAACCCCTTCACGGGCACCTCTTGGGAGAACCTGAGCCCCGCCTTCTTCAGACCCTGTGAGAGCTTCCGCTCGCTGGGCGTCTCGGCGTGATAGCCCCAAATGTAGCTCCCGGTCGCGTCCTTTTTCCTTGTATCCTTCTTCACTTGTGTCCTCCCCGGCCTTCAGCTAATCCACGGTCTCAGGCGGATAGGGCGTTCCCGCCTGGACACCGGACGGTCGCTAGATCCCTTCCGGCAGCTTCACCGGCAGATTCGACTCAGTCTCGATGGCCGGATCATAACACCTTCCGTCGGGAGAAAGGTACCTGTCGAACCACGCCAAGATGTACTCCAGCCGTTCGATCCTGTGCTTAGGTTGTCCGGATCGCGATAGTTCGTGGTTCTCGTTGGGGAACCGGACCAGCACGGCCGTCTTCTTGGTCTTCTTCAGTGCCGTGAAAAACTCTTCGGCTTGCTCCATCGGACATCTTAAGTCCTGCTCGCTGTGAATAAGCATGACCGGGGTCGAAACGTTCCTCACGTACATGAGCGGCGACCGGTCCAAGTACGCTTTGGGGTTATCCCAAGGATCCCCGTCAAACTCCCATTCGCCGTTGGTGAAAGCCGCGTCGCTGGCTCCGAACTGGCTCATCCTGTTGCAGGTACTGCGCATGGTCACGGCGGCCTTGAACCGGTCGGTGTGAGTTATCACCCAGTTGGTCATGTATCCGCCATAGCTTCCTCCGAGCACGCCCATGCGACGGTCATCGATCCAGGGTAGAGAAGCGGCGTACGAGGCCGCCGCCATGACGTCCTCATAATCGACGCCGCCCCAGTCATGGCGAATCGCAGTGAGGAACTTCTGCCCGTACCCGTAGCTCCCCCTGGGGTTACAGTAGACCACAGCGTAGCCTCTCGCGGCGAGAAGTTGGAACTCGTGGGAGAAAGCATAGCCGTAGGCCGCGTGGGGGCCTCCGTGGATCTCGAGGGCCGCAGGGCACTTTTCCCCATCTTTGAGGCCGACGGGCTCCATCAGCCATCCGTGAACGGGCGTCCCATCTTTGCTCAAAGTCTCGAACTCCACCGGCGAGCTTAGGTAGACCGAAGAGAGAAGCTCCTTGTTAACCGCCGTGAGTCGTCTTACCGTGTAAGGCCGCTCCATCCTAAGATCAAATGGCGCGGGCGAGGTCTCCTCGGGGAAAGTGTTCCATCCGGGACCTTCGCATCCGGCGGACGGGTCAAGCACAAATACGTCCCCGATAAGGGTGGGGCTCTGGACATGGACGGCAAAAGTGTCGTCCGCGCTAGCCTTGGTCCAACCGGATACTGTGCAGTCGCCGAAGGTGAGTTGGCTTATCTTCCTGGATTCAACGTCCACGCAATACAAGTGAGTGCGGCCGCGATCTAGGGCACTGAAGTAGATGGCCCTTGAGTCCCGAGACCAAGTAGGTTCGGTGCCGGGACTTCCTCCCATGTCGCCGCCTGCCGAGTTCGCTGCAGAAAGCTCACTCTCTTTGGTCAGGTAGCTAACCTGTCCGCCCTCGGCCGAGATCACGCATACCCCCGCCATGGTCGCCCCTTTGTACTCGTTGTTATGCCCGTAGAACGCGATGTTCTTCCCATCGGGGGACCACGAAAGCCCGCCCAGCGAGTGGTCTGTTCCCGTTACCTTACGGAGAGGGCGCCCGCCGTTCTCCTTTAAGGCGTCCCCGGCGTCTGGCAAGCCGCTTACCCTCTCTACCGGAACAACGTAAATGTCCCGGACCGACGTGAACTCGTGGTCTTCAAAGCGAGCCGAGGTAAACGCTATACACTTTCCGTCAGGCGACCACTTGGGTTCGCGGCAGTCGTAAGGGCCGAATGTCAACTGCTCGATCCTGCCCGTCTCTATGTCCAAGACAAGGATCTGCGCCTTTTTGTCCGGCAAGAAGCCCCTGCCGTTGAGTTTGTAACGGATGTTGGTAATCACCCGGACATCGGACTTCTCCTCCGAACTGTCGCCTACAACGCCGTTGCCGGTTCCCGAACGCGGTCCTTCATCTTTGTCGCCGCAGGGCGCGGAAAAGGCTATCTTCTTTCCGTCGGGAGACCAAACGGGCTCGCCGACACCGTCCTTTCGAAACGTAAGCTGCCTTGCCTCACCCCCGTCCACGGAGATGAGGAATATCTGGGTTTTATCCTCGCCCCGCTCGGAAAGAAACGCCACCTTGGAACCGTCGGGAGACCATCTCGGCGCAGTATCGTTCTTGGGCCCCGAGGTAAACGGCCGGACTTCGCCGTCTCTGGCGATGTAGATCTGAGTCTTGTACTTCTTGGTCTTTTCTTCTGATAGGACGTTCTTGAGGGTAAAGAGGACTGACTTGCCGTCCGGAGAAACCTGGGGGTCCGAAACCCACTTCATATCCAGGATGTCTTTTGAGGTGATCCGGCGCATGGCGCTTGTCTCCTTCCTGAACCGGGTAATGGTGTATGCGGCTATGGCTTACGTCAAATCGACGCTAGTGTCCATGGGCCTTCGTTAGCCCTTATTCTAGTTGGTAGAGTTCTTCTTCGAAGCCCTCCCTTCCTCCAACAGGCAAGTTCCCGTCGCTCGTTACTCGCTTTGCAGACAAAGAAAACAAGTCCGGCTTCCCTTGACACGAGATGGTTCTTACCATAAAGTAAGACATGAGGTGGGGATGATGGAGAACACGTACATGTCCAGCAAAGGACAAATAGTAATCCCCAAGACCGTCAGGGATGCGGTCGGACTCAGGCAAGGCGCGAAACTCAGAGTTGACATGGTTGACGGCAAGATCGTACTAACACCAGTGCCACAAATCACACCGGATGACTTATACGGCTGCGTTAGGGGCCATAGTTTGACGGCTGACCTTGAGGCCGAACACAAAGCGGAGATAGACACAGAGTTGAAGAGCCACAGGAAGAGACCGTAAATCTCACTGAGGGCTGACCGGATGACACCCGGCTAGACGATGGCCGGCTGAATGAGGCGATAAGGAAGGTGTTGTTAGTGTCCTTTCCGGTATGCCTGGATTCTTGGGCCGTGTTGGCTTGGCTTAATGGCGAACCGCCCGGCCGTGTAGTGAGAGACACCCTTAGGTGGGCATTAGGTGACGCGGAAGCCGGCGAGGCTCTCGCCACTGTCCTCGGAAGGAAAGACGGGCCTCCCTGTATCTCTATAAACGTAGTGAACCTTGGTGAAGTCTTTTACATCCTTGCTCGGCGGGCTGGCGAGGAAGAAGCCTCCATTCGAATTGAACAAATTCGACTGCTTCCCATCAACGTGCTACCGGCAGACGACAAGACCGTTATGTCGGCAGCCAGGATAAAAGCTAGGCATAGGGTTTCGTATGCGGATGCGTTCGCGATCGCTTCGTCTCAGTCAACTGAAGGACTTCTAGTAACAGGCGATCCCGAGATCAGAAGAGTGCCTAACCTGAATCTCTGCTACGTTGGGCACTGAGGCGGTCGAACTCTTCCTTAAGCGCCCGTGGTGTGTTGATACAAGGGTCATCTAGGACCCTGTCCAAGAGGGACTGCAATATCTCTCCCATTTCCTTTCCGGGCTTCATACCCCAGCTTTGCAGGGTATTACCGTCTACCGCGAGGTCTTTCACCGTGAGGGGTTCGCCACGCCTTAAGATCCCTTCTACTTCCTGCTTAAGAGCCTCCAGTTTGGCAAAGTCGTGTGGGGGCTTTGATGCCATTATGTCGGCGGCTTGAAGGTCGAAAAGGTCCTCCAGGTTCTCAATCCCTACGCTCACGATGAACCGCTTGGTGTTCTTTTCGCGCAAGAACCCGAACCTGCTCATGTGTTCTCTTACCAAAATCGAGACCGATGATACGGTACGAGAGTCAAAGCGCAGTCGGGTCAAGATCTCTCGCGTCAGGTCTTGCCCTCTTAGGTGGTGGCCATAGAAATGCCCCTCTCCCTTCGCGTCTAGGGAAAAGGACAGGGGTTTCCCGATATCGTGGAGCAACGCCGCCAAGCGCACGTTGAGTCTCGCGGGAGTTCCATCCACGACTGCGATTATGTGATCGAAGATGGACTTGTCGTGGTGCTCGCTTTTCTGGTCAAAGCCCACACATGCGTGTAGTTCGGGCAGTATGTAGACGAGCAGGCCTTGTGCATTCAGTTCGAGGATTCCCTTGCCGGGCTGATTACTTAGGAGGATCTTTGTCAGCTCGTCTCGGATACGCTCCTGTGAGACATTGGCGATCAGAGCCGCTCTGTCCCGGATGGCCTCCTTTGTCGCTTGGTCCAAGTCGCCCTCTATCTGACACTCGAATCGTATCGCCCTCATCATCCTCAAGGCGTCTTCGCCAAATCTCCGGTGAGGTTCCCCCACACAACGGATCAAGCGGCGCTTAAGATCCGATAGGCCGCCCACGTGGTCGATGACCTCGCCATCCCGGTCCATAGCCAAAGCGTTCACGGTGAAGTCGCGTCTAGTAACGTCCTCTACTAGAGAATCGGAAAAGTCCACGCTTTCGGGCCTTCGACCATCCAGGTACCGCCCGTCCTTGCGGAAGGTAGTCACTTCTATGTCCATTCCGTTCTGGACAGTCACCGTGCCGTACTTCTCGCCCGTGGGGATAACTCGCGGGAATAGGGACTTCACCTGCTCCGGTCTAGCGTCAGTGGCTATATCGTAGTCAACCGGCACCCTACCCAGGAAGATGTCGCGGACAGCGCCCCCTACGACGTACGCCTGAAACCCGGCACGTTGAAGGACGTCCATAACCTCGATTACTCTTGATGGAATCGGGTTGGCCAAATGGGACACCTCCCGTGACAGCTACCTCAGCCGCTGCGCCACTCTTCGACGAAGACAACAGCGGATACTCTATCTAGTGCCTAATGTAGCCCATTCTCAGTGATTCGGTAAGGTCTCTCAAGTAATCGGTTTATTATTGACTGGTTCCGTCGAGTCGACTACACTGATTGTGACCACATGTAGTTGCAATGAGGTGAGCATGATGAACACCGAAGACGGCAAACCTACTGCGGACTCAGAATACCGAGTTCGGTCTCTACAAGTCGGAGTCCGCGATGCCAAGGCCAATCTGAGCCGGCTTCTCCGGGAGGTCAAGTCCGGACAAGATGTCATCATTACTGAATATGGGAGACCGATCGCTCGGCTTGTACCAATGAGAACCCTGAGTCTCGCGGACCGCCTTGCCGAAATGGAAGCTCGTGGAGACATTGAATCGCAGAAGCCTGCGGCTATGGCGCTTCGACCAATTCGGATTCCGGAAGGTCTGGCCCAAAGATACCTCCAGGAGGAGAGAGAGGGGCGAAGGGAGTAAATGGGCCTGGCCATATACTGGGACACATCCGCTGTCATCTCGGTCTTGACCGAGGATGCTCACACTTCTGACGCCCTGGCCTGGTATTCGAAGGATAACGCACACCTTATCTCCAGCCTCACGTTTGCAGAAACCAATTCAGTCTTGTCACGACTCCGTCGCGAAGGTTTCATGACGACAAGCGGCGCGAACACTTCTCTGGTTACCCTTTCGTCAGCCCCTTGGCGTAGAGTATCGCGGGGGCCTGGCTGGGACCAAATAGCCAGTGCCGCCCAAACCTGTGACCTCCGCGGAGCAGACTTGTGGCACATCTCTATGGCGCTCACGCTAAAAAGACAGGGAATCCATGAACTCCTGCTGTTGACATATGATGCGAAACTAAAGGCGGCCGCTGAGGTGGCTGGGCTGATCCAGGGCTAATCCCTCTACCTAAGCCCCCGCGCCCTGTCCCGCCGCTCTTTGGTGGCTAAACGGCGGTTCACGGGCGTCTCTCTCCCCATCTTGCGCTTGGCCATCTCGATAAATGCGGACATCTCCTCGCACCGGAGAATCGCCGCGACTAAAACGTACGCCAACGCCGCGCCGCCTACTACTATGCCCGCCGTTAGCGCATCTTTAAGAAGGCTCCCGGTTCCTCCAAAGAAACCCAGAGCTTGATAAAGCAAGCGACATCCCATTATGGTAGAGCTTCACCAAGATCTTGGCGAGACGTCGCAGCGACATCAACGGGAGTCTCGATAGTCTGTTCAAGGCATAGAGTCCGGCAAGAGCGCCCAGAGTGGCCGCAAGCGAGTTGGCGACCGCCAGCCCCACGTGTCCAAGGAACCTTACCAGCAGGACGTCCAGCAGGATGTTGGCCACGGCGGTGCCGGCTGCCAGCAGAACCGGAGTCCGCGTGTCTTGACTGGAGTAAAAAGCAACGAAGATAACCTGGGTCGCCGCCATTGAAATAAGCGCGGGACTGTAGGCGACGAGGGCAGACGCCGTCACCGATGTCGCTCCGGCCGTAAACGCACCATGCTCAAAAACCAAGCGCACTATCGGGCGCGCCAACACCATCAGTCCCAAGGCGGCCGGGATGCAGATGAACTCCACGTACCTAAGCCCCATTATCGCGGTCTCTTTGAACCCGGCGGTGTCCTTCTTGGCCCACATTCCGGAGAGGTTCGGGTATACGACTGTCACCACAGCCGCGACGAACAGTCCTAAAGGTACTTGTCTCAACCGGTCCGCAAACTTTAAGGCCGCGATAGACCCTTCAGGCAAGTGAAGCCAGGTTCCTATCAACAAAGAGGTACAGCTGGGAAACATGACCCCGCCATTAAGGGACCGCCGCTTCATGACTTTCCTTGTACTATCATCCAGGCGGAGAGAAAACGAAGGCCAACCTCCCACCTTGACCAGTTGGGGTATTTGACCAGCCAACGCGGCGGCATAGCCGACTACCACGGCGATAGCCAGGGAGGTGACTCCTAAACACGGGGGCCAACAGGCTTATGACAGCCACGCCAACTAGGTTCTGAGAGACGGAGATAGAGCCGCACTCCGAAGTGATCATAAGGATCGACTTGGCGAACGCCGAAAGAAGCGGGATTGCCATGGCAGGAAGAAACACCTGGTAAGAAACACGGCGTCGTCGAAAGTCCCCGAGAAACCGGGAGCGCTGTTACCAGTCTGTTCGGTGGGTAGCATAGCGATGATGGATATGCCCAAGACCGGCTGTGGTTGAAATGGTGATCACAGACGATGCCAATTTGCTCCGCGTTCATCTCCGTTGGCGACATGGGAAGCGAAAACGGGAAGGAAAGCGGTAGATAGAGGACCGGATAGGAGGCCCGTGATAATGATAGGAATGGTGTTGGCCACCACATAGGCGTCTGTGCGTCCGGTGGCACCAAAAAACACCGCGATCATCTGTTCCCTCGCGAAACCCATGACCTTAGAAAGCGCCCCTAGCAGGATCACAACGAACGTAGCCTCAACTATCCGCTTCTTGGACAACCGGATCCCCCATTCCCTCTTTAGCAGGCGATCTACCACACGTTCACCCTGAGATTATACACGGCTTTCGTACACTTGTGCGGGCTGTCCACGTTGTGGTATCCTCTCTTTTGGTCCGTGTACGATCGCGCTTGTCGGCCGGTTGGGTCCTCGGACATCACTCTTGGGGGTTGGAATTGTGTTCACCTGCTACTGACTCCTCGGTTCCAAGATAGCGATCCGTAGCGCTATGACGCGCTTTCTCTGTGACATCGCTCTTTTTCCGTCCTTTGGTTCCGTGATCCGGCGTTCAATGCATCTTCATCTGTTACTGACCGAACGAGACGCCCGGATCGTTCCAACAAGAGGTGAACCCAGTTGCCTAACTTAAAACGGCTCCTTCGATACTTGCTTCCGTACTGGCCGCTTGTGCTGGTCGTGTTCGCTGCCATGTTTGTCAACTCGCTGCTGGAGTTGTCTCCCTCGGTCTTGACCAGGGAGATTCTGGACAAGGGTATGGCGCGGGGAGATTTGGGCCTCGTGATAAAGCTATCCTTGGGCTATATCCTCGTGGCTGCCATACGTTTTGTCACCAACTATGTTCAATGGTACGTATCCGAACTCCTTGGCCAAAAGGTAATCCTAAACGTGAGGCAGACAGTCCACGACCATCTGCAGTCCCTTCCCCCCTCCTACTTCTCGGGCATGGGTACGGGTCAAGTAATGTCCAGGCTTACCAGCGATATTGATGCCATACAACAATTCGTGGGTTGGGGCGCTTTGCTCCTCGCTCAGATGATCATCATGCTAACAGTCGTATCTTCTTATTTGGCTTACCTCAACACTGAATTGATGGTGGCCAGTTGTTTCCTCTTCCCTCTCCTTTTCAGAAACGTGATGGCCTATGACAAGAAGGTGCGCCCGGCGTGGAAGAACGTAAGGGAAAAGATGGGGAAGCTGACCGAGACTTTGCAGGAGAGCATCAGCGGGATCCGCGTGGTCAAAGCGTTCGCCCGCGAACCCTATGAGGTAGGAAAGTTTGCGGCAAAGAACCAAGAACACTACGATGCCAACATCGAGAGAGCTGAGGTTGAGGCTAAAGCCCAACCTGTGTTGGATTTCTTGTCGAGCCTGTCTATTGTAATCATGGTCGGTTACGGAGGGTACATGGTGATGCTGGACCGGTTGACGGTTGGCACCCTGATGGCCTTCTACGTCGCCATATGGAGTCTGATCTGGCCCATCCGTATGCTGGGTTGGATAGTAAACCACGCGGAGCAGGCGCTATCTGCCGCTCCCAGGCTCTTTGAGTTGCTCGACACCGAGCCTTCCATCAGAAACGCCCAAAACCCAATAGACCTAGAAGAGCTAGAGGGACGTATCGTGTTTGAGCACGTCAGTTTCTCTTTTCCCGGCGACTCCCGCGAGGCCCTGAAAGGTATCAGCCTAGAGATCGCCCCGGGCGAACGTGTGGCGGTGGTGGGAAGCACCGGCTCGGGAAAGTCCACCCTTGTGAACTTACTGCCTAGGTTCCTGGACCCGACTGAAGGCAGAGTGACTTTGGACGGATACGACTTAAGGGACCTGGATCTTAACTGCATCCGCAGGCAGATGGGCATAGTCCTCCAGGACAACTTCCTATTCTCGGCTACCGTGAGAGAAAACATCGCCTTGGGCAAACCGGGTGCTTCACTGGAGGAAATTCAGAAGGCGGCCGAACTGGCTCAAGCCGCTCCCTTCATCAAGGAACTGCCGAGGGGTTACGAGACGCCTGTGGGAGAACGCGGGATCGGCCTCTCCGGGGGGCAGCGCCAACGCCTGGCGCTGGCCCGGGCATTGCTGGTGGACCCCAAGATCCTTGTGCTGGATGAGGCAACATCCAGCGTTGACACGGAAACCGAGTACATGATCCAAGAAGGCCTGGAAGAAGCCATGAAGGGACGCACCTGCATCATCATCGCCAAGAGGCTTTCGACTATCAGGGGTGCCGATAGGATAGTCATCATGGACGAGGGTCGCATTTCGGAAATCGGCACTCACGAAGCCCTTCTATCCAAGCCCGGCTTCTACAGGAATCTGTTTGAGAGCCAATTTGCGGAGGAAGACGTCGGTCGGGCTCTGTCTTTGGAGTTGCTTGGGGATGACCTGACATCCCGCGAAGGCGTCCCTCAAGTCTCACCGGTGGAAGAAGGTGGCCTCAGTGTCTGAGTACGATCTGGACCTAACGGAGGACGCAACAGAAGCGCCGTTTAACAGGGAACGGTTCAATCGCATTTTGGGATACGCCAAGCCCTACATGAAAACCGTCATTCTTTCGGCGTCTCTAACTCTCTGCGGCATCGCGATCAACCTGGCGGAACCTTTGCTTTTGAGGTCCGCTATAGACGATGGGATCGCAAAGAAGAACACTGACGTGTTGCTCTGGACAATAGGTGTCTTCTTGGCGCTTCGAGTGATCCACCTATTAACGCAAAGAACCCAGATACGGACGGTCAACTTCCTCGGACAGAGGATCCTTTACGACTTGAGGCAAGAGCTCTTCACTCACGTTGACAACTTGCCGTTCTCTTTCTTTGATCACAGACCGGTAGGCAAGATCATATCCCGTGTCACCAACGACGTGAACCACGTCGGAAACCTGGCGGCCAGCGGTGTGGTGAACCTCTGGAGTCAGCTGGTGTCGCTGCGGGGATTGTGGCCATCATGATGCCTTTGCATTGGAAACGCTGATTTCCTTCAATAGCGTTCCTATTCCTGGTTCTGACAAGTCCGTTGGGCCCGGCGCCTGGGGAGACACACGAAAGGCGGTCGGGGAAATCAACGCCCACCCGGAACGAGACCGTTCAAGGTCTTCGGGCAATCCAGGCTTTCGGCCGAGAAAACATGAACAGCGAGAAGTTCTCTAAGGCAAACCTGAAATACTTCGGCCTCTACATGAGGGGCCAAATTGACCAGGTCCTTTGGCCCTTGGCGGACCTGGTAGGCGCGATCGGCACCTGCGTGGTTGTGTCCTACGGAGCCAACCGGGTCATAGACGGAGAAATCGTCGGCTTCATCTTGGCCTTCCAAAGTTACTTGGGCAAGTTCTGGGGTCCTTCAACACCTCTTCTAGGGTTTGGTTGAGCCAGATCCTGTCGGCCATGGCGTCGGCGGAACGGGTTTTTGGGATTTTGGACCAGGATACCGAGTCCACGGAAGTATTTAAGATGAAACAGGCCAGGGAGCTGAACAGCCAGGGTCAGGAACCAGACGCGGTGCCGAGAACCGCGGAGACGGCCCTAACCCAGCTGCCCAAAATCGCAGGCGAAGTGACCTTCGAGCACGTCACCTTCGGATACCGGTCTGATGATCCGGTGCTGCATGACGTCAGTTTCACGGTCAAACCGGGTGAGACGATCGCTCTTGTGGGGCCGACAGGCGCCGGAAAGACAACCATCATCAACCTCCTGGCAAGGTTCTACTTGCCTACCGGGGGGAAGGTGCTGGTAGACGGTCACGACATCCAGGACGTGGACTTGGCGTCCTATCGGAGCCAGCTGGGCATGGTGCTCCAAGATACCTTCATTTTCTCAGGGACCGTCCTAGACAACATCAAGTTCGGGAAACTGGACGCCACCATGGAAGCGGTGGAAAAGGCAGTCGAAGCCGCCAACGCCAAAGGGTTCATCGAAGAGATGCCGCAAAAGTACCTCTCGGAGGTCAAAGAGCGAGGAAGCAACCTGTCTACCGGACAGCGTCAACTTCTGGCCTTTTCGAGAGCGCTTCTAGCCGATCCGCGTATCTTGATCCTGGATGAGGCCACTTCCAGCATCGATCCGGAGACGGAGCGGCTTATACAGAAGGCCATCAAAGTGCTGCTTCAGGGTCGTACCGCCTTCATTATCGCCCATAGGCTATCCACTGTCCGAGCAGCCGATAGGATCATGGTCATCGAAGACGGCAAGATCGCCGAACAAGGGACCCACGATGAGCTGGTGAAGACCGGCGGTACTTACGCCAAACTCTATGAGGCCCAGTTCAGAAAAGCAAGTTGAGTGGGAGTTACAGCAAACGTACGTTGTTGATGTCAAGCTCAAACCTGGTTTCCAGGAGCTCGGCCGCTCTCTTGCAGGCGAGCATCCTTGTGAGGAAGATCTCGAAGTATTCCATGACCGGGGAAATGGCAGTGTCCACCGTTAGCTGCAGCGATATGCTTCTGGCGGCCTGGTCGACTTTTAGAAACGACCTAGTGGCGGCATAGTTCACACGGTCGTGCACATCGAAGTTGTGAATGTCCTGGTTGCGCACCCGAGAACGGTGCACGTCAGACTTGTCGGCTAGAATAAGGGCCGCCGAGACGGGTGACACGGCAGTCGAGGAGTCCTCAGGGTCGTGACTGCCGATGGCGCCTATCACCGTGGCGATTTCCTTGGGGTCCATGCCCCTTGAAGAGAGCAAGCGCTCCGCTATGGCTGCTCCTGTCTGAGCGTGAAAGCAGCGGGAGGCTACGTTCCCTATGTCGTGAAGGAAGCCCGCTATGCCCGCCAGTTCCTGCTCCCGTTCCGGATAGCCCAACCTCTCCAGGACATTGCCCGCGATAGCCGCTACAAGGCCGGCGTGTCTTTGCCCGTGATCGGTGAATCCCATAGCTCCAAGGTGGGCGTTCCCACCGTCGATATATGCCAAGACCTCGGGGTCTTCCTTCAAGGCCTCAAGAGTGACCAAGTTCACTTCACCCATCTACCGCTCATCTCCAAGGAGTCAAGATATTCTTGGTAATCCGGGTTCAACACGAAGCTCCCTTTCAGGAGCACTTCGTAGTCCCAGGGAAACATGATATGTCCGGATGTCTCCAGGCTATACCAGGTAGGCTTCCAGCTCTCCGACGAAGCCCATATGCAGGCGGTACGGACCACTTTGGCCTTTTCCTTCTTGCACTGGGCAGAGACTATACGCATGGTTTCCCCGGTCAGCACCATCTCATCCACGATTAGGACCCGTTGTCCGGCTACCTTCTCGGTAACCGATACGACTATCTCCGGCCGGTCGCTTACTATCTCGCCGTGCCTCCGTCTCGTGACCAGGCACGGATAAAGGTCGACCCTCATTAGGGACGCAATTATGGAGGCCGGTATCAGTCCGCCTTTTCCTATCCCGACGATTAGGTTTGGCCCAAGATTCCGGTCTGCTTCCTGTGCGATGTCCCGGCAGCTCCGGTCGACTTCATCCCACGTCAACCTACATGAAGGCTCATTTAGGTACTTTACCTCCACCGGTCTGCCCCGCCTCCCCCTTCGCTCCCAACGGACCGAGTATGCCTCCGACACGCGCGAAACTTGCGGTATGCACACTATATGCTTCGAAACAAGCTCCCGGCCCCTTAGCGCAAGATTTCCCCTTTTTCGATGAAAGATCCTGCATCCGCCAAGAGGAAAACGCCACTTCCGCGCCGAATACATCTCTCAAGGAAAGGAGGTGGTGTCGAGTGGATAGTTGTAGGACGTTGCTCGGCGCCTCCAATCCCAGCGGAAGGACCGCCGGGTAGCGCAAAGAACCCCCGGGTTCGCCCGGGGGTTTTCCATTTTACGGTGGGGCGGTCTACTCTTCTTCGGGCAGCTCTTCGCCCCGGTCCTTCTTGTTCCGGTACCGTTCGTGCCTGTCTAGAACGCTCTTCCGAATCCGAATCGCCTTGGGAGTAACCTCCACTAATTCGTCATCATTGATCCACTGCAGAGCGTCTTCCAGCCCCATGACCCTAAAGGGCACCAGGCGCAGCGTCTCATCGGACGTGCTGGCTCTCATGTTGGTTAGGTGCTTCTTCTTGCACACGTTGATGTCCAGATCGCGGGGACGGGAGTTCTCCCCTACCACTTGGCCGAAATAGACCTCCTGGCCGGGCCCCACGAAGAGGACGCCCCTCTCCTGGGCGTTATGCAACGCGTAGGTAGTCGTTGAACCACTCTCCCAGGATATCATGGCTCCCTGCCGTCTCGTGACTATTTCGCCGCTGTGATCGCCGTAATGGTCGAACACGTGGTGCATGATTCCCAGTCCTTTGGTGAGCGTGAGGAAGTTGGGCCGAAACCCCATGATTCCACGGGTAGGTATGGAAAAAGACATTCGCACGCGTCCCGAGGCGTCAGGATGCATATCCAGCATCTCCGCTTTCCTGGGTCCCAGCTCCTCCATTACGCGACCCATGAATTCCTCCGGAATATCTATGGAGAGGTACTCAAACGGTTCCTGCTTCTTGCCGCCGACGTTCTTTAGGATGACTTCCGGCTTGGATATGGCCATCTCGTAGCCTTCCCGACGCATGGTCTCTATCAGGATAGACAAGTGTAGTTCTCCGCGGCCGCTAACCCGGAAGGAGTCGGGGTCTTTGGTGTCCTCGACCCTGAGGCTAACGTCCTTCTGGGCTTCACGGTATAGCCGGTCCCGAAGATGCCTGGATGTCACGTACTGGCCCTCAAGCCCCGCAAACGGGCTGTCGTTGACTCTGAAAGTGACCACAAGTGTAGGTTCTTCTACCCTGATTGGGGGCAGCGGCCTGGGGTCCTCGACGTCCGCTATGGTCTCTCCTATGTTGGGATCGGCGATGCCTGACACGGCAGCTATGTCCCCGGACTCCACTTCCAGAACCTCGGTCCTTTTCAGTCCCTGGAACACCCATAGCCTGGAGATCTGAGCGGGCAAGAAACTCCCATCGAGCCTGCACAAAGTGGCGGGCATGCCTCGTTTCAGCACCCCGGCTTCTACTCTGCCGATGGCGATGCGGCCGATGTAGTCGTCGTGAGACAGAGTGCTGATCATCATCTGTAACGGCTCGTCGGCCTTGGCCACCGGTGGAGGGACCCATGCCAAAATCGCTTCAAGGATGGGAGTCACTCCGGTTGTCCCGGTGCCGCCCTCATGTCGCACCCGGTTGTACTGCCCCGCCTCTTCCATTGACGAAGTTGCGTACCCGTTCCTCGCGTCCGTGTAGACAACGGGAAATTCAACGTCCTCATCCGTAGCTCCAAGGTTCACCAGAAGGTCAAATACTTCGTTGTACACCTCATCCAAACGAGCGTCCGGGCGGTCTATCTTGTTGATGGCCAAGACCAGCCTAAGTCTGTGCTCGAGAGCCTTTTGCACGACAAACCTGGTCTGGGGCATGGGCCCGTCGCACGCGTCCACCAACAAGAGAGCCCCGTCAACCATGCTCAGGATCCGTTCGACCTCGCCGCCGAAATCCGCGTGCCCGGGTGTATCCACGATATTGATCTTGACGCCGCCGTAGTTGATAGAAGTGTTCTTCGCCAGGATAGTGATCCCGCGTTCCCTCTCAAGGTCGCCTGAGTCCATAACACGCTCCATGACGACCTGGTTTTGGCGGAAAGTGCCGGTCTGTCTCAACAAGGCATCCACCAAAGTGGTCTTGCCGTGATCGACGTGCGCTATAACCGCTACATTTCGGATCTTGTCGTTGACTTTCTGTGGGGCCATAGATTCCTTTCCTCTCTCCTTGCCCAATTACCGAAGCACTATTATACATCTTTTGCAGTTAGGACCCATCCATAAGTGCTAAACTATAGGTTAGCCAGAACCGACCGACGGAGGACAAATGGAGAAGAGAACAGCAGGCGGGTTTTTGCGAGACGCCGCCTTCGGCATATTCAGCAAGCTTCGCGCAAATACGCTACTTCGCTGGGTCGGGATGCCGTTCCAGCGGGTTTTCGACAAAATCGGAGATACTCACCGGTTCCTCACAGCCCAAAGTATCGCGGTTCTCCGCGGCGATGGCTATGAGGAGGCGGCTCGATTCTGCGAAACCTATCTGAAGCAACTAATAGAAGGTACCTACTGGGCTGATTCATTGTGGAAAAACGCCACTCACCACTATAACCCGCGCACCAGGCGAGGACTCCTTGTGTGGCCGGGCGCCCCGGACCAGTTAAGGTACTGGTTCAAAGCCGCCTTGAACCATTGGCGTAAGAGCAACGTCCAGAAGGCCATGTTCACTCTGGGCGCCTGCATCCACATAGTCCAAGACTGTTGCCAACCTTACCACTCCAACTGCAAAATGCTTGGCGGCCACCAGAAATTCGAAATGTGGGCGGACGAGAACAAAGAGCAGTTCGCGGTGTCAAACGGGGGCATGTACGGCGTCTCCGAGACGCCCGAAGGATGGGCTCTTGAAAACGCGTCATACTCGTCTGGCCTTCTATTCGCGGTCTGCAATGTGACGCCGGATTCAAGTCAAGAGCAACTCCGGCAGAGGCACAGGGTGACAGGGGATCTGCTTGGCCGAGCCCAAAGGACATCCGCAGGCTTCATCATGTTTTTCCTGAAGAAGGCGCATGAGGCGAGAAGACCGGACGGCGTCGCGGGCGACTCCCTAGACAGGGTCCTAGAGCGGTCTGGGTTACCTCCCGGAGACCACGACGTCGATTGACCCTACCGAGTCTCCCGACAGCTTAACGCTGTCCCCTTTCTGGACCGTTTCGAGATCGACCCGGATTCCGTCCCGGAGCACCAAGGCAGCGACATCTACACTCACTGTCGCGCTGGAATTGTTGTCGCCCACCGTAAGCACCCGGCCTTGGACCGCCGTGACGGTGCCCTCCAGCTTGAGAGGCGGCGTGTACGTACGTTCCACCCAGTAGACCGTCCCTGTAGTATCTGACAGTACGGATACCCTATCACCTGGGAAAAGGCCCGTTAGAGGCCCGTCCTCCAAAGAAGCCCAATCCACGAACCGGGTATCTTTGGCGAAAGGAAGCGTCGTAGTCTCACCGGCCCAGATGGACAGCGCGTTCTTCGCGTGAGACACTACGGTCCCCGAGGCAGCCCACCCCGGTCTCGTGTTCTCCTGAACCTCAAGGTAAAGCAAGTGTCCGTTCTTGCCTCCCGCCAACACCTTGGCCCCGGTCTGTAGCGTATCCGATCCAAACAGGCCCTGGATGACCGCATCGTCGCGCATGATCATCGGGACACACCCGGTGAAGTACAAGACGCCGTCCTTTTCACCAAGGTAACGACCGGTTACCCGTTCGGAGCAGAGTTCGGTGGCCTCGGCCCAGACGACCTTGCCACCGGCGTCCAGGTAGATCTTGACCCTGTCACCCCACTGAAGCTCGTCTGAGGACAAAGTGACCCGCGCACGGAGATCCGCCACGTCTGTCCCCGGCGGGATTACGATGGGATATGCCTTACCCGAGGGTATGGCCTTCCTCTCAAAAAGCACTTTGCCCTGCTTCGAGGGTTGGGCGGTTACTACGCAGTCACGCACATCTACGTACGAGATGCGGTCCTCTACTCTGACGAAGCGTATGTCGGAATTACTTGGACCTGCCGCAAGGACGGTATCCCCCTGCTTTATGTCAAAGAACGAGGTTCTGGTGTCGTCCAAGTAAACGTTAGTCGACATGCTTATCGAGTTGGCCTCCCAACGCGGCGTCAAGAACATCGAAGCGCCCCTCACCAGACCGACTCGCCCGTTCACCGAGGTTTCGGCACGCCAAAGGTATTCGGCCCACACAATGTCTCCCGACAACCCAAGAGAGAATAGGACTCTTGACCCCGACGGGACGTCCTCCACCGCCTCGGCCTTCCTGTCCTTGGTGTTCACTACCGTAAGCCCCGCGGGCAAGCGCAGATGCAGTCTTCCCGCTTCCCCGTAAAGGATCGAGCCTTCCACCAAGAACGCTTCAAAGGAGGCATCCCGGTAAAGACGCGAATCTACCGTGATCTGTGTCAGATCGGAAGCGGAGCGCCCTTGAACTGTGACTACATCGCCGGGCCTAACCTGGTTCAACGTGTAGGGCATGCCTTGATGAGAGACCTTCGCGGCAGGAGAAACGTCGCAAGCGACCCATGAGTCACCGATATACAGTCTGTCGCCCTCTTTCGCCATGATTGTCCCGGAGTATGCAAACTTAAGTGCTTCGGGTCTCCCGATGGCCCCCCCGGCCGACCCGGATTGCCCGGGAGCCTTTGTGAGCTTAAACGAGACATCTTGGCTCACGTCTCCCATTACGGTGACCGGTGAAGTCTTGGGGCGATACCCTTCCATTTCCAAGACGATCTCATACCGGCCGGGGGCAAGGTCCAGAGTTAACGGCGTGTTCCCTTTGGACACACCGTCTATGGATAGGAATGCTCCGAGAGGGTCTGAAGTGACGTTGAGTCTTCCCGTCACCATCTCCAAGACTGGGTTCAATCTGGTCTCCTGGAGAGATCCAACGGTGACAAGGGTCTCAAAATTCCTATATCCCGCTGCCTTCACAGCTACCGTTCTATCGCCCGGAGCCACCGCTATCTCGCACGGCGACTTTGCCTTAAGCTCTCCGTCCACGTACACTCTAGCGCCGGGCACGTTGGCATCAACTGATATAGTGCCGCCTCTGTGGACCAGTTCCACAACGACAGCCTCGTCTTGGAAACCCATTATCTTTACAACGTCTCCCGGGCTCACGTGATCCGGGAGTTCTTCCTTGCCCAGTGCCTTCATCTGGCCGGACGCCAGAAACATCGCTTGCCTAAGACATACGGGCGTGCCTTGAACCGATAATTCGCCGTCGGCGCCCCACGAGACTTCACCTTGGGCCGACAGCAGACCTTGGGCGTCCTTTATCCTGAGGATGGTTCCGTCCGGCAAAATGGTAACGGTCACAGGCCTTACATCGCCGATGCCGATAGACAACCCGCTTAGGCTCGTAACCTTCCCATCCCTATCCAGAAACGTACGCTTTTCGGCCAGGGGAATAGAGATGAACGGAGAGTCCTCCGCCAACGCGTATTTATCCAAAGCGCCAGAAGCCGGTCGGTAGGCTTCCAACCTGTTTTCTTCTATGGCGGTAGCCAAGACGGTTAGGGTGGTGCTCCGCTTTAGGGTGAAGTACTGAGTACTTAAGTAAAACGAAGCCGCCCCAATTGTGGCCATAAGAATGAGATTGACCAGGGCCCCCGCCATTCGCCGTAGAAGCCCCATCATCTTTCCCCGATCCGCCTTCGGGGTATCGGGTATATCCCTACGCTCGGTGTACATCTGAACGCCCTCTCGATAAGAGTAGGTGACCTATCGTCGGTACATCTACTCTTATCGAGAATTGGTCGTAACCCATGAACTATCTCACCGTTTGAAGTTCGGAACCCGCTTCTCCAGAAACGCCCGCATTCCCAAAGCCTGGTCCGGGCTTTCGAAACAACTGGAAAAGAGCTCGGTTTCCAGGGCGAAACCTGACCGGCCCGAGTCGTCCTTGCCTTTGATGGCCTTCTTGGCGTACCTCACGGCAAAACCCGATTTTGACGCTATGAGGCGAGCAAGCTCAGTGGCCGCGCCTAAAGCGTCTTCGGGCACCACTTTGTGGACGAGTCCGATAGAAAGAGCTTCGGCTGCATCGATTATCCGTCCGGTAACGGTTAACTCCAGAGCCCTGGGCATCCCGACTATGGCCGAAAGCCTTTGAGTGCCCCCAAAGCCGGGGATGATGCCCAACCCTACCTCCGGCTGCCCGAATCTGGCGTTCTGACTGGCTATCCGGATGTCGCAAGCCATAGCCAGTTCATTCCCGCCGCCCAACGCATAGCCGTTGACGGCCGCGATGACAGGAGACGGAAAATCCGACACCCTTTGAAAGACGTCTTGCCCGAATTTGGAGAACTCGCTTGCCTCGGATGGGCTCATGCTTTCCATGGCCGCGACGTCGGCGCCGGCGACAAAGGCTTTTTGCCCCTGCCCGGTCAAAATCAGGGCAGACAGCCTGTCCACCCTCTCAAGATACCTAAGGCACGAGTCCAGCTCTTGAAGCACCCTTTGATTTAGAGCGTTAAGGTTGTGGGGGCGGTTCACGGTAATGGTGGCAACCGCCTCGGAAACCGTCACAAGCAGAGTGTCAAAGCAAAGGTCAGATTCGGTCCCCACGGTTCTCCCTCCCGTTGAAACTTCAGTCTTACTATTAAGTACTTCTCTCTATTACTCCGCCCAGACTGTAGTAACGCCCCAACGCGTAGGCAACCGGGTCCAAT
>JAXGQX010000015.1:0-47889 GCA_040766225.1 Bacillota bacterium | reverse complement strand
AGCTATAAGGACTGGAAGGGAGTCTTCTACCCAGAAGAGACGAAACCCGGGGACTTTCTTCAGTACTACTCCAAGTTCTTCCCATGCGTAGAGATCGACTACACGTACTATCGCCAGCCGGTGCCGAAGACCATGGCCGCCATGGTACAGAAAGTGCCACCTCACTTTCGATTCACCGTCAAGGCCCACAAGACCTTGACCCACGAAATACCCGCCGGAAGCGCCTTGGATCAAGAAGTGAAGACGTTCACCGAAGGCGTTATGCCCATGGCCGAGTCCGGGACTCTGGGGTGCATCCTATTCCAGTTTCCCTGGTCGTTCAGGTATACGCCTCAGAACCTAGATTATGTGACTGGGCTTTCGAGGATGGTCCCTGTATCACCGGCGGTAGTTGAGTTTCGGAACAGGGAATGGGCCAAAGATGAGGTATACCGGGCCCTAAGAGACGCCGGAGAGGGTTTTTGCTGCGTGGATGAACCGGCGCTCCGGTCTTTGTTCCCAAGGATCTCATTGGTCACCGCAAACCCCGGTTACCTGCGTTTCCACGGAAGAAACGCCTCCAAGTGGTTTAGCCACAAGGAGGCGTGGGAGCGCTACGACTATCTTTATACCGACCAAGAACTAAGAGAATGGATCCCCAAGATTCGACAGATGGAAAAGGAATCGCCCGACACTTACGTTCTCTTCAACAACTGCCACAGGGGCCAAGCGGCTCTAAACGCCACTCGCCTGCAGGAGCTCCTCTTCCTAGACGACCCCCAAGAGCAAGACGAAGTAGACGGCGATTGACGCCGCCAAGCCTACCAGGATAGGCCAGTTGTAGCGGTACATCTTGGTGAAGTCCACCTTGAAGTACTGGCAAGTGAGCACCTGGCACATGTGGAGCGGCGAGAAGAAGTACGCCGCGAAACTCGCCCCGTAGAGCACCGCCATGTAGGCCAAGCGCACCGCCGCGCTCTCGCCAAGCGGGATCAGAATGGGGATCAGTACTCCCACTGTCGTCGTTTGGGACGCGCTGCCGAATCCGAACAACGCCGGCAGGAAAAGAGCCATCATGGCAGGGGACACGCCCTGCTCCGTGGCCTTGCCAACGAGAGTCGGGAATACCGGGGATGCGGTCACGAACGCCTTGAACGCCATGATCCAGAACATGGCCGTTACTTGGCCGAGGTTCGCTCCCTTTAGGAGTGCCCCGGGCTTGGGGAAGTCTCGCTTCTCGCTGATGCCGAGAATGTAGGCCAACGCGGTGCCTGCGAGCAAGGCTATCAAGGGGAAGCTCCAGAAGCATGCCTAGGAGCAAGGCGCTGATTGGCCGCCGTACTTGAGAAAGTCCCCAAGTCCGGAAAGACGCCCCGTAGG
The DNA here is from genome assembly GCA_040766225.1 of Bacillota bacterium. Classification (GTDB taxonomy): domain Bacteria; phylum Bacillota; class Sulfobacillia; order Fermentithermobacillales; family Fermentithermobacillaceae; genus DULO01. Next base: position 46,530 of record JAXGQX010000015.1, on the reverse strand, counting down.
GGCTGCCATGGAGGTTGCGGCCGTTTCTCGCTTTGTCTCGTGGGATATGGGCTTGGGCTTCGCCTTTCGAAGGTGAACGAAGCAGCCCAGGACCCAGATGACCACGCTCATGGGCCACAAGCGCCCGATAAGGGCAGGCACAGTGAGCCCGGAAAGCTGGGATGCAAGAATCAAGCTCGGAGAAAACGGAAACAGGAAGAACATGCCGTGCCGAAAGACGAGGTTGCGGCGGCCCATGGCCTCCGGCGTCAAGTCCAATGAGCTTCCAAGCCTGTCGACCAGCGGAGCCGATAGCGCCGCGCCGCCTAGCACGGGCATAGTCCCTATGAGGGCGGGCACAGCCATGATGGCCGCCTTAACGTTGCCTAGAAATGTCGCCAGCCCCGAGACGGTCTTCTCGAGGAAACCGAATTCTTTCATCGCGGTGGAGAACAACCCTATGGTAAGGACCGCCGCGGCGAGCTCCAAAGTTGTCTTTTCCTTAAAGGCGGTCCAGATGGTGGACGCCACTACTCCGGGCGTCATCGCCGAAGTCAACGCCATAATTGCCGTGGCGATGAGCATAACCCTGGACATAGGCATCTTCTTAACCGACAAGTACATGATCAGCACGAACGCTGCTAGAACGCCAACATACTGCATCGTCGTCACCCCGTTAGTGTCTATCGGGCCGCGTAATCTTGAATGATTTGTTCGGCGAGATAGGGAACTGTTTGTAGAACGCTTACCTTGGCGCAATGGGGGAGGTCGGCTCCATAGCCGATGACCTCCAGATACCTGCCGTGCGGCGAATCCAGTAAAGATTGCAGTATGTCGCCTTGGTATCGTAGGTAGGACTGCCTGGCGGCTTGGGCGCTGTCGTCAAGCGAGAGACTTCCTAACGTAAGCCGGTGGACCAACCCGCCGGCGCACACGTAGTCTTCAAGGGAGACCCGGCCGTGGCTTCCCGAGCAAATCACGAAGACATCGCCGTCTCGCCCGGATGTCTCCCGCAAGACAGCGTCCCTTACCGCGTCAAGGTTTAGGAAGGCGCACGTGAATACCCTGACCGCCCCTTTGTCCCTGGCCCCCAAGACCGCCTTTGTGCCGTTGGAAGTGGTAAGGATCACGGTCTTTCCTCCGACTCTCTCCGGCGTATATTCGAGCGGGGAGTTGCCCAGGTGAAACCCGGGGATTACCCGGCCTCCCTCCTCGCCGCAAAGGAGCGATCCCGGATAACGCGGTTGAAGCTCTAGGGCCTCGTCCCGGTTAGCGGCAGGGATAACGCCGGTGGAGCCAGAAGTGAGGGCTGTAGCTATTGAGGAAGTGGCTCGGAGGACGTCGATCACGACGGCGACGCCCGAAGACATATCGGTCTCACCTATTTGACTTGGGAGCCTCAATACCTTTACTTTGGACAAGCGGGTGCACCTCCAAAACACGTTCATTATACGCCATTTCGTTGGGGGAGATGGGTCCTTTGATGCCTTTCGGGCAGAGTCTTAATTTGGATGAAGCGCAGGTCATCCCGGTGCCGGACTACGTGGCGTTCGATCTCGAAACCACCGGATTGTCCCCGGACGATGACGAGATGCTTGAGATCGCCTTGGTTAGGTTTCGAGCGGGACACCCCGCCGATAGATGGTCGACCTTCGTGAAGCCGGGCCGACCGGTCCCCTTGAAGACCCTCCGACTGACTCACATCTCCAGGGATGAGTTGGAACCAAGCCTTCCGTTTTCCGCCAGAATAGCTCAAGAGATAGACGAGTTCAGAGGGACTTTGCCTTTGGTCGGTCACAACTCGGCTTTCGATACGGCGTTCCTTGGACGCGTTATGCCGGCTTTTCCGGGGGTCGACGTCTACGACACCTTGGAGTTGTCGCGCATCGTGTTTGCCGGATATTCCAGCTACCGGCTGTCGGACTTGGCTTCCAGGCTTGGCGTTCCCGTGACCGAGGCCCACCGGGCATACGACGACGCGGAAGTCGCCGGCACCATATTCAGACTCATACAGGAAGGTGCCCTCAGACTGGGCCTTGCCACGCGACACAGGATCGCCTGCCTCATGGGCCAAGATTGGCTCCCTCGACACCTGTTTGATTTCCCGAAAACGCGTTTCCAGCCGTCCCTGTTCGGCTCCCCACGGGACATAACCGGGCCTACGAGCCCAGTGCCCGAAGCGCGCGTTACTGAAGCCTACGCCCCTGAAACGTGGGCCTCGGATGCGCAGGCTCAGGGAGGGCGCTCTCGCGAGCCGGACGGTCTTGAACCCGGACGCGCGGGAAGGGGATCGATTCGTCGCAAAGTAGCTGACTTGCTTCACTTGTCCGGGGCTGACCGCGTCTATAGCGTTCCAAACACTCTAGACGCCGCTAGGGCCGTGGCCGAAGGCGCCTTGGACTTTTGTCGGGAAACGGGAAAGAGCGTGCTTCTTGTGGGCTTTCCCGAGGGGGTGGGCGATGCCCGGTTCGGAGCTTTGCACCGGCCCGGAGACTATCTGTGTCTTTGCCGGTTCGACGAAGCCATGAAGCTTGCGACCGCGGGGGCTTACGCCGGCCTCGATGCCGAGAGTAGACGGTACCTCGCTTCCATCGCCAGTTGGGCGGAGAGGACTCAGGACGGACTTCTCTCTGAGGTTCAAGTGATGGGGAACAGGGATGTCATGGCCGAGTTGGCTTGTCCGGCAGACCTCTCCTGCAAAGACAGATGTCCTCAAGCAGACCGGTGTTTTGCGCTTAACGTCTCGCCGACCAAGACGCCGTCCTTGGCCCGGCTAGATGGCCTGGACGACGTAGGGGACTGGGAACACGTCTTGGTGTGGGAGTTTCAACAAGCGGCCCGCGCCTCCCAACGGTCCGAGCCGGAGCTCAATTTGAGCGCGCTGCAGGCCGTTTTGAAGGATCTGGGCCTGACCGGCAACACGCCCATGGTGGACCAAATCACGGCGGAGTCGAACGTGTCTAGGGTCCTCACGTTGGTCCCAAAGGCTGTCCAAGAGGTACGCCTGGCCGTTATGGAGGCAAGGCGCAAGACGGAGGAATCACACGCATCGTTTGAGTCTTCGGTCCTTGACGGGCCCCCTGTCTTATCGAAGGACGTGCGTTTTCTCGAAAGCGCCGCGCTGACGTTATCCGAGGTGAGATGCGAATCCACGGATACCGAGCCGGTGTTGGAGACGCCTTTTGGCGAAGGAGGGGTTAGGCAGAAAGTTCTCGCTCGCAGGGCTTTGTGGCCGGGGGATTACGGTCTGGCCGCTATCCGGCAGGCGGTAGGGGAGCCAATTCTGCTATCCAGCTTGTCGGATACCATCTGCTCGTCAAAGGGGCTTCGTCGCTACTTCGGTCTGCCTGATGCCACCGTGACGACTTCTTTGAAACCTGACTTGGCGGGCGAAGAAAAGGTGCTGTTCTTGCAGGTGGAAGGACGTCCGGCGCCGGGCGCCTCCCAGTACGCCGGGTACCTGCGGGACCTGATATTGGCAATAGCTATGGTTCAAAGAACCGGACTGCAAGTCTTGTTTCCATCGCGGGCCCTTATCAAGGAGGTTCACTCTCTCTTGGTTTCTGAGTTGGAAGAGAGGGGAATGGTCCTCTATGCCCAGGGCATAGACGGCGGACGCCGCGTGCTGGAGCACCTCAATGAAGAGGACACAGTTGTCTTTTCCACTATGGCCGCGCCCAATCCGGGCGAGTTCGTCCCTTCCTGTCTGCTTGTGGCCAAGGTGCCCTTTCTGCCTCCAAACCCGTTGGACAACTTGCGCCAGAGGGAGATGTCGAACCTTGGGCTAGACCCATTTGTCGAAGTCAACGTCAGGCAAGCTGCCTTAACTGTAAGGGCGCACGTTCAAAGGCAGATCGATTGCGAGAAGAAATCTACTTTCGTGTTGGCCGACCCCAAGGCGTGTCCCGGGCAGTCTAGGTGGAGCAAGGAGTTCCTAAGTTCGTTTGCGAGGCTCCCAAAGATCACGTGCCCCCTAACACGCGTGGCTTCGGAACTTTCGAAGTGGAATCGGGAAAGCGATCAAAAGAGACCATAGTTACCGTATGCCTTTAGGGGAAGGTGGTTTGCCGTTGCTCTTACTTTTGACCAACGATGACGGGGTCAACTCCGATGGGCTGTGGGCCCTTATTAAGGAAGCTTCCAAGGTGGAGGGGCTCAGGGTGCTGGCTGTCGCTCCGGATAGAGAACGGAGCGCCTGCGGCCACGGAATCAGCATTCACCAGCCAATAGAGGTACAGGAGATCCAGTGTGACTGCGACCGGGTCTCGGTGTTCGCGGCCGGCGGGACCCCGGCGGACTGCGTGAAGCTGGCGATTGAGGGCATTTTGGGGGACCTTCCCGACTTCCTGATCTCCGGCATCAACCGGGGGCCTAACTTGGGAACGGATGTGTTCTATTCCGGCACGGTTTCCGCCGCGTTGGAAGGAGCCCTTCTGGGCGTGAAGTCCATGGCAGTGTCGGTAACGGCCTTTGAGGCGGTCTCCTTTGAAGCCGCGTCTGAGTTCGCCATATCCCAAGCGCTTTCCGCACTTCCGGACAAGAGGTGGCCGGCTTTGGTCAACGTGAACGTACCCGCGGTGCCCAAGGCTTCGCTATCCGGGGTAGCCGTCACGCGGTTGGGAGTGCAAGCCTACCGGGACGCCTTCACAAAACGGCTGGACCCCAAGGGAAGGACTTGGTACTGGCTGGGAGGTACCCTTCAGGAGCACGACGACCCGGAAGATTCGGATACCACTGCCGTTCGGAACAACATGATATCAGTGACTCCCCTCCTGACCGATCTCACCGACCTTGGGACGATTGAGTCTATGAAAGGCTTGCCTCTGGCTTGGCCGCGTTGAGAGGCTAGGCGGTTCTACCCCCCATCTGAAAGCGAATATACAAAAACGGGGGGTGAGGCAGGTGTCCTTTAGAACACCCGGCTCGACCAAGAGAAAATGGTCGGGCAAGAAGAGTCTCGACAACAGCTTCTCAACAAGGGCCGCAAGCGGGGGAGTGCTCAGAGCCCTCGGCATGGCCGTAGTCCTCGTTCTTCTGGGGGCCGCTATTGTCTACTTCACCAGCTTGGACGAGAGAGTCCTCACCTGGCTGGTCAACCTGGGCAGCTTCATCATAGTCGGCCTGGCGGCCTTCCTGACGGCCAGAAGGCAGATGTCCCACGGTCTCATCTACGGTCTTGCCATCGGGGCGGCCTACGCTTTGATTACCATGCTCATCGGCTCAGTCTTGTTTCCCCCGTTCATCGGGTTTGTGGCCTTCTTGAAGAGGCTGGGTTTCTGCTCGGTGGCGGGCGCTTGCGGAGGCATACTGGGAGTGAACTCGTAAGAGGGAACGTAGGGATTTTGGTTTACAGAGTATAGGCTTCCCGTCTCCACGGCATCATAACATGAGAAGCCGTGCCGGGAGGTTATTTCCTTGTCTAGATACCGCTTTCCGCGTCTGTTGGCCATCCCGCTTGCGTTAGTCCTCGTGGTCACTCCCTTATTGCATCCCTCGGCGTCTGCGGAAGGGACTTCGGGGATCCTTGCGCTAAGGGAGTACAAGGGGTCCCTCAGGCAGGGGGATCGAGGCGAAGGCGTCCGGGCGCTCCAGGAGGTCCTTCAGTCCCTGGACTATTACCCGCATTATGTTGACGGAGTCTTCGGGCCCAAGACCAAGAAAGCGGTGGAGGAGTTCCAGAAGAGCCAGGGGCTCGTATCCGACGGCATCGTGGGACCGGCGACGTTGGCCGAGATAGACTCCGAGTACTTCCTCAAGAATCCGCCTGATACCCATGTCGTCCGTTCAGGGGAGACACTGTCGGGGATAGCCGCCAGGTACGGGGTAAAGGTTTCGTTTCTCCAGGAGTTAAACGGTTTGAGGTCCGCCGATTGGATCTACGCGGGGCAGATTCTTGCTGTTAGGGTGCAGACTCAACCCGAAGTACCGGCAACGACCGAAGACCCGCCCGATGTGGTCGACCCTGCTCCCGAGGAACCCAAGTTCCCTGTACCCGACAAGTCAGTGTGCCTCACTTTCAACGACGGCCCGGACCCGTCCACGACGGGCCCGATACTGGCGGCGCTCGACAAGTATGGGATCAAGGCCACCTTCTTTGTCATAGGCGAAAAGGCTGAAAGGTATCCGGAACTGGTGCGGGAAATGGCATCCCGCGGGCACACCGTGGCCGTCCACGGGTACGCGCACAAGGTGCTGGCGAGTCTTCCGGCCAAAGAGGTTCAGAACGATCTCGAGAAGGCCTGTTCCGTCATAACGTCGTTGACCGGGTCAAGTCCCTATCTATACCGGCCTCCCGCCGGTGCCTTGGACGAGACTCAGGTGCGAGAGGCCACCAAACTCGGGTTGCGGGTCATGATGTGGACCAACATCGGGGGAGCGGACCTAGGCGCCAAGGATGCCCAAGAGGTGGTCTCCAGGGCTGTCCAAAGCGTGTCTGACGGCAGCATCATCCTTCTCCACGACGGCCTGCCGGACACTGCCCTCGCCCTGCCGGCCATCATCGAGAGCCTAGCGCGGCTAGGGTACGGCTTTAGAAACCCGTCGAATCTCTCGGGCCTGTCGGCGCAGTAGACCGCACTACTGGATCTGCTGCGGGGGGACCACTTGCTTCGCCAGGTCCAGCGCGCCCCTAATCAGAAGGCTCATCTCGCTTATGGCCATGGACTGGAACATGGCGTTTTGCGCTTCAGAGAGGGCAGAGACGGCCTGGTGCAAAGAGCGAGCGATTTGACGGTCCGCTTTGGCCTGCTGTTGGGCCAAGTTGGCACTCAACTGGGCGATTAGTTCCCTCACCTCTCGGGAGTTGGACCGGAGCGATTCGTCGCCCGACGACACAAGGGACGTCACCTGTTGGGCCAGGGCAAACATGGTATCCACAGACTGCGAGTCTGCCACGTGGGTCGAGGCTTTGGATAGGCACTCCTGCAGGTCTTGCTCGGTGCACATCTGCTCTTCTCGGATCTGGTTTTGGACCTGGGAGAGAGCGTCCTCGATACGTTCCGCCAAGGTGGTGGGCGCGCCTGCAGCGGGCGGCGTGAAAGACCGCCTCAACTCGTCTTCTACGCGGGATGTCGAATTCTCCCCGCCCTCAAGGGCCGTCACCTTGTAGTCTTCATTCTTGGGCATTCGGGAGTCCTCCTTTTCCTCTGATGTTCCGTGGTTTGCCTAAAAGCCTTTTTCAGGTATACACTTTCCCCGTGTGGAGGTGTTTAGTTTGCCCATTTTCGAGTACAGATGCCAAGACTGTGGCAAGAAGTTCGAGGCATACCTAAGGGGAAAGGAAACCCCGAAGTGCCCGGACTGCGGTTCGACCCATCTTGCGAAACTCATCTCCGGCTTCTACTCAAACTGCTCGGGTGGAAAGGGCTCATCGTGCGGAAGCTGCGCGGGGGGAAGCTGCTCGTCGTGCGGCAAGTAGCCGGATCTGCGAGAGAAGGATAAGGAAGAGATCCGGCGAATCCGACTAGGGTAGTTTAGGGCAGATTTGTCTAGGGCAGGTATTCACGTTAGGCGTTCTATGGATATATATCTTGGGTAGTGAGAGTAAGGAAAGAGGAGGTGGATTCATGTCTCAACAGGGATCCGAGGGCAAGGGAAAGGACATCTGGAGCCGACTTGGCCAGACCCTCAAGGCGGGGGCCGGGACGCTGGTACAGGAAACCAAAGAACTGACCAAGATAGGCAAGCTCAAGGTCGAGCTCATGTCCCTGGAGAATGAACGCGGTCGCAAACTAGAGGAGATCGGGAGGGCAGCGCACACTCTTCACAAGACCGGGGCCATGCTGCCGCCCGAGCTGTTTGAGCTCTTGCGTGCCGCCGACGAGATCGAGAACAGGATAGCCGAGAAGAGCCGGGAAATAGAGAGCGTACGCACGGAACCGCCGCAGCCCGAAAGAGTCCAACCGGCTCCACCGGTGACTTCTCCGGGCGCGACCTTGGAAACGCCGCCTCCACAACCGGCAGAACCCGAACCGGCTGAAGTCGTATTGCAGGAGCGCTTTTTCTGTGGAGAGTGCGGAGCCCGAGTGGAACAGGGCAACGTGTTCTGCGGCAAGTGCGGCGCCAAACTGCAGTAAGGCTTCCATTAGCCAAATGAGTCACGCGGGCCCATGGATCAATGGGCCCGTTCCCATCTCATCATGCCCGCCTCGAAAGGTTTATGGCTCCCTTATGTTGAACACCTAAGACCGGAAACTGTTGGATAGAGAGGGGACTGTTTCATGGCAGGTACCATCATCGACGGAAAAAGCATCGCCGCGGCCATCAGAGAGGAAGTCCGCGCCGAGGTCAAGGAGCTTCGGGAAAAGGGCGTATTCCCGAAAATGGCGGTGATCCTCGCGGGCGACGACCCCGCTTCTGTGCTGTATGCTAGGTCCAAGGAGAGGGCCTGCAAGAACTCGGGGATAGACTTTGAACTACATAAGTATCCTGAGAATGTACAAGAGCAGGAGATATTGGACAAACTGGCCGAGTTGTCAAACGACCCCAGTTGCCACGGCATCATGGTGGAACTCCCTCTTCCCAGGCACATCAACAAGGAAAGAGTCATGTTGGCCATAGACCGGGACAAAGATGTGGACGGTATCAGCCCCCTAAACCGCGGGCGAATGTTCACGAACCGGGAAGGGTTGTTTCCGGTAACGCCTCAAAGCTGCATCGAAATCCTAAAGAGGCAAGGCATTTCCCTTGAGCGGAAAAACGTCTGCCTCATCGGACGAGGCGACACTGTGGGCAAACCCCTGATCTTTCTCCTCTTGAACGAAAACGCCACGGTAACCGTATGCCACACCAGGACGGCCGATCTCGCTTTCCACACCCAGAAGGCCGATATCATCGTAGCGGCCGCGGGGAAAGCCGGCCTTGTGACAAAAGACATGGTTCGCCCCGGCACCGTTGTGGTTGACGCCGGTATCAACGATCTAGACGGCAAGACTGTCGGAGACGTGGACTTCGAGGGAGTCGCTGAAGTGGCATCGGCCATTACCCCGGTGCCCGGCGGAGTAGGCAGCCTGACTACCGCCCTCATCCAGAAGAACCTTCTGAAGGCCGTGAGACTCCTGGAATCACGCTGAATTCCGCACGCGCGAAAGGAGAATACGCCATGAGCGACTTGTTTTCCCAGAGTCTTCGGGACATCCTCAGAGTGTCCGCCTCCAGTGAACCTGTGCCGGGCGGCGGAAGCGTTTCGGCCATAGCCGCGGCGTTCGCGGCGGCCATGAGCGCTATGGTGGCGAACCTTACGATAGGCAAGAAGAGGTACAAGGACGTCGAACCCCAGGTCACAGCTCTGAGAGACCGGGCGCTGTGCCTCATGAGCCGGTTTGAGGAACTGGTAGATGACGATATGGCCCAGTTCAAACGGTTCATCGAGCACTACAAGCTGCCCGCTTCCAACCCCGAGGAAGAAGCCCGCAAAGAGTACCTGATCCAGGAGTCCTTAAAGGGGGCGACCGAGACGCCCCTGGAGATCGCACGTACATGCATGTCCATTTTGGAGATAGTGCGGGAAATCGCCCCGATAGGCAGCAAGATGGCCATCAGCGACGCAGGCGTGGCCGCCTATTTGGGAGAGGCCAGCCTCAAGGCAGCTCTCTTGAACGTGGATATCAATCTTCCGCAAATAAAGGACCCCAAGTTCGTTGAGAAGGCGAAGGCAGAAAAAGAAGGCCTGATAGAACAGGCCGAGAGAATATCCCGGGAATCTTTGGATATCGTTACTTCTCGCTTGGGTTCCTAAACCGGAATCTGCGACGGGGTCTATCCGAAGTTTCCTCTTCCGCGGCATTGGCCTGCACGCCGGCTGGCCAGCCTCTCCGTCTTTGGTTCCTGGGCGGACGCTGGTAGCCGGTGTAGACTTCATAGGTGTGACTGTGGTTGTCGTTGACGGTGGTTGCGCCTTGAAGCCGGTGCACGTGGCCCATAAGCACCGCAACCTGTAGACCGCCGGTGCCTGTCATTAGGTGGGTGTGGTTTTCGGCCACTCTGGTTTCGTTAGCGTAGTTATGCATGACCGTTAGCCACAGGCGTCTCCGTAGCGGTTGACCCTACGAAGGTGTGGAAATGGCCACGATCGACTGATGTCCTACCGTAATAGTCGTGCACGTGTCCTGCCTGCTTCGCCGCGATGTTCTTCTCTGTGTCCACTATATCGCCTCCTCCGAAAAGGCTCACGTTAAGATAATATGAGGACGCTCGCAAAGTGGTGAGGAACCGTCGTTATGTCGTTATGCCGAGAGGGCGGGGCTCACATCTTCGTAAGCCGGTTAAGCGCTTCCCTCCACGCGTGTTTCGAAGCTATTTGAGAGAGCTCGATGAACAGCCCTTGCCGGTTCAAAGAGAGACGCTTTATGACCGCTCCCGACAAGAGGCCTCGCGACAGGGATACCAGGTCAAATTCGATGATGCTGTATCCTACGTAGGCTGCGCCCGGAGTTGTCATAACCATGGGACGAAACACCTGAAACCAGCTGGTCTTGACCGGCGGAGAGACTCTGAGCCCGACTTTGCTGCCCATGAACGACTGTATCTCAACGCGGAACCTGATGGGGATCCCGAAAGCCACTTGGGCCCTGACCGTAGCTTCCAGCCCTTTGTCGGTAAGGACCACGTCGTCTATGTCTACTCCCTCCGGAAGGGGAAGGCTAAGTATCAGGGAGGATACTTCCTTTGGAGAGAGAAGAACCGATAGTCCGTCGATTTGCATGGCAAACACTCCAATTTCGAGAAAGACCTTCAGATAACGCTATGCCAAAACGCACTTCTGTGCCACAGAAGCCGGACGAAACAGTAGATTTCAGGGGAGGGACACTTCTGTGGAGAAGAGGATCGTCGTCTTCGGAAGCCTTAACGTGGATTTCGTCGTTACTACCGAGAAGCGCCCCGGTCCAGGGGAGACTGTGACCGGTAGGTCTTTCCGCATCCACCCGGGCGGGAAAGGCGCCAACCAGGCGGTAGCCGCGGCGCGGGCAGGAGGGACCGTAAGCATGGTTGGGCGCGTCGGCCAAGACGGTTTCTCCGACGTGCTCCGTCGAAGCCTCTCCGGGTCGGGAGTCCGCCAAGACCTAGTCGCCGTTACCCCCGGGTCGACCACTGGCTCCGCATTTGTCACTGTTGATGGAACAGGCGAAAACTCCATAATCGTTGTGCCCGGCGCCAACGAAAGAGTGCGACCGGAGGATGTCGATTGGCTGTCCGAGCCGCTCACCGGCGCGAGCGCACTCCTTCTGCAGCTAGAAATACCGTTTGATGCCGTGGTGCGGGCCATGGAAAGATCGCGGGAGAAAGGTGTCACCGTGATGTTGGATCCCGCCCCGGCTCCGGAGCCGTCGCATCCGATTCCGCGACGGGTGCTGGAACTTGTGGATGTTATCATGCCTAACCGGCACGAAGCTTCGGTTCTGACCGGGCGGGAAATAACCGATGTCGGCGCGGCTGAGTTGGCCGCTTTGGACCTGCTATCCTCCGGGGTTAAGCGCGCTGTCGTGAAGCTGGGAGAGGGAGGGGTAGTGTGTGCCGAAAAAGGCAGTGTACTGCATGTCCCCGGCTATCCCGTCAGGGCGGTGGATACGACCGCGGCAGGCGACACCTTCGCCGGGGCTCTGGCAGTATCCTTGGGCGAGGGACAGCCTTTGGCGGAGGCATGCCGTTTCGCCAACGCGGCTGCCGCCTTGTCCGTGACCAGGGAGGGAGCTCAACCTTCAATGCCTTATCGGAGCGAAATCGACTCCTTCATGGCGGGACACGGGCTTTGGGACCAGACAGAGAGAGGCTAACGGGAGGTTTGACCATGAAGAACGCGGATGACGCAAAGATACCGGTCCTAATCGACTGCGATCCCGGACACGATGACGCGATAGCGCTGATGTTGGCGTTTGGGTCCGGCCGATTGGACGTGTTGGGCCTTTGTACCGTGGCCGGGAACGGGACGGGGGCAAATACCTACAGGAACGCCAGAAAGGTATTGGGTCTACTGGGCGCGGACGTTCCCATCGCCAGGGGCGCCGATCGTCCGTTGCTTCGCGACTTAATTACGGCTCCTTCGGTTCACGGAGCCAGCGCTCTCGATGGCCCCAAGCTTCCGGAGGTGCCTGAGGTCGGCAAGCCGGTCCAAGCCATCGACCTCATTACCGGCGTTTTGTCGGGGAACGACGATCGCCGGACCGTCTGGATTGCCACTGGGCCCCTCACCAATGTCGCCATAGCGCTCTTGGCCAAGCCCCACATCAAAGACAACATCGAGCGCATAGTGATCATGGGAGGCTCCACGGGCGCAGGCAATTGGACTCCTTCCGCCGAGTTCAACATCCATGTGGACCCCGAGGCCGCCAAAGTGGTTTTTCAGTCGGGCGTGCCCCTTACCATGATCGGACTGGACGTCACACACAAAGCGCTGGTGTACCCGGATGAAGTGGAGAGGATGCGCGCATCCGGCCGGGTCGGGAAAGTAGCGGCTGAGCTATTGGACTTCTACTCAATCTTCTACCGCGGACGAAGCTTCAAAGGAAACCCCGTTCATGATGCCGTGGCGGTAGCTCACGTCATCGACGGTTCCCTGGTCACCACACGGAGAGCGAGGGTGGAGGTAGAAACCCACGGCGAGTTCACCGCGGGAAGGACCGTGACAGACTTCTCGCCCGAAGGGCAAGAGAAGGCTAACTGCGATGTCGGCCTAGACATCAACAGGGAGTCCTTTGTGGAACTCCTGTGTACGGCGATTCGACGCTTGGGCTAGAACGCCGTTGCCATGGAGCTGTCATCGCCTTTCATCGAGTGGTCCGACGGCAGTCGCGATGGCGGTGTCCGGCCCTTCACGCCCTAACGGGCGTTGACATAACTATAGTCTGACGGCTCCGCGATGCATAGGAGGGCGCTTAGCGGCGGAAAGAGAGGAGAGAGCCGTGGGCTTGATCCGGAGAGCGGTCTACTTCGTTACTGGGTTGTTCCGCCCCAGGTGGCGTGCCGTGGAGTGGAAGAGCCGGGCCGGCCAAGCTGCTGGAGCGTCCGACGCCGTAGAAGTGCGTCTGGACGACTTGGTCATATCTCTCCTCCGTGCGACTTCTTCGACCCTTCCCCACGAAGTGACGGTAGTGATCCCCAGGGCAGAGGTGTTCAAGAGGTATGAGGGAGGCAAACTCGCAGAGACAAGGCTGGTCTACTCCAGCATCACGGTCTCCACGCCCCACGGTTTCCCCCAGACCGCCCATAGCCCACAGAAATCGACTGCGGCTACAGTTGCCTTGGTCTCCGCATGGTTCGCCTGCTTGTGCAGACACGCCGGGTCTTCCGCGGCTCTTCTCCGTCCCAGATCTCGCCTGATGTCTCGAAGGCGGTAGCGCCCGAAACACCGGCTCTTTGCTGCGCTCAATGACTGATTGGTGAAGATTGGCCGATTCAACGGCTTCCTCACGATTCTCGCCGAATCCTGAAGACTGCCCAGTTCCTCTCGTGACAAAGGCGTTTCCGTGATTCTCAGTATGCCTTCGCGTCCGACGACCGCCGGGACACCGAGGTAGACGCCGTAGACGCCGTATTCGCCCTCCAGTAGGCCGACACGGACATAACTGTCCTGAGGTCTTTCACGATGGCTTCTGTGATCCTCATGAGGGCCATGGCCGGAGCAAAGTAGGTGGCTCCTTTCTTCTCGATCACTTCGTAGGCTGCGCCGCGGACCTCCGACTCAATGCGCTCTTGGGCCATATCGTGGAAACCGCCCCAGTCCTCGATGTCTATACCGGCGATGGAAGCCCTGCTCCAAGCCACAAATTCGCTGTCGCCGTGTTCGCCCATGACGAACGCGTGGACGCTACGAGGGTCGATGCCCAGTTCGCGACCTGCCAGGTAGCGGAGCCTGGCGGTATCCAGGGCAGTCCCCGAGCCCATGACCCGGCTTGGCGGCAGACCGGAACGTACCATCGAGACCTGGGCCATGACGTCCACGGGATTGGTGGCTACCAGGATGATGGCATTCCTGGCTGTCTCGCCGACTTCCTCCGCAATGCCCCCCACGATTTCGGCGTTTCGACGGAGTAGGTCCATCCGGGTTTCGCCCGGTCTCTGGTTTACGCCGGCGGCTATCATGACTACGTCGGCGTCCCGAACGTCGTCCATGTCACCAGCCCAGATCTCCGTCCTCTTCAAAAGCGGCATGGCATGGTTTAGGTCCATCGCTTGCCCAACGGCCTTGTCTCTATTCAGGTCAATCAGGCAAATCTCGTCGGCGATGTCGTGCAGAAGCAACGCGTATCCGTACGTGGAACCCACAAGCCCCGAGCCGATTATCACTACGCGCACAGGCTTGGAGGGAACAAAATGGCCAGGCGTTCGTTCCAAGAGTCACCGACCTCCCGAGTTGTAAAGGCCTCTACGGTGATCTTTTCCCCAAAACGCCTGGCTCTAAAAACTCCTGGGGTTATTCCGTTGAGATTCCGCTATTCCACTGGGATTCCGCTACTCAGCCGGCCTGATCGCCCAGAGGGTCCCTCTCGTATCTCCCTGGAGAACCGCTTTCTTGGTGACCAAGGGCTCTTGGAACAGGAACGTGTCCCTCACTTTATATGCGTACGTGCCGCTTTCGTTAGTGATGGAGATGGAACCCCGGGAGCCTCCCGAGACGTACACTCCGTCTCCTAGCGGAACCGAGCCAAACAAGGTCCCGGCGGCCGGCCCTTGCCACAGGACTTTTCCGTCGTGAACCCCTACATGGACCGCCCGGCCCGATCCGTCAAGGACGAGGACGGTCTGACCCTTCAGGTTCAAGGAGCCCATTTTCGACGGCACCGACGGCGTCAGCAGGGAAGAGGCGGAGCCGTAAGTCCACACGTCTTCGCCTGTATCGGCGTCCAGCGCGTACAGGTAACTGGCGCCCGGTATCGAGTCGTAAGGGATGGTGGCGAACACCTTTCCCAGGTGGAAAACGGGCGAATGGTAGGGGGAGTAGTATATTTGCCTGCCCAACTGACGTGTCCAGGCGGTGGCGCCGTCCGAGTCGTTTATGGCATAAAGGATGTTGTCCCACGCGCCGAAAAAGACTTTTCCGTTCCCCGATGACGGAGTGGACACCACCGCGCCTTTCGCTTTGGCGGTCCACCTGCCTGTGCCGGTTATGACCGAAAGAGAGTACACGGTGCCCGAAGTGGAGCCTACCACCAGGGATTTGCCGTATCCCGCGTCATAAACCAGGGGGGCCGAAACGAACGATGCGTCCTGAAGGCTGGACTGCCAAATCAGAGTGCCTTCTGACGTGTCAACACACACGATTCGGCCATCGGCGGTCCCAAAGTACAACCGGCTACCGTCCACTGTCCCGCCGCCCCAGGGGGAACCCGCTCGGTATTCCCAGACCAAAGCCCCGGTTTCTATCTTGAGGCAGCGGATCATCCCATCGGCGGTTCCGACGATGGCCTTATCTGTGCCGAGGCGCTGAAGCCTTCCGGTGACGTTGCTTCCCAGGTCCAACTTCCATAGCAACAGGTCGTCGGCGTCCTTTCCGAACTCGGTGTGCTCTAAGTAGATTCCCGAAGGCGTCGCAAAAGCTTTGACCCGCGCGGTATGCATGCCTTTGGCGTATGACGACACGTTGCAAGTGAACTGGTGATGCCCGGCCTTCTGGGCGCCGTGATCGACATAAGCGCCTCCGTCCAGCTGGAAAGAGACGGTGGCGGGGGATGACAGATCGAACCCTACTGTAAGGATGCCTTCGTCGTACGAGACGGACAGGTTGGAAAGGGGATCCGGCGATGCCTTCATGCTCGCCGTGGATTCCAGCTTCACAGTCCGTTCGGCGGTCCCGGCGTTCGTCACCGAGTAAACCGACATCTCTACGCCCTTCACTTCCACAATCGAATAGGCGGCATCCATAAGAGCTCCGATCATCTGGAAAGACCGTCCTTCAGCCCTCCAGGCGATGAACGAATGCCCGTGCCCGCTGAACACGGCCTGCACCGGGTAACGACTCACCAGGTCCAGGAAGTCGTCATCGGAATCCTGGAAGGCGCGGGGCTCATAGCACAGCGGATGGTGACTGAAAACGGCCACGGGCCTGTTCTTGGGCTGAGCCGATAGATCCCGTTCAAGCCACGATAGGGTAGCAGGATCCAGCGTGCCAAGGGTCTGGGTCGGAGAAGCCGTGTTCAACACCACGAAGTGCCAGGCTCCCGTAATCAAACGAGCAGTTGGCGGCGCCAAGGTGGGACGCGAAAAGGACCCGGTTGGGTCCTGCCACCTTGCCTCGTGGTTTCCCATGGTCGCGTACGCCTTGAAGGGCAGCTCCGCAACGTACTCGTCGAAGAGGTCGTACTCGAAAGGGCGCCGGTTTCGGTGATGTCGCCCATATGTACCATGAAAGACGCGTCTTTTGCATGCTGGACCATGTCCGAAAACGCGGACTTGGTTTTGGTGTTGCCCTGCCATGAACCCAGGTGACTATCTGTGGCGACGACGAACCGGTAGTTCATCCGGGCGATTCCGCCTGATAAGTACCCCATGCTCTGGCGATCCCCTATACCACCGGCCAAAGCCAGGGTAGGAAAGGCAGGGAGCGCGGTAGTCGCTACCAAGGCAAGAACCATCAGAAGAAGCGCGGCCTTCTGCCTTCGGGCATACGGCCCACGACCAAGAGTGAATGCAATCATGTAAGGAAACCTCCGGTAATAGGGAGTTGGGCGGGATAGCGGCCGGGTCTTGGGTCGATCCCACATAGGTCTAGGACGACACAAATGCCAAAGTGTTCCTTACCGAGAGGTTTTGCCGGAGACTATCGATGACACGTGGGCCTTGACCGAATCGATGTTGACCCTCATAGCCGCGATGTCCCTGCCCGATGGAGTGATTTTGGCGTAGTAGAACTTAGAGAAGTCTTTGGACACAGAAATGATCTGCGGAGAGACTCCCGGAAGAAGCGACGCGAGAGCCTCTCCGAACTCCATGGGCGTTTCGTGTGGTTCTCGCTTGCGTCCGGCCTCCTTAGCGACCGACAGGAAGTCCGAATATGCGGCCAAGAGCGGGTCTTTGGGCGTGTATGTGCCTCCAAAGAGGTTTCCGGCGAAGTCCGCTACGGACGCTAACAGGTCTTTGCCCGCGTCCAGCACCCACTGAATAGCTCTCTGTCCGGACCAATCGCTGGAGACTTCGTCAGACGGTTCGGTGGTATCCTTGCCCGCCCGGTTCTTCAAGGCTTTCCACAGGAGCCACAAGGCCGCAAGGCAGAATATGGCCAGCAGAATGTAGCCTATCACAGTCAAGGCCACAGGAGTCTCATATGGTTCGCCGGGTTGCGGCTCCAACTTACCCGGGCGGAAGCCTTGTTCGGGCATGTCTTCGGCGTTCTTGGCCAGCGACCTCAACAGGTTGATCAAGTATTCGGCTATGAACCCCGTAGGTTCCAGCACCTTAACGAGGACCCAACCAAACGCCCTGGCTGTCAGGGCAATTACGGTTCTGGCTGCCGCAAAGGCCAAGGGGGCTATCAGGTAGACAGAGACTCCGAGTACGACGGCAGCCGAAGTGAAGATGACCCACGTGGGGAACGTCTTTCGCAGATTCAGCGTATGGTCGTGTTCCCGGAAATCGCCTTCGGACTCTCCCCACAGGTAGAGGGTGCTTCCAAGCGTCATGAGAAGCCCCAAGGAGAGTAGCCCGCCTGCCCCGAGCCCGCTTAAGAGGAGACTCGGAGCGAAAACCGCCGGAAGAGCGGCGAGCAAGAACGCTAGGTATACACCGCGTCTTCGCCCATACCCGGTGATTTGACGCTGCCACAGGATTGACCCTGCGGACAGAGGGAAGAGCATGACAATGTAGGAAGCTCCCAAGGTGTCAAAGCGGACCGATACGACGGATACGTACACCGCCCCGCCCAAAGATGCGGCCGCCATCAGTAGAAGGAGCGGGTTTCGACTCGGCTTTTCGCTTGATAGCAGAAAGCACAAGACAAGGGAGAACGCCACGAGCCCCGAAAGGCCCCTCCAGTCCGCCTTGGAAAAGGCGGCGGCCCAGACAAACGCGGTTACTCCTAGAAGAAGAGATGATCCCAGCGTCTTAGCCAACCTTAGATAGTCGGACTTCTTGGGCATTTTCCCACCCTCCCTTCAAGCTGGCTCGAACGATTGGACCGCTGTAGTTCAGGTCCGCTGGAAGCGCGACCGGAGCTCTTTGGCCCCCGTCATCCACCAGCACCAGGAGGCTGTCGGACTTCCCCTTCGCCGAACGGATCACGGTTCGGACCTCGCGGTCAAATGAAGATGTCACGATTATCTTGTACGCGCCGCTTGCGGAAGCCCATGCCCTGGTAGATGATGCCGACAGGCGGTCAAACGTGTAGTATCCCAAGCCTGCTAGGCATGAGAGGAGCCTTCTCTGGCCTCCGCTTCCGTTGCCAGGCGGGCACTCCGCCAAGAAGTGATACCCTTGCCGGTCCACCGAGATGCCGTTACTCACCAGGCCGACGCTGAAGCCTTGGGACATGAGTTCCTGAGCGATTGAGGACGCCGTCGTGATCAAGCTCTCAAACAGGGAGGTGTCAATCCCGTCCCAAGGGTTCTTCAGGGTCACCAGATTGAGGCACAGCATCACGCGATGTCCGAACGCCATGTCGAAAACCCGGGTCTGGAGCTGCCCTGTCCTCGCGGTGGCTTTCCAGTCCACGTGCTTGAGCGGATCCTGAGGCTGGTAGGGCCTCATCATTTTCAGGAAAAGGGGGTCTTGGTGAATCCATGATGAACGCGGGTTCTTGCCGAAGGGGTACAGGTCCCTTAGGCCATCGGCGCTCAGGGGCAAGATTTTGGGATACACGATAAGAGTGTCTTTCTCAGGGACATCTCTCACTCCGCGGTACAGACCCAAAGGGTCCTGTGACCTGAGGACGGCGGGCCCAAAGGCGTACACGCCCCTGTGGCCGCAAGCGAGGGTGAACCTACGAGTGACCGTTTCGTATCCGCCCAAATGCACTTCGTTGGACAGTATGGCTTTGTAAGGAAGGTGATGCGCCTCCAGGGTCTTTCCCTCGAAACTCCATGCGCTATCCACTTCGTCCAGACAGATTGCGTCTACGGGCAAAGGTTTGTCATTTAGGACCCGTACGGTAAGTTCCACCTTGTCGCCGAAGAAGGCATTAGGCGACGAGAGCTTCCGAGTGTAGATGAGGTCACGGGTGGATAGTTTGGACAGAAGAAGTGCCACCAACGAGATCGCGAGCAGGGAAGCCCCAAGTAAGAGGACGACGGGCTTCCTGGCAAAGCCGCCTATGATGAGGGCGACCAAACCCAGATCGCGGAAGCTATTTCCCATCAGGGTTGAAACCTACGGGAACGGGCACTTCGGATAGTACCTCGGCGATTATGTCTTGGCCGGATTTTCCTCGCAAAGCCGCCTCCGCTTTGGGTATCACCCTGTGAGCGAGACAAGGCGAGGCGAGGTACTTGACATCGTCGGGCAGCACGTAATCTCGCCCGCGAATGGCTGCTAGCGCCTTGCAGAGCCGCGCCAGGTACAAAGCTCCTCTTGGGCTGGCGCCCAGACTCAAGCCTTGGTGAGTTCGAGTTCTTTCGACAACAGACAATATGTACCCGGTGATCGCATCGGAGATCACGACCTGACTTAACGACTCCCTGATGACCGAGAGTTGAGCCGCTTCCCCAATGGGGGAGGACAATCCGCCTTCAGGTTTTCCCATAGACGAAGTACGAGCATCGTGGACGAACCTGGACAGGACCTGTTCCTCTTCTTCCCGGGTCGGATATCCCAGACTGACTTTCAGGAGAAACCTGTCCAACTGAGCTTCGGGCAGCGGGAAGGTGCCTTCCATCTCAATCGGGTTCTGAGTGGCGATTACCATGAACGGCGAGGGAAGAGGCCTCGTTACTCCTTCTGTGGTAACCTGGAGTTCTTCCATGGCCTCCAAGAGACTGGACTGGGTCCTGGGAGTTGCCCTGTTGATTTCGTCAGCCAGCACTATGTTGGCGAAAATAGGGCCGGGCCGCCAGTGAAATTCCCCGTCCTTCTGATTGAAGACCGAGATGCCGGTCACATCGGCGGGGAGGAGGTCCGGTGTGAACTGAATCCTCTTGAAGGAGAGGCCGGAGACTACGGAAAAAGTCCTGGCCAAAAGCGTTTTCCCAACTCCAGGGACATCCTCCAGCAGGACATGTCCCGATACGGCCAGAGCAGATAGCAAAAGCTCGGTTTGTGCCCGCTTTCCCACCACAACCTTGTCGACTTCATCGAGAATGCGGTCCGAAACCGCTTTAGCCTCCGATACGCTTGCCACAGGTACCACCCTTTTTCGCGCTCTATGTCCGAAATTTACCGTCGCCAGGAGGTAATTTACCGCCAAAGCGAAAATCTCCTGCACCTTACGCAGGAGATAAGGGTTATGGCGGTCTTACTTACTTTAGGTTTGCCCGCCGGCGGCTCTGGCGTAGTCGTCGGAGACCTCGCTTAGTGTCGCCCTTTGGCCTCTGACTAGGTCAGCGTAGGTCTGCCTTTCGACAACCATGTGCGCCCTTTTGTCTCGCACGTGGACTACGGCGGGGCGAAGCGCTCCGTTGTAGTTGGATGACATAGAGTAGTGATAAGCGCCGGTCACCATTACCGCAAGCACGTCTCCGGGCTTTACTTCCGGGAGAGGGATTTCCTTGATGAGAGTGTCGCCTTCCTCACAGTGCTTGCCCACGATTCGCACCGGTCTTGCTGTCTCGCCTTCCGGGTTGTCGCAAAGGAATGCCCCGTATTTGGCGCCGTAGAGCATGGGGCGGGGGTTGTCCGACATCCCTCCGTCGACTGATACCACAAGCTCGCCTCCCGGCAGTTCTTTGACAGTGCCGACGGTATAGAGGGTTACGCCGGCTTCGCCCACGATCGAGCGGCCAGGTTCGACATACAACTTCGGGACCCGAATGCCCAGTTCTGAGGCTTTGGCCTGTATCTTCTCTGACATGGCCCTAATGTAATCGGAGATGGGAATCTCAGGTTCGTCTGTGTAGGAGACCCCGAGTCCGCCGCCCAAATTCAACTCTTCAACAGCTATACCGGTTGTCCGCCATAGGGATGCGACGAATTCCATCATTATGTCTGATGCCATCACAAACGGCTCGACTTCGAAGATCTGAGACCCTATATGGCAGTGGACGCCCTTGAGGTTAAGGTGGGGGCAGAGGCTTATCTGGAACGCCGCCTGGATGCCGCGGTCTTCGTGCAAGGCCACGCCGAACTTGGAGTCGATCTCGCCTGTGGTGAGGTACTCGTGGGTGTGCGGATCGATGCCGGGGGTGACCCTCAAGACCACGTTCTGAACTTTGCCGTGGGCTTTCGCCACAGATTCCAGGGTTTCGATCTCGTCCGGGTTGTCCACGACGATTCTTCCAACACCCAGGCCCACCGCCATATCCAGTTCCTCCCGGGTCTTGCTATTGCCGTGGAACATGACGTTTCCGGGCCGGAACCCGCCTTCCAGAGCGATATAGAGCTCCCCGCCAGACGCCACGTCTATCCATAGACCTTCGTCTGCCACCAGACGAGCCATGCGCGTGGTAAGGTACGCTTTGCTGGCATATACCACTTGCCCGTCTCCCGCGTAAGCTTTCATGGCCGATGTGTACTCTCGCATCCGGGCGATCATCTCATCCTCGGAATAGACATACAGCGGGGTGCCGAACCGTTTGGCGATCCCCAAGGCGTCCGCTCCGCCAATCAAGAGGCGATTATGGTGGCACATCGGGTGGTGGGTCATCGGAAATCCTCTTTTCTGTCAACTGGAAGAAAGATAAGTTCTTCTGAATATAGGGCATACAGGCTCTTAGGTCAACACAAACGTTTTGGTTTCTGCGGCGCCTTTCTGCCGGAACCCTCAGAAATTTCTCGTCCTATTAGTCTAGGAGGGATGAAGATGAACATAAGAAAGAGCCTCGTTGTACTCGTCGCGTTCGTGCTCTTGGCAGCTTCACTGGCAGCATGTGGAGTGAAAGACGTAGTCACTTTGGCTCGTTTGGATAAATCAGGACTAAACATCGGCGACCGATTCGGCAACAAAGTGTCCATTCCCAACGCCGAAGAGTTCCTAGCGGCAATGAAGGAGGCTAAGGTGGCCTCGGATCCCAAGAATGTCAAGTCCGAGACCGAAGCCGACTACATCTTTACTTCGGGAGAAGGCAAGGTCTACTACGACTACGACGGCAAGTACCTGATTCACGTCGACAAGAAGCAGAAGAAGACCGTCTATTCGTGCGACCTGTCGGCCCTTCTGGAAGGTGTGCCCGGTCTGCCGCCCAGGGTTATAGTAGGGCTCAATCAAGACTCCGGAATCTCACCAATGCTCACCGAGTTGTCCAAGGTCAAGAACCCGTCCGCGGCCCTGTTCGCGGCATCGGAGAAGTCGATCCTGATGGTGGCGGCAGGCGAGAAGCCCGATGGCGGATATGTCATGAGTTTGGATGGGGCGACATACGCCAACGGGACACTGATCGTGAAGGTCAGGCTGACCGATCCGGCTAACCCGACGTCAACCGGCCTTTCCTACCCGTATCTTGAGATGGGGATCTACGGGAATCCGGACGTGGAAGTCCAGTTCATCTCCAAGGGTCCTTCCGGGGACAAGGTTGAACACGTGAGCTTGGCAAGAGTGGCCAAGGGGCAAAACGTGGTCATGCTTCACCCGGAGAGAGGGTCCCTCTTGACAGAGAGAGCCCGGATCAACGGGTTTGCGAGAGTTCCAGGCGGCACTTTCACGGTGGAGGTTGACGACGGTCACTACGTTTTGGGCAAGAAGACCGTTACCGTGACCAAGACCGCTCCGGAATGGGGTTACTTCGAGTTGGATCTGTCCTTGAGCCCGGCTTCCAGCGCCAACGGGATGGTCACCGTCTATAGGACCGAAGGCGGACAGCGGGTCACCGAACTAGAGGTGCCTGTGTCCTTTGGAGGGAAGTAGGGCCGCCGTCGGCGGACTCGGTCAGTTTCAGGTAAGATCCAGTAGACGGGAATAGTGAGCAAGGTAGGGCCGGCAGGGTCGATTTCGAGACTCGGCCGGCCTTTTGTTAGGGCCTGCGCCGGAATCCCCTTAGTAGATAAATCGACAAGGCTACCAGGAACACTGAGCCTGCCCAGCCTACCAACGGGTAGACCACACGCACCAAGTTGGAGAATCCGGCTGAAGCCGCCCATACACCCGCAAGGGCTGACAGGGTAGCGGTGAGTTTGAACGCGAGGGTGTCCCCCGGCGCCAACCTGATGGCAAATCCGTACAGGTTGGCCACGGCGGTGGTGTACACTTCCGCAAGGAAGATCGCTGTGTAGAAGGGACTCCCCAAGCGATGGACGGTTCCGGCCAAGCGCGCCATAGGTATTTCGTATGACAGGACTTCCGGAAATGACGACACGATGGTGAGGAACACCAGGGTCAGGGCCGCCCCCAATCCCAGCGCTCCCAAGAAAGTGCTCTTGGCGACTTGGCCCCGGTCCTTCAGTGTCGTGCCCAACACCGCCAAGACCGGTGTGGACATGATGACGTTGTAGGAAATGTAGGTGAGGCCGGCTGCTGGCCAAGTCCTGACCACAGGTTCGACGCCAGGCGGGGGAGTCCCCAGCGTGACCCCTTTGACGTTAAGCACCGCGATCCCCACTATGAGGACGCCCGCTAAGAGGAACGGCACCACGGCTGACACGGCAGTCACCACGCCTCGAAGCCCGAAGATGACTGTTACCAGGGTGAGAACGGCTATGGCTCCCGCGCCTACGATCCACGGAACGTTGTACTCTTGGTTAAGAACGGATCCCGCTCCCGCCACCATGGCGGAGTACGCTCCGAAAAGGAAGAAGGTTATCACGAAGTCCAAGGCGGGCGCTAGGAGCCTTCCGGAGGTCTCGCGCAGGACGGGCAGGTGCGAGTCCGCGCCTATGTTCCTTCCCGTCTCCATTATGACGTACCCGAAAACGAAGAACCCGGCTATAGTGAGTCCGATGGCGGGAAGCCCTCTTGGACCCAATAGCCCGAAAAACTGCAAGACTTCTTGACCCGATGCGAATCCCGCCCCTACGACAGTGCCGACGTAAGTCGCAGCCGTGGCCAAGACCAATGCTAGGGCACCCTTTTCCCTCATGACGCTATCTTTCCCCTCGCTATCCGCTCTCCGCCGCCGAAAGCCCGCGAAGGCACCGGCGGATCGCTATGCTCTCCTGCTAGCCATCTCGTGGCGGTCGGCTAGATTCGTGCTCTGCCAGGTCCGTGCTCAGCCAATGTCCCTGAGAGACCTCTACTGAGAAGATATTTACGAGACGCGTGGGTA
The DNA here is from genome assembly GCA_040766225.1 of Bacillota bacterium. GTDB lineage: Bacteria > Bacillota > Sulfobacillia > Fermentithermobacillales > Fermentithermobacillaceae > DULO01. Next base: position 22,282 of record JAXGQX010000015.1, on the reverse strand, counting down.
GAAGTGGCCGTTTTGAATGGCGGCCGCGAGGGATTGGGCGGAATGGATCGGGGTCCTAAACACGGTATATGAGCGGCCCACGTTTTCGGGGATGTGGGCGTCGCTCCCGCCGGTGCCGGGAAGGCCCAGGCTTCGGGCGTATTCGCTGAGCACACCGCAAGCCATGGGGTACTTGGCCATCTTTCCGTTGCAGACTTCCAGGGCTGACAGCCCGCTTAGGCCGCGCACCCGTTCGTCCACTGTGATACGGGGGTTTACGTCGTATAAGCTGCAACACTCCAAAACATACGGGTGGGCGGGGACGACTACGCCGCCAAGGGAAGTGGCCTTCTTGACGAGCTCTTGGGCGTGAACCGGGCCGGTTTTCCCCCAGTCGTTCCAGTCCGCGTCATTCACGCCGTACACCAACATGTGGCCGGAATCCGTGTTTATCTCGACTCCTCGAAAGACCCTTAAGGGGTAGCGTTTGGAGATTTCATCGAAAGGAAGGCTCGCTGAGAGGCTATCGTGTTCTGTGATGCAGATGGCATCGAGTCCCTTTTGGAGCGCGGCCTCGATTATGTCTTTCGGCTCGGCCAAAGACTCGCCCGAAAAGACCGAGTGTACGTGCAAATCGATAGTAAACTCTCGTGCTCTTGCCATCACGCCCCTCCTTCCGGTTCCTTGTACGGCTTCTCTCGGTCTACAGGTAGCCCTGTCGTCCGGCTACCAACTCTCTAAGAAAAGCTCCTCTTATTATATCAATATCTTCGGAAATCTGTTTGATGTTGTTTGCGACGTATTCTCCGAAAAAAGCGGGGATTTCCACCTTTGAGACGTTGAGTATGGTCCGTATTTCAAGTTTGGGCACGGCAGAAAACGTTGCTATGGCTCTTTTTAAGATCTGGCTGCGCCGCCTCGTGTAGTCCATGAAGTAGGTGACTATGGCCGAGACCCTTCCTAGGTTCCTCGCTTCCTCGAGCTTCATTATGAAGCGGAAGACGTTTTGGCATCTGGGGTCCAAACTCGCGCCGAAGTCGTACCAAACGGGGATACCTTCCACCCAGGCCATGTTTCTATCGCCATCGTCCCAGTTCCTGACGATGGTGTCGAGGATGACCTGGTATCCCAAGGCGATTTCGGGATCGTTCAGGGGAAGGTCTTTGGGCTTGTAGTCCGTCGCCGACCTGGAAAAGTAGAAGTTGGGTCCCACGGCCTCGGTGAGAAGGTCCCGCTCCTTTTCTGTGAGGTCCATATCCGACGCGAGTCTCACGTTCACCACATTGCACCGGTTCGCTCCCAAGAGACTCACTATTCTCTCCACCGGTCCGTTGGAAAAGAAAGTTTCAGGGATCCCCCTCCTTTTCCTGGCCGGCACCTCTGCCTTGAAGACCTGAATGGAGGGGGCGAAGTTCTGTTTCACATAATAGGTGGCGTCCTTAACCTTAAAGGTGACTGTGCCCTGGTTTACTTGAATTCTGCTCATGTATCTCCGTCCACTGCCTGGGGATTTCGTAGCCATCTGATGCTTCTACAGTCGGCTCCTAGGCTCCTTCAGTGAAAACCGTGACGATGGGGGCTATAATCCTATTTAGGCCGGAGGTTGGAGTCATTCGGGTGCGGTCTCTCAGTGGGGAGGGGGAGCCGGTGCAAGGCGCGCAGAGCGAGCAGAACGAGCAGGACACGCAAACCGGGCAGGGTAGGCAGGTCAGGCAGAGTAAGCAGGGCAGATGCCTGTCTTGTCCGCGCTACTGTGGCGTTAACCGTCAAGCGGGCGAAAAGGGCTTCTGCGGGGCGGGAAGTGTGCCCGAGGTGGCGATGGCTGACCTCCACATGTGGGAGGAGCCGCCCATCTCCGGGAGGGCCGGCTCCGGCGCCGTGTTTTTCGTCCACTGCAACCTCCGATGCGTTTTCTGCCAGAACCACGCGATAAGCCAGGGCACGACAGGACCGCAAATGCCCGTAGGAGAGCTGGCAGACGCGTTTCTCGGGCTCCAGAAGAGGGGCGCTCACAACATCAATCTTGTTTCGCCTACGCATTACTCGTTTGAGGTAGCAAAGGCCATACGAGAAGCCCACGAGCGAGGGCTCCGAGTCCCAGTGGTCTACAATTCTAACGGATACGATTCCTCCGAGACCCTGTCGGCCATGGAAGGACTGGTGCACGTCTATCTGCCTGACATCAAGTACTCTGACGATGCGTTGGCGGTGAGGTACTCGGCGGCGCCAAACTACTTCCATCACGCGTCCAGGGCGATCCTGGAGATGTCCCGGCAGGTTGGAGCACCGGTCTTTAATGAGGAGGGGCTGGTCACAAGGGGGCTTATAGTTCGCCACCTGGTCTTGCCCGGGCACGCCAGTGATTCAATACGACTTCTGAAGTGGGTCAAAGACTCTCTTCCGAAAGGGACGTATCTCAGTTTGATGGCCCAGTACTATCCAACCCACAGGGCGCGAGAGTTTCCCGAGGTGAACAGGAATCTTAGGCAAGCTGAGTATGACCGGGTGCTTGATGCTTTGTACGCGCTCGGGCTTGAAGATGGTTTCGTTCAAGAGCTCTCGTCGGCGGACTCGCACTACACCCCGAAGTTTTGAGAACTGTCGTAGGCCTTACGATCTGGTGAAGCTCCGCGACCTCGCTCCTCGCGAATCTTATGAAGGCCGCGAGTTACCGCAACATCCTGGTCCATGAGTATACAAGGATCGAACCAAGCGTGGCTTTTGCTTTAAGGAAGAAGATGCCCAAGGATCTGTTGGACTTCAGAGACCGCATCCCGCCACTTATCTGAGGAAGGCTTTGTACGAGCGTAGTAACCAATCGCACGAGCGTAATAACCAATGACCTGCGGTTTGATTTGTGCTATTATTCTATTTGGCTTTTGAATAACATTGAGAGTTGTTTGGCACGCATTTCGTAGGAGGCGACGTCTATGAAGGAAATGGCCAAGTTGGGTTTCACGTTGATGATCATTTGCGCTGTCGCGGGCGTGGGACTCGCTGTAGTGTACGCTGCCACCAAACCGGTGATCGAGCAGCGGGCTATCGAGGATACGCTTAACGCAGCCAAGGCCGTGATTCCGGGCGCCGTCAGGGTTGAGGAGAAAACAGAAGGCGACCAGGTATACTGGATTGGATATAAGGGCAGTGACGCCGTTGGCGCCGCAGTGAAGATCGTAGTTACGGGTTACGGCGGACCTATCGAGATGGTAGTCGGGTTGGATGAGGCCGGAAAGGTAAACAAGGTCGTCGTGTTGTCCATGTCCGAGACCCCCGGTATCGGCATGAGGACCAAGGAAGAGAGCTTCCTGGGAAGGTTCTCAGGGCTCGAGGATCCGGGTACGGTAGATATCATCTCCGGCGCGTCCATTTCGTCCCGAGCGGTGATCGGCGGTGTAGTAGGAGCCCAGGAGTTTGCCATGGAGGCTCTGGGGCTGGGAGAATCGAAGGCTCCCATCAACCTGGCGATCGTGCCCGATGGAACCTACGAAGGTACCGGAGAGGGTCTTATGGGGACCATAAAGGTGTCCGTGACTGTCAAGGGCGGCAAGATCGAGGAAGTCAAGGTCCTTCAGCAGGAAGAGACTCCAAGCGTAGCGGGACCCGCTCTTAAGGGCATCCCTCAGGCCATGGTGAGTGATCAGAAGGTTGAAGTGGATACCGTGTCTGGAGCGACGTTCACCAGCAAAGGTATCATCGAGGCGGTGAGAAATGCACTCGCCGGTACGCAGCAAGAGTAAGATAACGATCCTCCTCTGTGACGACCATGCTATGGTCAGGGAGGGGACTAGAAGGCTCCTTGAAGCGGAGCCCGATATGGAAGTGGTGGGGGAGGCTTCGGACGGTCTCGAGGCTATCGAGATGGCGGCGAAGCTTTCCCCACAAGTTGTCGCCATGGATGTCTCAATGCCTAGGATGAACGGCGTTGAGGCCACCAAAAGAGTCAAGGAAGCCAACCCATCCACTTACGTCCTCGCGCTCACCGCATATGACGACTTCCAGTACGTGACCAGGCTCCTGGAGAATGGCGCCTCGGGTTACATTTTGAAGAGCGCAAGGTCCGACGAACTCATTGCCGCCATCCGTGCCACTGCCTTGGGCGAATCCATCCTCGATCAGAAGATAGCGAAAGAGGTCTTTTCCCGCATAGCGCGGCGAAGTCCACAAGAGAGACCGCAGGAAGAAACGCATGAGGGCAGGCAGGGAAGCCCGACGGAAGAGTTGGCTCCACCGCAGAGCGTTGAAACACACGCTGAGACTTCGACGACTCCCTCACAAAGTGCCAAGCTAACCGCAGAGACCTCCGGCAGGTCTGCGTCGACCAGGGATGACGATCCCTGGGCTCTAACGGCCAAAGAGAAGTCGGTGCTGGTCCTCGCCGCCAGAGGGCTGTCAAACAAAGAAATCGCTTCGGTGCAGCAGGTTAGTCCGCGGACCATCCAGTCCCACCTAGCCTCCGTGTTCCTCAAACTCGGCGTCGCGTCAAGGACCGAGGCCGTGATAACCGCCCTAAAGAGAGGCATCATCAGGGAGAAGGACATCGAGGTGACGTCCGGTGAGTGACCCGGCCACCGGGTGGACAGGCACTAAGCTGGTCCTTGAGATGGGCAGGATTACCAGGGACAACCTCACCCGGGACGAAGCGATGGGCAAGATCGCTTCTTTGTTATTAGAGAGTTTTGCGGTGGAAGCCGCCGCCATTCTTGTGTCTTCGCCCGGAGGCAAGTCCGTTTATGTTTCCGCGTCGGTGGGCGAGAGCGACACGTGTACCTTGATATCACAGGACATCACTCTCCGGGTCTACGACGATTCGTGTTTGGCGTTGGCCGCCAAGACGCCTGTGCGTCCGACCTACATCTCTGGTGAGATTTCCGACTCTGTTCTCGGCAGACTTAACTGTGAGGCCCTTGCCATAGTGCCGATGACCACCGGAGAGGATACCGCGGGATTCATGTTGTTGGGCGGCCCCGGAAGCCGGATCTTGTCTCTATCCCCCGAGCTCCTGATGGCGGTTGGAAGCCAAGTGGCCATCGTTGCCGCCAAGGAAGTCCTCATTGAGAGTCTTCGCCAGTCCGAGGAACGGTACCAGATGCTCATGGAAAACGCCAGCGACCTGGTGTTTCTGTTGGATCGGGGAGGACGTTTCCTCTACGTCAACGGGCGTTCCAAGGAAGTCTTCGGGTTTTCGCCCGAGGAGGTTGTGGGCAGGTATTTCGGTGAGTTCGTGACGCCCGAGAGCTGGGCCAAAGCCCTGGCGGCAGTCAAGAAGGCATCTTCTTTGCAGGAAAAGTACGTCGAGTATACGTGGGTGCTGGATAGGGCAGATGGGAAAGAGATCAGCTTGGATGTCAGGGCATCTCTCATTTATCAAGGTGCGGAGTTGGTTAGGCACCAGGGCATCGCCCGGGACCCGTCCGCCGAACGCATGCTCAAAGAAGAGCTGGTCAAGAGGGATAAGGAGTTGGGGCAGTCCAAGTCCCGCGAGGAGCGCATGAGGGAGTACCTGAGTGTGGCCAACATGGCTCAGGAAGAAGAACGCGCGAGGATAGCGCGGGAACTGCACGACGGGGCCGTCCAGTACCTGGTTGCCCTAAGGCGCAGACTGGACTTGATTAAGAAGGAACTTGAGAGAGGCAAGGTCCCAGACTTCGGGGACGCCGACATGATGCTAGATGCCGCTGTGGGAGACCTTCGCGAGTTTGCCCGCAACCTTCGGCCGCCTGTCCTGGACGACTTCGGACTCGTGTCAGCGTGCGAGTGGCTGGCGGACCAAGCCGCCAAGGACGGGATCCAAGTCTCGTTCTCGGTCACGGGCCAAGCTAGGAGGCTCGACCAGGAGATCGAGATATCGGCCTTCAGGATCGCTCAGGAAGCGCTCTCCAACGCGGTAAAACACTCGGGGGCCAGTTCAGTGGACTTTTCCCTGGCGTTTGAAGATACAGCCCTAAAGGTCACCTTGAAGGACAACGGCCAGGGTTTTGAGCCGTCCTTTACCCCGGGCTCGCTGGTTCGGGCCGGTCAAATGGGTCTTGTGGGCATGTTTGAAAGAGCCGAACTCCTGTCTGCCGCCATCGACCTCAAGTCCGAGAAGGGACGGGGCACGTCCCTGGCAGTGGCCATTCCGCTGCGCAGATTGACACCTCACTGATTGCAGGCACTTACTTGGCTCACTCTCGCTCGCGCTGCCGGCTCGCATTTACTGTCCGGTTAGTGTGTCTGCGCTAATTGCCTAGGCAAGAATGCCTACCCGGCGCTAAGCCGTTCTGCTGAAGTCCCTGACCTCTAAAAGGATTACATTACCAATGAAGACACTTCACGTTAGGAGTGACACTCATGGTAGCCGAGGATCTGGTTTTGGCACAGAGCGCATCACAGGGAGATCAAGAGGCGTTTCGGGCGATTTACGAGGCCTACCAGAAACAGGTTTATCATCACATATTGCGCATGGTTAGAGATAGGTATGAAGCCGAAGACCTCACTCAGGAAGTATTCATGCGGGCATACCAGTTCATGGGTACATACTCGGGCAACGCCGCTCTGGGAAGATGGCTTAGGAAGATAGCCACCAACCTGTGCATCGACAAGATGAGAAAGCGGTCCTTGCCCACTGCCTCGTGGCCCACCATCGTATCCAAAGACGGCGACGAGCAACCCGTTGACTTCGCTGATGAGGGACTGTCCCCGGTGGATCTTGCCCAGTCCAGAGAGGCGGAGGAAGAAATCCGTCAGGCCATCGAGGAACTACCCGAGTACTACCGCAACGTTGTCATCTTGAAGGACATCATGGACCGTTCAGGCGAGGAAGTCGCCAATGAGATGGACTGCCCCATAGGTACGGTCAAGTCCAGGTTGTCACGGGGTCACGAACTGCTCCGGCAGAGGTTTGCCCCCGCGTTTGGAATCGTCAGCTAACCGACGCGAATATAGTGCGTCTGGAGGCTGATGCATCGATGGGGGAACGGAACGGCCCGTAAGGAACCGCCATCTGCTCTGGACGGCTGCAGTAATCGCTCTGTTAGCGCTACTCACCGGGACATGCTACCTCGGGTATGTACTCATATGGCCGGGCACGACCGTCGCGGGCATTCCGGTGGGAGGCATGACTTTTGCCGCGGCGTCCCAGAGACTCGAAGAAGAACTGGATTGGGATTCCAGGCGCGTCCGGCTAGGCTCCGCCCCCTTTGAGACCGCTGCTTTTCTCGGCCGGGAACTCGGGATAACACCCGACATCGAAGCCTCACTCGAAGCGTGTAAGAGACCGATATGGGCTTGGCGTTCCAGTATGAACCTCCCGCTCAATCTCAACGTCGATGCTGCCAAGGCATCCGCCTATGCATCCAAGCTCGCCTCCTCGTGGGATGCTACCGTGAAAGACGCATCGTTCCACGTTACCCCCGGTGGGGAAGTGGTCGTCTCGCCGCACACTTGCGGCTGCGAGGTGGACGTGGCGGGACTGATACTGAACTTGACCAACATTGTGAGCACCGAAGAGATCCCCGAGACAATGGACGTACCCGCTCGCGTTACGCCGCCCAACGTGCTTTCGTCCGAGCTTGAGGCGTTTCTTCCCATGGTGCCCGTGTCCGAGTACAGCACGCGCTACGCCGACAAGAATAACCGGGCCCACAACATAGCACTTGCGTCCAGCATACTCTCGCCCACCACGATCTGGCCGGGCGAGGTGTTCTCCTTCAATAGGGCAACGGGTCCCCGGAGCAAGGAAATGGGCTACCTGAAGGCGGGGGTCATCATGGGGGACGACCTGGTTGACGATTACGGCGGAGGGGTCTGCCAAGTTTCGACTACCTTGTATGTGGCAATGCTGAAGGCCGGCCTCAAGGTGCAGGAGAGGTACGCCCACGGGCTTCCCGTAGCCTACGTGCCGCTGGGGTTCGACGCTACGGTGTCCTACGATTACCTTGACATGAAGATGAAGAACACGACCAACGCGCCCTATGTCATAACGATTCACGCAGAAGGCGGTGTCCTGACGGCAAAGGTATATGGACAGGACCCGGGGGACTTTCGGATTGAGGTGGAGTCCTCGATTCTAAAAGAGATACCCGCCGAGCCCGCGACGAAAGAGCCTGCCGAACCCGGCGGGGAACTTCCCACCCTGCGTCCCGGCTTCCTCGTAGAAACCCGGTTAAGGTATATGCAGGGCGATACCCATCTCCGCACTGAACGCTTGAATACCAGCATGTACCCGCCGCAGAAGCCCTAGCGCTAGCGGCCTCGATTTCCCCGCGGCAGTCCTCACGCGATCACCCGAGCGCGACGATTACTCGCCCGGCAATTTCCACCGGATGGTCTCCGGCATGCTCCGGATGAGGGCTGTTAGCAGCTTCAGAGCGCCCATTGCGTCTCCCATATCCATGAGCTCTACAGGTGAATGCGAGTAACGCCTGGGTATTGTGACCGCTCCCGCGGGGATCCCCGAACGAACCTGCTGCATAGCGGTTGCGTCCGTATTCCCTCCGGTAAAGGCCACCAACTGGTATGCGACACCGGCTGCTTTCGCGGCATCCTCTAGGAGCGATAGGACAGTCGAGTCGGCGAATAGTGCGGTGCCTCCCGAGGTCACTTGGAGGACCGGCCCTTTACCCAAGGCGACATTCAGGTCCTTTGTAAGACTCGTATCAGGCGTATCCCCGGATGGGATGGTGTCCAGAGCGATGGCCAAATCCGGGTTGCAGGCGAACGCGGCGACCCTGGCGCCTCTCAACCCCACCTCTTCTTGGACCGTTATTACCGCGTGGAGCTCGCCGCAAAAGTCTCCGTCTTTGAGGCTCTCCAGGAGGGCGAGAGTCAAAGCGCAGCCTACCCGGTCATCCAAGGCTTTGGAGACAATCAGGTCCTCAGTGATGCAGTGGGGAGGGGAGACAAAGGTTATCGGCGTCCCGACTTTGATGCTCAGGCTTCCACTTCTTCCTTGGACTTGGCCCCGATATCTATATACAGCTCGGATGCTTTCTTGACCTCTGAACGCTCCTTTTCGGAGGCAATGTGGGGAGCAGGTAGGGGGCTATCTGCTCTGTACGAAGTAGCAACATCCTGTTTTTTCCTGATTGACACTGGCCACCGATGGGCATAAAATACAAACAGATGTTCAATACGAACAGGTGATCGCATGGGTCAAGTAATATCGTACCTTACTTTCATAGGGGCTAAAGCGCACTGGGAAAGAGCTGCGCGAAACCTTAATCCGGAAGTCCCTCTGGCGGTTATAAGTCAGGGCGTAGTTCAAGATTGCGATGAAAAGGCCTGGAAAAACGGAGTGCGGCCGGGGGATACTCTCCGGCAGGCCAAAATAGCGGCCCCGGGGTGCCAAGTTGTGAAGAGCGCCGGGAGCGATGCCGGCGACATAGGTCACTTAAAAGGAATACTTGATGTGCTGGCTACCGCGAGTCCTTTCCTTGAACCATCAGAAGATGGAAAGGGAGTTTTCATCGATTTGCCTCAAGACGCTCCTGCGGCTTCTCTCTTTCCTTCCTTAAGCGGGATGTTTGCCAAAGCGTTCGTAGGGAGCAGCCGTTCGAAGATGCTGGCTAAATCCGCGGCCATCTGGATATCCGAGCAATACGCCGTCAACCAAAAGGTATTGCCTGGAAAAGTTGGGTGGGGGACCATAAAGCACGCCCAAGACTACCTGTGGGCGGATATTGAGGCCGGCAAGGAAAAGGTTTTTTTGTCCAACGCTCCTATAAAACTTTTGTGGCAGGCGCCTCCGGAAGTTATATTTACTCTCACCTCTCTAGGCTTAAAGAAGATCAAAGACATCCAAAAGGTCGGGGCTTATGATCTTTCGCGCCAGATCGGGGATTGGGCTTACCTTGTTAAAGAGTGGGCGAGCGGCGAAGACCGGTCCAGAGTAAAGCCGCTTTATCCCCCCATGGTCATTACCCGCGAAACCGATTTTCAGGAACCGGTTGTGCCGCATATCGAGATGTTAGAACCAAGGCTGCGGGAAATAGCCAAAGAGCTTTCCGAGAAGGGGCTAGGTTGCCAAACCATCAGGCTGACACTTACCGGTGACTTTCCTGCTCTTTCACGGCAAAAGAATCTAGCAAGGACCACATGTTCGCTGGCGTCCATTCGTTTGTCGGCCAAAAGCCTTCTCGAAGAGATGATCCGTGAGGGCGGAGAAAGGGTATCCCAGAGTCCGTCTGTGACCGGGTTTCGCCTGACCGTCGCGGACCTAGTCGCTGTGTTCTCCAAACCGGCATCTTTGTTCGGGCCTTTGGAACGAGAAAGGGAAGATAGGGCTATTCCGGTTTCCTTAGGCCTTGCTCTGGACGGGCTAGAGGGCAAGTTTGGCCAGAACGCGGTTACCTGGGGGAAGAAAGATAAGGAAGACAGGCGTTTCAAGCCCGAAGTTATGAGGCGCGAGCAAATGCTTTCTGTTTGGGATCCTATGAGGCTCGTCCCAGAGCAAGCCGTAGGCAGCTAGATGGGATGGGACGTGAACGGAGTTGATATGAGATGTCCAAGATAGTCGACCAACCGGTACTCATGGTGGCCGAGAAAGAGGCCCCGAAGCGCTTTTTCTGGTTCAAACGGTGGGTTAACGTTTCAAGCGTGATAGACAAGTGGAGGGAGATCGGCCGCTGGTGGGAGGACGACTCAGAGAAACTGTTCTTTCGGGTTTTGTCTTTCGAAGGAGGAATTTACGAAGTCTATACCGAGAAAAAGCATTGGAACCTTTATAAGGTCTACGATTAAGAAGGCCTAGGGCTAAGCAATGTTCGCTCACCTGCACGTTCATAGCCCCTACTCTTTTCAAGACGGCGCTTCCAAGATACCCGATTTGGTGGGGAAAGCCGCCGAGCTGGGCATGGATGCCATGGCCATCACTGACCATAACAACTTGTCCGCTACGGTTCGTTTTATCAAGGCGGCAAAGCGGTTCGGGATAAAGCCCATAATCGGGTGTGAACTGACCATGGAAGACGCCAGCCACTTGACGGTCCTGTGCCGGGACAATCGAGGGTACAGGAACTTATGCGCCATTTTGACAGAAGCTCACTTGGGAAGCGCTAGAAAGGAGCCCAGGGCCAGTATAGAGAGCCTTAGAAAGTACAGCGAGGGGCTAATCGCCCTTACCGGATGCAGGCGCGGCCTGATACCGTCTCTCATCTTGAGGCGAAGTTTTGATGAGGCTAGAAGAGTAGTCGAAACTTACGAGAGCATCTGGGGGAAAGAATCTCTAGTCGTTGAGTTGTCCGAGACTCTTTTGCCGGGGTCTTCCGGACTCAACAGCGCTCTCTTTGAGTTGGCTAAGTCAAGAGGGATTAGGACTGTCGCCACCAACAATGTTCACTACCTAAACAAAGAGGATTTCTACATCCACGACATTCTAACTTGCGTTAGGACTCTTACCAAACTTGAGGACGTGCACCCGGATAGGCGGCTAAACGCGGAGAACTACTTGAAAAGCCAAGAAGAGATGTATCGAGATTTCGGGGGCTACGGACACGGGAGCGGGGGATACAAAGAAGCTTTGGATATGGCATCGGAGATAGCGGCGGAATGCCGCTGTCCTTTGGAGTTGGGAGAGCCTACGTTTCCGTCCTTTGATTTCCCGCGAGAGTACGGTTCTGCCAGGGGATTTCTCCGCCACCTGGTTTCGGAAGGGGCTGTGTCCCGCTACGGACGGATTACCGACAAGATACGGTCTCGGCTGGATCACGAATTGTATGTCATCGAGAAGTTGGGGTTCGAAGACTATTTCCTTGTGGTTTGGGACCTGGTGAAGTTCGCCCACAAGGCGGGAATCAGGCACGCGGGAAGAGGTTCCGCGGCTGACTCGGCGGTAGCTTTTTGCCTTGGGGTAACCGATGTCGATCCCATAGCCCAGAATCTGCTTTTTGAAAGGTTCATGAGTCTCGAGCGGGGTGAGAAGCCCGATATAGACGTGGATTTCGATGCCCGGAGAAGGGACGAAGTGTCGGCCTACGTCTACGAGAAATATGGAAATGAGCACGTCGCTTCCGTCGCTACGTACAACACGTTCCAGGGACGTTCAGCCATAAGGGACGTAGGCAAGGTCATGGGGTACGCGGAGGAAGAAGTGGATTCCATGGCCAAAAGGCTCCCGTATATGCGCTCGATTCCCGTTAGCGAAGCTTTTTCTATGCTTCCTGAACTCAAGGACTTGGCCATACCCGAAAAGAAGATAAAAGCCCTTCTTCAAGCGGCCGAGAAGATCGCGGATCTTCCCAGGTTTCTCAGCACGCATCTCGGAGGTCTGGTTATATCCAGAAATCCTGTGAATTGGCTAAGCCCCATTGAGAAGTCCGCGAAAGGGGTCACCATAGTCCAGTTTGACAAAGATGACGTGGAAGACCTGGGCCTGGTAAAGATAGACCTCTTGTCCTTAAGGACCTTGGGAGCGGTGGAAGATTCTTTGGGATATTTGAGAGAGACTGCTCCCGTCGATTATGACAGGATACCGTTGGACGATGCCAGGACTTACGCCAAGCTGCGTTCCGGTCATACAGTGGGAGTCTTTCAGCTTGAAAGCCCTGCTCAGCGTGCCCTCCAATCCAGGCTTAACGCCGACAATATCGAGGATATCGTAGCCAGCGTGGCACTGATACGGCCGGGACCGATTAAGGGTGACATGGTTGAGCCGTTTATCAAGAGGCGCCAAGGCCTTGAAGAAGTTACCTACTTGGAGCCTAGGCTTGAGCCCATTTTGAGGAAGACCTACGGGGTTATCCTCTTTCAGGAACAGGTTATCGAAATCGCTACCACCATTGCCGGGTTTACTCCGGGAGAGTCCGACGGGTTACGCCGCGTTATGACTCACATGAGGTCCGGAGAGGAAATGAACAGGATAGGGAAGTTGTTCGTTCAGAAGTCCATGGAGAAGGGAGTGCCGGAAGAGACTGCGGCCGCTATCTTCCAATGTATGAAAGGCTATGCCAGCTACGGGTTTTGCGAGGCCCACGCTAGGGCCTTCGGGACTACGGCGTACAAGACGGCGTACCTCCTTGAACATCATCCCGCGGAGTTTTTCGCCGCTATCCTCAACAACGAACCTATGGGCTTCTACCCGTTATCCACAGTCTGTATAGAGGCGAGACGGCACGGCGCGGCCATCCTAGGCCCGTCGGTTAACTTCTCGGGCAAAGATGTAACGGTGAATGACGAACAAATTCGTCTCCCCTTGAAGTTCATAAGCGGAATGTCAAAGAAGGACATTGAGACGCTGGTATCTGAGCGCGACAGATCCGGGCTCTACACGTCTTTCAGGGATTTTGACAGGCGGACCCGCTTCGACGTGCGCACCGTCAGGGCGTTGATCCTATGCGGCGCTTTCGATGAGTTTGGTATTTCCCGGAAGCGTCTTCTTTGGGCTCTCCCTGAGCGGGGGCGGGACTTGGCAGTGGCAGCCGTATCGCAGTCGGAGAGTCTTATGGCGGAGCCAAGTATGGAATCTACCTCTCCGGACGGAGTCGATTTCTCTTTGGCCGAGAAAATTCAGTTCGAATACGAGATCTTGGGCATGGGCGCATCCGGACATCCAATGGAGATATGCAGGAAGGTTCTGGGCCGAAAGGAGTTTGTGAGGAGCGATGATGTGCCGCGCCTTACGCCGGGCGAATTTGTCAAGGTTGGTGGAATCCCCGTAAGGCCGCACCGGCCTCCTACCAGAAGCGGCAAGACCGTCGTGTTTCTGTCCCTCGAAGATGAAAAGGGGCTCATCGACGTCACTTGCTTTGAAAGCGTGTACAAGCGATACGGCAAATTCCTTTTTCCCGGGCGCATCATCCCGTTGGGTATTTGGGGGGAAGTCCAGAAAAGGGGAAACGCTTATTCCATATCCGCTAGGACGGTGTTCCCGCTGTCTTACGCGCTCTAGCCCTGTTCCTGACTCACCAGGTAGGTCGAGATTTTGGTTTCCCCGTATGAGTAGGCTTTCCTTAGGCGGAGAGTCCCGTAAGACTCCGCGTGGGGCTCCTTCTTGTGCTGCTGGAGAACCACGATGCCTGCGGGTTCCACAAGGTGGGACTTGCCCAAGAGGTCCATGGCAATCTTGTCGAGGCCGGCGAAATATGGAGGAGCGACGATGACTATGCGGTAGTTCTCTCCGGCGCGGTCCAGGGTTCCGATGACTCGGGTGGAATCCCCGCTTACCACCCGGACCCGGCCAACGAGGCCAAGCGTCGATACATTCTTGCGGATGATCTCCACGGCTTTGGGGCTCTTGTCTATGCATGTAGCGAAAGAGGCGCCTCGGGACAAAAGCTCGATGGAGTAACTGCCCGTCCCCGCGAACAGGTCCAGAATTCTGGCACCTTCTATGTATTCGACGAGCACGTTGGCGACAGCCGCCCTGACCTTAGCCAGAGGAGGCCGCGTGTCCTCGCCTGGTACCGTATGCAGGTTTCTCCCACGAAACTCGCCGCCGATGACTCTCAGCATGTCCTTATCCCTCCGTAGGGCCTCCGCACCGCGTTTGCCGGGCGTCAACCTCACAATAAGACGTAGAGCCCGGCTCGCAGCCCCCGTGAAGGCCTCCGTACAATGTTACCAGATGGAAGCGGATGTTATAATTACATCCGGCGAACAAACGTAAGTTCGGAGGAACCATGTCTGTGAATAACATACTAAAACCCGGGAAGATACCACCTGAATTGCTGCAGAAACTGGTTTTCAGCCAAGGGGGCGCCCTTAGGAAAGAAGTCGTCCTGAAACCCGCCATCGGCGAAGACACTTCGGTCGTTGACCTTGGGCCAGAAATGTTGGTGGTGTCCACCGATCCAATAACGGGAGCGACAGATAACGCCGGTTGGCTTGCGGTGAAGGTCGCCGTAAACGACATCGGCGCTTCCGGTGCCGAACCGGTGTGTATCCTGGTGACATTGCTCCTGCCTGAAGGGTCCACCGAGGACGGCCTGTCGGAGATCATGGAGGACGTACATAGAGCGTGCGCCGAGGAAAACGTCGCTGTGGCCGGAGGGCACAGCGAAGTCACGCCCGGGCTCACCAAACCTATCATAAGCGTGACAGCCATAGGGAAGACGCGAAACGGTCGGGTGCTGAGCGCGTCAGGCGCCAAGATAGGCGACGACATCGTCGTCACCAAATGGGCGGGGCTGGAAGGGACGGCCATCTTGGCAAAGGACTTCAGAAGTGCGCTGTCAGCCCACTTGAGCGATGAACTGCTAGACTCGGCATCCCGCCTTATGGGCAACGTCAGCGTTACGTTGGACGGCAAGATAGCCTCCGACCATGGGGCGACGGGCTGCCACGACGCGACCGAAGGCGGGTCTTGGGCGCTATCTACGAGGTCTGCGAAGCATCAGGTACCGGAGCTACGGTCGATGCCGTCCGGATACCTCTGCTTGAGTCGACCCGGGAAATTGCCCGTCTCACCGGAATAGATCCTTTGCGATTGGTGTCTTCCGGCTGTTTGGTTGTTACCATCTCAAGAGGAGAAGAACTCTGCCAGGCCTACAGGCGACACGGTATCAACGCCGAGGTCGTGGGCAAGATTACTTCAGGAGAGAGGAAGATCCTTGAGTCCGGGAAAACCCATGAACTGAGAGCCCCCGAAGCCGATGAGTTGTGGCGCCAGGCGTTTCCTGATGAACTCTCCGCTAAGCGCTAGTCACGGGAGGTGGTCCGGGCGTGTGGTACTGTGGACCCTGGTAATCGTAGCTTTTTCCGTATGGCTCGGACACACCTGGCTGGTGGCCCTAAGGGTTAAGTATCAGCACACCCTTGAGTCGGGCCTGATCCTCTGTCTCATCGCGTTGGCATCGTGGTTTCTGTCTTGGCGGATGATCCTTCAGATCGCCCCTCAATGGGGGACGCTGCCTGTTTTCGTGTCGTCCATCGCCGTAGCCTTTGGCCTGTTTTCCCTTCTTTCTTTCATAACGGTGAACCTATGGCTCGGAGTGCTTACGCGGGGCTATGACGACAGGATAGGGAACCTGGAAGAAGAAGAGGATAGGCTTCTACGGAGGCTAGAGGCCCTAAGATGGAAAGGCGTGAGCGTGCCTTCAGAGGCGGAGCACGATCAAAAGGGACCCGCGCGAAAAGCCGGGCCCGATGACGAGATCGCCACGCTAAAGAAGACCGTCTTGGATTGGGAGCAGGCGGGTGGCGCAGCCCGAGTCAGATCTCTCAAGGTGCTGGAATGGAAGGATGAGATCGCTTCCATGGGGGATGCTGAACTGAAGGCCGAGTCCGAAAGATTGTACGCGCTGGTTGAAAGTGAGCCCGACGAGGGAAAGCGGGAACAGGCGCGGGCCAGGTGGGCTCTCTACAGGGCCGAGTCAATGGCTCGCGAAAGCCGGTCAAGGCGAGAGAGCAACCAGCAGGAGCCCCGGAAGGACGACAAGCCGCGCGTAGGCGAGGACCAGATGGCCATGAGGCAAAGGCTTCAGGACATCCTCAGGGAGATGCAAGCGGCGAGGGCCGAAAAGGCGGAGTTCTTGCGAAGCAAGATCAGGCTCACCTGGAGGCGACGACAATGAGCCACATGAGTTCGTATAAGGCCGATATCAAGCTGGATAACGCCATTGAGAGGGGCAGGTCTGTAGAGGAAGACCCGGGTTGGGACATCCTCAGCGAAGCGATCTTCGCGGCGGCTGAAGAATTGAACCTGGACGTAGGCCACACCATTCATGACTACTATGGCCGAGCCATCTTATGCGACTGGGCCCTGACGAGCCCGGACATGCCGAGGGGGCTTGGCGTGAACGTTGATAGGAAGACCGGTGAAGTTAGTTTCATTTGCGACAACTACGGAGGTTACGAGAAAACCGCCGGCGATATAAAAGACCGGATAGTGCAGAACTACTCCGCTCTGTGCGTGACGAAGGCCCTCTCGGCGTTGAACTACAGCGTCGAGATGGACGAAGTGAAGCATCCCATTGAGGGCAAGAAGGTGCTTATCAGGGGTGTCTTATGATGGCGAAGAGGATAGATATCGAGATTGGAAAGAACGGCCAGTTGAACCTCGAGTTCTCCGGGTTTGTGGGCGAGGATTGCTTTGTTGAAGCCGAGGTCCTGCAAGGGATGCTGCGAGAAATGGGGCTGTGGGCGATCCCCGTCACGGTTACGCCCAAGACCAGGACTCAACTAGACGCGGAAGTGGCGATTCCCGGGGAATCCAAGAAGAAGGTTCTGTTGTCATGAAGGCGTTACACATCCCCCAAGCGGTGTTCGACCGTGTCGCGGAGGAGTCATGCCCTCCGGCTGCTGAACCGCCCAGGCATGAGCCGGGCCTTGCGTCAGGCTCCTATTTTGAAGTTGAAGTGTGGCGCGGGACGATCACTCTTTTCGAGCGCATGGGAGACGGTCGTACGGGAGAGCTAGTGAAGATGTTGGACGAACTCGGGCTCGATCTGAAGGTCCGGATAAGTTCGCCTTGCGGATAGAGAGGGGAGTGCCCGATTGGAAAGACGCCTTGACGAAAGCTGGATTCAAAAGGGCATTCTCAAACGGAAAGCCAACTATTCTCCCATCATCTGCTTCGAGACGGTGGACCCCAAGAGGATATACCAGCTAAAGTCGTTTGTTCACGCGTCAGCCGAGTTCTCCGGCATCGAGCACTTCTTCCTCTACGACCCGTGGGATGGGCTGGGGATGTTGCGCAAAGGCCCCGACGGCCCTGTGTTTGAGCCGTACAAAAAGAAGTCTTTGAACCAGACCGCCCTATCGTCCAGGATCCGGCCTGAAGGAGCCACGGAAATACCGCAGCTAAAAGGGATTCTCAAGGAAATCGACGGGTTCTTGAAATCTGCGGCCACGGTGTTCATCCTTCAGAACCTATCAGAAGCTAGGGAAGATGAGACCGGGTTTCAGGCTGCCTTGCGCGCGTGGGCTCTAGATCCCCAAATAGTCGCGAAGGGCTCCACCATCATCGTCCTAACGTCAGATGCTTCCAAGATCATGGACGATTTCACTAAGGAGTTCGTCGTAGTGATCACTGTGGACCCGTCCAGCGATGAAGAGCGTAGAAACGTGATCCAGGTTATTGGGGATGAACTGGGGGTCGCGCTCGATGGATCCAAAGTGGAAGCGGCGAGCGTGTCCCTTTCGGGACTAAACCTTCATCAGATCGAGAGCATCCTGCTGGAGTCCTACCAGCGGACCAAAGATTTTACCCCGGATACCATGAAGGCGCTTAAGTCTGAAATGGTCAAGCGTTCCGGCGTTCTGGAGGTGCGCGATCCGGAGGTCAGTTTCAAGGACATCGGCGGCTATCATGCGATAAAGGACTTCGTCTCAAAATACATCATCAACGTGCTGAAAAGGCCGGAGCGCGCCCGCCATTTCGGCCTCGGGCTGCCAAAGGGGCTTCTCTTTTTCGGCCCGCCGGGCACCGGCAAGAGCTTGTTCTCAAACGCCTTGGCCAGCGAGGTCCAGTTGCCCTTCATCAACTTGGTGACCGAAAATATTTACTCCAAGTGGCTTGGCGAATCCGGCCAGAACATGAAGAATGCCATCATGCTGGCGGAGAAGATGTCTCCGGCCATCGTGTTTGTGGACGAGATCGACCGTTTCGGGAAGCGTTCAGGGACGTCCGCGGGCTCCGCTGAAGAGGAAACTCAGAGGGTCTTCTCACAGTTCCTCGAGTGGCTCGGCCGCCCGGACAGGGAGGCAATCATAGTCGGGACGACCAACGTCCCCGAGCACTTGGATGAGGCCTTCTTGAGGGCGGGAAGATTCGACTACAAGATTCCCTTCTTGTACCCGGGGCCGCAGGCCCGCTTGGAGGTACTTCTGGTCCATCTTGGTTACTCCGGCGGGGGCAAGAGAGCGCCCGTCCCCATGGATGTCCCTCCCGAGAAAGTAGCCGGGTTCCTGGAGGAGGCCGTCGTTCCCCTCACCGCCAATTTCTCCTGTGCCGAACTGGAGGAGTTGGTCACGCGAGCAAAGAGGTTCGCCTTTGACAAAGAGAGAGAATGCCTATACGGTGAGGACCTTCTCCTAGCGACCAAGACATTCCGGATCGACGTTTCGGCCAGGAAGAGGACTATTTCCTTATGCATGAGCCAAGCCCGCAAGTTTACGGATGACCAGTCATTCCTAGACGCTATTGAAGAAGAGAACAAAGTATATCAGAATGAAGATGCAGCAACATACGGATCCGGTTGATCCCGCGCGACGAGGCCCGACGTTCGGGACGAGTAAGGATATCGCGGGCCGAGTAAATAGTGCGGGCCAAGCCCCACAAGGAGGAGTGGACCAATTGAAGGAAAAAGTCGCGCAGGTCTTGGACGAGATCAGACCTTCTCTCCAGGCTGACGGCGGAGACGTTGAGCTGGTTGACGTTACCGACGACGGTATTGTAAAGGTGAAACTCGTGGGGAGCTGCGGAAGCTGCCCGTTTGCGATGATGACCCTGAAATCGGGGATCGAGCGAGTGCTTAAGCAGGAGATACCCGACGTTAAGGAAGTCAAGGCGGTAGGTTTGACAGAGTAACGCTCTGTCCTCCGACCGGTTTTTTGGTTTCCGAGCCAATCTGAGCCGTCGGCATCTGCCGGCGGCTCAATCATTGCAGGCTGCTCACCCGGTGGCTCACTCGTTTCCAACGGTTTAACCTTTGTCGGCGGTAGCAATCCCTCGGAATCCCCCACGGACCCCAGACGACCTCCGCGACCCCTCAATCTCCAGGCGCTAGCAGCGTTTTCCGCCCGTTCACCAAGTCATGTGAGGCGGCATATGTATGTTCTAGCCAACAGGCATTCTTTGTCCTCAATGAAAGGAGGGTAATAGCTCTGGATACCCTCGAAGTAAAGCGAGAGGAATTGCGGTTAGAAGAAGTGGTGGGGGAGGGCACTTCTCAGGTAATAGTCACCCAGCCGGTGACCGTGCCCGAGGAGAAACCCCCGGTCAGGTCCGTCATTGACTACGTCGCTAAGACCAGGATCGAAAAGGTGACGATTCTGCCCGGGAAGGTAGTAGTTGACGGCGTGATTGAGTTCGCCATCATCTACGAGGCCACTCACGAGACTCAGACAGTGCACGTGTTCCATGCCGAAGTTCCGTTCAGCACGTTCGTGGAAATCCCCGGTGTGGAACCCGGAATGACTGCTACGCCTACCCTTACCATTGAGCACGCGGTCTTCCAGGTCAGCCCGGATGGTAGGACTGTCACCATCCGAGCGGTGGCTGCCCTCTCAGTTCGCGTGACTCAGACTGTTATCATCGAAGTGGTTACCGACGTTTTCGGAATCCCCGGACTGAAGGTAACCAAAGAGATGATCAGCGCGGAGACGGTTCTAGGGGAAAACGAATCACAACTTGTGGTGAGAGAGAGCCTACAACTGCCGGAAGCCAAGCCCAACGCCGCCAGAGTGATCGACTACGTGGCTACCGTTCAGGTCAACTCGACGACTGTCTTGCCCAACAAGATAATCATCAACGGGACGATCAGCCTACGGGTTATCTACGAAGCGGCGGTACCGGTCCAATCGGTCCACGTGGCCCATGTCACCATCCCGTTTGAGGCCTTTGTGGAGATACCGGGCGCCCAGCCGGGCATGACGGTAGTCGCAGGCGCCGAGGTCGAGTTCATCTCTATCGATGTCGGATCCGACGGACGGACTCTCATGGTCCGCATTATCCTAAAGGTCACCGCCAAGGTGATCAGCGTTCGAAAGATCCAGGTTGTCACCGCGGTCGCCGGAGTTCCGGGATTGGTCGTCCTGAAAGACCTGGTTCGCGTTCAGGAGGTCCTGGGCGAGGATAAGCAGCAGGGCATCATCAGGGAGCTCATTGACATCCCGGATGAGAAGCCAAACGCTGCCTCCATCCTCGACTTCAGCTCGACTCCTGAGGTCCGAAGAGTCATCGTAGCGCCCGGAAAGGTCATCGTGGATGGCGCCATAGCGCAGAGGATCATCTATGAGGCTCTAGACGACCCAACTCAGCAAGTGCACACGCTGCACTACACCATCCCGTTCTCTGAGTTTGTAGTGCTGCCCGAAGCGAAGCCGGGAATGACGGCTAGAGTGAGCATCGCTGTCGAGCACGCGAACTTCGAAGTCCCGCCGGCAGGAGACCCGATCCTGGTAACCAAGGTAATCCAAGTGACCGCCAGAGTGTTCCGCACAAGGCTTGTGCACGTAGTGGTCAAAGTAAGCCTGGGGGCCCACAAGCCGCCTTGCTCTGGAGTCATCACCGCTAACCTGGTTAACGTCCGACAGGGACCGGGGACCACCTATGCGGTAATCGCCCAGTTGAATATGGGTGCCACCGTGGCGGTCTTGGAAGTCACTCCGACATGGGTCAGAGTCAGGCTGCCCAACGGGCATGAAGGATGGGTGTCGGCGCAGTACATCAGGCATGACTGCAAGCCGCTGCCTCTGGGGTAGGAAAGTCCGTCAAAGAACCTTCGTCCGGCACTCTCGCGGGTGCCGGACTCTTCTTTCTGTATTCTCACATGAATGCCAAGACCGACCATTACACTTCGTTGGCGCGAATCGTGTAGATATCCGCCCTTAGGGCCCTCGTTCCGAACTCAATCCAGAGAAATGCCCTGGCAGACAGGTTTTTGTATGGCTGTTCGATATTGTATTATGTTAACACAGCTTGGTAGCATATCCGAAAGGAGGAGCAACTGCAAATGAAGATCAAAAAGACCACAATAGTGCTGTCGGCCCTGGTTCTTACCGTCGTGCTGCTATCAGGGACAGTGCTCGCCGCATCTCAGTACGATAGATGCGTGTTGCCTGACCCGGAGGGCGGCAGGCTTATCGTGTTCACCAAGGGCTTGACACCGACGCTTGCCAGAATACTGAGAGACATTTTTAAGAATAGCAGTTTTCCATGGCAATTGATCATCAAATCACCAGAACCTCCTGTTACGCCGGCACCTAAGCCTTCCGCGAAGCCGCCTGCCAAACCGGAGACTCCACCGGTTAAGCCTGAGGAACCGGAAGAGCCGGCCAAGCCTGAGAACCCTGAGACCCCTCCCGAGCCTCCGAAACCGGAGAAACCGGAGACGCCTCCCGCCACTGGTCTCACGGCGATGGAGCAGCAAATGCTGGACCTAATCAACGCTGAACGGGCAAAGGCGGGGGCCCAGCCGTTGGTGGCCGACATGCGGCTTACCGAGCAGGCCAGGTTGAAGAGCCAAGATATGATCGACAAGGGCTACTTCTCCCACCAATCGCCGACCTATGGATCGCCCTTTGACCAGATGGCGGCAGCGGGCATCACTTACAGGACCGCCGGTGAGAACCTTGCCGGGGCTCCGTCTGTGGCATCGGCTCACGAGAACCTCATGCTGAGCGACGGCCACCGGAGGAACATACTAAACCCCGCGTTCGACCACGT
>JAXGQX010000014.1:0-52497 GCA_040766225.1 Bacillota bacterium | reverse complement strand
ATGATCATAGGGCCGTGGTTCTTGAACGAGGCGCAGACGATTTTGACGCCCTTGGAGAACAGGTGGTCGAACAAAGCCACCGCGATGGGCTCCACGTCGGGCGCTCCGTCAACGTAGTAGCCGAAGTCAAATACGACCGTGTCACCGGCTTTCAGACCATCCAAGAGGGCGAAGGCTTTGCTTGTCTGTGCGCCTACGTTTATTGGCAATCCCATCGGTCGAACCATGGGGATGAGTACGACCAGTACGAGAAGGACGTATAGCCATCGCGTGTCAACTTCTCCCAGCTTGCGGATTAGATCCACTTGGTTTCACCCCCTAGTCCTTTCCCAGACCAAGGTGGGACCTGTCGATTCCGAGCAGGATTCGCGCGGAGACGCAGACCACACCGATGGCTGAACTGATCATGATGCCACGCACGCCGGCAAGGTTCAAAACCGACATTATCCAGTTGGTGATCTTTGGCATCCAGGGGAACCAGGCTTCGCCGATAGGCGCTTTGGCGATCATCAGCATAACGCCGGTGACCAAAAGCGCCGCCGCGTAAGCGTTTTGAGCGCGGAACGCACGATACGCTGCCGACGCTACGTGGAACGCGGCCATGGCGTAGAAAGCTGAGGCGGCGGGATCGATAATCGCGTTGAACACGAACTTGAAGCCGCCGGTATCCATTCCCGAGAAGATCCCGGCGACAGCGGTGAAGACCATGGTGCCAAGCAGCAGCATGCTATCGAAGGCACCGGGCTTCCTAGACGAAATCTTCCGAGTGTGGTTGATCGCTAGGTTGATTGCCGCGAGAGCCAGGCTGAATGCGGACACTACGACTACCCAGTTCTGGAGTTCCACCGCTACTGTGTCGACGGCGCCTATGTCGAAAAAGTGTTCGATGATCTGGATAAGGCCTACGATGCCGGCCAGCAATATCGGTACCTCACGCTTCATTATCTATCACTCCCTTCCGCCTTACTTATTGAGGAGATCGACGACGACATTGATGTTCAGCGTGCAAAGGATAGCCCCCAATAACACCACGCCGAACGCGATCAACTTCGCGAGATCTTGCCCGTGAACACTGCCTAACCTGGCCGCGTCTTTGGAGATGTAGGCGCCTGCGGTCAACAGCTCTTCGCCGATCAGTGTGTAGTCACAGGCGGCGGCAAAAAACGGCAACTGGTAGGTACTTGTGGTGCCTGCGATTCCAATTGCGCCAGCCGCCACGGCGGCTTCAGCGAAGTCGACAGCTTCCGATGCGAATTGACCGACAAAAACGCACGCAGCCACTTTCTCCCGCTGAATCATCCCGAGTACCGCGGCTGCGTATGCGTACTGCTCAGGCGAGGTGAAGCGGACCATATCCTGATCGTATTTTTCTCTCTTACCCTCGATCAGATAGGCCTGTTGAACAGTCTGTTCAGCCAGCGGATACACGTTGGGGTAGGAGACTGCCACGACGAGTCGAGAGTCATACCGCGCGGTCATCCTCGCGACATGTCCGATGATGTCGAGCGCGGCAAAGGTCGCCCCTGCGCTGCTGCTAGTGATGTCCGCCCAGCCCGGAGTACAAAAGATCGCCTTGCCCATTTCCGTAGCGCGTCCCACCGCCTCGTTGATAGCCTCCAAGCCGGCTATCTTTCTTACGGTGGGCAGCTTGCTTTTGGCCCTGCTAATCCCGTACAACATGGTCCCAATGGTAATCACCGCGAACACCAGCCCGGCCACTCGCCCCTGTATCAACACACTCTCTGCACCTCCTTAAATGATTGAAGATTCATAAGACGGGTAGGGTTTCGACGATAGATTTGGGAACTCCTGCCAGTCCGACAGGAGGGGCGCCACCTTTTTTCAGGCCTACCCCATGCGCGAGGTCGCAGACATAATTACGCCAACTTCGCCGATGGGCTGAAGTTGTACAAGATCAGGACTGACGGTAGCGACGACAGCGCGTTGGCCGAGACAAGCGTCGACTACGTCAACGCTTCAGGCGAATGGGTCTACTACTCGAATGGAGCTGACATGTACAACGTCTACAGAGTGAAGGCCGACGGAAGCGCCAACGAAAAGTTGACTGACCTTCCCCCTGATGAGCCCGGCACGCCCGTTTATAGCCCGAGCGGCATATACGTCATCGGAGGTCGGGTCTATTACAGGGCGTATCACTCTGAGGCGGTTGGAGACGCCCTGTTTTCGGTGGCTCTTGACGGCAGCGGGGCGACGGTTTGGGATTAGTGGGTCCGCAGCTTACGCCTTCAGCATCCTTCGTCCCTCGAAATAGACTTCTTGGAGCCCCAGCTCCAGCGGTATCCTTCTCGCCTCGTCGATGAAGGTGTACAGGTGTTTAGCGGCGTGTGAGTCGGAACCCATGGTGAAATATCGACCGCCGCATTTCTTGTATATCTCCAGCATGTCTGCGTTTGGCATAGACTCGTCGAGTCCCGCCCGCAGTGATGAAGTATTCACTTCCAAGATGATGTCGTTCCTAACCATCTCCGTGCACACTTCCCCCAGGAACTCCGGGCTGTAGATCAACTGCTTGTAGTACCTCTTGGGAAAGTCGATATGGCCGACACAGTCAAACCCGCCGCTCTTTACCGATTTTAGGACGTCAGGCCAGTACTCCTCGAAGCACTTTTCCACCGTGATACCTCTCTGAATCATCTCGCTCGGGAACATGTCGTCCCCCCAGAAATGAACGCTTCCCAGGATGAAGTCGTATGGCAGTTCCCGGAACGATCTCAGCCCCTCCTGGTAGAGGTGGGGTTCGGAAAACTCTATGCCGGCCAGCAACTTGAGTCTCGCGCCATAGACCTGCTTCGCCTTCTGGAGTCCCTCAAAGAATGCCTCGGCGTCGTAGATGCCACAGCCCGGGTCCTTGAGATTGTGGTCCACGTGCTCGGTGAAGCATAGGCAGTCCACGCCTATTGCCAGGGCTCGGGTACAGTAGTTTTCTAGCGGTTCCGTCGAATCGTTGGAGTAGTTAGTGTGTAAGTGTAGGTCGCACCTGATTTGGAACACCTCTTCCTGGTCGCCGATAAAGAACAGCTTGATTTTCCGTGTACTCCAGTGCGCAGCTAGCACGGGTAGTTCTTGTACAAGGCTTACCTATTGTACAACTCAGCATATGAATCCGCAAAAAGACGGATATCTCGAACTTGCAGCGAAGGGTTTGTTGAACAAATGCTAGAACATATGTGCAAAGGAAAGGAGGGTAGCGGTTCCCTGGTCTCCTGTACGATTAGACTGACTGATTCAACAAAAGTACTGATTTGTGGAGGGAGAACCATGTCTATCAAGTCCAAAGCTGTTCTTATGGTAGAGCCGCGTAAGGTTGAGATAAGGGAATTAGAATTACCTGAACCCAAGATCGGTCAGGTTCTAATAAGGCAACACGCTTGTGCGCTGTGCACCATGGAGCAGAGGATGTACGCAGGTATTACCAATTGGGGTTATGGCGGCGTATGGGGTCATGAAGTGTCTGGAGTTGTTGAGGCAATAGGACCCGGCACCGTTACCGAACTGAAGGTAGGAGATCACGTGGCCCAGGGCGGGTCCAGTGGTTGTGGTACCTGCTATTACTGCTCTGTCGGGCTAAACCGGCTTTGCACAGTCACCGGAGCAAGCCGAACAAAGGCTTTTGATCCTGAATCGGGCAAGCCCATTGAAGGCAGTTTTGGACTGTCTGAGTACGCGCTAGCGGATGTCCGCAGCGTGGTGAAGATGTCTCCGGATCTTCCGTTTGAAGAAGCGTGTTTCGTTGAGCCTGTGGCGTGCGTTGTTCAAGGTACCAACAAGCTTGATATCAGGCTCGGACAGACTGTAGTGGTTATCGGTGCCGGAACAATGGGAGTCCTCAACATGATGCTGGCGAAACTTAGGGGCGCCTACGTCGTAGTAAGCGATCTGGATCCGGCGAGGCGGAAAAAGGCACTCGGACTGGCGGCTCATGCAGAAATCGATCCTTCCAAGGGAGATGTTGTAGAGCAACTTAAAGCGCTTAACGACGGACGGGGAGCTGACGTCGTCGTTACAGCTATAGGCAACAAAGCTGTAAACGAGGATGCTCTGCGTATGGTCGGAAGTGAAGGCAAGGTAATGCTCTTTGCTTCAGCCCATCCCGCCGCACCTTTAACCTTAGACCCGAATGTCGTGCATCGCACTGGTATTTGTGTAACCGGTACCGTGAGCAAGAACCGGAGAGACGCCTATCAAGCTGGTTTGCTGCTGTCCAGGCGGCTTATCGGTGTGGCGCCTTTGATTGAGACGACGTTCTCGATGGAGAGAGCTGATGAAGCACTGGCTCTTGCTGCTGATAACGTTGTGTACCGTGTTGTCGTGACTATGTGAGCGAGACGTGATCTCCGAGTGGACAAAAGAGGGGGGTTAGTTGACCGCTAGACTCGATTGCTGTAGGCGTTACATATGCTGGTTTGACAGACTAGTAGGTGACGAAGACAGAGTAAGTCGGGCAGCCCTCGCAAGGAAACGGGCTGCCCGAGCAATATGTTGGTTACAAACCTAACTGACTTGTGCCCGGTTTTCGGCGACTTGCGGCGTCCGTCAAAACCGGCCGATCTATTGGCTTACTGCTGGCTTACTTCTTGTACACTACCTTCCCGTCAACCAGCACCATCCATGCGCTGCCCGTGAGATCCATCGGGTCTCCGTCATAGATGGAGAGGTCCGCGTCTTTTCCGGGAGTAAGGCTGCCCACGCGGTCTTGGATACCGAGGATTTCGGCGGCGTTTAGCGTGATGGCCTTCAGCGCTTCTTCCTTGTCCATACCCGCTTGTACGGCCATGCCGGCCATGAGTGGCAGAGTCGCCAACGGGACCACGGGGGAGTCAGTCATGATGGCTATCTTGACTCCGGCTCTGGCAAGAATCCCAGGGGTCTCGAAGGTCTTGTTGGTGAGCTCGAACTTGGTCTTGTGTCCAAATGACGGACCGATGATAGCCTTGGCTCCGGCCTTGGCCAGGTCTTCTGCGATGAGGTGTCCTTCCGTGCAGTGGTCTAGGGTCAAATCCAGACCGAACTCCTTCGCGATGCGAAGGGCGGTGAAGATGTCGTCGGCCCTGTGAGCGTGGGCCTTCAGAGGGAGCTGCTTTCGTACCACGGGGAGCAGGGCTTCCATCTTTGCGTCGTAGGCCGGCAACTTGGATGCGTCGTCTCCCGCGCGCTCGATCTGCTCCATGTACCTAACGGCCTTTCCTAGCGCTTCACGGAGGATGGCCGCGGTCCCCATTCTGGTCATGGGAGTCTTGCCCTTGGAGTTGTAGACCCTCTTCGGGTTCTCGCCGAAGGCGACCTTCATCGCGAGCGGGTCTTGTAATCATGTCATCCACTCTGTGGCCGTGGGTCTTGACCGCCATGAAGGTCCTGCCGATGGGGTTGGCGCTTCCCGGGCCGGTGGCCGCGACGGTTACGCCTGCTTCGCACGCTTCCTTTACTGTGTCGTCCAACGGGTTGAATCCGTCGATGGCCCGCATGTGCGGGGTGACGGGGTCGGTCATCTCGTTGACGTCGTCGCCCTCGAATCCGATAGCGGTTTCCCACATACCGACGTGGCAGTGGGCATCCACGAAGCCCGGAAAGACGGAGCGACCGCCGGCGTCGATTACCTCCGCGCCCGCCGGGACGTTTACGTCCGCCCCCAACTTGGCGATTTTGCCGGCGTCTATGAGAACGGTACCCTTTTCGATCACAGGCGCGTCTACGGGATGAATCTTTGCGTTGATGATCGCGATCATCGTTTCTCTCCCTTTCGTGAAAGTGATGCCTAAATGCGATGCGTTCAGTGGATTTCGACTAAGGGTTCCAGCATTCCTCCAGGAACGCCTATAGGCTCAGGGCAAAATCCAGCGCCGCTTCAACGTGCAGCCTTGTCGTATCGAAGACGGGGATGTCCACGTCCTCCTGGCGAATCAGGAGCGGTATCTCGGTGCATCCCAACACGATACCTCCGGCCCCGCCTTGAACCAATGCGTCGATGATGCGCACGAATTCTCTTCTGGAGGCCTCTTCAATCTTGCCTAGACAAAGCTCCTCGTAGATGACGCGGTGGACGATATCCCTGTCGCGCAGCCCCGGGATAACCGTTTCGATTTCGTGAGAAGCCAGTCTCTCTCGATAGAAGTCCTGCTCCATGGTGAACTTGGTTCCCAGGAGTCCGACTTTCACGATCCGCTTTGTCCTAATGGCAGAGGCCGCGGCATCGGCGATATGGAGCAGGGGGATCCGAATAGACTGTTCTATCTGCGGGGCCACTTTGTGCATGGTGTTGGTGGCAAGCACGATGAGATCGGCTCCGGCAGTCTCAAGACGTGCAGCTGAATGCGCAAGGATACGGCCCATTTCATCCCAATCGCCTTGGTTCTGAAGGTGCTCAATTGGGTGGAAGTCCAGGCTATCCATCAGCACCTTGGCCGAATGGAGCCCGCCGAGCCTCGCCTTGACTCCTTGGTTGAGCAGTCTGTAGTACTCGAGGCTTGATTCCCAGCTCATGCCTCCGATGAGTCCGATGGTTTTCACAGAACTATCCTCCACGCTCATGTATTCGTTTCCCTGGTAGAAGCTTGGATGCCTCCGATCAGGGACGAGATGGCCAATCGGGCGGTGAAGAAGACGCTGACCATACCAAAATGGCTGAACGATCTTGCCGAAGCGAATAATGTGAACTATTCGCGCGTCCTTCAGGATGCACTAAAGGAGCGGCTTGCGGTCAGAGAGCGTCCTATGGCGAGAGAGGGCCCTTCGGCAAAAGGGAGTCCCGCAGGCGGGCACCCGCATCCCTCCCGGGGAAAGCTCAAAAGCTGACCTAACGCTATGCGTAGATCGCGCGCTCAAGGATACGGGCTAGGGCCTCTAGTCCCTCTCGGTCAACGGCGTCAAACCTAGCCAGTACAGGGCTGTCTATATCAAGCACCCCAACGACTTTGTCTCCATTACGAAGCGGGACGACGATCTCGGAGTTGGACGCGCTGTCGCATGCTATGTGCCCGGGGAACTCATGGACGTTGTCCACCAACTGCGTCTTGTTCTTGGCCACAGCAGTGCCGCACACCCCTCTGCCCACCTTTATCCGGATGCATGCGGGCTTTCCCTGGAACGGTCCAAGGACCAGTTCCGGTTCTCCGCCGCGCTCGTCCTCGACCATGAGGTAGAACCCTGCCCAGTTGATGTCCGTGAGCGCGTACCAGATGAGAGCCGCCGCGTTGGCCAAGTTTGGAATGGGTAGCCGTTCTCCTTCAACCAACGTAGCCAGTTCTTCCTGAAGTTGGGCATATAGCTGCCTCTTGTCACTTGGGTAATTGTAAGTCGATTTGGCGAACATCTGCTGTGACCTCCCTAGGCTAGCGTTTTTGGTTAGCCTGCTTTTCCCACCAGTGCGAATAGTACAGCAGTTTGAACCCTATGCTGAGGTAGAACGGCTGTCTTGACCCCACATAGGCGACCTTAGCTCCTTCGTTCACGCAGCGTCGGATCCCTTCTAGAACAGCGGAGCGACCCAAACCGAGTCTTCGGTACTCGGGGTCTGTCGCGACCGGTTCCACCAACGCGTAGTCGGTGTCTCTGTCATACCACATCCCGCAGAAGGACACGAAGTCTCCGTTCGGCGCTTTGATGGCTATCGTCAGGTCCTTACGAAAGTGCGGTGCGGACTGCATCTTCTTGCGGTCCTCGATCCCGTTTGCCGGAGGCTCGCCGGGATGGTTGAATCCCCTCCAGAGCACGCGGTCGATCTTCTTCAGGTCGTTTTCCTCGGCGAGGCTGACAATGGAAAAGCCCTTAGGCGGCGTTGTGTCGGGGAACGTGGCGGGCGGCACATACTCGGAGGTCGGTTCGCCTTTCTCCGTCTGGACGAATCCATGCTCTTTGGCGATGCGCTGGAACTCGAGATCGTCATCGTTTATGAGCGCCCGGATGGTCTTGGTCCCGTCCTCGTTCTTCCGGCAAAGTCGCTGGGCAGCGTGCTCCAGCAAGTCAGGCTTTAGGTGCCCGTAGTCCTTGTCAAAAGAAAACCAGGCGTGTCCGAGCCGGTCCTCGTAGTTCGCGAGGGCGACGATCTTGTCTCCGTCCTCCCAAACGCCGATCCTGGAAAGCTGGGTCTCGTCCAGTTGCGGGTGGGAGAACATGTACTCCCATCTCGACCAGAGCCAGTTCTCGTCTTTGTACCCGGGTTCGTGGATCCTCTTGAGGAAATCCCGTACCCTGAAGAAGTCTTTGGTGAAACCGGGTTGGCTTGTGTAATTGCGTTGTCGGATGTTCACGGGATCCCCTCCGAGCAAGTCGTATATTACCTATGTCTGCCGCTCAGCCGCCGGAGTCTCCCTTGCCTGTTTCTGAGCAAGCGCTACTCCGGCTAGGCAGGCAGCTCCTCCTAGTAACACGGCAGGTCCTATCGCCTCGTGAAGCAGAAGACTAGATTGGATGAGGCCGAACACCGGAACGAGATAGGAGATCATTGAGGCGCGGGTGGCCCCCAACTTGGAGACCAGGCCGAAGTACCAGACCACGGCCAGGCCTGTGGGAAGCACGCCGAGGGCGGCAAGAGTTGCCCAGGTAGGGGCTGTGGCAGTTGCCAGTGAAGGCAAGAGCGGTTCAGTGAATGCGGCCCAGAACAAAAACGGGATCACTCCTAGCCCGGTGCTGACCGCGAGTACCGGAGCCGACGACGCTTCCAGCTTCTTGCCCAAGACCGTGTAAATGGAGTACGTAATGGCGCCGAAGAACATGAGGGCCGCTCCCAGGGCTCTGTTGCTTCCCGGCACTTGCTCTCCCACCAGGGCGATTCCGGCCACTCCGGCTAGGGATAGGACCAGTCCGCCTATTTGGTTTACTCCGATGCGCTCGCGCAGAAAAACGGCAGCCAAGACGGCCGCATACACCGGCGCTGTTGAGGCAATGATGGCGCCTTCCGCGGTGGACGCGTAGCTTAAGGCCACTACTTGGCTGGCGTAGGAAGCCACGGCGATGAAGCCTAGCATGAACATGGACGGCCACCTGTCGCGGAGCAGTCTGGCCATTTCTCCTCGCCTCTGGCCTGCCATGGAGATGGCGGCCAAGAACAAGGCTCCGGCGGAGTACCTCAAGACGACCAGGGAGATGGGAGGCACCACAGGCATGACCAGCTTGGACAACGGAAACACAAGGGACC
This sequence comes from Bacillota bacterium, assembly GCA_040766225.1. Taxonomy (GTDB): domain Bacteria; phylum Bacillota; class Sulfobacillia; order Fermentithermobacillales; family Fermentithermobacillaceae; genus DULO01. Next base: position 43,346 of record JAXGQX010000014.1, on the reverse strand, counting down.
AGAACAGCGGCACCAGAACGGCTTTGAGTGTTACTTCGGCAGCGTCTCTTCGCACATCGAAGCTCCTTCCGATGCGGAACTGGGTTGAATAAGCGAACGTCACAAACTGTCGGTGATGCTCGTCTATCGCTTTGAGATAATAATGGGACCTCGCACACTGTATTACAAAAGTCAGAAGATGGCTATCGGAGGTCGTTTCGGATGCCTAGAGGTACGGCCAAGGTCGTAAGCATGGGACTCGTTGTAGCATTGCTCCTCACTCACCTTGCGGCGTGCGGCTCTCCAAAACTGCCCCTTCACCCGCCTGAGCTGGCCTTGGTGTTTTCCCCGACGCTACTTCCGCCGGCATAGAAACCGTCCGCGGTTCACTGACCTAGATAGGCACTTTCACCGAGATATTGGCCTACCACGGGTTTTCCCTAAGTGACGATGGGGAGTACCTGGCCTTCGTCACTCAGAACTTCGATAACGACGAAGTCTGGGTGGTAAAGCGTGATGGGACAGGGCTTCGAAGGATCCTATCGGCCTCGTTCGACCCGGAAGCCAACGAGTCCGGGCGCCATCAATTCCAGCTCCTAGGCTGGGAACCCGACCAAGGGTTTCCCAACCGGAAGCACCTCTATGTCTACGCGCCGGACCTCCAGGAAGGAATCCGCCCCGCCGCCCCGGAATACTTGTCGGATAGACAATTGGCGCAAGAGAGGCGATACGTGATGGCTGAGGTTCTTAGACAAGTTCCGGCTGATGACAGCGCGTACGACGTGATTGCGGTTAGGAAGCGGTTTCCTGCTCTACGCAGGACTGAAAACGGTTATCCCGTTGCGTTTCTAGACGGACCGGGCGGTTCACAGGCAGCCGATACTGCCATCGAGGCCATGGCCGGATACCTCTTGCGAGGTTCCGCCAACGTGCATGGCGTCCACGGCACAAGCGTGGAGACCGACGAGATCATCGATCGTGGCCGCGCCGCCATGGCTGACTTCATTGGCGGTAGGCCTGACGAGATCGCCTTCGGCGCCAACATGACCACGCTGAACTATGCGATAGCCAGGGCCATCGCCCGCGATTGGCGCGAAGGGGACGAGATCGTCGTCACCGAGATGGATCACCGTGCCAACGTCGACCCCTGGACCTCGGCGGCCGAGGAGAGGGGCGTCAAGGTCCGCTGGATACGAGTGGACCCCGAGCTCCTGGTTCTGAAGACCCACGATCTGTCCGACATCATCACTTCCAAGACGAAGCTCGTGGCGGTTGGGCTGGCGTCCAACGCCGTTGGTACCATCAACGACGTGAAGATGATAGCCAGGGCCGCCCATGACGTAGGCGCCAAAGTGGCCGTCGACGCGGTTCACGCCGCGCCTCACATCTTCATTGACAGGGACGAACTCGGAGCGGACATCCTCGTGTGTTCACCGTACAAGTTTTTTGGACCGCACCTCGGGGTGGCTTCTATCAGGCGCGACCTCTTTGATAGGTTGGAGACGTACAAAGTCTTGCCCCAGTCTCATGAAGCGCCTGACAAGATCGAGACGGGGACTTTGAACCACGAGGGGATCGCCGGAGCCGAGGGCGCCGTACAGTTCATAGCCAGTTTGGGGCAGGGGGACAGTCCCAGGGAGAAGATCCGCTCCGCCATGAACGCCATCGAGGCCTACGAAGATCCGATGGCCAACTGGGCGAGAGCCCAGCTGCGGGCGATGCCCAGGGTGAAGGTGTTTGCCGCGGCGGAAGGCGTTAGGAAGACTTCGACCATCGGGTTCCGCGTTCAGGGGTGGGTGCCAAGAGAAGTCTGCCGCCACGTCCTGAAGAAGGGCGTCTATATCGCCAGCGGCGACTTTTACGCGACGACTCTGGCCATGGTCTTGGGTATCAGGGAGTCGGGTTCATGGGTCAGAGCGGGCCTTGCTCCATACACTACTCGCGAAGAAGTGGAGCGGCTGGTGGAACTGATCGCGGAGATAGCGGAGTAGGAGGCGTGCTCGGGCCAACCTTCGCCTGGGTGCGTTGGAGGCCGTGCTGCGTGAGTAATTATGACGGGATTGCCGGTTACGTACGAGTAGTCGGCAATCCCGTCTGTTATTTCATCGTGACTGAACCTCCGGGGCAGGCGTCCACGCATAGCCCGCACCCGTAACATTTCTTGTCGTCAACGACTAACTGACCGTCGACGATCGACCGTGCTCCAAAGTAGCAGACGCTTACGCACATGCCGCAGGCAGTGCACGTATCCAGGTCGGTCGATTGCACCAGGCTGCCTTTGTCGCACGGCTCATCGTCATGGTTGAAGTAGTAGCAGCACTCGGGGCAGCAGAAGCATATGCCGTCGAGGACGTTGGGGTCATCCGGTTTCCGGAAGGGGCGCGACACGAGTCCCTTCTCATCAGCGTGGGTGAGGATCTTGAGTGCCTCTGCTCTAGTGGCGGGTCTCTTCTCGGTTCCGGTAGTGAACGCGGCGTTGAACATGAGGCAGACGTCCATACGAGAGTGACTGCAACTTCCCCGCCCCTGACGACATCCACATATAGCGATATAGTATTCGTTGTATTGGTCGATCAGTTTTCTAGCTTGATCGTGAGTGCAGACAAAGTGCTGGGGAACTTTCTTCTGAACCTCATCGGGAGTGCCTTGGTTTGACATGATATCGCCCTCCTGGTGTTGGACAGAGTCACGGCATGACAGTCTCGGCTCATTGTCGAAGATGTGTTCGAGGTCGGCCCGGCAGTTCCTTTTGGGTGCGCATTTCTGTTTCTCTCGGTTTCTGTCGGTTTCTTTTGGCTTCTTTCGGTCGGGGCGGCAGCGCTAAGACGGCTTTGAGGATACGTTTTTCGGAGGCGAGAGTATTGAGTCTACCCGAGCAGGTCGAAAAGGCGTGCAAAGTCTATCGCGAGGCGCTCTACAGCGAGATCGACGGTGAACCGTCCGTGCATTCACGCTTGAAGGTACAAGGCATGTACCTTTACGGGTCGGTCGCCTTGGGAGACTACCAGGACGGAGGGAGCGACATCGATTTCGTGACGGTGGTAGCGAGACCGCCCGCGGAGCGAGACGTCGACGTCCTTAGACTCGTCCATCGCCGAGTTCGCAAGGCGTGTCCCAGAGCCTACCTGAACGGGATCTACGTTACGCCTGACCAGCTTGGCCAACTTCCGCCGGAGATGGAGCCGGTCGTCAGCTACTCGGATGGCATTTTTGAGCTGGGCTACTTCGACATCAACCCGGTGACTTGGTACGAATTGAAGGAGACCGGGATTACGGTGTTTGGCCCGGAGATCTCGACTCTTGACTTGCAGGCGGATATTGGGCAGGTCAGAGAGTACGTGTTCGAAAACATCAACTCATACTGGCGCCACTGGGCCGCGAATGGAAGGCGGCCGATGTCGTTGATCGGGACGTCCCTCTTGTTTCGCAAGCAGGCGGAGTGGGGAATCCTCGGGGTGACACGTCAGTACGTCACTGTCACCGAGAACAAGGTGGTAAGCAAGACCGAGGCGGGGGAGTACGCCCTCCGCGCATTTCCCGAGTGGTCCAGGGTGATAAACGAGGCGCTCTACAGCAGGAAGGGGATGCGGCGGACAGAGTACCGGAACCCGTTTCGCCGCCGCCGAGATATCCTGGCCTACATGGATATGGTCATCGACAAGGTAAACGGGATGGCCGTCGGCGAAGGGTTCCAGACTTAGCGATGTAGTTCATCTACCTAAGCTGATCCTACGGTGCGGTCTGGGCGAGGATCACGGACGAGTCCCTAGTACCGAGCGCATGGGCAACGTCTTCCGGCCGATACACGACTCCAGACGCTTTATTGTCTAGCCTTGCTGTCTCCCATCTGGGCAATCTGGTAGGCGATAATCCCTCCGAGCAGGCCAATGGCAGGTCCGTAGGCGAGTTGGTTAAGCAGCACTCCGGCTGTTGTTCCGAAGCATAGTCCCATTGCTATGTATAGTCCGAGATGGGGCCCGTTTTTGTGGTTTCTGTTACGTTCCTTATCCACTAAACTCATCCTTTCTTACCACCAACCTTTACTACTAGTCGCGGCTGGGTCTGGTCTGATGCGGGGATGGGACCGGAGCAAGCAGCGGTGCGAGGTGGTGTCACATTCCAAACACGTGTTTCCGACACGCCGTGACGGGGTGCTTGTCTTATGATGTATTCACGATGCCTTGAAAAGGAGAGACCTTCGGTGGATGACAAGGATGTCAAAGCTGCCAAAGCCGCTCATTCCGTCCAAGATGGCCAAACCGCCCAAGGGGCCAAGTCAGCCAGTGTCGCCCAAGCAGCTGAGTCTGTCAACGCTGACGAATACCCTAGACATCGAATGCCCCTACAAGAGGAGCCAGACAGCGGGTCTCAAGCGGGACCAAGACCACTTCAGGGGCTGCATGGTAGGTGGGGCCATCGGCGACGCGCTCGGTATGCCTGTTGAGTTTCTCAGAGTAGACTCGATAGTCCGCAAGTACGGACCCGGCGGGATCCGCGACTTGGAGGTATCCTCATCGGGCAAGGCCTTGATAACCGACGACACTCAAATGACCCTCTTCACGGCCGAAGGCATCCTGCGTGCCAACAATAGGGCCCTAAACCGGGGCATTTGCCACATTCCTTCCATTGTGCATTGCGCTTACCTTCGCTGGTTGCTGACCCAGGGTCATCCCAAGGTTGAGGACCGGTGGTGGACCTATGGCGGTTGGTTACTGAGCGTCCCGGAGCTTCACGCCAGGAGAGGACCGGGCAACACCTGTCTTAGCGCGCTTTCAAGCGGGGAGTGCGGGACTATCTCAGCCCCAATCAACAACAGCAAAGGGTGTGGCGGGGTCATGAGGACCGCGCCGGCCGGCCTGTTCTACCCGCCTAGGGCCGCGTTCACGATGGCTGCGGAGTTCGCGGCGATCACACACGGGCATCCCTCGGGCTACTTGTCCGCGGGGGCTCTCGCCTACATGATTGCGGCCATCATCGATGGTCAAGACCTGAGGCAGGCAGCAAGAGGAGCGATTGCCGAACTCAGGAAGCACGATGGGCACGAAGAGTGTGCCCGCTGCCTGAAGCAGGCTCTCGATCTATCCAGGACCAAGCAACCGGATCTGGAGGCTATCGAGCAGATCGGAGAAGGCTGGGTTGGCGAAGAGGCCCTAGGAATCGCGGTATACTGCGCCTTGAAGTATCGGGATGATTTCGATCGGGCAGTGATCGCCGCCGTCAACCACTACGGCGACAGCGACAGTACCGGCGCGATTACCGGGAACATCCTTGGGGCTCACCTGGGGTTGAGGCGCATGCCGCCGGCATGGGTCGAAGTAGTTGAGCTGAGGGATGTACTGATTCAGGTCGCTGACGACCTGCTTGTTGGATACAGCGATGACGAGGAGTGGGGGAAGAGGTATCCGGGGTGTTAGGGGCGAATGGCGGAGCGTATCTGATTGTCGGCTATTGATGGATCCGTTACGCCGAGCAACTAGGGATCAAGTACTTACTGAGGGCCGCGGCGATTGAGGAGTCGGTGCCGAATTTGTCAGCAATTGCCTATGGCTACCTAAAGGCACAGAAGACTCTGACCCGATCAACCTGGGACATTCACGGGGAACCTGTCAATCCCAAATAACATCTCCTGGTAGGGCCGTTTCAGCGTGGGAAGGAGAGCCCCGGTATGCTGGGGACACCGACTGGGCCCATCGAAGTTCGAGTCGATGGACGAGCCACGCAGTACGAGGCGACAGAACTTACATGACACAGCAGGACAGAGAACGTCTGCAGCAAGTCAATGCTGAGTCCATGGCCATCTAAGGAACTCAGCCCAAGGCGGATGTTCTCCGCACTGCCGCACCTCAGAGGGGATTTTCTACGCGCTCGCCTTGAGCAACGCGGACATTCTCCGCACTGCCGCATTTCAGTGGGGATTTTCTACCCACCGGCCGTGAGCAATGCGGACATTCTCCGCACTGCCGCCTCTCAGTGGGGATTTTCTACGCACTCGCACTGACCAACGCGGATATTCTCCCGCACCGCCGCACCTCAGTGGGGATTTTCTACGCACTCGCGGTGACCAACGCGACATTCTCCGCACTGCCGCATTGTAGTGGGATTTTTTCTACCCACTGGCCGTAGAGCAATGCGGATATTTCCCGCACCGCCGCACCTCAGTGGGGATTTTCTACGCACTCGCGGTGACCAACGCGGACATTCTCCGCACTGACGTATCTCAGTGGGGATTTTCTACCCACTCGCGGTGACCAACGCGGACATTCTCCGCACTGCCGCATTTCAGTGGGAATTTTCTACCCACTCGCCGTGAGCAAGGCGGATAGTCTCACCACTGCCGCATCTCAGCGGGGATTTTCTTCGCACATCTATTATTTGACAGACCTGCGGTGACCCACTAACCCCCGACTCGTTTACCGCAACAAAGGCCACAATAGAACTGCCATGAAGAGACTCTCGACAGCCATAGTGCTGTGCTTACTGCTAATAGCCGCCTTCCTCTGGGTCCAGCTGCCGAAGTATCGAGGAGCCCGGAGCGCTGAAGAGATCCTCGAACAGCGAGCCCAGGACGCCATGGCAGCCATGACGCTCGATCAAAAGATTGCCGCCCTCTTCATGGTGCGCCCCGAGGCATTGGGCGACCTCACGGCTTCGGGCGCCCACCTCGAGGAAAACTACAGCAACTATCCTGTATCGGGAGTCGTCTTCTTTGCCAAAAACCTCATAGACGCCGGGCAGACCAAGAGCTACATAGCAGACGTGCAGCTCCTGTCAGGGATTCCCCTCCTCATCGCCACCGACCAGGAAGGGGGCACTATCTCGCGGTTTTCGCCAAAGACCTTCGACGTGCCGGTCCTACCCAGCATGTTTGAGATTGGGCAAAGCGGCCGGCCCGAACGAGCCTATGAGGCACTGAACGCGACGGGGAAGAGCCTCAAGGCCCTCGGGTTCAACGTGGACTTCGCGCCTGTTGCCGACATCTGGTCGAACCCCGCAAACACCGTCATCGGCGACAGGGCCTTCGCCAGCACGGCCGAGGGCGCGGTGCCATTTGTCAGGCAAGCGGTCAGAGGCCTGGAAGACGCGGGCATCGCGTCTTGCGTCAAGCACTTTCCCGGCCATGGAGAAACGGAAGCCGACACTCACACCGGAACGGCGGTATCGAGCGTGGATGCACGGACCCTACGCGAGCGCGAACTGGTCCCTTTCGTTGCCGGTATCGAGGAAGGCTGCCTCATGGTGATGGTCGCCCACATCAAGCTGCCGAATGTCACCGACGATGACCTGCCCGCCAGCCTGTCTCCGTCTGTCGTCCAAGGCATTCTCCGGGATGAAATGGGCTTTGACGGAGTTGTCGTCACCGATTCCCTGGAGATGGGGGCAGTGGCCAAGTTTTTCTCGCCGGAGGAAGCTCGGTAATGGCGCTAAAGGCCGGATGCGACATCATACTCATGCCCGAGGACCTGCCCAGGGCGTTCGATGGTGTCAAAGAGGCTGTGCAAGCGGGACAGATAAGCGAGAGCAGGATCAACGAGTCCGTCCTCCGAATCCTGAAGTTGCGACTGAAGTATGGGTGGCTGGTGCCGGAGTGCTGCGGAGCAGTAGCATGCTGCTGCGCAGGGGTGGCTGTGGAGCAGTAGCATGCTCGCGCAGGATGAGGTGTCCGCGGGAGTAGTTTCCTCTTGCGAGCATGGTGCAGTGCCTGCGGAGCAATGCCACCATCCCGCGCACGCTTGCATGGTATCGGAGGAGGCCTTGTCCTGTGTTCACAGTGTCGCTCAACAAACAGGTTTTTGTCCTGTACGCGGGACTCGTAGCCTCAGGGTACGACCTCACCCGCATCGAGGACAGCGACCCGATGTCCCAGGTCGTCAGGGACATCAAAAATACAGACTGGGATACCGACGCGCTACGCTACTTCTCCCAAGCGAGGCTCCAGCACGGAGGGGTCAACCCTTACTGGCCGCGGGCGGCGATGTTGCTCCATGCGGCTCTTCATCTTCCGCCTCCGCCGGGTCGGCGCCGTCGTCGAGATCGAGGTCATTGCCGACAGTCTCCGATTGTGCCTCCCCAAAACGCTTTGCAGCAGGCCATAAAGGAGTTCCCGGTCGACCTATCACAGAAGGGAGACGACACGGTTGCTTGGGTGATGGATTATCCCAAGGCCCACGCCGCGTTCCTGAACCATCCCGCCATGGCCGGGTTGTGGAACCAGTACCAGACCGTGATGGGGCCTTCGCGGCTCCTGCCCTTTGAAGAGCCGCTGCCGACGCGGTGTCATCGCTGCCCTGGTTCTCGACATCCAAACCGATGCTCTTCCGAACCTCAACGTAATCCCAAACCCACTGCAATCTCCCATGATCGCTGGACTTCGTTCATAAGGACGGGACAATACATGCGGTTGTCGCCGAGCCTCGGCTGACGTCCGTCGTCCACGAACTACTCTCACGGAGTCTTTGCCAAGGCTCTCCGTGACGCGAGAACCGCCATCCTTGACAGCCGTCATCTCTTTACGCCGGAATTGGCCGACGCCATGGTCAGGATGCAGTATGCGTGGGATGGAGGCGACGAGTCGTGGCTGCGAGTGTTCGAGGAGACCTTGGTCGGGCGGCCTCCATCTGGGTGAACTATGCGGCGAAGGGCGCATCGGATGGCGGCAAGCAGGCGCCCAACGCTCAGCGCGATGCCCACGCCAGGATGCTGAGCGAGACGCATGGCGCGACGCGGAACGGGAAGCCGGCCTCGGCTTTGTCTACGTCCCGTCATACTGCGCGCTTTCCTGGAGAAGTGGCACGTTCGAGGCCCACGCCAAATGCAATCCTTCATAGAGGACTGCCTCAAGGCGTGCGCAGGACTGCCTAGCAGTGGGCGCTGAATAGTCCCCTCATGGAGGACTGCCCTAAAGCAGGCGCTGAGTAGCCTCCTCCACAAAGGATTGCCTCAAAGCGTACGCGGAGTGGTCGCCTCCATAGACCCCTGCCTCGAAGATTGCGCCAGGCAGCTTCCTCCATAGAGGACCGCCTCGAAGCACGCGCCCAGTGACCCCTCGTGGAACTTGCTCCTCCAAATGCCTGTCTTATGTGTATGAACGATTCTGCCGATGGAGGCGAATCCCTTGGAAATCAACATAAGACGGTCAGTCATACCTGATAATCGACGAAACAGACACACGAACCGGCGCATGAACCGACCCCTGAACCGCCGCCTGCTCGCGCTTCTCTCGCTCGCGCTGTTGCTGGCGACTCTTTTTACGGCGTGCTCAGAACCGGTTCCTGTGACTCCTAAACTGGTTCTTAACCCAAAGGTCACCTTGACCAAACAACTCGCCGGGGACATCTATACCAGGGAAGCGGGGCAAGCCATATCGCCCGACGGCAAGTACATGTTGGTTCAACAGCGGACATCTGATGGCACGCAAATCGTGGCGGTATCCCTCATGGGCGAGACCGACCAGGATGTAACCTTTGAGGCCGTGGGCTTTGAAGAGTCAAGCTCCAACTACGCGTGGCTGTTGCCTATAGGGTGGACGTCGTCCACGACGTGTGTTTTCACAGAGTCCGGCAAACAGAACGACGGCGCTCACCAGGGCAAAGACGGCGTCCTCGTAATGTCCGCCAACGTTGAGACGGGACAGACCGAAGAGATCGGTTTCATAGAGCTAGAAGCCGGATACCTCCACGATGCCACTTACGTAGAGGATAGGGCCAAGGTTTACCTGCACGTGACACGGCAACTGTGGGAGGTCGACCTGAATCAAGGGACCCTGAGGCTGGTCAAGGATGAGCTCCCGACCTACGACGGCCTGATGTACGTTAGGATTTCGCCGACAGGCGAGTACGCCGTCTATGATCTGCACGAGGAGGACAAGAACGGGCTGTACATCCTGGACATTGGGACGGCGAAGCGAACGCCCATTGCTTCCTACCGGCGAAACCCTGAGTTTCCTTCCGCATTGGTCGCCCGACGGGAAATGCATCGTCGCCTACACGGCAGAGCAGAAGCCCGATGCGGCGTCACTCCCTCCATGGGAGCGCTTCCAGGTAATACAGGGCGAGGACAGCCTCTTGCCTATAGCGTCCGAGCTTACGGTAGTCGACCCGCAGGGTACAGTGATAAAGACGATCAAAGTTGATGGCCAAGTACTTTCCGGCGCGACGTGGGCGCGCGATTCAAGACCCTGGGATTCCTTGCGGGCAAAGCTTCGCGTCGCGCAGTCCGGCACCGAACTTCCGCCCGACCAGCGCCTAAGCGCCGTCTCTTACGAGAGCGCCATGCTCGCGGATGTCACCAGTCCAAACCAGGCGCCTCCCAAGGTTGCCGACATGAGGGGGCTCGCGGGATTTGATGAGGACTCAACGGTCTACCTGGCGTTTGTCCAGCCGTCGGGAGGCGGATTGTTCTTCAACACCGCTAGTTTAGAGTCGTCCCTGGAAGGCCCGGAGCTGTGGTACGCGCCGAAAGACGGCGGTCCTGTCAAGGTGGGTGACGGTCTGTGGCAACTCTACGGGCTGGAGCCGGTGTTCCAGGATCAGGTCGTGGGAATCCTGGCTTCGCCCGAGGGCTCCGCTTTCTGGCTAGTCGGATCCGGCGAGCCAACGCTGTTGACCGAATTTGACAGCTCGGTATCTTGGGGCGTCATACATGGTTACGATGAAGACCTCCTTGTGACAGGTACCAAGGACTATTCGGATCCGGCGGACACGTTGGTCCTCCAGGTTTTCAAGATGTTCAACGAGGACGAAGCGGTGGAATAAGGAGTCGCCGGTGCTTCAGCGAAGTAGGGGTTTGCCGGCACCTCGGCGGAGTAGTGATTTGCCGGTGCTTCGAATGTTGTGACCGGTTGCGATCGTCTAACAGAACGAACGGATGGGGGCGGGAGGATCCGCCCCCGTCCATTTTTGTGTCTTGCCCTCCCCTTTGCGATTTTCCTTCCCCCGGGTTGACCGGGCTCGGGGGCCTCGTCAAGGGCATCCACAACAGCATCGACGAAAACATCCACAACATCCACCCCTGGCCATACCTCCATCAAGCAGCCAGAATTACTCCCAGTGAATTTCCCTTTCGAATGAGCGAAGGGCTTTGTGAAAAGTAACACAGTGCAAGTTTTCACAAACTCGCGTCAATCAAGAGCCCTTCACGGAACGGCGACATAGTGGACTGCATTATGTGAATCCAAGTGCAAGCCATGCTCAAACGTGTAAATGCGCGATAAGCTTGCAAATCCCCGCACAAAGCACTAGTGTGATCAAACACATAGTGATAAAGTATTTACGCGGGGCTAGGCCCACATCGCGGAAAGGGAGAGGAGATATGAGAAAGGCAGTCGCGGTTGTTGCAGTACTCGTCATTGCTGTCAGCATACTTGCGGGATGTTCGTCGCAGTCGCCGACACCGAGCACGCCCACCATCGCAAAGGTAGGCCTCGGGCACGTTACATCCATCGGCAAGTCAAAGGACCTCGTAGTGAATGAGGACGGCACCAAGACGCCTCCGGCCGGTCAAGTAGACACCGTCATTGCAGCCGTCGCTTTTGACAAGGACGGGAAGGTGCTAAAAGTCACCATAGATACCGCCCAGACGAAGGTCAACTTCGATGAGAGTCTACAGGTTGCGTCCGACGTGGCCGCTCACGGCGAGACCAAGGTTGAGCTGGGCAGCAAGTACGGCTTGAGCAAGGTTTCGACCATCGGCAAGGATTGGTATGAGCAGATCGCTGAGTTGGAGAAGTGGATGATCGGCAAGACCGTTTCTGAGATCACCTCGCTTAAGGTTAAGGAACGCGACGAGTCCCACAAGGCAGTGCCGGACGTTCCTGAACTCACTTCGTTGGTTACAATCAGTGTTGAGGATTACCTGAAGGCTGTCGAAGAGGCCTACGACAACGCGTTCGACGTCCCCGCGGGCGCCGTTACGCTTGGGCTTGGTCACGAGATCAGCATTGGCAAGTCGAAGGGTTACGCCTTGGTGGACGATATTGAAACCCTTCCCTTGGCTCAGGTTGACACCGTCATGGCCGCCGCAGCTTTTGACAAGGACGGCAAGGTCGTCCGCACCATCATCGACACCGCTCAGACCAAGGTCCAGTTCGACAAGGACGGGAAGGTCACTTCCGACAAGACCGCCGAGCAGGAAACCAAGGTTGAGCTTGGTCCGAAGTACGGCCTTACCAGAGTCTCCACAGTCGGTAAGGACTGGTTTGAGCAGGCCGCTGAACTCGAGAAGTGGATGGTAGGGAAGACCGTCGACCAGATCACCGCCCTAAAGGTCAAGCAGCGCGATGACTCTCATCCGGCGGTGCCCGACGTTCCTGAACTGACCTCGCTGGTCACCATCACGGTTCACGAGTACCTGGCAGCTGTCGCAGAAGCATTCGAAAACGCGAAGTAACAGTCATCGCAGCAAGGCAAATATACTCCCCTGCCGTTGTCGGCGGGGGAGTATACTATGTAGCGGCGAAACACTAAACAGTGACACACACAATCGATGAAGCTTCGGGGGAGGCGGACGTAAATGACCAAGAGGAGTTGGCTCATACTGAGCCTGGTGGCGGTGCTCTTGGCGGGGGCCGCCTTTGCGGCATACAGGGGTTTTGGCAGACCCAGGTATACCAAGTACACCGCTAGTTTCTTCGATACTTTCGACACCATCGTCACCGTTGTCGCCTACACGAAGACCGAGGCCGAGTTCGACGGGTACTTCCAGAGGATCGAGGAGCGCTTCACCGAGCTCCATCAACTCTATGACATCTACCACAGCTACCAAGGTTTGAATAACGCCAAGACAGTCAACGACAATGCGGGCGTAAAGCCGGTCGAGGTCGACAGGGACCTGATTGACCTGGTGCTTTTCGCGAAGGAATGGTACTCGAAGACCGGCGGAAAGACCAATATCGCCATGGGTTCGGTCCTCAAGATCTGGCATAACTACAGAGAGAGCACTCTCCGATCCCGCCGCCGCGAGGATTCCCCTCTTGAACTGCTGACCCAAGCCGCCCAGCATACCGACCTTGACAAAGTCATCGTTGACCAGGAAATGAGCACCATATACTTGGCCGACAAGGCCATGAGCATCGACCTTGGCGCCGTGGCCAAGGGTTACGCCACCGAACTTGTGGCTCGTGAAATCCAGGCCCAAGGGCTCACCTCCGGGATCATCAGTTCTGGCCGCAACGTTCGGACCATCGGCAAGCCCCTTGATGGAATAAGGGCGCGCTGGGGCGTAGGGCTGCAGGATCCCCAGAAGTCCATCTTGGCCGAAGAAGATAGTATCCTGGATGTCGTCTACATCAACGATGCTTCCGTGGTGAGCAGCGGCGACTACCAGCGGTACTACGTCGTCGACAACAAGATAGTACATCACCTCATCGATCCTTCCACCCTCATGCCGGGGGATTACTATCACGCGGTTACGGTGGTAACCGAGGACTCCGGGCTTGCCGATTTCCTATCGACCACCCTGTTCCTGACCCCCTATGAGGACAGCCGGGCGCTGGCCGAGAGCCTTGACGGGGTCTAAGCGATGTGGGTTATGATGGACGGGACGGTTCAGATGACCGGCGGAATGAAGGCGATTGCCGCAAGCGGCGGCGCCACGGGGGCGGAGCCGGCAAAGTAGGCTCACCGCGGTATTAGCACCTAGCACCGTTCGTCCTGTAAGCAGCGACGCCAGCATGTCAGGAGGAGCGCTATGCCATCTCAAAAGGTCGAACACCCACTTAAGTACGGAACAAATCCTCATCAGAAACCGGCGAGGTTGCTGTCGGAGTCCGGCCTTCCGGTCCAGGTCCTAAACGGCAATCCCGGATACATAAACTTCCTAGACGCGTTTAACTCATGGCAGTTGGTCCGCGAACTGAAGGATTCCCTTGGCTTGCCCGCCGCGGCGTCGTTCAAACACGTGAGCCCTGCCGGAGCGGCCGTTGGGCTCCCGTTGAGCGATGTCCTAAGGAAGGCGTATTTCACCGGCGACCAAGAGCTCTCTCCGCTGGCCTGCGCCTACGCCAGGGCGAGAGGCGCCGACCGGATGTCCTCTTTCGGAGATTGGGCGGCTCTATCTGACGTCGTCGATGTAGCCACCGCGAATCTCATCGCTAAGGAGGTATCCGACGGCGTTATCGCCCCGGGATACGAGCCGGAAGCCCTGGAGATCCTGAAGCGCAAGCGCGGCGGCAAGTACAACGTCGTTTCCATCGACCCTTCCTACAGTCCACAGGACCTGGAACGAAAAGAGGTCTTCGGAGTCACCTTCGAGCAGAAGCGGAACGATGCCGTGTGCGATAACAGGATCCTCCGCAACATTGTGACCGCCGACAAGGAGTTGCCCGAGTCGGCCGTGCGCGACCTCATCATCGCGACTATCGCGGTCAAGTACACCCAGTCCAACTCGGTCTGCTTCGCTTTGAACGGGCAGGTCATCGGCTGCGGGGCTGGCCAGCAGAGCAGGGTTCATTGCGTTCGGCTGGCCGCGTCCAAGGCGGACCTTTGGTGGTTGAGGCAACATCCCACTGTCCTTGGCTTGAGGTTCAGAAAGGGGATTGGGCGTCCGGACAGGGATAACGCCATAGACTTGTACCTCCGCGACGATGTCACCGTCGCTGAACTTCGAGAGTGGGGAAGGTGCTTTGAAGTTGTCCCTGAGAGGTTGTCGGCCCAAGAAAAGCGGGAATGGTTTCCAGCTGGGCGGAGTCGCGCTGTCTCTCTGATGCCTTTTTCCCCTTTAGGGACAACATCGACCGCGCCTATCAGAGCGGCGTCAAGTTCGTCGTCCAGCCGGGCGGGTCTCGAGGGACGCCGACGTCATCGGAGCGTGCAACGAATACGGCATGGTTATGGCGTTCTCGGGAGTGAGGTTGTTCCATCACTAGATACCCAGACCCAGACAGGTGCAGATTTGGATAGCCGGAAGGTTTTTCGTCTGCGTTCGATGAATATTCAGGCGGCTCTAAGGTGGTCTCAGCGGCTTCACAGCCGGCTTGAAGCGGCAACGGTGACATCCGTTGATAGAGGCTGACCGTTGCATAGGAGGCCGAGCATCATGAACGCAGAGTCCTGTATCGCGGCGTCAGTTCCCCTGAACCTCCGGTCGAAAAGCGCGGGCGTGACAGTCACCGGCTTTTGGCGGCTATGCATGAGATCCACAAGCTGATTTCCGAGGGGACCTATCCCAACTGCCCACGCATCGCCCAGCTAATCGAAGTGAACTATCGGACTGTGGAGCGTGACATCAGTCGTCTGCGCGACATGTTCCGCGCTCCCATCGAGTTCGACCGGGGCCGAGGTGGCTACTACTATACGGAGCCTTTCGAAATGCCTGCTGTGAGGCTCGGCGACGGTGAGGCCATCGCCCTGTTCTTAGGCCAAAGGCTACTGAGCCAGTGCAGGGGGACTCCCTTCGAGGACTTCGTCCAGCAGGCCATGGCCAAGATCCGTGTCTTGCTTCCGCAGAGCGTCGTGCTTGATGTCCAGCGTACTCGGAACCGTCTCCTTCCAGATAGAACCCCTTCGTGGAGAAGAGCTTGAGGTGGCGGATAGGTACCAGCTCCTGGCGAGCGCGGCGGTGGAGCGGAAATCCGTTTCTATGGAGTATTACACCGCGAGCAGAGGTCGGGTGTCTCAGCGTCTGATTGACCCGTACCATCTACGGCTGGCAGACGGCACATGGTACTGCATCGCGTACTGTCACGAGCGGAAGACCGTACGGACTTTCGCTCTGGATAGGATCATCAGCCTAGAGGTTACCGACGGCACCTTCGAGATCCCCACCGGTTTCTCCGTGGAAGAGTACCTGGCCGACAGCCTGTCCATCGAGCGGGGTACGCCGCGAAAGGTGGTCATCGAGTTCGACCGGACACAGGCGGCGTACATCCGGGGCCGCGAGTGGCACAAGAGCCAGGAGCTCACTGAACTCGAGGACGGCGGTCTTCGGATGACCGTGACTATCGGTGGCCTGGGCGAACTCAAACGATGGGTCATGAGCATGGGGAGCCACGCCCAGGTCCTGGAACCGCAAGAGCTGCGAGACCAAATCCGGAGCGAATTTGCGTCCGCGGCGGAGAAGTACCGGTAGGCATCGGTGCGCGGATGAAGATAGCACCGCAACTTGACCCCACTGTGAACAGCAACTTCCTGCATATTCGTGTATAGTAGAGAGTAAGCAATCCAAAACACCACTGAATCATGAGGCGGATAATTGGACAAAGACACAGCAATCACAACAGACAAAAACGACGCCAACATCGCACCAATGCAGTATCTGAAGTTCTACATCCCTCTTGCTGCGACCGGCGTGATGCTGATGATGAATCACACTACGGCATCCAGCGCGGTGGCACGCGCGGCAGACCCGGCTGTAGGGTTATCGGCGTACGCTTCGGCGTTTGCCGTGGGGAACTTGTTCGAGATCATGTGCTTCGGCATGCAGAGGATGGGCCTTACCTTCATACGGGGCACCAAGTCCTTCAAGGTAGTCTTCGTTACCGCCGCCAAGATCCTGGCCGTCCTTTTGGGCGCGATGGCGATTCTTGCCTGGACCCCCCTAGCAGGGTTTCTTACCGGGAAGGTACTGGGGCTTACGCCCGCTGTCGCGGACAAGACGATCTACTCGCTCCGGCTGATGATCCTGTGGCCGGCGACCTCCGCGATAAGGTCTTTGTTCCAATCCCGCGTTGTGTTCGGGAAGAAGACCGGGTGGGTGACGGTCGCTATGGCGTTTCGGTTAGGCGCGTCTCTATCGGCTTCGATCCTCCTGCCTAAGATTTGGCCCAACGGCCCGGTGGGCGCGGTTATCCTCGTAGGCGGGCTGATGGCGGAGATGCTAGTCTCCATGGTCGCTGCTCTCAGGTTTGTGCCTCCACTTCGTGAGGAGGGTCCCGGTGAGACCGTCCCGACAGGGGGAGACGTGCTACGATTCTTCCTCCCGCTTGCGTTAGCGCAGGTCGCGACGCCTTTGGTTCGGTCTGTCATGATCGGGTCTTTGGCACGCACGGTGAACTCGGAGTTGACGATGTCGGGGTACCAGATGGCGACGAGCGTTTCCGGCATTCTATCCGCGGTGACCATCCATATGTACCAACCCGTCATGGTATTTGTACGAGGCCGCCAATCGTTTAGGTCGGTACGTAGGTACTCGTGGATAGTTGGAGGCGCTTCCTGCCTGGCCATCCTTCTATGCAACCTTCCCGGCCTTCGGACCGTAGTGTTTGAGAAGATCCTGGGAGCTCCCAAAGACATAGCCGCCAGCGCCTTGGGTGCTCTGATAGTGTTGGCTATGACTCCTCTTCTGAACTCCACTAACGAGTTCAACGCGGGCATTTTGATGCTGAAGAAGCGCACCGTGTGGGTCACGGCGTGCAAGATAACCAATGCCAGCGTCTGCGCCCTGTCGATCGTGACCTTGACCAGGTTATTTCCCGAAGGCGGAGCGGTTTTGGCGGCTCTCGCTTCGGTGCTCGGCGGCGCGGCTGAGGCGGTATTGTCATATACCACGGTCAGGCGACTTCCCGAATGCGCCGAGTACAGGGATTAGCTTTTCTTGAGAACCTGCCCGCTGCCAGATAGCGTGAAACTGCCCTCGGCCAGCGCCGCGACGCCGTTGACGAAGACCCAACTGAATCCGTCAGGGTACTGTCTGGGTTCCTCGCTCGTTCCACGGTCGGCGACCTTTTCGGGCCTGAACACGACTAGATCAGCCTTCTTGCCTTCGGCAAGCAGACCGCGATCGGTGAGGCCTAGCCTAGAGGCGGGCAGCCCGGTCAGACGGCGGATGCCCTCTTCCAGACCCAGGAGTCTGTTTGCGTAAAGCCGGATGAACCGGGCCATTCCGCCGAAGGTGTTGGCGTTTGGTAGGAAATACGGCGGAACGGTTACTTCTGCCGTCTCATCGGTGAGGAAAGCGTCGATCCCGACCATGGCCAGTTTGTGTCGGAAGAAGACACGCTTGACTTCGTCCGATCCTTCCTTCCACGCTGCGTGCTTGGCCTGCGGGTCGCGCCTCACGATGTCCATCAGCGTGTACAGTGGATCACTATTTGACTCCTTGGCAATGTCCGCGACTGATTTGCCTTCAAACTCCTTCACCGTTGTCGATCCGATGGTGATGTTGCGGGCCCAACCTCGGTCGATAATGGGGTTCAAGCCATACCACTTTCCTGACATGAGGAACTCCCAGATTTCCTTCCTAAAGTCAGGGGCTTCTAGGCGGCACGCCAGTTCTTCGGGGGAGCCGGCATCCTTCAACCAGGGACCCAGTGCCGCTGCGATATGGCGGGTGTGGAGGACTCCGCCGGTTAGGTGGTTGGGGATGACGTCAAAGGTCAAATCCACGCCCTTGGAGAGGGCCTCATCCAGCACAGCCAAGGTTTCCTCAGCCGCGAGAGCAGAGAGCCTGGGGGTCGATCTAGGGGACACCAGGTACCCGGGCGAAAGATGCGCGATCTCCAGCTTGGCACCGGTTTTCTGCGCCATGTCGATCGCTTCTGTGATTCCATCGATCAGGCCGGATTGCCAAACCCTTCGACGGAGGCCGGTTCTCTGCCAGCGTGATGAAACAGCTCCGCCTCTTCCTAAAGCCGCTGCGCCGATTACCTGGTAAGATTCGTCAACCGAGCAGTAGGAGTTTGAGCGTAGTCCATACTGTTGATGTCGACGGCGCCCGTCCATCGCCTGCTCGACGTAGCGTACCATCTGCGAGATTATCCGGGTCGCCTGACGGCGATAATCTTGGCCCATGACGGCAGTCCGCACGGTGCTGTGTCCTACGAGGGGGACGAGGTTAAGGGCCCGGCTTTGCGCGCCCGACTGTCTTCCACCCATTCCCCGGTCGACCAGCCGATGTCCAGTCCGTCAACCCCTTGGCGGCCGCCGGATCTTCGCCAGGTCGCCGACGACTCCCATATCATACTTTCCGGGGCTCTACCTGGTCCACCAGTTGAACTCCCAGAAGCACGTGGTGTAGTGGGCGTTCAGCGGGGGCGGCGGAAAACTGCACCGCCCGGCGACGGCCGTAGTGATTCCTTGGGCCATCATGCCTGGGCTGCGTGGACTGTGAGGACAGTCTGATCAAAGTGATTGTGCATATCTATGAAGCCGGGTGTCGTACTGCTCACTTGGCCGGTGGCGTCCACTGGTTCGGGCGGCTTCGCGCCTGAGAGGTTTCCAACCGCGGCAATCGAGTCACCCTTGATTCCAATGTCCTTTGAGCTCAAGGGCGCGCCGGTCCCGTCGAGGACCTGGCCGCCTTTGATGATTACGTCAAACATTTGGCTAGCCCTGTGCCCTGTGCGGATTGTTGTAGCAGCGACGAAGGCGATCAGGCAATCGTAAGCGATCGCAAGCGACCGTAGGCGATCGTAAGCGACCGTAGGCGATCGTGAGCGATCATGCTAAGACCGTTACCGACCGAAACCGATGGAAACCGACCGAGACCGATCGAGGCCGATCGAAAAATGATCGAAGCCGTCTGAAACCCTAACCTACATTGACTTCAGCTTCGACAGCGGCGCCGCGCATCCTTCTGGGAAGACGGTCCACCTTTCGATGACCTCTCGGTCCCTGGTGGTAACTCGGTCCTGGTAATCCTCGGTCCCTGGTAATCCTCGGTCCCTGGTAACTTGGGTCCTCGGTAATCCTGGGTCCTCGGTAACCTTCGGTCCCTAGTGATCCTCGATCCCTGGTGATCCTCGGTTCCCTGGTGACCCCCGGTCCTGGTGACCTCGGTCCCGGTGATCTTCGGTTCCGGTGACCTTGAAACCGGGGAGATCCCGGTCCGACAACCCTCGGTCGAGGCGACTTAACCTGTGGCGAGGCTGGTTCTGGAGCCCTACGTCGTCGTGAGACTGGGGAATAGAACCTCAGGGGCTCGGGTTGATTGGGGTTTATAGCCCTAGGCTCTGGGTGATTGGGGTTTATAGCCCCAGTCTCCAAGGATTGTGGCCTAGAGCCCTAGGGGCTCTGGGTGGATA
Source organism: Bacillota bacterium (assembly GCA_040766225.1). GTDB lineage: Bacteria > Bacillota > Sulfobacillia > Fermentithermobacillales > Fermentithermobacillaceae > DULO01. Next base: position 23,413 of record JAXGQX010000014.1, on the reverse strand, counting down.
GGGTCTAGAACCCTAGCTCCCGCTACTGGGCTTAGCCCTAGGGGCTCTGGGTGATTGGGGTTCATAGCCCTAGGGCCTGGGTGACTGTGGGGTTTATAGCCCTAGTTCCGCTGACGGGGTCTGTGAGCTCTAGATTGTCGGGCGATTGGGGTTTATAGCCCTAGCTTTCATGGGAAGAAATCAGTTTAGAGCCCTAGGTTCCGGGTTGATTGGGGCTTAGAGCCCTAGGTTTCGCGGTGATTGGGGCTTAGAGCCCCAGGTTGGGGCATGGAGTCCGTCATCGTGGCGCTACATCGATGCGACGCCGGTGTCCTACGGCAGCACATTCCTCCAGCCACACAGTCCTCCAGCCACACAGTCCTCCAGCCACGCAGTCCTCCAGCCACGCAGTCCTCCAGCCACGCAGTCCTGCGACATCGGGGTTCTCCGACAACGTCGTCCTACGATAACGTTGTCCTACGATAACACCGCTACGCAGGGACATTGCAGCACGTGGCGAATATAGTGGGATAACTGATTCTGCTGTTGAGTAGGAAGTTGGTGCCCGAGCGTCAGGAGCCAAGGCTCAAACCCGACGCCGATACCCAAGCATCGTTGCCCAAACGTCAGACGTCAAAAGGTGATGTGATTGCCGATAATCGTACGAGAGGTATCGGGACGTCGTGACATCCGGCGTTTCGTCGACTTTCCGTGGTCAATCTACAAGGACGACCCAAACTGGGTGCCCCCTCTGAAGTCCGAAATCTGGGCTACCGTCACCGGCGAAGACAACCCCCTGCTTAGCCTCGGGCCTCACGCTCTCTTCATCGCTTTGGATGGCGACGTGGTCAAAGGGCGCGTAATGGCCTGCATAGACGAGGAACTGAACGCGGCGAGGGACCGGGGGTGGGCTGCTTCACGCTTCTTTTGAAGCTGCCAACATAGAGGCGGCCGCGGCCCTGTTAGAGACCTGCGAGAACTGGCTTGGCGTTCGGGGATGCAGGGTCTGCCGCGGTCCGGTGTCCCCCGACAATGGGGACGATTACCGGGGTATGCTGGTCGAGGGCTTCGACTCGCCTCCGGTCTTCATGGACTCCTACAACCCGCCGGAATACATGGACTATATGGACATCTGCGGCTACCGAGGTGATGGCGACGACTGGATGCTGGTTCTGCATTGGCATTTCGCTGAGGGGGAAAAGTTTCCAAGACGGTCTCGACAAGTTGAGTCGGTGGTGCGGTACGCTCAGGACTGGTGGGGCTATCGCCGACAAGGCTAACTTGAAGAACTCAGAGTCCGAGTTTGACCTGAAGGTTATTGTGGACGCAGCTATGCCCGAATGGCCTGACATAGTGCCGCCTACAATGGACGAACTCCGCTTGATGGCTAAGAAGATTCTGCCGGTGGCGGATCCCGACTTCATCTTGGTTGCCAGGAGCAACGCGGGCGAACCAATCGGGTTTCTTCTCGGTTTGCCCGACTACAACCAGGCACTCAAGCACCTGAACGGCTCGGGCGTTCTCTTTGGGCATGAAGTTCCTGCGGTACAAGCGGAAGATTAAGGCGCCCAGGGTATTTGTGCTGTTCGTAGTCCTGAGTTGGCAGAAGAAGGCCGTGAGCCACGCGACGTTCTTGAGGCCATCCGAGCGTGTCATCGTAAGGGAATAGAGTGGCCGAAGGCCTGACCATCGTCGAATCCAACGGCCTGATGAACAGGGATGCTGTTTGAGCGGCGGTGTCCTGTACAAGAGGTACAGGACTTACGAGAAGGCGCTGCTGTTGCTCTCCACGGAACAACAACGCGCTTGCTGCTTGCCACGGAGCAACAAAGCGCTCGCTGCCTGCCACGGAACAACAACGCGCTTGCTGCTTGCCACGGAGCAACAACGCGCTTGCTGCTTGCCACGAACAACAACGCGCTTGCTGCTCACGTGAGCAACAAAGCGCTCGCTGCTCGCTACGGAACAACAACGCGCCATCGTCTCCGCAGAGCAACAACGCGCTGTTGCTCGCCGCAGAGCAACAACGCGCTCGCTCGCCACGGAGCAGGTAATGCGCAGTTCGCCGCAGCCCCACGGAGCAACAAAGCGCTCGCTGCTCTCCGTTGAGCAACAACGTGCTTACTGCTCCCAACGGAGCAACAAAGCGCCTCGCTGTCTGCCACTGGGCAGCAGGACGCTCCCGGCAGTGCCGCAGCTAGCTCCTTCTGAAGTAGGACCCTGCCGTCCTTCACCACGCGCATGCCGTCTCCTGAAATCTCATCAATTATGATGGTCTGACCGTCTATCTCACCGAACTCGTACTTTATGTCAACTAGGTCCAGGCCCTTCTCCGCCATGCTGTTCTTGAGCATGGCGGCTCCAGGCCGACTCCTTCATGTAAATGATCTGGTCCGCGGTGACGATTCTGAGGGCGACTAGGCTTTCTTCATTGATGGGAGGGTTCTCCTCGGGCGTCGTCCTTGAGGGTGAACTCAACCACCGACGGGAGGGGAGTGCCTCCCTTGATGTACGCGCCGTATCGGCGGATGAAGCTGCCCCAGGCTTTCTCCCTGCATACGACCTCGAGCTTGAACGAGTGAGCCCGCTTGACCAGAAGAGTGTTGGGTTCCGGTCCGACGCCGATAAAGTGGGTCGTCATGCCCGCTTTTTGCAGGAGGCTGAAAAAGTGGACCGTCAGCCGGAGGGAAGCGTTGCCCTTTCCGGATACCTCTCCTATGACTGTGTTTGAGCCGGCATCTATGACATCTCCGGTCCCGGTCACTGTGTCTTTGAAGCGAAGGAGGATGTTGCCGTCATCACGAAGGAAAACGTCTTTAGTCTTGCCGCTGTAGATTTTCTCCAAGGTCGTCACTCCAATTAGCCCGGATTGCAGGGGATAGCCCCGTCTTGCGCACTTAGAATATACATCATTCTGTATTGCCATGTTGAGAACCTTCTGATCTACGTCCCAGAACCTCCACCTTCATAGGCCGCATCTTCTGAGCCCACATCTTCTTAGCCCCAATCCCGGAAGGGTAGGGCGGACTTTGTGGCGAAACGATGAGGGTGATTGGGCGGGCTTCGGGACTCGTTCGGGACTCGGGGATTGAGCAGACTGGGCCAAGCAGGTCTAGACCGAGCAGACCGGGACCGGGCGGATTTGACGGAGCAGACTAGGACCGGTCAGCGGTCAGACTGACCGATGAGTTTCGATTGGGCAGACTCGCATATGAGGTGATACGCCATGACGAAGATCAAAATCCGGGTGGATGACATCGAACTCCAGGCAGAACTGAACGATACCCCTGCCGGACAGGCGATTGCCCGCGGGCTTCCGATTAAGTCCCGAGGAAGCCTGTGGGGAGAGGAGATTTACTTCTCGATAGGCGTGGCTGTGGACGACCCCGGCACTGTCTCGGTGGTCCAGGAGGGGGACCTCGGGTTCTGGGAGCCAGGTAACGCTTTCTGCATTTTCTACGGTAGAACGCCCGCAAGCCGGGGCAATGAGATACGTCCCGCTAGTCCGGTCAATGTAGTTGGCAGGATCACCGAAGGTTGGGACGCGCTGAAGAAACTCAAGAGAGGGCCGATGGTGACAATCGAGAAAGCGTAGGCGGTGGTATTGATCGCACCGGTCGCGGCCAGGCATTGCGCGGAGGCAGCATGTCTGGCGCCTGAATCGCGGCCGTCTCGACAATGACTCGTGGCAGTATCGGGGTGTTCCCGCGGAGGAGGAACCAAATTGAGCATCACAAAGTTCTCGCCAAACTTCATTGAACTGTGCCTTCGCACAGACCTCAAGCAGGGTGACAAGCTACCTTGCCCCAGGTGCGGGAAGGAAGAGACGATCTATAAGGACCCGGGCTCCCATAAGGTCGCGGGAGCTATAGCTGTGGTCGCGTCGGGGCTGCTATGGCTGTTGACGCGCACCTCCGCGGTTGGTCCAATTTCAATGCTGTTCGCAGGCCTGTTTTTCTTGGTCACGCTGACCTTGGAGCCGGCCTACGCCTGCTCGTACTGCCAGTTCCAATGGAGGGTCAAGGATGCCCTCAAGTGGGCCAAGGCCATCCGCCATGACGAAGAGGCGAGGTCCCGCCGGCGTCAGGGCTGAACGACTACACGCAAGATTGCGGATCCAGCAGCATCTTCACAGCCGCACTTTCCTACCAGATCTTCATAGCAGCATTTTCTCATACCAAACAGTTGGCGCTTTCTCCTGATGATGAAGGAGTTTTGGTTGGTCCAATCGAATACCATTATGATTGACGTGAGAGTCCAAGTTGGTGTAGTGTGCAATGTTGGTATGGTGTGCAATCTGCGCCGACTGTGTTGCCGAATACGGTAACGAGGTGAAGGGTCGTCTTGGGTGAGGAGCGTCCTGAGTATCAACAAATAGGGTTTCCTGAGACCTTGGTGATCCGTTACCTCGTAGAGTCACGTGTGAGTCCCCATCAGATCGTACTTCCAGAACCCCAAACAACGTTCCAAAGGCTTCTGCTTCGTTGGCCAGGCTTTTCTCTGTTTGGGTGTCCTCTGGGGGAGGAGGTTTGACTCCGGCGACGGTTCTTCTTGTCGGTAGGTGTTGGTTGTCTTACGGTTTGAGCGCCGGCCTGAGCTATTTGATGAGGCCAAAGCGCGGAATACTCACAGAGAGGGGCTGAGTCTCAGAAATGGCTTCTACGCTGCTTCAGAACGTCCAGCATTACTTCAATCGGGCGGCAGACAAGTTGGGACTGGATGAAACGATCCGCAAGGTGCTGTCGGAGGCCGATCGGCTGGTAGTCGTCAACATCCCCATGCGTGTCAATGGGGAGTTGAAGGTCTTCCAGGCTTACCGCGTCCAGCACAACAACGCGCGCGGGCGTACAAGGAGGCCTTCGCTATCACCCCAGCGTCGAGTTGGATGAAGTGACCGCGTTGGCAGCTCTAATGACCTGGAAGTGTTCCTTCTCAATATTCCTTACGGTGGAGCCAAGGGCGGAATTTCGTGCGAGCCCTGGACTCTAACTCAGGCTGAACTTCCGAGACGCTCAGCCGTCAGTACATCAGGGCCCTTATGCCCAACATGAGGACCGTTGGTGGACGTGCCTGCTCCTGACGTCAACACCGATGAGAAGATCATGGGTTGGATGGTCGACGAGGCCAGCACCATAGCCGGTCACAGCATGGCGCCGCTTCTTACCGGAAAGCCGATAGCCTCGGAGGCTCCTTGGGACGTCGGGAATCCACCGGCTTCGGAGTCGCTGCCGTCGCTCTAGCCGCTCTCAAGAAGTTGGGGATCGAGAAGACCAAGGCCACCGCGGCTGTGCAGGGATTCGGCAAGGTTGGTTGCTGGGCAGCGGTCAGGCTCTTTAACGAAGGCTGCAAGGTTGTCGCGGTTTCCGACATATCAGGCGGCCTGTATCGCAAGGAAGGCCTCGATATCAAGGCGCTTTACGATTACGTGCAGACCTCGCCCAGGCATCTCATCGCCGGTTACGAAGAGCCCGAATCCAGCCCATCAGCAACAACGACCTGCTGACGTTGGATGTGGACGTGGTTGTCCCGGCGGCTCTGGAGAACCAGATCGACGAGACCATTGCGAAGCAGATGCGCTGCAAGATCGTCACTGAAGCCGCCAACGGACCGACGACTCCGGAAGGTGATGCGGTGCTAGAGGAACGCGGGATCATCGCTATCCCCGACATTCTAGCCAACGCCGGCGTTACCGTGTCGTACTTCGAGTGGGTCCAGAACCTGCAGGGACTGGCATGGTCGCTTGAGGAAGTCAACAACAAGCTGGACAGCATGATGGTTGGCTGCTTGAACGAGGTTTGGGATCTAGCCGCTGAGCTCAAGACGAACCTCCGTACCGCCGGTTTTGTCCTAGCAATCAAGAGAGTGCTAGAGGCGATGAAGTTGAAGTCGGGAGTCTTGGGATAGGGTAGGTCAGGGGATAGGGCCCGTCATTGGATGGGCCAAGTCTCAGGATGAGGCAAGTCAGAAGGGGCAGGTCGCCTGCCCCTTTATCCTTTCAGTTAGGCTTCTTTCGAGGATTGCTACTCCTCTCAAGTGAGGCTAAGATTCTGATGACTGTGCTTCCCCTTAGGCGAAGGCGCGCTACGACGGCAGCACGTACAGAAGGATGCCGATGAAGTGGAGCGCGCTTCCGGCCGTGCACAGCACGTGGAACATTTCGTGGAAGCCGAAGCGTCCCGGGAACAGGTCAGGTTTCTTCGCGGCGTAGATGGCTCCTCCCGCCGCGTAGACCGCTCCGCCCAGGCCGATGAACAACATGGCCTGCCACGGCAGGTTGCGTATCAGCTGCGCGATTGGGATTAGTACCAGGCATCCCAGGAGGAAGTACACGAGCGTGTAAAGCCAGCGAGGGCCTTTGATGAGGAAAATCTGAACGCAACAGGCCACGACCGTAAGCCCCCAGACTACCGCCAGCATGGCGCTGCGCCACATTCCCTGCAGGCCGTAGTACAACACCGGAGTCCCACTGCCCGCGATTAGTACGTTCACGGCTACGTGGTCAATCTTTCTAAGAATGGATTCCTTTTTCTCAGTCGTCTTGATCCAGTGGTAGAGGGTGCTGGCGCTGTAGAGGATAAGCATCGATGCTCCGTAAATGGACCCGACCACCATTTTCCCGGTATTGCCGCGGGACGTCCACAGCATAATCGCCATGCCGATGCCGGCGGCGACGAGAGTGGCAAGATGAGTAAGGGCGCTGACGGGGTCCTTGATGCTCCGCAGTCTCGGTTGTTTCACTTGGTTGGCCCCCCATCTAGTTACCCAGTTCTGCAGAGTCAGCCAAGACACTTCACCAAGAACAAGCATGGGTTCTCTTTGTTCCAAAACAAAGGGAACACTTCGAGCGGATAGAACCCGTTCTTGACATAGAAAGCCCTTGTCCTTTCATAGGGCTCGTACTTAACTGACGAGTCAAGTGTCTTTACTGTGATGAACTTGTATTCATTCTCTCTGCAATAACTCTCAACCGTCATGAGCATAGCATGTCCTATGCCTTGCCTATGATACTCCTCCAGAACACCAAAGTCGTATAACTCAACTGTGTATTCGTTATGCACCTTTAGGGCGACAAATCCAATGACCTTGGTTCCATCAAGAGCTGCAAAGAACGGCATGTCCCTGTGTTCAAGAGATTTTTTCTGAATGCCCTCCGGCGGACTAAACCATTTGAGCAGGGAGTTCATAACCTCAAGCGTAATGCCCGACTTTAGGTCCTTGTCGCTGATTTCCTCAACCCTAAACGTAAGCATTTCCCCTTGACAGGTCCGTTTGTCCCGACCGGTTGACCCGATACCGACCCTTCGCGATCGCGGGTGATGACACTACATTAGTAACACAGTGGGCGGACTCACCTCAAGGGCAAAACAAGAACCCAGCGCATACCGCCGATTGGCGAGTTTCGCTGGGTTCACAGACGGCGCTACTTCAGGTTACCTCCCTCGGGTTACTTTCCCGCCGACGACCCTCCGTCCACCGTCAGGATCTCTCCGTTGATGAACGACGCTTCATCGGAAGCGAGGAACACGATGGCGTTAGCCAACTCCTGAGGAGTGCCGTTGAATCCCCTTCCGAGAGAGGGTCTGGCGATGGGGTTATCCCGAAGGGTGGCAAGCCTCTCGGCTATCCTCTTCTGGATGGAGAGCGGTTGGCTGGCCAAGATCTCCTGCTCCCTCTCGGGTTCAGCGATGATCGCCTTCGCCGCCAGGAAGAACTCGTTGTCGACGTGTCCGGGGCAAACGCAGTTGACCCTGATGCGGTAGTCCAGGAGATCCAAAGCCATGCACCGAGTCAGGTTGACTATGGCCGCTTTCCCTGCTCCGTAAGCGCTGTTGCCTCTGCGTCCGCTCAGCCCTCGGGTTGAAGCGACGTTCACGATAGTGCCGCTGCCGGCCTTGATCATGTGCGGCAGCGCGTAATGCGAACACCTGTAGACGCTGGTTACCGTACCGGTCAGAGTGCCGTTCCAGGCTTCGTCGGTGATGTCCAGGATGCCCGCTCCGCCTGCTGTCGTGGACATGCCGGCCGCGTTGTTAACGAGGATGTCTATTCGGCCGAAAGCTTCAACCGTCTTGTCGATCATGTTCTTGATCTGGTCCAATTGCGTGATGTCAGTCGGAACGTAAATGCTCTCCCCGCCTAGTTCCTTGATGGTTTGGCAAGTGATTTCGAGATCTTCCGCAGTTCTTGATGCCGCGCATACCTTGGCACCGCGCTTTGCCAGGGTGATAGCAGTGGCTTTCCCGATTCCCCTGCCCGCTCCCGTTACGATCGCTACCTTTCCCTCGAAGCCCATTTCTGTTTTCTCCCCCTTGCTCAATCGGTTGTCAGTGGGTTAGGTCCCGATGCGCCCTCAATGACCGACGCCGACGATCGACGTACCTTACTGACATACCTGACAGACCTATAGGAGTCGCGCGGACCCAAGCGCCCAGCTTCTTGCACGCGACTTCCTCTGTTTGGATCATGCCGATACCAGGCCAATTGATTGAGACAGTCCCGATTGTCACTTACTTCGGGTTTTGACTTCAAACACCTGCATATGCATTCGGACAGCCTGCTTCACTGTGCGGAAACGGTGCGAAGTCCGTTTGTTCGCGCAGGCGAAAACTGAAGCGCTGGAGGAAACTTACCCTGATGAACTCTCGTCTATGAGTATGTCTTGTGACTGTTGTAGAGTGGACCTGAGGGGGACACAACTGTGCTAACTGGGGCGGGTGCAGCGAGAATGGTGAATGGGAGGAGTGCGAGGAGCGCGAGGAGTGCGAGGAGTGTCGGCAGCATGGGCAGCATGGGCATTGTGTGCACCGCGAGCGGCGTAGGGAGTGCATGGACGCCTCACACGCGGATGCTCGCGCTGGTGCTCGTCGTGGCTACAACGCTGAGCCTGCTAATGGCGGGGTGTAGTCCCTCTGGATCGAGGTCGCCGTCGGTCGCGATCAGCGATGACATCCTTACCGGCGAGAGCGATGTCCTGGGGTTTTCTCTGCGATTCCCGGTGTTGACTTCCGGAGATGACGCCGAGCAGGCGATTTTGTCCAGCTTCACCGAGTCCCTGAAGGATTCGTCGCTAGCGCTGCTAGACGAGTTGTCCGGCAAAGCGACAGAGGATCAGGCAGGAGCCCAGATAGGCGGCTATACGTTTCGCCGGCACATGTACGAAATGGACTTTCAGGTGACCTACAATCGGGATCACCTTTTGAGCCTGACTACCGACGAGTACTTCTATACGGGCGGCGCTCACGGACTCACTGTTCGCACTTCGCACAACCTGGATCTCGCCACGGGAGAGACGCTGACTTTGGAGGACCTGTTCAAACACGATACTGACTTCAAGACCGTGCTAAGGGAAGAGATAGCCAGGCGCGTGCTAGCCGATCCCGACCGCTACTTCCCGGAGGCATCCGATGCACTGGAAATAGCTGATGACCAGGGATTCTACTTGGCGGACGGCGCTTTGTTCATCCACTATAGCGTCTACCACATAGCTCCTTACGCGACGGGTATTCCGGAGTTCCGCTTTGGCCTCGAGGAGCTGGGTTCCATCCTGAAACCCAAGTACAAAGAGTCTTTGGCAAATCACAATGAGCTCGAGCAGGGGCTGGCGTTTCAAATCCGTTCGATGGACGTCCTGTCAAACACTCCCGACTCCGTGACCGTGGTTTTGCGGACAGTCTCCGCGGGGGGAGCCTGGGACCTCCCGGTTCACGACGTCAAGGTATTGGGTGAGAACGAACCGCTGTTCATTGGTGAAGGCAAGGCTAAGGACGACACGCTTTCCAAGAGCAGGGTCGAACTACTGCTGACAGATACCACCATGCAGAAGGCTGTGCGGGAGGAGTACGGCTTGACGACCAAGACCGTAGCCGGAACTCACGGGCAAGGTGGGGGTGGAGGCGGAGAAGGTGGACTATTGAAGGCCATCCGAGTTGCGTATCCTCCCGACGACGCTTTGATGGCGATCTACTTTGGATGCGAGTCGGAGCCAGTTGTTTCCGTGGTCAAGAACTATGGGGAGATTGTAGTGACGTTGACGAGGGCGAAGTGAGCTATTCCCCTTGACTCCCCTTGACCGATCCCCATCCGTGAGGCTACAATGCATGAAATCGCAAACCTGAGTTAGGGCGATGATGAGGCAAGTACCGTGGGAGACGCGCTAGAGAGAGGGTCGGCTGACAGCTGAGAGCCGCCCGCGCGGAGCCTACAGGGAAAAACCACCTCGGAGCCTCTGGCGGAACCAGGCAAGACGCAGTGGGAGAGCCGTCCAAGCGGCTAAGGTAGATCACCTGAGCATGCTGCATCTTGCGGTAACTGGCCAACGCCGGCGCGTTCGCGCGATAGAGCGACTTGAGGGTCAGAGGGTCACCAACTCTTTCATCCACAACAATCGAGTTGAGCAGTCGAGCTAACTCGGTCAGTTTGTGCTAGCGCACTCGGCGTAGGTGGAAGAGTAGAGGGACTACAGGCCGGATAGGGTGGAACCGCGGATAAACCGCCCCTTTTTGGGCGGTTTTTGTTTTTCTCACTGGGAACCGGGCCGGGCGGAGAGATCGCAACTGGTGGTGGCAGAGTGCGGTTGGCGCCAGTTTGCAGTCGTCAGCGATTCTGGAGAGCGCGGCGACGAGAAGACGGAGGGAACGAACATGGTGCAAATCGGAGTGTTGGGGCTGGGGAACGTGGGGTCGGCGGTGGTGGACCTCCTCGAGAGGGACGGCGACGGCATAAGATGCCAGTTGGGAACCAAGGTCTCGGTAAAGAGGATACTGGTCAGGGACCTAAGCCGCCCTCGCCAAGGCGAGGCCGCCGGCAAGACCACTGATCGCGTCGCGGACATCCTGGAGGACGACGAGATATCCCTGGTAGTCGAGCTCATGGGCGGCGAGGAGCCGGCGCTCAGCTACATTAGACAGGCCCTGGCAAGGGGCAAAAGCGTTGTCACCGCCAACAAAGAAGTCATCGCGAAACATGGGGAGGAGTTGGCTTATCTTGCGAGCGAAGCCGGCGTCAGCCTCATGTTTGAAGGAAGCGTCGGGGGTGGGATTCCCTTAGTCCGCCCGATGCAGACTTGCTTGGTGGCTAACGATATCTCCATGGTCATGGGCATCCTGAACGGTACGACCAACTACATCCTCAGTAGGATGGACGAAAGCGGATGCGAATTCGGCGACGCCCTCAATGAGGCGCAGGAACTTGGGTACGCGGAGGCGGATCCATCGGCGGACCTCAGCGGGGCGGACGCTCGTAGGAAGATAGCCATTCTGTCGTCTTTAGCGTTCAATGCGCATGTAGTCCCCGAGCAGGTGGAGGCCCGCGGAGTGGAGAACGTCGCGATGGCAGACATCCGTTATGCCAACGAACTCGGCTACAAGGTCAAACTGGTGGGATACGGAGTCAGGCGCGAAGGACGCGTGGAGCTGTGTGTCGCGCCGGTGCTGCTCCCGCACGGGCATCCCTTGGCGGCGGTCAGGGATTCTTACAACGCGGTGCTTGTCGAGGGCGACGCGGTGGGAACTCTCATGTTCTACGGCAAAGGAGCAGGTGGAATGCCTACGGCAAGCGCTGTGGTCAGCGATGTCGTCGAAGCCATCCGCGCTAAAGACTCTGTGAGACCGTGTTTCTCGTGCTATAACCGTCTGAGCGTGGTCAACCCTGGCCTGGTAGTGTCGCCGTTCTACGTCCGGTTGCAGGCGCTTGATAGTCCGGGAGTCCTGGCCTTCATTTCGGGTGCATTCGGGCGTCACGGAGTGAGCCTCTCTATGGTGTTGCAGAAGAGCCGCCGAAACGGCGTCGCCGAGGTCGTCATGGTCACTCACTCGGTCCAGAAAGGCGCCCTCCAAGACGCGCTTGCGGAGATCGAGGGATGTAGTCAGGTCCCGGAAGTCAGCAACTATATGAGGGTTTGGGAGTAGCATCCATGCGACTTTGGCCGATTGCGCCATGTAATGTAATACGACAACTGTGAGGACCCGGGACTAGGGCGAGCATCTCATGCCCAGTCGGCTTTTGCCCGCGAATACTACCCAAACGGGTAGTACCAGCGAGCTTTTTCTCACCTCACAATGGGACTTGGGTTGCTCGGCGCGGCTTTCAGCATGCTGCTCGCAACACGCAGTCGTCGGGAGGATTAATCATATGAGAAACGCAGGATCGAAATCGATCTTTGTACTCCATCGCGATGTGTTTGAACGAAGGGCACTATCTGTGGCGTTGATGTGCGCCGTACTGTTGTCCGTGGTCGTCTCTGCTCCGGGCAGGGTGGAAGCCGCGGAGGCCAAGTACATATACGACGCCGCTGTGCTGCCAAACGGGCATGGCTGTCCTCTATATTAGTGGAGGCCAGGTCGTCCTCGGCGACTTCGACCCATCCAACGACAAATGGAGCAAGCAGGACATTGTATCGGGGAAAGACGCCGCTCTCGCTCTTGACGCGGGAGGAAATCCCCACGTGGCTTATATAACGACCGACGATGACCTTGGATACACGTACTTTGATGGCGCGTCGTGGTCAGATCCGGAGGTCATTGATTCCTGAACTTCAACGATGTCCCGGGAGTGCTCACGTATCCGGACATGGCTATCGACGCCAATGGGTACGCGCACATGCTTATTTGGACTCCAAAAGGCGGCTATACCAGCGGCAACGACTATTCAACTTACGACAAAGACGACCTGATGTACGCGACTAACGCGAAGGCAGGTCTTTCACGAGATTAGTGCGGAGTTACAGTCACGGTTGGCTCTGGTCTCCTGATGGTTGGAGGAACCTGGTCAACCCGCCTCCCAGATCACTTGGATAGGCGACGACGTATTGCATAGGGGTTGAGCAGTACAATTACGATAAGGGTATGTCAACGCAATACCACAACTACGAGCACACAGTCTTCTGTTCACTCCTTCGGAACCCTCAAACGACCTGGGTTTCTTCGCCGATCAGATCATCCACGATATCAGACATATTCACCTTGTACGAAGTGGACAACTACGGCGCGATTGTCTACTCCCTGTACACAGAGCGGCAGTCTGTACGTAACGGCAGACGAGGACGAGATACCTGAAGCCACCAGGAGCCTCGACTGTACAAGGCGCCGACCTGTTCACCGCCCCCACGAGCGCGCTCTACTATCGAGCATAAACACGAATTTGCTTCTCCTTTATCAGAACGGTGAGTTCAAGGAGGACCTCACACTTCCTGCGTCCATCAGCACTACGCACAAGCGCATGGCAACTGTGGCAGACGCAGAGCAGTATGTTTTGTATACGAACACAGCAGGAAAGGCATGGATCTGTGACGTTTCAGCAGGTCAGGGGGGACCTTAACCTCAGTTCGTTTGAGATACCCGTGGGGAAACCCTGTCACCATTTCGGGAGTAAGTGTTGAAAACAAGACCTATGATGGTGCCGCTGTGAGTTACACGGGCACTCCGTCATCCGTCATAACGGACGGGGGAGATACGGCAGCTATCGGTGAGTACACCTACACCTGGTGGGACGTAACGGCGGGCGCTGCTTTGGCGTCGGCGCCGGTGGATGCGGGGAGTTACAAGCTGATCGTCTCGGTATCAGAGAGCGACGGTATGTACACCGGCAGCGTCGATGTCCCGTTCACGATCTCGCCCAAGACCATCTCCATATTGGGCATTGAGGCGACTGACAGGGCCTACGATGGAACCGCAATTGTGGCTATCACCGGAGGTTCGCCGGAAGGATTGGTCGAAGGAGATACTGTGACCCCGACCGTTCCGGCGACCGGCACTGTGGCAAGCGCTAACGTTGGATTGGGCAAGGCGGTAACGCTTGCTGACCTTACCCTCAGCGGAGCCGATGCCGCGAACTACACATTGATCCAGCCTACCGGACTGACCGTAGACATCAGCCAAGCGCCGTTGACGCTGACCGCGGTTACAGTGGCCGATAGGGCTTATGACGGAACCACAACCGCGACGGTGACCGGAGTCACTTTTGGGGGACTTCAGAACGGCGAGACTCTGGCACTTGGCACTGACTATACTGCGACGGCCGCATTCGCCGATAAGAACGCGGGGCCTGACAAGGCGGTCGAAGGCAGTATCTCGCTGTCAAGCACCACGAAGGCAAACAACTACACTTTGGCAGACGGGTCGTTCGTAACTACTGCCGATATCACGAAAGCATCCGGGCTCGTAGCTACGAATCCTTCTGATATTGAGATGATCAAGGCGCAGGTGAGGGAGTACTCTTTCGACCTGTCTACGATTGGCCTTAACAAGGATGACGCTGGTACCAGGGCATACAGCCTCGGCGCTCTAGCCGGCGGCGGCATATTCAGCCCGGTCCCGTTCATCGATGACGATGGGACGACCTTGCGGTTTACCTCGGGCGGCATGGCTGCAGGTTCCGCTACCCAGGTCATCAACATCAGCACCCAGAACTATCAGGATACAACGGCAACTCTCACGTTCGTGCTGGTGGATAAAACACCCGTTACTATCACCGGAGTGAGCGTCGAGAGCAAGACTTACGACGGTACTGCGGTGAGTTACGCCGGGACGCCGTCGGCCACCGTCACTGCCGGTGGGGCTCCGGTGATCATAGACGAGTACACCTACACCTGGTACGACGTGACTGCGAGCGCTGCTTTGGCGTCGGCGCCTAAGGACGCAGGGCCTTACAAACTGATCGTCGCGGTGTCGGTGGATGACAGTACTTACACAGGGGCTTTGGATGTACCGTTCAACATCTCCAAGGAGGATATCATCGTGAAACCGGGGGACTACTCCATCTACACCGGGGGAGCCCTTCCTACGCCTGAGATCCAATACGTTGGACTTGTTGGAGGCGAAATCGGGAGTGACGTGGTCACCTACAGCGAGCCCCTGGAGATGGAGATACGAGACAGCGAAGGGAATCCTCTTGTTAGCAGCCAGATTAGTGGGACGTATACAATCGTGTTCACCAACACCCCGGTAATAACGTCGACCAACTATGACGTTGTGACGGCTACGGGGACTCTAACCATATCTAGCAGGCCGGTGTCGGGTGGGGCCCCGGTCAACTCCGTGAACATAGAGACTTCGGATGATACAACCACCGCCAAGACACAGGCAACTGTCTTAGGGGGAGAGGCAAGTACGTTACTCTCTTCCGCAGATATCAACGCTATTATCGCGGAGGTTAGGAGTGAGGGCTCAGAACGAGTCGTCCTAGCGCCGGTTATCAGTACCGAAGTAAAGGGAGCAAGCCTGAGGCTGCCGATGTCTTCGGTCTCGAGCTTGGCTGTGATGGGTCTCCCGGTGACTGTGCGAAGCCCTCACGCGGAGGTCACTCTCAGCGGCGAGGCGTTGGCCGAGATAGGCGGCGAGACGGGATCTAACCTGGTCATTGAGACACGTCGGAATGAGGATTCTTCAATAACAGTGCGCGTCAGGGTGGACGACCGTGCTCTTGACCGCGTGAACGGAATCAAAGTAACGATACCCGCCGATAGCCCATCCGCTAGCTCTGTCCTGGTAAAGGTCAGTGCCGACGGAACCGAGGAGATCGTCAAGAAAAGTGCTTGCGACGAAAACGGGATAACTGCCATCTTGGAAGGTTCAGCCACGGTTAAGGTCATCCGGAACGCGAAGACTTTCCAAGACGTGCAACCCTCTCACTGGGCAAATGGAGTCATCGCTTTCGCAAGCTCGCGCGAGCTCTTCAACGGCACAGGTGAAGGTCAGTTTAGCCCCGAGTTGGCGATGACGAGAGGCATGTTTGTGACGGTCCTCCACCGTCTGGAAGGCGCAGTTAGTGAAGGCAACGTCGCGTCCTTTGAGGACGTCCCGGCAGACGCCTGGTACGCGGGCGGAGTCGCGTGGGCGCTGGAAAACGGCATCACCGAAGGTGTAGGCGGTGGCAGGTTCGCACCGGACGAGAGCATCACCAGGGAGCAGCTCGCCGTCATGATGTTCAAGTACGCGAAAGCAATGGGGTTTGACACCTCCGTTGAAGGGGATCTAGCGGTTTTCACAGACGCAGATCAAGTGGCCGACTGGGCCGAAGAAGCCATGCGCTACGCTGTGGGCGCGGGCTTGATAGGCGGCAAGGGGCAGGGAGTCCTGGACCCCAAAGCCGGCGCCACCAGGGCGGAAGTTGCGGCCATTTTGCAGCGATTCGTGGTGAATGTGGTAATCGGACTGTAGGCGGTACTCACTCTGTGAGTGGTATCTGGTCGACGGCAGTATTAGGTCTCTGGTATTTCCCGGCTCGTGGCGCTATACTATCCGCCTCGAGGGCGAGCCCTTGAGGGTAGGGTGAGTTGTCGCCGGGGCAGTTCGGGCGTAGATAGGATAGCAGGAAGCCGCACCTAGAGAGCTTCCATGAGCCTATCACATACCGGTGGGGAGCCAGCTCCCGGCGAGCAGGAGTCGCGCGGTAAGCACTGTAAGGTGCGCCGAGCGGCTCCTGTCTTTGTCTGCGAAACCGCAGGCGCGGCGAGTTTGTCCCAAGCGGAGCGTGGTCCAGATCGTGGTAACGCGCTGGCTGCTCGCTACAGAGCAGTAACGCGCTAGTTGCTCGTTACGGAGCAGTAACGGGCTAGCTGCTCGCTACGGAGCAGCAACTCGCACGGTATGAGTAAGATGTTCGTGGGGTCTAGTAGTTAAAAAGAAGGCGAGAGGCTCGGAATCCCGAAGGGTTAGGTTTGCAGACCAAACACAGAAGGAGGGCTTCTCGCAGTGGTAGAACTTCATCAGGTTGGTGGTGCGCCGAGATCTCGAAGGGGGCAGCCAGAGTAGCGTGCCAGGTCGTGGGTGAGTTATCAAGAGTCAAGCAGACGAATGTGCCCGTCATGGGTGCCGGCCGGACTCGTTCGGCAGGGCTATCAAGGCTTCTTCTCTGGCGCACGATAGGCCCCTTTGACTTAAGTTGCCAATCAGGACCGGGATGGAGTTCTTCACCCACGTTCGCTTAACAGACTCGTCTGAACAGGGGAGTCGGTCCCCATGCGCCGCCGTTGTGTTAGGATTGTCCTTGAACCAGTCTACATAATACCTCCCTAACCAGCCCTCAACCGCGTGAGAGGTAAGGAGGAGACCCTCGATTGTCTGAAGGCGCGGATTGCACGAGCCGCAGAGAGCGCACGAAGCGTTTGGCCCACTGGACTCGTTTGGCCTGCTGGGCTAGCCTGGCTCATCGGGACCGCAAAGATGCTTGACCGCGTCCTGTATCGTTTGCTGACCGGGTCGTCATGCGGGTTCACCTTTATGCCCGGTCCGGGGCCGGGATGGACGGCCACTAGCTGTAACTGTGATCCGGCCGACGAGAACTGTGATTCGGCCGATGAGAACTGTGATCCGGCCGATGAGTCGGCTTGCGGGTTGCCTCCGTCTTCCCGATCCCATTCTTCCTCTGAGGTGGGGCTGTACGTCCACGTCCCCTTTTGTCGCAGCCTGTGCGCGTTTTGCCCTTACACCAAGGTGTTGTACTCGGATGAGCTGGCGAAGGCGTATTTGGAGGCCTTGGTAGTCGAAGCGAAGGCGGTAGTAGCTAGGCTGGGCTCCAGGCGCATATCCTCCGTGTACTTTGGCGGCGGCACACCGATGACGGTGCCGGACGCGATCCGGATGGTGGTAGATCTGTTCCGCAAGCATCTAGTCCCGGGAGCAGGCATCGGAGTGGAACTCCACCCGCAAGACGTCGATCCCGCCAGTCTCGGGTGGTTGCGGGACGTGATGGCAGGGGCGGGAGTTGTGGCCAAGGAGCGGGAGTCGGGGTGCTCAGATGCGGCAACGGAAGCGGCGCATAAGTCAGGTTCGGGCTGGGGTGAATTAGCGGGGTCAGCGCGGCAATTGAGCGAGTTCTCGGCATCAGTGCGTGATGTTGGGTCCGCATCGAGCGGAGATGCGGCCCCTATCACAATGGTCAGCCTTGGAGTCGAATCGCTCAATGGACGCACCCTCGACTACCTGGGGCGGGCGTACGGTCCCGACAAGGCGATTCAGACGGTCGAAATGACAATGGACGCCGGATTTGGCACAACCAATGTCGACGTGATGACGTGTATCCCGGGGCAGTCGGCGGACGAAGCCACAGCGGATATGCAGAGGCTCTTGCGCATGGGTGTCGGACAAGTGTCCGCTTACCCCTTGATGGACTTCTCTTACACCCAGGGCAGAACGTCCCACTCGCTGTGGAGCCAGCGGCGCACTCTGGCGGCCCTTGCGCAAGTTGGCGAGGCGGAGGGTTACGAGCGTTCCTCGGTGTGGACGTGGACTAGGCCGGATGCGCGGAAATACACCTCCATCACGAGGGAGCGGTTCATCGGCATCGGCGCCGGAGCGGCTACATATTTGGACGGGTATTTTGGGGTCAACACCTTTGATGTGCGGGCATATGTGGAAGCCTTGTCGCAAGGGCGGTCCCCGGTGGCTCTGCACTCCACACTGACCCCCCAGGAGAGCGCGTTGTACTGGCTTTTTTGGCGTTGCTATGAGGGACGGGTTGACCTGGATAGCCCCGAAGCGGGCCGGGTGAGGGGTCTTCGCGGATGGGCGAACCTAGCCCGGATGCTGGGGTTGGGGCGAATGTCGGGCTTGGCCGAAGGCGGGGAGCTTGGTCACGGAGAGGGAGAGTCGGCAGGCGGAGGGCTACCGTCAGTGGGCAGTGAGGGACAATTGGGGGGCGGACAAAGCCACCGCAAGCGCGTCTTCCAATTGAACGACAACGGGTTGTTTCTCTACCACATCCTCGAGCGCCACTATACCCGGGCCTACATCGGACGGCTTTGGGCCGCATGCAGGGAAGCTGCGTTCCCGCAGGCGATCACGTTGTGAAGGTCGGCAGTCTGCCGCATTGGCGCGGAGCGGCTCAAGGCGGTCGGGGCGAAGGGGTTTGGAGAGCCTTTCGATAGCGGTCTGCGGGTGTGGAAGAATGTTCCGGTAGTCGGCTGGAACAGCGGAAGAAATGTTCGGTGCCAACGGCGACGACCGCAAAGAATTGGAGGCCGATGGGGAGGGTTTGCCGATTTGGTCTTCTAACCCGGTGCCCCTGGTTTGCGCTATCCGCTACGGTTGACCTAAGCCTTCCGCGGGTGTCTGCACGCCCACGGTTTCAGCAGATGGTCGCCCCACCACAGCCAGGTAGACAACCGATTCCGACAGTCCGTCGAGGCCCAACACGACGGTTTGCTTCGTCGTCTAGAAATCCTCCGATAGTGCAGCACCCCAGGCCAAGGGCGGTAGACTCCAGATACAGGTTTTGGAGCGCATGTCCGGCGTCTAGCAGGACGTAACGGTAGCCCCGTTCTCCGTACTTGCTTTTTGTCCGATCGAACGCGGCAGTCATGGCGATGAGGACGGAGGATTGTCTGACCATCTCCTGCCCGTGGGATATCTCGTAGCAGAGCTCTCGGAAATCCCCGGGACGAAGGAACTCCAGCGTGTGGCCACTAGGATCATAGTGGTAGACGCCTGGCTGAAGGCCTTCCGCGGAGAAGACGACGGAGTAGAACTCGATAGGGTAGAGAGCTCCTGCTGACGGAGAGGCACGGAGGGGGAGAGCCCCACCGCCAGAGAGTGGCATCTCAGCGGTTATGCCATTTGAGAAGTACATGAGGCGGTTGATCTCGTCCAGGGTCAATGGGTCAGATGAAAAATGACGGATGGAGCGACGTGCGTGGAGAATAGTTTCGAAGGCAGCCCTAGCAGAGGTGGTCATTCCGGCCGGGGTGGCGATGGCGGCTAAGCAGCTTTCGGATTTTGGATAAGTCGATGCTGCTCGGCCAACGTCCCCGGTGTTGACGCGATCTGCCAGGCTGACAACGGCTCTGGCCGCTTCTACTCCGTCCGCGCCGGCGTCAGCGTCAGCGCAAGAGTCCGACTCAGCGTCAGCGCAAGAGTCCGCCTCGGCGTCAGCCCCAACGCCAGCATCAGCGATCGGCTTCTCCAACCGGACCTGCGGTTTGTGCGGATGCCTCTTGAACGCCTTATACCATGGCCCGTGTTGCTGGGGCAGGTTCGACATGATGGGGGCGAGGCGTCTCCGGTCCTTTGTGTTTTCATGGTACACCTCGGATATAGACATGAGGTTTTCCTTTTCAACTGCCATGATGATCCTCCTCTATGGAAACGGTTGTGACGATGAGTCGATGTCAGTCCGCCGCTGGCCTCACGGAAACGGGTGCGGAATGGGATTCAGCTCCTCCTCGCTTTTCCTCTTCTCAAACAGTCCCATCGAAACCGGCGCCTGGTACAGGCGCTCTCCGCCCAGATAGCGATAGTTGTGGTTCATATCCAAGGGATGCAGACCGGGCACGATTACTCGCACGACGCTGAAGCCCAGGTCCGCGACATCCGGGGTGGTGACGTCGACGGCGATGACGTCGTATCCTCTGGACGCGATCATGGCTACGCAACGGTCGAGGCGTTGTCGGACGGTTGCGCCACCGGGTGACGCTTGACGTCCCGTTGGTAACCCCAACTCGTGCCCTCCATTGCAGCCAGCCCGCGCCCGAGCGGCGGACGGTGCATCAGAGCCAGACGATGCCTGAAGGTCGGACGGCGTGCCACCCACCTGGGACGCATCCAGCAGCATGGACGCAGCGGAGGCGGCTTCACTCAGCTTCACTTCGTCCGGCGCCTCCGTCAAGAAACGCAGGTGTTGTCGCATTTCCGCATCCGCGTACAGACGGACGTGGTCCTCGCCCCGCTCGATATCCAAGTCCGCGCGGGCGGCTATGACCGACGATGGCCCCGCTCCGGTATCATCCAACGACAGGGTGATGACGACGGGGATCCCGATGTCCGTGGTCGCCAGGCTCACATGAAGTCGCAGTCCGACCTCCTGGAAGACCTCCATCACCTTAGCCAGCTCCGGGTTCGGATGGTCAATTAGGAGGCGGGGGACAGACAACGCGTTCAACCAGGTCATGGAGAAGGAATCCCTTTCAACCACTTCGCATAGGCCGCGAAGGGCGGCGTCCGCAGCCGAGCTTCCGCACGCCAGGCCCGTGGAAATCGGGAGCATCAAGAACTCATCCCGCGAGGCGTAACTGTAGGGCACGTAGACGAAGCATGCCGGCACGAAGATATCCCGGTGCTGAACGAGCGAGCGTCCTTTTACCCAGGCGTAGGCCGTGTTCTCCGACGGCCTCCTCATCGGGAAACCCTCGCTGTCGTACTGGCGCTCGGAGAAGAGGGCGAAGTCCCAGGGAGGGATGGCTGCGTCACCCAAGTCCCCCACCTTGGCGCGGATCAGGGCAGCCGGGTCGTAGAATCCTCCGCAGTAGCGCTCGATGGCTTCGCCGATGGCGGACATGGTCGCGCGTTCCCTGGTCAGAGCGGCGCCTCCGTTGTGCCTGAAGCACGGCATCCCGAAGTAGCGGGAGGTGTCGGCCGAAGGGGCGGCGACGTGGGAAAAGGCCGGGTCGTTTGTTTCCAGGGGTAGGTCATAGAGTCCCTGGATGACGCCGGTTCGGTCGGAGACGAGCCGCTTCCCGCGGCGGATGGCGTCGTCCAGGGTAACGGCGTATTGCTCCTTTGATGTGTCTCTTGGCGTGCGAGTGGACATTTGGGATGCCTCCTTTACTCTTCCCAGAGCGTCCTGACCGGCGCTTTTTGCGTCAAGCCGCAGGACGGGCAACGCGGGAGCTTCAGCACCTCGTGGGATTGGGATTCGAACGAGTTCATGTTGAAGGTCCACAGTTTCCCGCACGTGATAGGGTCCGAAATGCCTGTGAGCAGCCCTATACACTCAAGGCCGGCCATGTTGCCGAGGAACCCTGACATGGGGGCGAGACACCCGTAATCCGCTTTGACCTTGCCCGACGACAGGTGCTTTTTGAAAGCTGCGTTTTCGTCGAAGTGAGTCCAGTTTGCCTGCGAGCGGAGGTCAAGGCAGGTGTAGCAGGCGGTGTCGTTGGGGATGAAGCACGGGCCAAGTTGTGCCTCAAAACCCTCCAGGCTGGCGCGCAGCCAGCGAACTCCTTTCTTGAGGGCTATTTGGTTCACGTTTTTGTAGATATCCTCGGCGGGACCGTCTTGGCAGACAAGAACGAGTTCCGCGCCATCTACGGCCTGAGCCGCTCGCGGGCTGCTGTACTCGCACTTGAGGGCCTCCAATTGGCAGTCTGGATAGAGGGGACCGAGCCGCTCCAGCGCTACGTTCGATCGAGGCCGGTTTGCGTCGCCCCGCTCGTAGAAAGCGCCGGTAATGGATAGCGACTCGTCGGAAAGGGCATCGTCGATCACGGTAAGCCGGCCTATACCGGAACGGACCAACGACAGCATCGCGTGGGAACCGACTCGACCGAGGCCGAAAATGACCATTCGGGACTTGCCCAGTATGCCCTGTGGGATTTCGCCGTCCCCGTAGTAAATGGAGAACATCGTAGTCTGGTCGCGGTACTCGGGGCCGGATGCCGGCTGAGTCGTGACCGGCGAACCGGTCGTTGAAGGAGTCTCGCCCGCCGCGACCGTTTCCGGCGCCGGGTCCCCTGCCTGACTTGCGGTCTCAGGCGGAACCGGGATGCGCGCGCGTTCAGCGTCCTCCAGCACCCCGCGTTCCCGGAGCATCCTAATAGCTTTGAGGACGTCCTCTCCGGGGATATCGGGGAACTCCCGCAACAGGTCGTCTACGGACCTATTGCCGTCGCACAGGTTCAAGAGCTTAGTCAGGGCAGGGACGCTTTTCCCGCTGAGTACCACCGTCTTGTGGGCGCTTCGCAACTGGATGGCCTCTTTGCCCATCGACACCAAGTGGAAGTACCTCGGGAATCTGGGCCTGGATGGGAGTCCCGTCAAATCGCTCATTTGTCTACCCCCCGTCTCGCATTTACGTGCACTTGATGAGCGGATAGTTATCGCAACCCGGCTAATTGGGCCAGTTTACCTATGGCAACTCGGGTTCACGCGGGTTTGGTAAGGGGACGGTCGCCCGTCCCCGATGTACCGTTCTAGCTGCCTGGTTACGCGGGAGGCATGTTGCCGCCATCACCGCAGCAGCAGCAGCAACAACAGCAGCAGCAACAACCGCCACCGTTATTGTTGTGGGACTGCCCACAACGCAGCGCTTCCTCAACGATCTCCTTCACGTTGAACTCGCTCATGTACTGTCCTCCTTTCGTGGACTGTCGAGTACCCCCGTCCTTCGATCACGTCGGAGTCGTTAAGGGGACGGTTGCCCGTCCCCGTCTCCTTACCACGCGTTGCCTGGACCGTTAACTCCGGGACTGTTGTCTCCACCACAGCAGCAGCAACAACAGCAGCAGCAGCAACAGCCGCCGCCGTTGTTCTTGTGGGATTGCCCACAACGTAGCGCTTCCTCTACAATTTCCTTGACCTGGAAGTCGCTCATGGACTGTCCTCCTTTCGTGGATTGGTGCGGGGGACCTGTTGAAGCAGCATCGATGCTCATATAGAAGGTATTCGGGCTGGGGAGGAAAGGTTACATAATGTGTTGACGGGAACGGAGGGAGGCCTGCCTG
>JAXGQX010000013.1:0-52668 GCA_040766225.1 Bacillota bacterium | reverse complement strand
GTGATTACTGCTGATACGGAGAAGTTCTACGCCGCTATGGAGGATTTGCAGCCAGGCGACGTGGTTTTGTGGGACATCAACTTCCAGCTCGCGGGGGCCGATGAGTTGGCTCCGCAGATCACCGCCATGGCGTACCACTTGGTTCAGCGTAACGCCAAATGCGTCATATTGTCCATGCATCCCGAGGCCTATCCGTTCGCTCTAAATGCGGTGGAGGAGTTCAAAGCACTTGGGAAGACATATGGCGAGGATATGATCTACCTCGGTTACCTCCCCGGTGAAGAGGTGGCGATTTCCTCTCTTCTTTCGGATCTGCACAAGACAGTTCCCAATGACTATGAGGGTACTCCAATCGCGTCACTCCCTCTGGGGGCCAAAGTCAAGACCGGTAACGACTTCACGTGTGTAGTCTCCATTAATACCAACGCATCGGGGCCTGCTATTTGGACCAGGCAGGTGCAAGCGTTCGCTAATCTGGACCTGCTCTTTGCGTCTCAGGCAAGTCTGAAGACCCAGATCCAGACCTATCTAGCTACAGGCCAGATGAAAGCTTCTTTGGACGGGGCCCGCTGCACAGCCGAGTACGAGTTGCTTCTGGATCGACCGGGGAAGGCACTTGCAATGCAGGACGCTTCGTCTTGCACGTTCCTGGTGTTCCTCCTTTTCGTGGTTCTCGGAAACATCGTTCAGCGAATCAAGCCTCCTGTTAACGGGAAGGAGGGTCTGAATTGAGCACCGACATCACTGTATGGATAACAGCGATCCTTGCGCTGGGTATCTACTCGTTCTTAGTCAAAGATAATCCTTTCTTCAGGATCGTTGAGAAACTGTTTGTGGGCCTTGGCGCCGGTTACTACGCTGCGCTAGGCGTCAGGAGCATCAACCAGCTGGGGATCACGCCGCTTGCCGAGGGGAAGTGGATCACACTCATCCCCATAGCGCTAGGTCTCATGGTGTTTACCCGGTTCATCAAGCCCCTTGCGTGGATGGCAAAGATACCTGTCGCGGCCATCGTCGCCGTCGGTGCGGCCTTGACCCTTAGAGGATCCGCCCAGGCCCAGTTCATGAGCCAGATCGTTGGTACAATGAAACCGCTCAACTCGGTGAACAACGTCATTCTGGTGTTTGGCACCTCTGCGGTCCTTCTCTACTTCTTCTTCAAGAAGGTCCCCGACGGCCCGGTGGGACGAGGGCTCGGTTGGGTTCGTTCAGCGGCCAGAGTCTTGATGATGGTGTCTTTCGGCATCGGTTTTGGCGGAATGATAGGGACGCAGATCCCTCGCGCCATCGGACAGGTGCAGTTAATCTTCGGTAAATGGATCCACATCATCCCTGGATTGTAAAGGGGAACTGCGGTCTTGCCGGATCGGGCGTTGCCCGGTACGCATAGACCGTCAAATGTCACTATGGGACGGGGGATGCATAGCGTGTTTGATACAATCATCCGCGGCGGCCGAGTGATAGACGGAAGCGGGAATCCTTGGTTCTACGCTGACGTCGGCATCGTAGGGGATAAGATTGTCGCAGTAGGGCGCGACCTTAAGGGAGAGGCCAAGAAAGTCATTGACGCCAAGGGCAAGTTTGTGTGTCCCGGCTTCATAGATATCCATAGCCACGCAGATACCGCAATCCTGCGGGAACCTGGGCGCGTACCCAAGGTGACCCAAGGCGTAACCACAGAAGTGTTTTCCAACTGCGGGCTCGGCGGAGCGCCCGTCAACGCGGTGGGTCGGGCAGCCCTTCTGGAGTACACCCCCGAAGACTACGACGGTCTTGATTTTGACTGGCTGAGAGTGTCTGAGTACCTCGACCGGGATCCCTAGGGCCGGAGTCAACACCGCCTATCTGATCCCACACGGTTCGGTGAGGTCATCGGCCATGGGCTATGAGGCCAGGCCCGCGACCAAGAGAGAGATCGAAGTCATGAAGAGCCTGGTCAGAGAAGGGATGGAAGATGGCGCGTTCGGGCTCAGCACGGGCTTAGCTTACGTGCCAATGTCATCTTCAGTACCTGACGAAATAGTCGCGTTGTGCGAAGTAGTTGGTCAAGAAGGCGGCTTTCTTGCCAGCCACATGCGGAATTACCGTGAAGGCATCGTTGACAGCATTAACGAGATGAAGCGGGTGGCGAGCGAGACCGGGACCCCCGTTCAGGTGTCTCACTACGCCGCTTCAGGCGAGTACCACCGGGGTCACGGTGAACAATTCGAGCAGTACATCATCGACGCCCGGGACTCCGGTTGCGACCTAACGTATGACGCGTATCCCTATCACTTTTCCGCCGGATTCACGCGAAACACCATTCCGGCAAAATACCACAACGACGGCATCGCCGGACTCGTCAAGTGCCTTAAGGACCCGGGCCTGAGAGAAAGCCTCAGGAGAGAGGTCGGGGTCTTGACGAACTATGACATCACTAAACTGGTCATAACGAGCGTGACCAAGCCTGAGCTAAAACACCTGGTAGGGAAGAGCCTTCCAGAAGGGGCCAAGGAAGCCGGAAAGGACGTCCTGGACTTCTTGTGCGACACCCTAGCTCAGGACCCAGGAATCGGCCACGCCAATTTCAGCGCAACCTCGAGGACATGGAGATACTCGCTAAATCGCCTCTTCAGATGGTTGCGAGCGACTCTATCGATGTAGTGCAGGGACGTGGCAAACCGCATCCGCGCTTGTGGGGTACCTTCACGAGATTTTTGCGCATGTACGTTAAGGAGACACCGCTCCTTACGTGGGAGCAGGCGGTTTGGAAGATGTCCGGGTTCCCGGCTTGGCGAATGGGTATCTGGGACAGGGGAGTCGTGAGGCCCGGCGCCTATGCTGACTTGGTTGTTCTTGATCCAGATAAGGTTACAGACAAGGCCACCCTCGACGATCCTGAGGTACCTAGCCTAGGCATCGATTGGGTCCTGGTCAACGGAGTTGTGGAACTCGCCGACAGGAAGGTTACCCACGAACTGGGTGGTGTCGTGCTTCGGAAGAGAGGTGCTTAGGGGTGTCAGCCAGTCTCGACAGTATGAGACAGAAGTATTCCGCCTGGGTTGATGTCAACCTGGACGACCTTCTGTGGAACTATGACTTCATATCAAAGAAGGTGGCCCCTGCCACCGTAATTCCCGTCATCAAGGCCAACGCCCTTGGTTTCGGCATACCAGTGGTCGGTCGCACCCTCGAAGAGGGAGGAGCCAAGCTCTTAGCCGTCTCCAACTTCAACGAGGCGCTAGAACTAAGAAATCACGGCGTATCAACCGGCATATTGGTTATGAACGGGCTTCTGCCCGTTCAGATGGAGGAGGCCATCCTGAAGGATGCCACCTTCTTTGTTTTCGACGAGGAGTCAATTAGGGCGGCAAACGAGTACGGGCGCCTTCTGAAGAAAAGGGCTAAAGTGCACGTGAAGGTAGACACCGGTCTGGGAAGACTGGGTCTTCTCCCTCCCGAAGCGCCCGCTGTGAAGAACTTGCTCGACCGCATGGACTGGGTGGAGGTAACCGGAATAGCCAGTCACTTGGCAAGCCCCTATCTTGAGAGGGACCGTGAGTTCTCGTATGAGCAACTACGGAAGTTTACGGAGACCGCGTCGGTGTTGGATCCCGAGCATCGAACTCAGTGGCACTTGGCGGCGTCGTCAGGCGTGGTTCGATACCCTGAGATGTACCTGGACGGCGTCAGGCCCGGTTGCCTGCTACACGGGCTCAGTAGGGTCTGGCCCCTTCCGTGGGACCTAAAGAGAGACGCAACATACCGTGCCAGGGTCATCCAGGTGAAAGACCTGCCTGCGGGCCACAACCTTGGGTACAAGAGGGCGAATCGTCAGTTCTCGACCTCCAAAGAGACCAGAGTGGCCGTGATCCCTATAGGAAGCCATGACGGGTTGACCGGGGCTCACGCCGATACGGGAGTGATCCTCCTTAATGGGAAGAGATGCAGGATTTTGGGCCTTGCCTCCTGTCAGATGATGGTCGGCGTATCTGATCTAGATCAGGTGAAAGTCGGCGACGAAATCGTTGTGTACGGGCGTCAAGGTTCAGACGAGATTACTGCAGTTGATTGCGGGGCTCAGGTGGGCATTTCCTACGGAGACGTTACCGGAAGCCTGCATCGCAGGATTCCCCGGGTCTATTGGAAGGGCGGCGCGTGCGTCGCTATAGACGTGAGCGGACACGTGGTCGGGTTGGACTAGGAATCGATCGGAGGGTGTTTGGCTTGTTTGATACGCTCATCCGTGGTGGCAAGGTAATTGATGGAAGCGGGGCCCCGTGGTTCTATGCCGACGTTGGGATTGTAGGCGACCGAATAGCGGCCATTGGGCGAGATCTCTTGGGGGATGCGAAGAAAGTAATCGATGCTAGAGGCAAGTTCGTATGCCCTGGCTTCATAGACATCCACGCTCACACGGACACTGCAATACTCCGTCAGCCCGAGCGCATACCCAAGGTTACCCAGGGTGTGACCACCGAAGTCTTTTCCAACTGTGGGTTAGGCGTTGCGCCACTAAACCAATCCGGGAGGGACGCCCTGCTGGACTACGGTCGCAAGGACTATGTCGGGCTGAACTTCGATTGGCTTAGGGTTTCGGAATACTTGAACAGGATCCCCATGGCCGGTGTCAACAGCGCCTATTTGATCGCTCACGGCGCACTTCGGGTCTCGGCGATGGGTTACGACGCCCGGCATGCTACCCAGGCAGAGATAGACGTCATGAGGGGTCTTGCCAGAGAAGGGATGGAAGACGGCGCCTTCGGAATAAGCACCGGATTAGCTTATGTCCCGATGACCTCCTCGGCCACCCAAGAAGTGGTGGGGATCTGTGATGTCGTGTCACGCTACGGGGGATTCCTGGCCAGCCATTTGCGCAACTACCGCGAAGGAATCAAAGACAGCATAGACGAGATGGTCACCGTCGCCAAGGAAACGGGCATACCTGTACAGGTCTCCCACTACGCAGCTTCGGGCGACTATCATATCGGGCATGGCAGAGAGTTCTTGCAGTACATCCTAGACGCCCGGGAACAGGGCTGCGATCTGACTTACGATTCCTATCCCTACGAGTACTCCGGAGGTCGATTGAGAAATACAATCCCGGCCAAATATCACGAAGGCGGCACCGACGGATTGGTGCGTTGCCTGAAAGACCCGCGGCTACGGGATGCGCTTAGGCGCGAAGTCGGAGTTGTGACTAACTACGATCTAACCAAGTTGATGATCATTAGTGTGGCCAATCCCAGCCTTAAGCATCTTCTGGGAAAACGCTTGCCTGAAGGCGCGAAAGAAGCAGGTAAGGATGTCCTCGACTTCCTCTGTGACACCCTGGCGGAAGATCCTAGCATTGGGCACGCAAACTTCGTCGGGAACAAGGAAGAGATGAGGATCCTGGCCGCGTCCCCGTACCAGATGGTAGGTAGCGACTCGAGCGACGTCTCACCGGGTCGTAACAGTGCCCATCCGCGTCTCTACGGCACCTTCCCCAGGTTCATCAGGCTGTATGTCAAAGAGACTCCGTTACTGACCTGGGAGCAAGCGATATGGAAGATGACGGGTTTCCCCGCCTGCAGGATAGGCCTACCTTTGAGGGGGAATCTCCGGCCTGGGTTCTACGCCGACGTGGTGGTCATAGATCCCGATGAGATAAGCGATAGGGCTAACCTTGAGTCTCCCGAACTGACATGTACCGGCATAGACTGGGTTCTGGTGAACGGTGTGGTAGAGCTGGCCGCCGGAGAGACCACGGGCGACTTGGGAGGCATTGTACTGCGGAGAGGTAGCGTCTAGAGCTTACCGCCGCTCAGCTCCAAGGCATACGAGGAGGAATACAGGTGATAGACAATAGGCTGTACTACGAAAAGCTGGCATGGCCTGAGATAGCTAGGGCAGCCAAAGAAGATAAGTTCCTGATTGTTCCCGCGGGCATGATCGAGGACCACGGTCCTCACCTGCCGGTGGATACCGATACGGTGATTGCCAAAGCTGTCTGCGAGAGGACAGCGGAACTTATGGATGGCGAGGCCCTGGTTGCCCCAACGATCGTTACGGGCTACAGCCCCCATCACATGGACACCGCAGGCCCTCTCACCATTCAGTGGGATACATTCATCAAGCACACTAAGGATATTCTGAGCAGCCTAATCCATCACGGATTCCGTTACATTCTCGTGGTCAACGGTCACGGCTCAAACGCTCCCTGCCTTGAGCTCGCGTGCAGGCTTGCCATGGTAGAAAACGATCACGCCAGAGTGGCGTTTACCTCGTGGTGGCAGATGTCGTCCGTGGTGGAACTCGCGAAGACCATCCGCGAGTCAGACGTAACAAGCCACGGGTGTGAGGCAGAAACGTCGATGTACCTGGCGGCTTGCCCTGAACTGGTGGATATGTCCAAGGCGCCCAAGGATATAACCTTCCCGATCCAACCCCATTTCTTCACAGACCTGCTTGGCGAACCTCGTCATCCGCACAAGAACAGGGTGTCTATGGTGGAGTACTGGAGCACCATGACCCAGACCGGGGTTGTGGGCGATGCCACTGTTGCCACCAGGGAGAAGGGTCTGAAGCTGCTTGAAGCGGCAGCCACCGAGCTTTGTGAGGTGCTGCGCGAGATGAAGGATAGGCCCTGGAGGGCGCGGGTAGATCGCCACCGTCCACTGTAAAGGGGCACTCGTAGGAGGTCGTGACACAGATGAAGATTTCTATAGACATGCGCAGCGATACGGTTACCCTGCCGCCTGAAGGGATGCGAAAGGCAATCGCGGAGGCCCATTTAGGTGATGATTTCTACCATGATGACCCGACGGTAAAGAAGCTGGAGGCCAAAGCCGCGGAGATGCTCGGGAAAGAGGCGGCGCTTCTGGTCTTGAGCGGCACCATGGGCAACCTAGTTTCGGTGATGACACTATCCAAGCCGGGCACTGAAGCTATAGTTGAGCAGGACGCTCACATATTCAAGAACGAGGGCGGAGGGATGGCCAGAATAGCCGGGGTAATGCCTAGGCGGCTTCCGGGAGTCAAGGGTATTCTGGACCCGGCTCTCGTCGAGTCTCAGATGGGCACCCCAACTGTTTTGAACCATGGCACGTCGCTCATATGCGTGGAACAGACCCACAACGGCGCCAGCGGGACCGTTGTTCCCCTTACGAACCTGTCGGCCCTAAGGCAAGTCGCGGACAGGCACGGCGCAAAGCTCCACATGGATGGGGCGAGGTTGTTCAACGCGGCAGTAGCTCTGAGTCTGCCTGTTTCGAAAGTCGTAGAAGAAGTGGATTCGGTGACGTTCTGTCTATCCAAGGGCCTCTGTTGCCCTCTGGGAGCGGTAGTCGCAGGGTCCAGGGATTTCATTGACCAAGCCCGCTTCAACAGGCAGGCCTTGGGAGGCGGCATGAGGCAGGCAGGAGTAATAGCGGCGGCAGGGATCTACGCCTTGGACAACATGGTTGAGCGGCTTGCCGAGGATCACAACAACGCTAAGAAGTTGGCGGTTATCTTGGCTGAGTGCGGCTTTGAGGTAGACGTCAAGTCGGTTCAGACAAACATCGTGCGATTCAAGACGACTCCGTTTACTTCCGCAGACTTCCGAGCACGTATGAACGCAGAAGGTATAGATGTCCTCCAGGCAGGTGAGTACGCCGCTAGATTCGTTACTCACTGGCCGGTCACCGGGGCGGATATCGAGCGGGTAGGAAGAGTCATCAGCCAGATGGCGCGGAGGTCGTAGTCAGATTAACTCATAGAGGTGAACCAGATGGCAATCAGGAAACTTCTGCAGCCAGATGCGCTTCCGGTTCCAACGGCGTGTTATTCGCAGGGGATCGAGATCTCGGGGAAGCGTTTGGTGTTCGTCGCCGGACAGCTGCCGGTCGACAGGTCCGGCTCGGTGGTAGGCGAAGGCGACTTCAAACTACAGGTAACCCAGGTCTTTCGGAACATACAGGCAGTGCTGGAAGATGCGAAAGCCTCTTTCGACGACGTGGTCAAACTCAACATCTACGTAACCGATGTTAAGAACCTGCCGTTGGTGCAGGAAGTAAGGTCCCAGTACCTCACCCATCCGTATCCGGCGACAACGCTGGTCGAGATCACCGCGCTGGCCAATCCAAAGGCGCTCGTAGAGATCGAAGCCATAGCCGTTATCTAGCCGACCAAGATCCTACTCGTTTCATCTTACGGAGCGAGTAGAGAACGGTTACTGCGCAAGACGACAGGCGGCGGGGATGTGAAATCTCCGCCGCCTCTCCACCCAAACCGTCTGCAGGATCTCAGTTACTCGCGAAGAAACCATCTTTGTCCAAGTCGTCAGAATCATGCGACCTCACATTTTGGACACGGAAGGATTAGCACGACTGCTAACGGTCCGCGAGCTCGACAGATCAATGACTGACGAGAGGGGTGCGAGAAGATGCCTCAAGTAACGAGACTCAAATACTGCGCTAACGGAGAATGGAAGGAATCCAAAACACAGAAGTACATGCCGGTCACCAACTCAAGCACGGGGAGTTGATAGCGGAAGCGCCTTGTTGCACTTCCGACGAAGTGAATGAAGCGATCGAGGCAGCAAAATCGGCGTTCCCGGCCTGGGCGTCGACCCCGGTTCCTCGCCGGGCGGACCTGATGTTTCGCTTTAGAACTGTGCTTGATAGGCATCTTGAGGAGCTCACCTTGTTGGTCGCCACAGAGTTAGGCAAGAACCTAGACGAGGCGAGGGGCGACGTACTGAAGGCCATCGAAGCGGTTGACCTGGCATGTACCACGCCGGTGTTGATGCAAGGGGACGCCCTGTTCAACGTCTCCCGTGGATTCGACACGACTATGTACCGGGAGCCGGTTGGAGTCTTCGTCGGCATAGTCCCGTTCAACTTCCCGGCGATGATACCGTTTGGATGGATGATCCCCTGTGCATAACCACGGGCAACACGTTCGTCCTCAAAGCCGCCAGCATGACCCCGATGACTGCCATTCGGATGCTTGAGCTTCTCATCGAGGCCGGTCTGCCGAAAGGCGTCGTCAACCTAGTTACTTGCAGCAGAAACGAAGCGGAGATACTGCTCACTCACCCCGACGTGAACGGCGTATCCTTCGTCGGTTCAACATCAACCGGAAGACAGGTCTACAAGACAGCCGCCGCTCACGGAAGGGGTTCAAGCCCTTTGCGAGGCCAAGAACCACGCCCTGGTGCTAAGGGACGCGGACCTGCCCAATAGCGTTGCCGCGATCGTAAACTCCACTTTCGGGTGTGCGGGACAGCGGTGTATGGCGCTTCCGGTGGTGTGCGTCGAAGAGTGCGTAGCAGGGAATTCGCCTCATTGCTTGTGGATGCGGCCAAGAAGCGCAAGTTGGGTCCGGCTTGGGACCCCGCTACCGAATTGGGCCCTCTGGTGTCGGCGGAACACAAGCAGTTTGTACTCGGATGGATCGAGAAGGCCATCGAGGAAGGAGCCGAGCTGATTCTCGACGGCCGCAAAGCGGTCGTTGAAGGCTACGAAGGAGGCTTTTTCGTCGGTCCGACTGTCTTTGACCATGTGAAACCGGGCATGTCAGCCGGCGACTCGGAAGTGTTCGGCCCGGTGACATTCATAAAACGCGTGAAGGATTTCAGCCAAGGGTTGGCCATAATGAACGCCAATCCTTTCGCCAACAGCTCCGCCATTTTCACACAGAGCGGGTACTACGCTCGCGAGTTCGTCCGACTGACCCACGCCGGTATGGTGGGGATAAACGTAGGTATACCCGTGCCGATATCGGTCTTTCCTTTTAGCGGGCACAAAGACTCTTTCATCGGCGACCTTCATGTGCTTGGGAAGGACGGCGTCGCCTTCTACACCGAGACCAAGTCGGTCACCAGCCGGTGGTTCGCGGAAGGCGAAGCGGTGAAGATGAGCACCTGGGAAGGGAACATCTCGCGCACCTAGGAAGCCAAGGTTCTGCGCGCCTAGCGAGTTCGGGGGCACACGGCCTACATGGCGTGTGCCCCTTCATCCTGCTCCAATACCGCGACCTAGCCCGGCCATGGCATATCCTCAACTGATGCCTCGCTCTGCCTGCTTGAAGAGCACTCTGGCACACTCCTTGCTTCGTTCTCAGATTGGGCACCCTCGTGTTTTCGATTTGCTTGTCCCGAGTCAAGGGATGGAGGAAGGAGATAGAGGCGTTGGATGGACTGGTGGGAGTGGTTCATTACGCGTTGTTCCCGAGTGCGGGAAGCGGAACTGACGACTTAACAGGTACGTTTGACGTTATCCTGGACGATGGCTTCTTTGGAGCCATTGAAGTAACCTGGATGAACGATGAGCGAGTGCGGCGGAAAGCCGCAAGGATCCTCCAAAGCACAGGTCTTCAGGTGATGTTCTCAGGAGGGCCTGCGCTGCTTCCGAGCGGCCTGAACCTCGCCGCACTTTCAGAAAGCGAACGAAAACGAGCAGTTGACTTAGGGAAAACCCTGGTGGACCAGGCTTATGAACTCGGAGCCCGCAACCTGCTCTTGGCTAGCGGGCCAGATCCAGGTGCGGCGCTGCGAACTTCCGCCATCGACGCCTTCAAGACGTCTCTAGAGGAACTCTGCGAATACGCTTTGAGCAGTTGTCCAAGGGACCCTCTCGTCATTACCGTGGAACCCTTTGACAGGGACGTACACTGGCGCCAGCTCCTGGGGCCCACAGCTCTATCCGCCGCGGTGATCGGTGAGGTACGCACGCAGTACAAGAACTGCGGGATCACGCTGGATATGTCGCACGCTGCCCAACTTAACGAAGGCATCGAAGATGCGGTTAGGGATGCCGGAGACTGCCTCGTCCATGCGCACATCGCAAACTGTGTCCTAGAGCGAGGAGACTCGCTATATGGCGACCTGCATCCGCACTTCGACGTCGGAAACGGTGTGTATATGCCCAAAGACGTTTCTCGATTTCTTGATGCCCTGGACAGCAGCGGATTCTTCTCACACCCTTGCCCCTGCGGAAAACCGGTGGTCAGTTTCGAGATAAAGCCGGTTGCAGGACAGGATCCGGCCGCCATCCTAAGGGACTGCAAGACATACGTTCGGGGATGGAAGCAGCGTTGAATGCGACCAGATGCAACATGCGACAGCACGACTTGTTGCACAACAGCACCCCTGCGTGGCAGGTTGCAGAGTGCCGGAACCAGGTGACACCTTGTTGGCACGGTCATTGCTTGTGGACTCTTGTGAAACATGAATGAAGACGTTCCTGAACCCTACACGTAGACATTGGGAGGTTGGCAAAGGTATGGGAAAGATTCTTACGGTTCTTCACACTGGTCTTACTACCGTCCCCGTCATAGGTCGGCAACTCGATGAACTTCTGCCCACTGACGTGACCGTCAGGCATGTAGTCGATGACAGCCTGCTTATCGACACGAGAAAGGCGGGCTTCATGACCGACGATGTGGCCAAACGCATCGTTTCCTACGTTAAGCTGGCGGAAGAACACGGTTCAGACTGCGTGCTCTTTGCCTGCTCTTCTGTTGGCCCCGCGGCCGACCTGGCTAGAAAAGAGGTTGATATACCGGTCCTCAAGATCGACGAACCCATGGCGGAAGAGGCTGTGCGCAGGGCTAAGCGCATCGCGATTCTTGCCACGGTCCCAACAACGCTAAAGCCTACGCGCGCCCTTGTGGAGAAAGCTGCGGAGGAGTCCGGCGCCAAGGTGGAGATCGAGACATTCCTGAGCGACAAGGCGTTCGACGCCCTGTCCGGGGGCGATGTTGAGGCCCACAACAGGCTGCTCATCGAAGACATCAAGAAGTGCGTCAAAGAATTCGACCTGGTGGTCTTCGCTCAAGCATCGATGACCAATATCCTGCCGAGTCTGCCCGAGGAGATCTTGGCTAAGGTGATTACCAGTCCCAGGCTTGGGGTCATGCGAACGGTCAAGGTTCTAGAGGCTTTGCGCAAGTAGTAGGACTCGCGGGAGCGTGATGGAATTGGATGACAAGCCGTTTATTGCGATAAGTATCGGGGACCCGGCTGGAATTGGACCTGAAATAACGGTCAAAGCGCTTCATGACCCCGAGGTGTGGGCCGTTTGCACGCCCGTGGCAGTTGGAAGCCTTTCCGTGCTTCAAGAGATATCCCATATCCTAGACAGTGATCTTCCGTTGAGCCCGGTGAGCGCGCCTTTCTCGCGCCCGCGAGACTACGGGGTACTGGTAGTTGATTGTGGTTTGCCCACATCTAAGGTTGAGTTCGGAAAGGTTAGCAAAGAAGCGGGGGAAGCGAGTTACCTGTATGTTAACAGGGCCATAGATCTCGCTCTGGCCGGGGATGTTGGGGCCGTGGTCACGGGACCGATCCACAAAGAAGCCATTCACCTGGCCGGTTGTCCGCACCCTGGGCATACGGAGATATTCGCAGATAGGACCAAGACCGGGCGCTACGCGATGATGCTATCCCATGGGGACTTCAGGGTTTCACACGTATGCACTCACGTATCCCTGCGACGGGCCTGCGACCTCTGCAAGAGGGAGCGGGTGCTGGAGACCATACGGCTTACCGGACGTGCCCTGATGGATATGGGCATAGAATCCCCGCGAATGGCCGTGGCCGGACTCAATCCTCACGCCGGCGAAGGCGGGCTCTTTGGACGCGAAGAAATCGACGAGATCATCCCGGCTATACAAGATGCGCGTGCCGAGGGCTTCATTGTCGATGGTCCCGTACCGCCGGATACCGTCTTTGTGAAGGCTATCGGGCGTCAGTATGACGCGGTGATTGCCATGTACCACGACCAGGGGCATATACCCGTGAAGGTTGCCGGATTTGACCTAGACCCCATCACAGGCAAGTGGGCCTCGGTTAAGGGCGTGAATATGACTCTTGGACTCCCCATAATTAGGACCTCGGTAGACCATGGAACCGCGTTCGGCAAAGCCGGAAAGGGCACCGCCAACGCTGAGAGCATGATCGACGCCATCAAGATTGCGGCGACCATGGCTCGCCATCGCATCCGTTAACAAGAGGGGGCTTTGCAGATGACAATGAGAGGCATCGTCAAGAGAGAGCCGGCTCCTGGCGCTTCATGGGATGAAGGACTGCCCATTCCGGAGCCTAAAGAAGGAGAGGTTCTTGTCAAAGTCAAGGCAGCCGCCATTTGCGGGACAGACCTCCACATATACGGCTGGACTCCGTGGGCTCAAAGCAGGATTGTGCCACCCATGGTGTTTGGACATGAGTTTTCCGGAGACATCGTGAAGGTGGGGCCCGGCGTCAGGCGCCTCAAAGAGGGCCAGCGTGTAGCGGGCGAGACTCACATTGACTGTGGCAAATGCTTCCAGTGCCTGACGGGTAACGCCCACATTTGTGAGTCCATGAAGATCGTCGGCGTTCACGTGCCCGGAGCTTTTGCCGACTACGTTATCATCCCCGAGACCTGCGGGTGGGAGCTTTCGCCGGAGATTTCCTATGAACAGGGCGCTTTCTTGGAGCCCATGGGAGTAGCGGTTCACGGCATCCAGGCGACAGGGGGAGTAGGCGGCCGCAACGTCGTCATCCTCGGATGCGGTCCCATAGGACTCATGGCCGTGGGAGCCGCCAGGGCTCAGGGAGCTGAGCAGATCATCTGTTCAGACGTGGCGGACGCGAAACTGAAAGTGGCGGAGACCATGGGGGCAACCGTGACGGTCAACCCCGTCCAGCAGGACCTTGCTTCCGTTGTTCGGGACGTCACCGGCGGCAGAGGTGCGGACATCGTCATCGACTACTCTGGAAGCGGGGCAGCTATCTCTGATGGACTCAGGTCTTTGAAGAAGGGCGGGCGGATGGTTCTCGTGGGGCTGCCCGACAAACCCGTTAGCATCGACCTGACGGATGGCATCATTTACAAGGAAGCCACCTTGGTTGGAGTAACCGGCCGGCTCATGTACAGCACCTGGTTTGAATGCGAGAGACTGCTCGCTTCAGGGAAAATCGACCTTTCCCCTGTGGTCGGCGGTCGTTTTCTCATGAAAGACTTTGACGCTGCTTTCAAGGCCATTTATGACCAAGTGCCCGGCAAAATGCTGCTCTTGCCGAGCTAACGCAAGGGTATCTGAAATACTTGTTGACCGGCGTGAATGAGACCTCGGGGCGCGAAGCGAGAGGTCTCGCTATTCCCTCGCAAGTCAATGTATGAGATAAGTTAGAAACCTCCGACAAGGAAAATCCAGGCACGTGTGGAACAGTATAGTAGGGACTCCTGTTGCCTGTATTTTCCTTGAGGGGTATTAGGATGAAGAGACGCGTGTTGGCTTTGGTTTTGGCGTGCTTTTGGTCCTGGGTGTTCTCCCTGTCGGTGTCTTTGCTGCAGATGGTGGGCTCTCGTTCTTCGGTAACGAGTTCGAGATCAGCTCGCCGGACGACTGGGCAACCGGCGACTTGGACGAAGGCAAACTCGCAATAGACGATACCGTTGGAGATGGAGCCATAAAACTCGCGGACGGAGAGACGGAGGCAACCTATACCTCGGCCGAAATCTCAATGGATCCCGGCAAATCATTTGAGTACATGGTTATGTCCTGGAACGCTGACGCGCCCGAGGGGACTTGGGTAGAGGTCACGGCCAGCGTTTGGTTGGACAAGTATCAAGAGTGGAGCAACTACGTGACTTGGGGCAAGTGGAGCCCGTTCATCCAGAGAGCGTCCCATGCCTCATATTCCACTGCCGACTCGCCTCATATCAACATAGACTGGGACGAACTCACAGTCCGTGGCGATCCGGATGACGGGGACACCGCATCCAAGGTCAAGCTTCAGGTCATCTTGCATAGGGATTCGACCGCGATCGCCTCACCGGTCCTTTGGTATCTACACGGAACGACCAGAACCACCGGCGTCGATCCCGAGAAGGTCTTTCGAGACGGGCTCGGGGTAATTGACGACTACACTTGCGAAGTGGAAGTCCCACGGTACTCTCAGATGATCCGTTCCCCAAACATCGGCGGGATCATATGCAACGCAACCACCACAACCATGCTTCTGAACAGCGTCTCGCAAATGGAAGGCAACTGCCTGAACCTGTTGCCCGAGGAAGTATCCATGGGCTGTTACGACTTCAGGGCCAATTCTTTCGGCAACTGGGCCTTTGCCATGGCTGCCGCCGGGTCCTACGGGTATCAGTCTTATGTGGACTATTCTACGATTGAGGGCATAAAGCGGCATCTGAAGAGCGGTTGCGCCGTGGGCGCCAGCGTGGCGTACTCTACCGATCCCACCGCCTACAACTACCTGGAGAACGCCTACGGTTCTACGGGAGGGCACTTGATTGTCCTACGCGGTTTTACGGTGGTAGACGGAGTGGAGTATTTCATCTCCAACGACGCCTTCAACCCGACCAACAACGAGGTACGCAAGCTTTATAAGGTAGAGCAGTTCGAAAACGTATGGAGCAGGAACACCATATACATCGTGAAGCCCGGCAAGGTCACCGACGTGGGCAAATGCCCGGTGGAGCGAGTTCACGCCGACCTAGAAGAGGTGGAGCCCTACAAGTACGCCCTCAAGCTGGACGTCTTTGGGGCGGCCACGCCGATTACGACACCCAAGAAAAACAGCACTTACAGCGACAGGCACGGCTTCATAGGGTACATCACCGAGCCCGAAGTGTTCATTGGGGATGACCCCTCCGTTTATTCCTACATCAATGTAGCGACCAACGAGAGCGATCTGTTGACGCTGCCGGACAGTGTTCTTGAGGATGAGGATTTGCGCCTCTACGTTGCCAACAACGATGCTCACACCGGAAAGATGTTCATCGTGGACAAGGACAGCAATATCAAATACTTGGTTTCCACGACCATCACCTCGACAGACTATATGGTCTCTGACGACCAGATCAGCCCAAATGAGAAGGCCATCGTTTTCGGAGAGACTGAAGTCGACCAATTCCTTGAAGGTCTTCACGTCAGACCGGACGCGACGATGAAACTCTTTGCCGCCGGCACGGTGGTTGACGACGCTGCTGCATTCTCTAGCACTGAAGCCAAGACCGCGGGTACTCTCGCAGCAGGGGACTTCATCGCTGTCCTGGGCTCGGACAACACGACAATGCAGAAGTACTCCATAGCCGCAGGCGTGGCGCTCAAGCCTCTGAACCTATACTTCGAGCAAGATAGCGTCGGCCTATACCACTATCAGTTCCCCTTTACCAACACCCTACACGGGTATGAAGGTAACGGTAAGATAACATACACAAGCTCAAATACGGGTGTGGCCGTTGTTGATGATTCCGGCGTGGTCACCCCTTGGAACGTCGGCACTGATGTCGTCATCACGGCCGACGTGGCATCTGACGGCATCTATCAGGCTGCCACCGCCAGCTACAAGTTGTCTGTCCTTCGGGGGACCATCTCCGGTTTCCACTGGGGGACGATCGTCCACCCGCGGATAGGACAAGAGCCATCCAAGGTCTATACGCCCAGTCCGGAGGACGATTACGACCTGTTCTTCTTCGCGACCAACGAACCTCTATTCACCTGGAACGGTAGCTTGGAGGACGGCAAGTTCAAAGAGGGAGAGACCTATAGCGTCTCCATACGGCTGCAGTCCAACGACTACCCGGGCACCAACAGCGCGTATTTCTACGCCAACCCGTTCACCGCCGACATGATCACAGGGCTGCCTTCTGTGGGCGACAAAGCGGGCGACGCGACAATCACTGGAGTCACGGTAACTAGAAACAACAACTACCGCCTAACTGTGAAGATCGACTACTCGCCGCTCCAGCCTCCGGAAGAACCCTATTTCCCTCCCATAGCGACGCCTGTCATAAGCGCGTATACCACGTGGGGCGACGGCGGCGTCCGAACCTTGATCACGGACGATCAGGTGACCTCGGCGCTGG
The DNA here is from genome assembly GCA_040766225.1 of Bacillota bacterium. GTDB lineage: Bacteria > Bacillota > Sulfobacillia > Fermentithermobacillales > Fermentithermobacillaceae > DULO01. Next base: position 35,851 of record JAXGQX010000013.1, on the reverse strand, counting down.
GGGCTGCCCTTGGAACCGGCGGCTCGGGTGACGTCGCGAAAGTCACTGTCCAGGTCAACGCTCCTCAAGGTCAGGGAGCCATCGACGTGGCCATGTCCGGTGCCGCTCTGTCTATGCTCGCTAGGGAAACCCGGGCGGCCCTGACCGTCACTACGCCTGTGGCGTCATTCACTCTCGGTCGACAGGCGCTGGGCGCCTTGGCCGCTTTGGTTGACGATACCGATCAAGTGGTGTTCCGGACTGAAACTGTCGATTTGGAAGTGGACGATCTGTCCGACGAAGCTCGGGATATCCTGGGCGACGCAGCCGTGTGGCGAATCGCGGTGAGCATAGGAGGGGCCGGCGCTCTTCCCATTCCTGGAGCGACAGAAGTGTTCATCCCCCACGCTCTCCTTCCCGACGAGGAGGCCGACGCGCTTACCCTGTTGACGTTGGACGGATCGAAAGGGCTCGCCATACTCGAAGATGTGCGGTATGACGCCGGCAAGCGAGGATTGTTGGGCACCGCCGACAGCTCGTCCCGGTTCTGCATCGTCAAGAAGGTGGCCAAACTGGTCACGGATTACGGTGACGTCAGGAAGGCAGATTGGTACTATCCCGGCGTCAAGTTCGTCACCGAGACCGGGCTAATGAACGGTATCGCGGAAGATGCGTTCGCTCCTTATGGAGACATGAGCCGGGCCATGCTGGTCGCCACTCTATATCGCTATGCCGGCTCACCGGAGGTGACGACAGGGTCTGCCTTCACCGATGTAGCCGATGGCCAGTGGTACACCGACGCGGTCGCATGGGCGGAAGAGACGGACATCGTCCAAGGATACGGAAACGGACTGTTTGGAACGCACGACCAAGTAACCCGGCAGGAATTCGCGACAATCCTCCATCGGTTTGCGGTCAAGCAGGGCGCAGGCGCGTTCGGGGCCGTTGACCTTTCGGGATATGCGGATTCCGAGGCTGTCGCCGGCTGGGCGGAAGCTGCCATGAAGTGGGCAGTCGCGGAAGGCATCATTGAGGGAAGAAGCGGGACGCAGCTTGTCCCGGGGGCTTCCTCCAACAGGGCTGAAGCGGCTACGATACTCATGCGGTACGCGGGACTGGGAGAGTAGGACCCGAACGACCGGAGCCGCACGGTTCTTGCCGGACTGACGAGTACAAACCGAAGGGAGAGGGGGCCATCCGCTATACGGGTGGCCCCTTCAAATCCGACAACCTCAGCAGCGTGGCAATGGTCGCTGCTCGGCGCGACTGGGCACTGCTCCAACCTTACAGCGGTTCCCGTCGCCAGCACGAGCATCATTCCGTCAGTCCCCGAGCGACTTCTCCCGCTACGATTCCGATGTACCCGGCTACTTTGTAGCCCCTCAACCTGCGGTGTTGTGGTTACGATCGACTTTCACGCCTCCCCGCGACTCACGTATTCACGCATGTCCTCTATCCCATATACGAAGTCAGGCGCGGTGGGAATGAGGGTCTTGCGAGAACACCCTTGAGCGTAAGGGATCAAGGTTCTCGGCTCCAACCGCGCTCCAGGTCTCGTCACTCATGGAGAGTGGCGGAAGGGGCGCTCGTGACGTCGCAAATGCCAAGGCCTCATCCAGCCAGATTTTGGCTTAATGGCGGCGAGGTACGGACAGGAACGCCCCTAATCGCGTCGAAAGAGCAGGCATTGCCGGCCATCGGATTCGTCCGCGAATAGTTCTACGAAGACTGTAGCGGGCAGATGGCAGTTGGGGAGGGCACCAATCATGATAGTAGTTACCGGCGCCCCTGGACATCTCGGCAACAATCTGATCAGGCTCCTTCTGGCCCGGGAGAAACCGTTCAGCTATGGTCCTAAAAGGCGAGAGTCTCGCGGCGTTGAAGGGTCTGGACGTGGAGATCGTGGAGGGCGATGTCCGCCGGCCCGAGTCGCTGGACCGCGCGTTTGCAAGGCGCCGACCTCGTCCTTCCCTCGCCTCAATAATCAGCCTGCTCCCGGGCCGCTCCGAGCTTTTGGCAGGTGAACGTCTATGGCGCTCGAAATGTTGCCGAGTCCTGCCTACGCATGGGCGTCCGGCGCCTGGTCCATACCTCATCTATTCATGCCCTGGTAGAGCCTCCTCACGGAACCGGCATCGACGAGTCGGTCGGATGCGACCCGGCGCCGCATGACCATGGAGTACTCCAAGACAAAAGCCAGGGGCACTTTGGAGGTTCTAGATGTCGTCAAACAGGGCCTTGACGCGGTTATCGTCTTTCCTTCAGGCGTCATCGGACCTTATGACTTCAAGCCTTCCGAAGCGGGCAGATGATCCTGCTTTTGTGAAGGGGCGCCTGCCAGCCACTGTAGCGGAGGCTACAACTTCGTCGACGTTCGGGACGTTGCGAGGACACTCTGCCGCCGACAAAGGCAGAACGGGGGAGGGGTACATCCTGGCCGGAGAGTGGATTTCTGTTACCGATGTGTTGCGAGAGGTTTCCTCGGTAGTGGGACGTCCTGTTCCGCGTCTGGCTGTTTCACCCCGCTTCGCTCTGGGAGCGGCCCGCTGCCTAACCTGGTATTGCGGAAAAACAGGAAAAGAAACCCATGTTCAGCACCGACATGATCGAGGCGCTGCTAAGCTAACTCTGAGGTGGCAAGCACCAAGGCTCAAGAGGAACTGGGCTACTCCGCCAGGCCGGTTCGTGAGTCGGTCCGGAGACACCGTCTTGTGGATGAGGCAGGAGGGATGATAGTCGGGTAGTTTCATCCAGTCCCCGAAGCACTCAGCCAGCGTAGCACTCAGCCAGCCCATGTGGACCTCCTGCCGCGTCGGTCGAGGTCCGTCACAACCGGGTGAACGTTATCTTCCGATTCTTGGAATCGACGGTATCTTTTAAGCCTGCTGTTTACCTCCTGCCCGGAGAAGAAGATAAGCGAGAAAGCTTCCCACAGAAAACACCATCCTCCGATGGAGACGCCCTCCGTAAGGATAGTTGTCAAGAAGTTGGGAGGCACGTAGTGCCTGGATAAATAGCCTACCGAGAGAAACGCCAATGACGCGATGGCGTAGATCATGATCCTTCTGCGGATCTCCACCCTTGCCGATGAAGTGGGCAGTGAAACCGAAGTTGTTCTTGATACCTTCTTTGGACCGAGTCTCCCTATCCTCGTCGTACTTGTCCTGGGAATGTAGAACTGCAACTCCAATGGGAACTCCAGAGGTATGTCCGAAGCGCACTGCTCTAGGAAATCGACAAGGTCAGGGTCGAGATCCCTTCTCGGACGGGGGAGGGGTCCCAGCCGTTAAATATGTCCGTGTAATCGTCCAGCGATACCTCGATAATGAATGCGCCTGTATCCGGTTTGTTTTGTAGATTCTCTTTAGGTAGTCTTCTTTTGTTTCTCTGAAAGCCAATGCCCTCCTTGCCGCAGAATCAACCGTACTCCCCTTAATATAGTAGCACTTCCTCAAGGGGAAGAGGGTCGCGGCCCCTTACACGACACCGCAGCTTAAAGGAACCCTCAGATAAAGGTCGAATTAACACGTTGTCCCCACGTCTCATGCCGTTACGCGGGCGACCAGCGGGCAACTATAGCATAGGAGGTCTCGCCCTGATGAACCTGTCTTGGAGCCTTGAACTACTTGCAGACTTTTATGAACTAACCATGGCCGAGGGGTATTTCCAGAACCGCCGGCAGGACGACATCGCTTATTTTGACCTGTTCTACCGGCAAAACCCGGATGACGGAGGCTTCGCGGTTTTCGCAGGGGTCGATCACTTCCTCTCCATCCTTAGGGACTTCAGCTTCAGCCAAGAGGACCTGGATTACCTGAAGGGCTTGGGCAAGTTCAGCCCCGAGTTTCTGGACTATCTTCGCGAGATCGTATGACCAAGCGCACCGTGTGGGCGATGCCCGAAGGGACCCCTGTGTTTCCCGGCGAGCCGTTGGTGACGGTTAGGGGCCCGATCATCCAGGCTCAACTGCTGGAGACGGTTGCCCTGAACTGCGTCAACCACGAGTCGCTTATCGCCACCAAAGCAAGTAGAAAGGTTCGGGCCGCCGAAGGCCGTCCCGTGATCGAGTTCGGGGCCAGACGTGCCCACGGAGCGAGCGCCGCTGTGTGGGGCGCAAGAGCCGCCTATGTTGGTGGTTGTGTCGCCACCTCGTGTACCCTAGCAGGTCAAAGGTTCGGCATACCTGTCTCCGGGACCATGGCCCACAGCTGGGTCCAGCTCTTTGAGTCGGAGTTGGAGTCCTTCAAAGCCTATGCCCGCACTTTCCCCGACGATTGCACGCTCCTGGTCGATACCTACGATGTGCTGAGGCATGGGATCCCCAACGCCATTCAGACTTTCAACGAGGTGGTAGTGCCGGCGGGGTTCCGTCCGAAAGGCATTCGCATCGACAGTGGAGACCTGGCGTATCTCTCAAAGAGGGCCCGGGCCATGTTGGACGAAGCCGGTTTCCCCGACTGCAAGATTGTGGCGTCAAACGCTCTGGACGAGTATCTGGTCAGGGACCTTTTGAGGCAGGGAGCTCCGGTGGAGGCATTTGGCATAGGCGAACGCCTCATTACTTCAAAGTCCGACCCCGTGTTCGGCGGCGTGTATAAGCTGGTTGCCGTGGAGGATGCACACGGCGCGGTTCAGCCGCGGATAAAAGTCAGCGAGAACATGGCCAAGACCACTAACCCAGGGTTCAAGCAGGTGTACAGGTTCTTCGATAACAGGACAAAACACGCTATCGCCGACGTGGTCGCTCTCCGAAAGGAGAGCATTGACCCGTCCCAGGACTACGTCCTATTCGACCCCATTGAGACCTGGAAAACGAAGAGGCTTCGTGGGGGGACCTACTCCGTGACGCCCTTGCTCCAACAGCGGACCCCTCTGGCGCCGACCAACGGAGAGCCGGCCAATCCCGAGGCCGCACGGAAGCGATGCGCCGAAGAGCTGAATGGCTTCTGGGATGAAGTAAAACGCTTCGAGAATCCTCACCGCTATTATGTTGACTTGTCTCGGGAATTGTGGACGGTCAGGCAGAAGCTGATTGAGGCGGCGCACTGACGAGCGGGCCGTTGATGCATCTCCCGCCAATGTCGAGGCGATGGGGCGATGGTGCGGACAAATCTTCCGCTGGTGCCCTGCGGGACGGGAAGAAATGTCGGGTGTTAGACGCGACGATCAGACAGAATTGAAGCCGAGGCGATGATGCGGACATTTTTTCTGGTAGTAATTTTTCACCACGGGAAAAAGTGTCGTGCGGTGAGGGCGATCAGCGGATGGAATTGGTTGCCCTCATCGCAGATAGGAAAAAGTTCCGCTGATTCTCCGTGGCCCTGACCAAATGTCGATGGACCACTTCGCCTACCCATTTGCAGCTGGCTGACATGGTGGGGCATATGCCATGCGACATACGAGTGGGTGGCCGAAGGGAAGCTGTATCCACGGAGGGGTTGATTTAGCTGAATATAACCACACGTATCGTCCAGGAGCTTGCTGGCGAAAGCTCCTCCGTTCATGTCCAAGTTGATCCACCTAGTGGCGATGCCACAGCCTCAGTCGCCGCGTGCACTTGGCCGGAAATCCAGACCAGACCCTAAGACAGTCGCCAGGCACTGCAAGGAACTCAGTTGTGCGGGTTGGATGTGATTGTCAGAAGAAGGAGGGCTGCGACCAGCAGCGGTTGTGCTCTCCACCTATCGAAGAAGTGCTGGCAAATGAGGTGGCCATGGCCATTGAGATGGCGCACTTCAAAGGCGAAGAGACGACGAAGATGTCTTTTGAGTGGATTTGCGCTCCCAGCGTGGATTTCCACCACGATTGTCAGACGAAATTCCTAATCAACCCTGGAGACAGGACAGAGCCTTTAGGTATGACATCTACTCCAAGGAGTAATAAAATGGGCTATCGAGTATCACGGGATCAGTATCATGTACTAAATCCGGGGCTTCTACTCCAGCAAGGCGACCAATTGCGTGAAAGGCAGAAGCGAGATCTGATGAAGGTGGGTCTGTCCCAGAACCACGGCATTAGGCTGTTCGTGGTCACTAAACACGACCTTAGCCTGCAAAAACTGCTGCCGATGGTTCCGCTTGGCGTCCCCAAAAGGGACATTGATCCGTCAGGTCCGCTCATCCAGAGGCTGGAGAAGATCGGAAGGGAGTGCGCCGGTAGCGACGATTGGGACAGAGAGTAGGAAGCCGTCGGGCCAACAGCGAATAGCGATTAAGGTGGCAATTGAGCGGATAGGCACCTCTTGATCTGTGCTGTGAAGAAGCTTCGACTATTGCTGGAGGTCAATCCAATGCGCGTAAAATCTGCTATCGATTCGTGGTTTGCAGCTATCGTTCTAGTTACGGTGGCGCTGCTTCTGGTATCGGCTCTTGTGGTCCCGCAAGAGGGCAGGTTCAAAGTGTTGGCGGCGCAGTTCTTCCCTTGTCGTCGCGTGTTCCTTGTCTGGCTCGTGTTCGGCATACTACGAGCCTGAGACGAGTACCTGTTTTGCAGCGGTCCTTTCTTTGAGAGAATCCCGTACGACAAGATAAAGTCCGCAAAGCTGACCCGGAACTTGCTGTCGTCCATGGCTTTATCCTCTCGACGGATCGAAATCAGGCAGCATGGGAAGGGTTACTTGACGGGGACGACTATGATTTCTCCGGTAAACAGAGGAGTTTCTTCGAGAACTCGTGAGACGGTGTGCTGTACCCAGATTCGACAACTGATGGTGGATCGTTGCAGCGGGATATTTGTCCGGTAGTCGATTGAAGGAGCCTGAAGAAATGTCGAAAATGCCGATGCCGACTACTGACAAAAGTGGCAGTGGATCGTTATAGCGGATTTTTGTCCTGTAGTCGACCGATGGAGCCGTATAATGTCGGGTACATGCTGACTACCGTACAAAAGCGGTGGTGGATCGTTGGCAGTGGGATTTTTGTCCTGTAGTCGACCGAAGGAGCTGAAGAAATGTCTCGGTGCCGATGCCGACTACCGGACAAAAGTGGCAGTGGATCGTTGGCAGTGGATATCTTGTCCGGTAGTCGGTCGAAGCAGCGGCATAAATGTCCGAATACGAATGCGATGAGAGGACACGCTTCGTCGTATACTCACTGCAGGTAGCTGAAGCCGAGCGATATCGGACGAAACCGTCCGACTGGTAGGAGGGGGCAACATGTCCATTATACTCTGCGTCAGGATGTCCTGAACGCAGCGCTAGAGATGAGCCGGATGGCGTTGACCAGGGGAACTTCGGGTAACATCTCGGCGCGATCCCAAGACCGGCCTCGTCGCCATCACCCTGACCAGTCTCCTGCCGAGACGTTTAGGCTCGGAGGACATCATAATCGTCGACGTCAACTTCGAAGGTGTAGTGGAAGGGAAGCACAGACTGTCTTCAGAGACTCCGATGCACACCGCGGTTTACCGGGCCAGACCGGATGTTTTTGGAGTTGTCCATACCCACTCTCCATATGCGACTGCCCTTTCTGTGGCCAATGTCGAGCTTCCCATAATCACTGTCCCTCTGGTGAGTCTTGGGCCCGTCAAGATAGTCCCCTTCGAGATCCCGGGGTCTGACGAACTGGCGAAAGCAGCGACAAATTGCCTCGGGGCCGACCAAAACGCCATCATGCTTCAGAACCACGGCGTACTCTGCACAGGACCCAACGTCGCCGCTGCCCTGTCCAACGCGGTCTACGTCGAGGAAGGCGCGCAGGTGGCGCTGTTTTCCTTGGTGGCCGGAGCCATGAATCCCATACCGGAGGCATCCGTCCAAAAGATGCGCGAGCGTCTCAAGGAAGGAAAGGCGCTCTAGGGCTGTCGGAGGGCACATCGTCCCAATTTCGGGTCGCTGCGGCGCCAGCACGGCAGGATTTGCCTTCACTTCCTTTGAAGTCTTAGAGATGTCCTCGAGACCTGCGAAGACATGAGATTTCCCAGAGGAGGGAATTGAATGCGGCGGTTCTTCCTAAGTGCCACAGCCGTGGCCTTATCTTGTTTGATCATCCTCAATGTCGTGCCTTTTGTTGGGATGACGGGGAGCGCCACAGCTAGTGGGGTTGCGGCTTCAAATGGAGTTGTGCAGGTGTACTTGTCGGCCGACGGTGAGGAGTGGACCGAAGCCGGGCAGTTCGGCTTCGTGGAGTCACTTACAGAAGAAACCCTTGAAGTCACAGGGCTTTCCAATCCTACCTACATACGGCTTGTTCAGGTGGGTGGAGGGGCAAGCCACATTGACGAGGTCTTGCTGGACGGACAGGGCCCCGTTGCGGTAGTTGGCGGCGACGCGCTTGGAATTGCTAAGCTCGCCGAAGCTGACTTGGACCTTTTCCACGTTACAGACGGTCAGGCAGAACTGGTCTTCGAGACAGGTGCTGCCACAGCTGTGCTAAAGGTCACCGCGAGAATCGAACCTGTTGAATTGGGTAAGATCCCGTTTCAATTTCCGGTAGACAACCAAGGGAAGCCTTTTGGTGCCGAGTCATCCTACTACACGTATACCTTAGGCTTGGCCGAAGGCACCTTGGACGTTGACGGATCCCTGGACGAAGTTCCGGCGATGGTTCCTGTCTTCCAGGAATTTGTTAGACCCGCATCCGGGCATCCCGACGGATTAATCTACGCGTGGGCAATGAACGACTCCGAAAACCTCTACCTTGCGCTGGATACCACTCCGGACAACACTCTGGACACCGGAGAGGACTACGCTAAGGTCTATGTGAAGACACCGACCGGCGTCAAGGTCTTTGCTGTCACGGGGGCGGACTCCCCATGGGGTATAGGCGGTTTCACCTATACCGATAAAGTGGGGTATCAACACAAAGTCTACGAGTTCGCCATTCCCTTGAATGAGATGGGTGTCTCGGGCGACGTGGACGGACAAGAGGTACAGCTAGGCTTCTCCGCCTACGGGACCATGAGTGCCCCCGCCGACCAACAAGCCGTGGCTGACGATCTGGCATGGCTAACGTATCTGCTCATCTTGGCGGACAATACAAGTGCCCTCGAGGTCACCTCAGACCTCTATTTGCCGACCAGTGGGCCCAACGGCACGTCCATATCGTGGGAAAGCAACAACGAAGACGTCATATCGATGACGGGCGATGTGACCAGGCCAGAAGCAGGCGAGGGCGAGGTTACGGTTATCCTGACCGCCACCGTTAGTAAAGGCGAGTACAGCGGTTCGGATATATTCGAGATAACGGTCTTGGAGGAAGACCCGGCTCCTCCTTCGGAGCCGACCTGGAACCCAGGCTACTTCCAGTTCACAGCTCCTGCTTACTCCGTTTCCGAAGGCGCGGGAAAGCGACCATCGGCGTAATGCGCTGGGGCGGCGCTCAAGGGGAGTTCACCATCAACTACTCCACTTCAGACGGGACCGCTCTCGCGGGAATCGACTATGGCGCGGTGAGCGGGGTTCTGACCTTCGCGGAAGGCGAGACCTTTAAGACCTTCGATATCCCCATTATCTCGGATAACCTAGCCGAGGAAGACGAGACCGTGAACATCCAAATGTCTTCGATGTCGGCGCTTTTCGGAACCGCTCCAAAGGCAGTGCTGACCATAGAAGACGCACCTGTTACCGCCCACAGGGTTATCGAACTCACCATAGACTCACTAATCGCCAAGATAGACGGTGAGGAGAGGTTGCTTGACGCTCCTCCTCGGCTAGACCCGAGCCGGAGAGGACCCTGGTGCCGGTCCGGTTTATCGCCGAAGCGCTGGGAGCACGCGTGGAGTGGTTGGAGGCCGAAAGGCAAGTCCTCATAAACGACGGCGTGACTGAGATACTTCTTACCATTGACTCGGCAGACGTGCTGGTCAACGGCGAGTTGGAGATCATCGACTGCCCCCGCGCGCATTCTGGAGGCCAACAGGACCTACGTACCGCTCCGGTTCGTTAGCGAGACTTTGGGGGCGACGGTGGAATACGACCATCCCACCAGAGGGATAACGATCACCAAGTAAGTGTAGAAGAGATAGCTGCATTTGGATTGAAGTGACCGTCGGAGCGCTTGCGGCTCCGGCGGTCTCTATCAAAGCTTCCGCACTCTAGATGTAGAACCTCGCCTTTCTGCCGGGGCAAGGCTTCACCGTCGCTACCGACACTTCCGACGCCGACGCTTCCGGTGACTCCGAGTCCCAGCCTACCGCCTTGATCCTGCTCCTGTAGGAGATATGGCGAATGGCCTCGGCTACTCGGTTAAGGGGATCGGTCTCGTGCAGGCCGATGACGAAGCAGGAGTAATCCCCGCCAGTCCGCGAAAACCCCTCAAGCAGCGCGCGGAAGGTCTGGGGGTCATCATCTTTTACCGCCCAATAGGATAGCGTGAAGAAGTTAACGACTGACCCTGTTTTGGGAACGGGTGGGTAGCCCAGGATGGGGAGGAGGAAAGACAGCCTGCCTACCCACTTCATGTAGCCGCCGAAACCTTGCATAACGTACTGCTTGTAAGGACGTTGATCCCAGGCCGCCCCGGCGGCGATTACCTGGCCCTCGGCATTGCGGATTACGCGGTAGGAATCGATAGCCGGCCCTCTGGATTGTCCGGGACGTACCACGGGGAAAAGCTGCCTGCGACTTCCCTCTCGGTTGAGGAAATCGGTGACTTCTTGGAAGCCATCGGGCCCGACGGACTCAAACCGCCAGGCGCCGTCCGGTCCGACGGCGAACACGCTTCCCGGGTCGAGGGGAGAGTGCGGTCGTCCCATATTAGCTTTCATCATGTACACCGTGTATGTTCCAAGGTTCTCATAGGCGGGCATGTACGCCCTCCTTTTGGCGAACAGGCTCAAGGCGTAATCGTTATCTTCCAAAATGCTGGTATAGAAGAAGCGAACGCCCTTTTTCTCCAGGCAGGACCTAAGAAAAGCGTATCCCTTCGGCAAGAGGTGGAAGACTCTCTGGTACTCCTTCCGGCCTCTCAAGCCGAACAAATATCCCACACGCTCGGGCTTGCCGTCGATGAACTGCTCTCGAATGGCGCAGGCGCCAAAACCGGCGATACGCCCCTCCTGCAGGTCACGGCACACTGTGATGAGGACTTCGTCTCCCTCAAGCAAGAGCGACTTGAACGCATCCGGACGGCGAGTGTAAAGCAGAGAAATGCTGCCTTTGAACTCCTCTCCTTCGAGTATTTCGAGGATCTCGTCACCGTCATCGGGCGAGGCAAGGCAGAACGCGAAGCGGGCTCCTCCCGTGGGAGATGGGCTTTCTGCGCCGCCTTCTGGCGCCGGTCTTTCACGCTCAGTCACGCTGACCATCCCCGAATCCTATTTCGGTAGCTCATCAAGGCCACTCCCAACGGGTATGCGTAGCTTGCCCTCTACTTCTTTGCCCAGACGGACGTTTTGGGTCCAAAACAGCAGGTTGGTTAGGGGATCTGGATTCCTTCCCATGAGCGCGACGCCCCTCTTTACCGCCGAAGACAAACTGAAAAACTGCCTTCGAGCTCTCGCGCACCCGTCCGACAACTCCTCCGGGCTCATGTGCTTAGGGACGAAGGAGATGTCCCTGCGTAGTCCGAGTCCAGCCACCACTTTCGAAGAAGCCGCCCTTCATCTTTAAGCCGGCGATACAGAGGAGTCCCCGGGAACGGCAGGAGATGGTTGAACGCCGCGAAAAAGAACTTGTGCTTAAGGGAGAACTCAACAGCCCGCTCGAACGCGTCACGGGTGTCGTGGTCGTATCCGAATAGGAAAGTCCCATAGATGCCAATGCCCGCGTCGTGAATCCGTTTGATGAGATCGTCAGTTTCGCCGAGTCTTGCGTTCCACTCCTTGCCCATCTGCCTTAGGCTGGCAGGCTCCAAAGACTCAAATCCGATGAGGATCACCGTGCAACCGCTTTTTCTCATGGCCTTAGCAGCCTTGGATTTCTGGCCATAGTCAAGGAACCTTGGCTTGACCATTTGATCCAAGCGGGGCCATAGCCCCGAAAAGGTTAAGAGTACTCCTGGTTCGCGACGATGTTGTCGTCCACCAGGAAGAAATTTGTGCGGCGAGGCCTCAATGTCGGCCAACACGTCTCTAATCGGTCGAGGGCAGCCCTTGCTTCGTGAAACGCCGTCACGGCACAAAACTCGCAATTGAAGGTGCATCCTCGTCCGGTCTCAACCAGGGAGAGCGGCAGGTACTTCTTCCCGGCTAGGACGCTCCGGTCAGGGCTAGCCGCTCGCCAGTTGCCCAATCCTTGGGCGCGCTGGCTATGGCTGTTGTCCCCGTCGAGGCAGTCGCCCCATCCCGAATTTGCGAAGCCTGTCGTCCCCGCATACAGGCGCCGCGCAGTTGTCCCTGGCCAAGTCATTCAGTACGCTAGGCCACACAACCTCGGCGTTGCCGGTAACGATGGAGTCCGCATGTTCCATAGCCTCGTCAGGAAGCAGGGTAGGGTGGTAGCCGCCCATGATGATGGGGATTCCTCTGCCGGAACCTCTCCGCTATCCGGTAGGCCCTTAGCGCCGTATAGTTTCACGGTCAGCGCTACGGCGTCTGTCTCCGTGTCGTAGTCGATGAGTTCCAAGCGATCGTCGAAAAACTCCGTCTGAATCTCCGGAGGCGTGACGGCCTTCAGCATCGCTATCATGAGGGGCTCCATCTTCCAAGTGCCGATGTAGCGTTCGCCCGGCTTCTTGCCGATTCCCGGAAGGATAAAGGTTGTTTTCAACCGGCCGTGGCACCTCTTTCGATTGTGCAAGGCGAAGGTATGTCGCTGTTGTCTTTCATAACCTCCCCGGTGAAGTGGCTGAGCCGGTCCGCGTAGCGACGGTACGCAAGATTCGTCATGAGGCTTACGGGGAGGATGGTGCCCAAGCGAGATAGCCTGCTTGCGATGGAACCTAGCGAATACGTCTGCCTCCACGCCCATTCCAGGCCTTCTTCCAGCTCATCCGGTTTCATCTTCATGGGCCGGAACACACAATGTTCGACGTCATACATCGCCCAGTCGTGTTCGATGATCCTGCCTTGAGACATCAAGTCTTTGTAGAACTGGGTCTTTGGGAACGGCGTTAGGATGGAGTAGCGAGGCAGGTCAATCTGCATACTGACTACGGCTTCGACGGTTCGCTCGAATATGGACTTATCCTCGTCGTCGGCGCCGAAGGCGAAGCACCCGTTGACCGCGATGCCTGCGTCGTGCAGCTTTCTCATGAGGACGCCGTACTCCCCGACGCGGTTGACGCCCTTCCTGACAAACTTCTGAGACTCCTGTGACACGGACTCAAAACCTATCAGAAGGCCCTTGCAGCCGCTTTTCTGGAACACGCGGATCATCTCATCGTCTTGTCCGATTGAAGAAGTGGTAAGCCCAAGCCACCATTTGCGCAGCGAGATCATGCCGGTGAACAGGTCTTTAGCGTATTCCCTGTCAGCCATGAGGTTAACGTCGGGGAAGGCGATGATCTTCCCCGGCAGTCGTTCTATTTCGTCGAGAACCTCTCGGACGGGCCTCTTGTAGACGGTTTGCCCGAAAGCCTGCGGGTAGACGCAAAAACTGCACGCCAGGTTGCATCCGCGAACGGCTTCGACAGTGTTGGTGGTTATGTATCCCTTGGCTTTGAGCAGGTCACGGCGCGGAATAGGGCGGCCGGAGAGCGCCGACTCGTTCAGGCGCTCCGGTCCATCACCCTGGCCATCCTGGCGATAAATCCGCTTCATCTTGCCTTGAACAAAGTCCTCCAACAGTCGCGGCCAAGTTCGGTCAGCCAATCCCACTACCACGGAGTCAGCGTGGAGAGCTGCTTCTTCAGGCAGCAGGGTTGGATGGACTCCTCCTAGCACGACAGGAATGCCTCGCCCGCGAAAGTAATCCGCATAACGGTACGCTCGAGGGGCCGTCCCGGTTATGACTGTTATCCCTATCAGGTCGGCGTCCAAGTCGAGGGGGATCCCTTCCACGGTCTCGTCGTAGATGCTTGCGGTCGCGTCTAGGGAGGGAGGGACTAGCGCGGCCAGCGTCGTCAGAGTCAGCGGAGCATAGTGAAGCGCCCTTCCGAAACTTCCGTTGTACCGGTGCATAGCGCCTGCGGGTGACAGCAGCGCTATCCTCACGGATACCCCTCCATGTAGTCGTGCATCTCTCGTAGGTCCTTGAACCCCAGTTGTTGAGCGATATGTTTGGCGGTGCCCGTTGCGACCGGCTTGCCTGCTCCATGTGAGTATATCATCGTCTGTCTGAACACGCCGTCTCTGCCGAGTCCCTGCCAAAGCCTGTTACTCGGCCTTGCCGGCCTCATTCCCAAACTCAAGAGAGGTTCGGATTCACGAGAACTCCGCGATCTTTGAGTGCACATACCTGCCCAAAACCTTGCGCTTATTCTCCATTTGGGGGTATCGTGTTTAGAGCAAACGCCGAGGCTAAAGTTCGAAGGCAGATAACACGAGTAGGGAGGCCTGCGCTATGTCAACAGACGGTGAACGCCTAGCCGCATGGGCGGATACGTACGATTTCGATGGCGAGTTCGCGGCGGTTTACGACGAACTGGTAGTGGAGAAAGTGCAGCATCCCGACCGCTTCAAGATCATGGGAGCATGGAAGACCGGTTGTCTTACGACTGAAAGTGAAGGCGCTCAGCTGGCCTACCGCGACAAGTCGGGCCGAGAGTACTTCTACACTAGCGAATGGAAGCCCAAGTCCACAGTGGGTTATGCGGTTTGGCAGACCTTGGCGGCACAGGACGCGGCGATCTCGGGCCTAGTCCCCAAGCACTTCAGCGATTTTCCGCCGAAACTGGTGCTTCAACTGGCCCGCCAGCCCCAGTTCAACTTCGAGATGGCCGTCTTTGTCCTACACTGCGTCCAGCACACGGTGTTTCCCTTCTATGACCAACATGTCTATCGCGCGTTCAAGTACCTCATTTCGGGCAACTACTCGACCGTAAAGGCTCCACCTCCGGATTGGAGTGACTATGGGACATACAGGCGGTTTTTCGAGGAGACCGTCAGGACGGCTGGGCTTGAGCCCGTCACAGTAACGCGGGGACTATGGATGCTCGGCTTGGCGGTGGCTGCCGGAGACCTGTAGAGAGAGGCGTCCCCTCAACTTGCCCAGCCTGGTCAGTTTGGCCTCGAGCTCCGAGACGAGGGACTGTCGCTTTTCCGAGCCTTGGTCTCTCATAGACATACTAAGCGCGTCAGCCAATCCCTCAGCTACGCGGCTGATTCGTTCCAAAGACTCCCGCTCGATAAGCCTGGTCGTCTGCTTGATGCGACGGGCGAAATCAAATCTAACTCTCCCCATCTGCATGTCCAGAAGGCTACTGGCTTGCCTCTTCAGCCTTTGGCATAGGCGCTCTCTGGCAATGCGAGGGGGCAGCAGTTTCTCCAGCCCATGGGCAATGGCGTGTAGCGTTGGCTCGACGGTATCGTACCTGTAGTAGAAGCCTTTCGGCTCTGCCAGTTCCAGTCTCACAGGGGTTTCCGGAGGCTGTACATCGAAGTACTCCGAAACGGTTCGTTGAGCGTCTTTCACAACGCCGTCCGACTCGTCGGCGAAACGGTGCCTTATGGCCTCAAGTCCTTCTTCGAGCCGGACTTGCTCTTCGACCCTGTACTCATCCATGAGGTTGGAAATCCCCTGGTGGATGCGTTCCCTAACGACTTCTTCGAGTTTGTGGACAGGTACATTCTCTTCGGCAGCCATGGTTTCGTCCACAAACTTGTCCAGGGTGGGCAGGAGCGTACGATACGCATCTTCAAGGCGGCGGCCGACTCCCGATGATAGTTGCTGCACAGCCGCATCAAGTAGGTGTTCCAGATCAGTCCTCCGGTAGGACATGGTTTGCGTGAGCCTAGTTATGATCTTGACCTTCTCTTCCAGACTCTCGGCGTCCGCCCCCGCGGCTTCCAGGGCCAAGCGGGTTTCAAACTCCAACTGGCTTAGGAGGGTCGACGCCTTGCGAGTAGCCGATTCGACCAGCATGGCGTCTCTATCGAAGAAAAGGACCGAGTCCAGCCATTTCCTAAGTTCGAGTATGCCGCTGGCTTCAAGGAGGCCTAGGTCCGTTTTCCCTTCCGGGCATTTGGACCGGGCGTTTAGGGCCATCAGGGCCGATATCGGTATCACCGTTGGGTCGATGGCTCCCGCTTGCTGCTCAAGGGCGGTTTTCGTGAACTTCAGTATGTCGGCCAATTGGTCCGGACTGGCGTAGTCGCACTTATTTAGAGCAAACACAACGCGGCACGCTTTATCCATCTGCTTTACGTACTCGATCTCTTCTTGGGAGATGGGAGGGTCTACCGAGAGCACGAACACGATGGCGTCCGCCCTGGGAATCCACGCGCGGGCTGCGGTGGAGTTGTGTTCGAGCGTCGAGCCCGTGCCCGGTGTATCCACTACCCGTAAGCCATTCTGAAGGAACGGCGAAGGCCACCTGACCTGCACGTAGGATACCTGCTTCTGATTGCACGGGTTCTTCTCTTCAGTTACGTACTCGGCCAAGTCGGATAAGGGGATGTCGCGATTGTGGCCGTCCAAGTGTACACTGTGGCGCACGGCGTGTCACCGTAGGTCAAGAGGGTCCCCGCCGACGTCAGAGGTACGACGCCTGTCGGGACGACTTCGCCGCCCAAAAGCGCGTTTATGACCGTGGACTTGCCCCTCTTGAACAAGCCCATGATCACTAGGTTGAACTCCCTGGACTCCAGCCGCTGAACTGTCTCCAGCACGACGCTTCTGTGCCAGTCGTCCTCATTCAGGTCTTGTACCAGCCCATTCAGTACGTCCACCACTTGGCGGACGGACGCAGGCGCGCTCCCCGCACCCATGCACCTATCTCTCCTCGAGGCCAACGTTGCGATGCCATGTCTGACAACAACACACTGTGCTTTCACTTTTACTCCAAAGACGTCCCCAGAATGCATAAGGCTCCTACGCGACCTTGCCCCGTAGGAGCCATTTAATGCTCTGCGCCGGAGAGGTCCCCGTCACTGTTCCACCATGATAGCCCTTTACTGACTTTTAAGCAACGAGGATTGGCATGCGCCTATGGTCATCCAGCCCGTTTCGCGCCGTTCTTGCTGTTGAACTGGCTGTTGTACAACTCCGCGTAGAAGCCGTCTTTCGCAAGCAACTCCTGGTGTTTGCCCTGCTCAACGATGGCGCCGTTGTCCATAACCAGGATCAAATCCGCGTTTCGGACAGTGGAGAGCCTGTGGGCGATGACAAAACTAGTCCGACCTTGCATTAGGTTTTGCATGGCCTCCTGGACGAGAAGCTCTGTCCTGGTATCCACGCTGCTGGTGGCTTCGTCTAGGATAAGAATCGCCGGATCGGCCAGCACTGCGCGTGCGATGGTCAGAAGCTGCATCTGCCCTTGGGAGATGTTGGAGGCCTCCTCGTTCAACACCGTGTCGTATCCGTCGGGAAGGGTCCGTATGAAGTGGTCGGCCCGCGCCGCTTTCGCCGCCGCCACAATCTCCTCCATGGTGGCGCCCGTGCGGCCGTATGCGATGTTATCCCTGATAGTACCGCTGAAGAGCCACGTGTCCTGTAGGACCATCCCGAACTTGGTGCGGAGGTCTCCACGCCTTAAATCGACGATGTTGTACCCGTCAAGGCTAATGGCGCCCGCATCCACTTCGTAAAACCTCATAAGGAGGTTGACCAGCGTTGTCTTGCCCGCGCCTGTGGGTCCCACAATCGCCACGGTCTGGCCCGGCCTTGCCCTGATGGACAGGTCTTCGATGAGAGGGATGTCTTCTCTATAGCGGAACTTGACGTTCTGGAACGCCACGTCGCCTTCCACGTCCATGATTACCGGTCCGTCTTCCTTGTCGGGAACTTCTTCGGCCTCGTCCAGCACCTCAAAGACTCTCTCAGCCGATGCCACGGTGGATTGGATGATGTTGGCGATGTTCGCCGTCTGGCTTATCGGTTGAGTGAACTGGCGGGAGTAGTTGATAAATGCTTGGATATCACCTATGGCTATCGCCTGTCTGGTGACGAAGAGACCTCCGACCACCGAGACGAGGACGTAACCTACGTTGTTGACGAACCCCATGAGCGGGAAAATGATCCCGGACACGAATTGGGCTCTCCATCCGTTTTCGTACAACCGGTCGTTGATGTCCCCAAAGGCACTGATGGAGGCTTGTTCCCGTCCAAAAACCTTCACCAGCTTGTGGCCCGTGTACATCTCCTCCACATGCCCGTTCAGTTCGCCTAGCGTCCGCTGCTGGCCTATGAAGTACTTCTGGGAACGCTTGGCGATGTTCATCGTTACGAGCACCGACAGCGGCAGGGTCACCAGGGTTATCAGCGTCAAGGTCGGACTAATGGTGAGCATCATCACTGCCACGCCCACCAACGTCACCGAAGCGGTTATTAGCTGCGTTAAACTTTGGGGCAGCGTGGAACTGACGTTGTCGACGTCGTTGGTGACGCGGCTCAGTATCTCGCCGTGCGTCCGTGAGTCAAAATACTTGAGCGGAAGGCGAGAGAGCTTGGCGTTAACATCCTTTCGCATCTGATAGACCGTGCTTTGAGCAACGCCCGCCATTACGAAGTGCTGGATGTAGTTGAACAGGGCACTTAGGGCGTACAAGCCGGCGAGGGTGACCAAGATGTTCCAGATGTAAGCGTAGTCGATGGACGCCCCGGGGACTCCCGCCATCTTCATGAGGAGACCTTCCATGAGCTTGGTAGTGGCTTTTCCCATGATCTTCGGGCTGAAAATGGAGAAGACTGTACTTAACGCGGCGAACAAGAAGACAGTGGCCAGTTGCCACCTTCGCGGCCACAGATACTTGACCAGCCTTCTCAGGGTGCCTTTGAAGTCTTTGGCCTTTTCTCCCGGCATGAACATGTGCCTCGGGCCCCTTCCCGGGCCACCTAAGAAGCCGCGGCCTGGCCCAGGTCCTCCCATGGGTCTCGCACCTGACTGTGGCGCAGCGTTTGTGCTCGTATGGCCGGGTCCGGCATACGCGTCTTGGCGGCGATCGCTCATGCTACTTCCTCCTCGGACAGCTGCGATAGGACGATCTCGCGGTAGACCTCGCTGGTCTCCATCAGCTGTTTGTGCGTCCCGTTACCGACCACGCGGCCTTCGTCCAGAACGATGATCCGGTCCGCGTCCATCACGGTGGCTACCCTCTGGGCGATTATCAAGACAGTGGCGTGTTGCGTGTCGGCGCGGAGGGCTGCCCTGAGCGCGGCATCCGTCCGGTAATCCAATGCGCTGAAGCTGTCGTCGAAAATGAGGATCGCTGGCTTTCGGACCAGCGCTCTCGCTATGGCGAGGCGTTGTTTCTGCCCTCCTGAGACGTTGGTTCCGCCCTGGGCGATAGGGGAGTCCATACCTCCGTCCATCCCCGAGATGAACTCCATGGCTTGAGCTACTTGGGCGGCGCGAGTAACCTCATCGTCGGAGGCGTCTTCTTTTCCGAACCGGATGTTATCGGCCACGGACCCGGTGAATAGCACGGATTTTTGCGGGACTAAGCCGATACGCCTCCTAAGGCTCTCTTGTGTCATCTGCCGCACGTCCACGCCGTCTATGAGGACGGCGCCGCTTTCAACGTCATAGAACCTGGGGATGAGATTCACCAAAGTGGACTTGCCCGAGCCGGTCCCGCCGATTATAGCCGTGACTTCGCCCGGGCTCGCTTGGAACGATATGTTCCTTAGGGCGGGAGCTTCGGCGCCTGGATAGCTGAAGGTGACATCCTGGAACTCGAGGAGAGCGCCGCCCACGACAGCGGTGTCGACGTCTTGACCCTCGGGTTGCGGAAGCTGCGCTTCAGCAACGGGGTCCACTATCGTCGGCACGCTCTGCAGCACCTGGTTAACTCTATCCGCCGATGCCGAGGCCCGGGGAAGCATCACAAAGATCATTGATACCATGATTAGCGACATCAGGATATGCATGGCATACTGGATGAACGCCATCAGGCCGCCGACTTCCAGGAGACCCGCGTCTATCCTATGGCTGCCGATCCAGATAATCGCGATTGACGTCAGGTTCATGGTCAGCATCATGATGGGCATAAGGACCGACATGATGCGCTGCACCCTGACCGCGGTCTGGCTTAAGTCGCGGTTGGCGTCATCGAACCGGGCCGCCTCATAATCCACGCGGTTGAACGCCCGGACAACGCGGATGCCGGTGAGCCCTTCTCGCAAGACCAAGTTCAGCCTGTCGAGTTTGGATTGCATCGCCTTGAACATCGGGAGGCCTTTTTTGGTGACGAAGGTTATGGCTCCCAAGATGACCGGGAGCACCGCGAGTAGGGTGAGAGACAACCTGGGGTCCCTGGAGGTCGTCATCATTACGCCTCCGATGAACATCATGGGCGCTCGCACGACCATGGTGAGGGACATCTGGACAACCATTTGTACTTGGGTGATGTCGTTAGT
Source organism: Bacillota bacterium (assembly GCA_040766225.1). Lineage (GTDB taxonomy): Bacteria > Bacillota > Sulfobacillia > Fermentithermobacillales > Fermentithermobacillaceae > DULO01. The sequence goes on along the minus strand of JAXGQX010000013.1, from coordinate 15,537 downwards.
GGTGCGGGTGATTAGGGACGCGGTTCCTATTTTGTCGAACTCCCTCAGGGAGAAGTTCTCTACATGCGAGAACACCTTCAGGCGCAAGTCCCTGCCGAATCCCGTCGATATTCTGGCTGAGAGGTATCCTCCAATGACTGCGGCTATGGCCCCTCCCAGGGTAACCAGCAGCATCCGGCCCCCGACTCGCCATATCAGAGCGGTATCTCCCCGGACGATGCCCTTGTCGACGATTTCGGCCATGAGGTTGGGGAGGCTCAGTTCCGCCCAAGCCTGCAGGTACACAAGGACTAAGGCCACCGCTATGAACAGGGCGAAGGGCTTAAGGTATTTGGTCAGTCGAAGCATCTTTCAAATCATCCTCTTTGTCTGCGTATGCCAGATCGCTTTGTCTGCATCTCTCACTTGTCGTCTGGTCCTCTCCGGCATCGCGGTTGGCGTTGTTGGCGCTCTGAGCAGCCAGCGCGTTTTTAGAGTCACCAGTCGTCAGTGCCTCATCGGTTTGCGGGGAGGCATTTCCGGCTATCTCGGCCAGTCTTCTGCGCCTTTCGTCCCGGATGGCCCGCAATCCTGTCCGAGGACTTGCTCGTCAAGTAGATGCGGAAAGCCTCTGGTCGGACGGGTCGGGTCTCTTCTCAAGCAGCCTCCTTTGTGGCTAGCGGGTCATGTTTTATCTTGGACACGTGGGACTTGGACACGCCTGTCTTCCGGGATACTTCGCTGATCGTTACCCCCGGTTCCATCAGGATGGAGTGGATCACGGGTTTGGCTCAGGAGGCAGCTGAAACTCATGAATCGCGTCATGCATAAGACCGAAGAAGCGCGTGACATCCCTCAACAACTGCTCTAGCTCGTCTGTTCGTTCGGGCATGGCTACTCCTCCCATATTGTTCGCTAGAGAACGTTCACCGTGAAACGATTATAGAGTAGTTTCACCGGGGATGACAAGCAGATGGAAGTTGACACTGGTGTCACTTAGGCATAGTCTATAGGCGAGCGACGAAGTGACACTGAATCTGTCAACTATTTAGTCAGCATGTAAACGGTCCGGTATCAGCGATGGGGTGCCAACGATAGAAGGAGGGACGTCCCGATTGCCTACTCAGCGATTCCTGGACATAATCTCGGCCGGGAAGGAGATCACCGAGGCTGTCGTCGACAGTTCGCGGAAAACGGCGTGGACGGCGCAGGCTGTATCAGGGATTGTCTCAAGGCGGAAGAGATCGAGGGGGAGCTTCTATCAATACTTTGAGGATATGGCTGACGCCTGGGAACTGGTCGCGGCAATTAAACTCGCCAGGGAAAAGTCAGAGTTCCTGGCAGAGGCGATTCCCTTGGCCGGTGAGATTCCTTCATTGATTTCTGGCCTTCCTCATGCGTGAAAAGGGCGTCAGTCCGCGATGGCGTCCCAAAGCATGGGCGAATCGGTCGCTCTGTCAGGCACGGAGTCCAGGGCGCTATCTGCTTCGAAGAGGCCCTGGCTCAGCGCGAAGGCACGGTGGCCCTGTACTCGGACCTAATCCGGAAGGATAAGCAAAAGAGCATCATCAGGCCGGATGTGGACAGCACGCTTTTGTCTCTCTGGTTGTTCAGCGTACCGCTGGAAGTGATCCAGAGCCATCTCTATGGCGAGGACGTGTCTCTGGAAGAGGTGAAAGGTACGCTCAAGTCGCTGGTAGATATGTTTAAGCGCGGTATCTATTCGGAGGTGGAGACGGTGTTTAAGGTGGACGGACTAACGTACCGGTATCAGGAACACGGAAGACACGCTCCGCGGCATCTCGTTTGAATTCGGGAAAGAGATATTCTGGGTTTCTCGGCCCGTCAGCGAGGGCGGAAGTCGACGACTTTCTGAAGATCCTGATCCGTCTTCTCAAAGGCTACCGGGGGCACCATCGTCCACAGGGGGCCGCGATCTCGAACCTATGGGCGGAGTTTTTCGGCGACATCGGCGTCGGCTTCGAAGTGCTGTTGCCCCCGCCAAACTTACGGCTATGGAGAACCTCGGTTTCTACTCGAGACTCTACCGGCGGACGGCGGACGTGGGGACTGCTCAAACGAGTCGGGCTGTGGGAAGACCGGAACAGGAGGTCGAGGACACTCAGGGATGGTCGCCTCAGCCGATGCGTGCCTGCTGAACGACCCCCCGGAATGCTGTTCCTCGACGAACCTACCAACAGGCTGGACCCCGCGAACGCGAGAGTCATCAAGGACCTGATCCGTGAGTTCAAACAGGGCGGGGGGACGGTCTTCCTGCCACTCATCTCATGCATGACGCGGACAGACTGTGCGATCACGTGGCTTTCATCGCCGACGGTGAAATCCGAGAGATCGACTCGCCGAAAAACCTGAAACTCAGGTTTGGCCAAAGGCTGGTCACGGTGGAGTACAGAGATGGTGAGGGTCGTGAGGGAGCGGCGAGCGAGCAAGGAGCGGCTAACGGGTACCTGTTTGCCGACGTCTCCGCAAGCGGAGTCCGTAAAGAGTCCTTCGATATGAACGGGCTCGGAAGCAACGAGCGCTTCTTCCACATTCTCAAGACGAAGGAGATCGTCACTATCCATAGCGGCGAGACGACCCTGGATGACATCTTCATCAGGGTTACGGGGTGAAGCTCAATTGAATAAGATTGGGGTCTATACAGGGCGAAATCACTCGGATGTGGGTATGGAATCACTGGGGCCAGCTTGATTACCAAAACGCTATGGATGGCGATACGCGGTTCTCGGCGCCGGGAAGTATGACGCGTTGTTTCCCGCTGCTCACCGACGAGCGGACTCGTCGGTCATGTCCCTCCCCTTTATCGGAGTGACTATCATCTTCGAGAACCAGGAGAACTGTCGTTCAATTAAACCATGGTCTCACTTCTTGAAGGACCAATGCCTTGTCTCAAGGCTCTTGCCGTAGTGACCTCAAGCGTCAACACGTTGAATAAAACGCTGCTGTACGGGTTGTCGCCGGAGAACCTGGAGATCAACATCCTTGCCATATTCGGGGCGGTCATCTTGGTGGCGTTTACTTTCGCGCAGGTAGGGACCATTATGACCTACTCCACGCCAAAGACTTCACGGACCTGCTATTGGGCATGTTCAAATTCTCACCATTGTCTTTACCTTGCCCACCTTGCTTGAGGGGCTCGACGTGTTGAAGGGAGACTGGGTGAAGACGGTCCAATATCTGAATCCAACCAAGAGTGCCCTGGTGCTGCTTTCAGCGGCGACCGAACCAGTGGACGCGAAGGACCTGATCATCTCCTTGGTCTATCTCCTGGCACTCTCGGGCGGACTGACACGCTCTATCCCGCAAGTTGTTCGAGTACGTCGCGAAGGGAGGGGCCTAACGTGTTCTACCATGACCTGTACGGGTTACGAACTCAAAAGTGGGTTAGGGACCCGTTCGCCCGGTTCATGATCGCGCAAGCTGGTCTTGTGGCCACCGCAATCCGGTTCCCGCGGTTTCTATCGCGGAAGAGCGGTTGGGCATGAGTTTCGCCCTTACTATCATGTGGTGTTGGCAGCCGTGGCGGTCGCAGTCCAGTGCTGGAGCGCTAATGGCAGCACTTTCTCGATTCTGGATGACAGGGATGACAACGTGCTGTTCTCGGTGAGTATGGCTCCTTGAGGAGCCTGGAGTTCTTTATCGGGCTCAAGCTCTTCTTGGTATACGTCGCGAGCGTCTTAGCTCAGCTTTTGCCATACTGGTTCCTCCGTCTTTCCCGATGTCTTGAGGTCATCTTGGGCGTATCGGCGGTGGCTTTCGGTACTCCTATGGCGGCTCTGCTCATCAATGGTCCTTGGCAGCAAAGATTCGGGGTTTCGCCTTCGTCGGCCACAGGGATCTCAGCCGTCGCTCCAATCGTGGCGCTGTTCTTTTTCGACGCGAAGGAGTTCTGGTTTGCCGTGGAGCCCGGCTTTTTGGCCGCAAGGCGCTAACGGCAGCAACTCTGGGCAACGACATGATGCAACTGACCTATGGCGCTTACCGGGTTGGAGCATCCTTCAGGGTAGCGCCTTGGTCCTGCTCTTGTGCCGGATTCCCATTTAAGCGGAAGGGTGTAGTAGGACTCAAGAAGGGCAGACCGGGAGACCTGCCCTTCGCGCCGCTTCACCGGCTTCGGCTCCTCAGAACTCCACCCGCATGTTATCCCGAGTCCCCAAACCCGCGCGTAGGAGTCACTCCGGGGATTCTCCAGGTGTCGGCTAGTTCATCCATGGCTGTGCAACTCGGCTTGCGGCTGCGGTTCCATCCGTGAAGCCGTCAATGGGGAAGAAGATATGGCTAGAGGACTCGGTAACTTTGCCCTTATCGTTTTGTCTCCAGATCCATCGTCTTGTCGATCTCGTCGCCGCCGCGTATGATTCGCCTTCAGGAGGACCTCCTCGGCCATTACACCTCTCCTAGAAGTGAAGGTTTCGCCACTTCGCGCGAAGCGGACGAGACAGACCCGCCGATGGGCGCGGATCGTGGGCGCCCATGGGGAGGCTGTACTTCGCTTGATATCGAGTTCACCAGGTTCACGATGGGGTTTATGTACGGCAAGGGATGGCCTTTTAGCACCGGGAAGAAGGGCTTTCTATTGAACTGGCGAACTTGTTGGGATTGTGGCCAGAAGTTTCCGGAAGGCCTCGCGGTAGCGATGTCGGGGTGTGTTTGGAGTCGGTTCCGTCAAACTTGCCCATGCCTGCTCCATTGCTTCGCCTGACAGACGGGTCACATCCTCCCGCGTTTCCTTTCGTCCCTGTATTGTCGATTCCGTCGGCCACCAAGACACCGATACATAGGGATGGCAGGGCGGCAAAAACATCGGGCTCGACGAGGAAACCCATGGCACAACTCCCCTTTTGCCGTGGCCTCTGACCAAAGTCGTCACCTAACCATCCTGAGACCCGCCGCTTTTTTGCCCACTACTATACCCCAGCTTTTGCCTAAGGCAATGAAGATGCCGATGAGCGGCAGCGTGTAGACGATAACCGTGTACGGGGCAAAGGCGGTCGGCGAGACCTGCATAGCCTCGCGCACCTCGGCTGCCATGACGTTCCACGGGATAATCCCCGCCGCGGGTACGCCCGAATCCGCCAAGGCGCCCGCGAAATTCCTCTTCGCTGATGCCCAATTCCCGCCTCTTAGCCGTCATGGCGCGCCCCCGGGATAACGACGGACATCGCTTGGTTTGACCCTATGGCGGTTGAAAGGACGCTTGCCCATAGCCCCCAAGAGAAACGAAGCCCTGGTCTGAAGCTGATGACGAGGCGCGCGAGATGTCGTCCATAGCGCGATGACTCCACGATCCCCGTGTACATGCCGGCGCTCAAGAGGAGTAGGGCGCTGTTCAAAGTCCCGCGCAATCCGCCGCTATGGAAGACCCCCGCCACCTCAGGGCGTACTCCTTCCGCCGTGTAGCCAGTAGCATCGAGCGTACGAGCGCAGACAGACTATCGCTTTGATAGAGCAGGGCCACCGCGCCTGCAGGCCAGGCCCGCCGCCAAGCACTCGCACGGGAGCCGGCGTGCGGCGGGGGCAACCACCAGCGCGGGAGGAATCAGCACCCACGGTGTGATCTTTACCATCTGCGTTGACCCGGAGCTGGGCTTTCCACGAAGCCGGTATCCTGGGCTGACACTTTCATTTAATGGAGCCCATGACCGTCGCGGCTGTGCACATCAGGAGAGCGGGGATTCCTGATGTCAGCAGGCGCTTGTCTTTCGTAGGTCAGCGCCGGTCATATCCACGGTCAGGTGGAATACCCCGGACAGGAAAGAAATGCGGTCTCCGAATATCGCTCCGGACATAATGGCTCCCGCGACGGGAGCCGGCGGCAGGTTGAATGCCCGGGCTATGCCCATCACGGCCACGCCGACGGTGGCTACGGTTCCACGGGCTGCGATCAAAGTGGAAAGGCCCGTCGACAACGGGAGTCCATAAGATCACGTGCGCGGGTTCACGAGGGAGACTCCGTAGTAGACCAGTCCTTGGATTGTGCCCGACGAAAACCACGCGGCGGTCATCATGTTCACCAGGAGCACGAGGATGACCACGTTTTGGACCTTGGCGACGCCGTCTTTGCGAAGCTGAGAAGTTGGTTATTGGCAATCAGGGCGACCTCCGGCGGGAACGAGCCGCCGCGCGCACAGCGTCGCGATGACGGTCCCGGTCCCCATCGCCCAAAACAGTGGGACGCGGATGAAAATCACGGTGACCAGCGCCGCTATGAGGCCTAACGCCGAGATGTATGAGGAAGCCTGGCCCGGATCTTTCTTGGCCCCGCGAATCCCCATCCACGCAGTCCTTATTCGCAACAGTCTTTTTCGGCATAGAGTCGGTAATTCGACAAGGCGGTTGGGACTCCTTCACGTCTAATGCCAGAGCGCCCGGAAAAAAGCCTCAAGATTGTGCATATCTATGCAGGACTTCGAGTAGTCCTTGAGTAATGCTATTGGACAAAATGACACGCGAAAGGCGAAAGAGGTGGACGGATTTGATGCTGAAGTACGATCACTCCTACACCTACGGCGAACTGGTCGGGGCCTTAAAGGCTTTAGCGGAGGCACACCCTGAGTTGGCCAGGCTGGAGGTCATCGGGAAGTCGGGCGAAGGCAGGGACCTGGTGGCTATCATCATTACCAACTTCAAGACAGGGCTCGATGACTCCAAGCCCGGCTACTACATCGATGGCAACCATCATGCAGGCGAATGCGTCGGTTCCATGGCGTCTTTGTACACCACGGACTATTTCTTGAGCAACTACGGTTCGAACTCCCAGGTCACGAGGCTGGTGGACACCTGCGCGTTCTACATTCACCCGAGGGTGTCGCCGGACGGGACAGGAAGTCTATCAGCCACTCCGAAAACATGCGTTCGGCCCCGCGAGTACTACCCATTTCCGCAGTGGGAGGAGATGGACGGCCTCTATCCCGCGGATATCAACGGCTGACGGCGAGTTACTCCTGATGAGTGGAGGACCCAACCGGTGATTGGAAGGTCTCGTCCAAAGACAAGCGGGCTATGGCGAGGCGTGCCCCTGACGACGCGGAGGGGACATACTACCGCGTCTATCAGGAAGGACTGATTCGGAACTACTCCGGAAAGCCCATAAAGAACGCGCCTATGAAGTGGGGGCTGGACCTCAACAGGAACTACCCTGCCGAATGGGGCACCGAGGTCGTCCAATCAGGCGCCGGTCGGTACCCTCTGTCCGAGCCGGAAACCAAGGCGGTCGCCGACTTCGTCATCGCGCACCCGAACATCTGCATCGGGATGACCAACCACACCACGGGAGGGGTCCTCTTGATGGTCCCCGGGTCTTGCCCGCCGAGCAAGATCCCCGAGCACGACTGGAAAGTCCTCAGGGCCATAGGGAAGATCGGCTCCCAGATCACAGGTTTTCCGTGCATATCGATTTTTGAGGAGTTCCACGCCAAGACCGACACTTGGAGCCACGGTGCCGCCGACGACTGGTTGTATCTGCACCGCGGAATAGTCGCGTACACCACCGAACTCTGGAATATCGCGACCAGGTCCGGAGTCAAGATGTGGCCCAGGGCCGAGAAGGATGACGAGGAACAGGAAGACGATTTCGTAAAGATGCTCAAGTGGCAAGATGAAGAGCTGGGTGGCGAGGGCTTCGTCGATTGGACTCCCTTCAAGCATCCGCAGCTGGGCAAAGTGGAAATCGGCGGGTGGAAGTTCAAGTTTGTGGTGCAGAACGCTCCTCCGGCTTTTCTACCCGCAGAGTGCGCCAAGGTCTCCGAGTGGTTTGTCAGGTCCGCTGAGTCCCTGCCTCACCTGTCTATAAGCGAGGTCGGCGTGGAGGCGGTTGGAGAAGGCGCTTACGTGGTAAGCTGCCTCCTGGCTAACACAGGGTATCTTCCCACCTCGGGGACGAAAAAGGCCCTCCAACTGAAGCTCGACCTTCCCGTGACCATCGAGCTGACCGGGGAGGGAGTAGAAGTCGTAGGGCAGGCAAAGCAGAACTGCGGTAATGAAGGGCGCGCATCTTCTCAGGCGCAGTTCTGGATGGGTTACTTCAGGGGAGACAGCCCGGCCCGGGAGACCAGAGTAAAAATGGCTAGTCAAGTCGAAGAAGGGTGCGGCCTTGAGGATCACCGCCAAGTCGACCAGGGCGGGCACGGCGGTTAAGGAGTTTATCATATAGGCTCATAGCAGTACCGGATCAGGACCCGTCGTTTCACTTGGCGTCACTTGACGGCAGATGAGGGAGATCTTGCATGAATTTGGGTTCTCCTAACCAAACTACCCACGAAACCAAGTGACAACTGTCAGGAAGGTGAACAAGACGATGTCCGGTATTAGTTGGATCACTCGTATTTTGACGATCATTGGCGGCCTGAACTGGGGATTAATCGGTCTCGCTAATTTCAACCTTGTCTCCGCCATCTTTGGGGAGGGCACGACCGCTGAGAGAGTGGTGTACTCAGTGGTAGGCATCTCGGCCTTATGGGAGCTAATCCGGTTGCTCGCGAGGGGAGCCTGAGAGGGTAGAAGAGAGGAACAGTTAAGGTAACCAAGACCAGTAACCAGCGGAGTGGACTGCACGGCGATCCTGACGCGGTCTCTTGTGTTCAGCCGCTAGCCCACCTTTTTGGAATCCTAGTAGGCCAAGTAGCAGGGCGTCGCTGCTGTTGAAGACTTTCTTATTCAGTTCACCAAGCCTAGTGAGGGTTTCCCTCGGGATTCCCCGATAGCGCCTTGGCCTTCATCGAGCACTGTGAACGGGTTACTCCCCGCACTCACGAATAGTCCTGTCGTAACGGCGCTCGAAGCCTGAGCGCACAGGATTCTTTAGCTCCGTCGCATACCATGCCGAACAGTGCGGCCAGGTCTCCGTGACGGCCTCGGACACGCGAGTGTAGTTCCCTCCTGTAGCCAGCAGACCGCCGCCGCTACGCCCGCCGAAGCGCTGACTCCCCCACACGACGAGGATACTTCCCGGTATGCCTTCACCAGCATATTGACTCCATGATAAAGGCCAGGGCGCGCACGGTCTTCTCTCTGTCGACGTTTAGGTGCGCCGAGCCATAAGGAGCACCGGAACGCTTACCATGATCCCCTGGTTTCCACTACCGCCCGAGGTAAGCGACAGGCCACGGTATTCCGCTCATCCCGGCGAATACCGCCTTAGCCACGAGACCGGCGCGACGCTCGAGAGGAGCTCATCGTCTGAGCTTGAGAGCGTGACAGTTTATAGGGGAGACGCAGGCGCGCTCTTTCTCCCTATGGCCGCTTCCCGAACTGCCAGTTGGGTGGGCAGGACTCGGCTCCTTCCAAAAGCCAGGGAATGCGATTCGCATCCAAAGTTGCTACCGTGTCCATCAAGTGAGCGAGAGTGCATCCGCGCAAGAGGGCGGAGTCCGATTTGTTTGCGCAACAGGCGGCTTGCTACGAGATCGCCGTCCAGCCGCTCTTCGGTGATTCTCGTGTGCGCGCCCTGTACGACTACTTCGGCTCTGTGATTCTGCGTCCGTACTATGCATTTCCCGTAGACGCCATCGTAGGCGGAGTCCCACTTGACTTTCGTCATGCCGGCAGCCACCAGTGACAGGGCTTGGTTCATTTGATCTCTGGGTGAGGCTCCTCAAGATGGTCAGGCCTTTTTCGGGCAACGTCCAGCGCCGGCTGCGGCAGCCACATCGGGCCCTCTTCTTGAGGTGTGGGGGAAGTCCTGCCGGATAACGCGTTTTTCAGGATCCCGGCGCTCAAGTGGACCTCGATTTCTTGAGGAATCTCTGTGGTAAGGACGCCGCTTTGGCGGCCATGAAGGCGATCATCCCAGGTTCGGTGCAGATATTTGCAAAACAAGACTGTTCCTTTAGGGCAGCGATGAAGTCATCGTGCGAAAGCGAGACTGTCACTCCGGTTCAACTCTCCTTGCTCAGCCTACCGATTGACCGCCTATCTCAATTGATCAGTCATCTCGGCGCTAATACGCTCTTACGCCTTTTCGACATTTAAGTCTGGAAACCCCTAAGCCGTCGGAATGTGCTAGTCGCTGGAACGCGCCAGTAGCTAGAATGCGCCGGTCGCGTCGCAAGTGGACTACTCGTGAATAACGACTTTGGTGCGCTCGGGGATAAAGTCGTGGATCCACTTGGCGTCTTCCACTTCCAGCCTTATGCATCCGTGGGATGCGGGCGTGCCCAGCTTGGCGGCTTCTTCGGGTATAACCTCTCGGTTCGCGTCCATCGCGAGGGAGTGGAATAGGTAGATGCCCCAGTCCTTAAAGGAGACCCAGTACTTGGCGCCTTGTTTGTACTTTTCGTTGTAGAACCACTGTCCCCTGTTCTGTATCTCGAAAGTGCCGATCGGGGTTTCCTTTCCCTCGACTCCCGTTGAAGCGAGCATTTCCCGGTGGACGACATCGCCCTCTTCCATGATTCGGACCTTTTGCTCGCTGATGTCAACGTCGATCCAGAAGGTCTTGCTCGTTATTTTGGACGGGTCATCTTCTAGAGTGCACGTCGCGAGGTGTTCTTCCTCAGGGGATAAACCGCCCGGGTCTGACGGGTCTCCCTCCGGTGGAAGACCGTTCGGGTCTTCGCCCGTTGGGCCATTAGGGTCAGTAGGATCTAATGCTTGAGCTGCCTCTTTGGCAAACCACTCACCGACTCCGTAGCCCACCAGAACAAGCAACAACATCACAACCGCTATTTGTCTTATCCGTCTCATAGTTTCCTCCGGTTGGACCTGCCTAAACTTGTAGTCCCACTCTTTCTGTTGTACTTCTTTTCGACAATTGTCGCGGGATAAATGTTCCGTTAGATCGGACAATCTCCTGCAATAAGAAGTGTGCAATGCGTGTCCTTTCAGGCCCGCCCAAGTTTCCGCGGTCATCCTCCTAGCGGTAGCGGCCGACTCAGCCCGCCCAGAATCACGTTCTTTCCTCCACGACATGCCAATATACTAGCGGGAGACCAGATAAAGAGGGGAAATACGATGATCGCCCAGTTCACACTGACCGTATCCGAAGCCAAGAGGATCATCGCGAAGGCAGTGGCGTTCATGCCTCCGGTGAGGAGGGCGCTGCACGCAGGGAGAATCCTGCTCAAAGGCGGAAGTACCGTAAGCGCCGTATCGGAAGAATTAGGGGGGCCGCCACTTAGGATTTCGGGCCGCATAACGCCGACAGGCGCTAGGGCAGCGGCGGACAACTCGGATCCGCACTGTGTCGTGATGGAGAAGGGAACCGCGACGCCGGTCGACTCTGACCTGGAAGCGGTCGTGGAGTCAATGGGCTCGAAGGATGTGGCTGTAATTGGGGCAAACCTCATCGACTACAGGGGCGACGCCGCCATCCTTGCGGGAGGCCCTCTGGGTGGAGCTGCGGGAAGAGTCGTCTCGGCCCTGGCTGCTCAAGGCGTCCAAGTCATAATCGCATGCGGTGTGGAGAAGATGGGGCCGGGCCTGATCCAAGATGCGGTCGCGTCATGCGGGAGATCGAAGATCACCGGCGCTATGGGTATGGCGGTGGGGCTGATCCCGCTTCAAGGTTTGTTGGTGACTGAGGTCCAGGCCTGCACGCTGCTGGCTAGGGTGACTGCCGCCGTGGTGGCCTGCGGAGGGCTGTTTGGAGCGGAGGGCGGGACGACCCTCGTCTGCGAAGGCGATTCCGAGGATCTGGCGACTCTGATTTCCGTTGTCAAAGAGATTAAGGGAGCGCCTCTCTCGGGCGCCCAGGGGAGCCTAATGGATTGCGCTAAAGGAAGCCCGGCGTGTTCGCGACATAGGGCATGCGACACGTTGTACCCGAGCATATTGAGGCCCGGTCCTTTGGGGCGGTTTGAGTGCGGGACCTGACCGTTACCTCATAATGGTTTGCTCGCGACGGGGCCCGACCGAGACCCAGCCGACTCTCACTCCCGTCTGTTCCTCAACGAACGCTATATAGTCCTTTGCCTGTTTAGGCAGCCGATCGTAGCTCCGGACGTGAGATATCGCCTGTTTCCAGCCCGGCATCTCCTTGAGGACCGGCTTGGCACGGCCTAAGGCGCCGGTCAGCGGGAATTCCGTCGTACGATTTCCATCGACCTCGTACTCTGTGCAGACCGGGATCACATCCAGATAGCCCAACACGTCGAGCAGCGTCAACGCGATGGTTGTCGCGCCCTGCATGCGGCATCCGTACCTTGTGGCCACCGCGTCGAACCAGCCGACACGGCGCGGACGCCCCGTCTTGGCACCGTACTCCCCCGCGTCGCCTCCGCGTTCGCGGAGTTCGTGGGCGGCCGCTCCTTCGAGTTCGGTTACGAAAGGACCTGCTCCAACCGCGCTGGAATAGGCCTTGACCACGGCGATGACCTCGGTGATCGCCCAAGGCGGAATGCCGGCTCCTACGGCAGCGAAGCCGGCGAGCGTAGATGATGACGTGGAGAAGGGGTAGATGCCGTGATCCGGGTCCCTGAGGGCGCCCAGCTGGCCTTCAAGCAGGATGTTCTTACCTGCCTTGACGGCGTCAGAGAGATAGCTCGAAGTGTCGGTCACCAGGTGCCTGATCTTCAGACCGTCTTCGTAGAGCCTATCGACAGCTTCGTCCAGGTCGATGGTCGGTTTGTGGTAGAGGTGTTGGAGGATGACGTTCTTCGCCTCGATGACAGGCCCGAGCCTGTCGCGAAGCGCTTCCCTGTCGAAGAGCTCGCCTGCTTGGACTCCGGTCTTAGCATACTTATCCGAGTAAAAAGGGGCGATGCCCGAACGCGTCGACCCGAACTGGCGGGCGCCCAACCTCTCTTCTGGTACTGGTCGAAGAGCTTGTGCCATGCAGCATCACCTGGGTGCGCTCGGAGACCATCACCTTCGGTTCGGCGATGCCGCGTTTCGCGAGATCATCCAGTTCTCGTATGAGTTCGCCCATATCCAGGGCCACTCCCGGGCCCAGTATGTTCACTACGTTGGGGTAGAACACCCCGGAAGGGAGCAGGTGAAGCGCAAACTTTCCGTGTTCGTTGATGACCGTGTGTCCGGCGTTGCTGCCACCCTGGAACCTGATCACCACATCCGACTTCTCGGCAAGGTAGTCAACCATCTTTCCCTTGCCTTCATCTCCCCAGTTGGCTCCGACAACAGACGTAACTCCCATTATAGTTCCTCCTTGCACCCGACGAACCTCGTTGCCATTCTCCGTCTACTACATGATAATAGCGACGGGTGTATAACGGTAGTTATCAATCCTTATGAGATCTATAAGGAGGTATTATATGTGTTCGTGAACTTGGACCTCTACCGGGTCTTCCACTATGTTGCCCGCGTCGGGAGCATTTCCGGTGCGGCGGAGGAACTATATGTATCTCAACCTGCAGTATCACAGGCGATTAAGCGGTTGGAAGAGCAGCTGGGAGTGCGTTTGCTCGTTCGCTCCTCCAAGGGAGTGCGCTTGACCCAGGAAGGAGCAACCCTCTCACAGCATGTCGCCCAGGCTTATAGCCTGATCGAGGCCGCCGAGCGCCGGATCGTGGAAATCCGGGGGATGACCAGCGGCGAAGTCCGTATCGGAGCCAGCGATACCTTGTGCAAGTACTACTTGGCTCCTCACCTCGAAGTCTTCCACAGGGAGTTTCCTGGGGTGCGCCTCCACGTGACCAACCGTACTACCCCCGAGACGCTCGGCCTGCTCCGGGCGGGGAAAGTGGACGTCGGGGTCATCAACCTGCCGATCACCCCCGATCCGTCGCTGAATGTGAAAGAGACCATGACCGTGCAGGACTGCTTTGTCGGGGGCGCCAAGTACACGGACCTCGCGAAAGAGCCCATCCCTTTGGAGGAGTTGGTCCGGCATCCCCTCCTGATGCTGGAGACTGCCAGCAATACCCGGAGGTACATCGACCGATGGGCGTCGTCCAAGGGCGTGACGCTGAATCCCGAAGTGGAACTGGGGAGCATCGATCTTCTGCTTCTGTTCGCTGGCATCGGACTGGGAATAGCGTGCGTGGTTCGGGAGTTCGCCCAAGCGGAACTGTCCTCGGGGCGACTTAGGGAAATCGAGCTGGTGGACCCGATACCTCGGCGCCGTGTAGGGATCGTGACCCTCAAAGACGTTGGCTTGCCGGTCGCCGCATCCAGGTTCGTGGACTTGCTCTTGGGGGAGGCCGGCGTGTCCGGTCGGAACTTGCTGCGCGCTGATGGTTAGCCGCACTGCGCTTAGCCCGAGCGGCGCTTCGGCGCTCTGACGCCTCTCCGCGCTGGCGGTTGACGCTGCTGTCAAGACGAAATTCACCTGTCGCCTGCGACCGCGCTTCGGTCCCTTCGTACAACAGAGACGTGAGGTTGATCGATGGAAAGGGAGGGAGCCCGGCTGGGAGTGCCTGCCGGGGAGACGTGTATAACGAACGCAAGGATTCTGGCCTGGTAATGGGTCTCTTTCTGATCGTGTTGGGCGCGTCGTTGCTTGTGTTTAGGGGCTGGTTTTGGAGACTCGCGGGCGAAGCTTTTCTGGCTGTAATCGGCCTCATTTTCCTGGCTCTCTACTTTGTCGGCAAGGTCCGGTGGGCGATATATCCCGGAGCGTTCACCACCACAGTCGGAACCGTGATATTTCTGGCGGCTAACGGCTTCAACATGGAGCTCCATTGGCCCTTGTTTGTGGTGGCACCGGGACTCGCATTCTTCCTAATTCGTTTCGCGGCACCTGAGGAGCAGTGGGCGGTGTATCCCGGCACTATCATTACGGGCGTTGGGTTATCCCTGTATACATTATCTACCGGGTTTTTTACAGGGATTTGGCGAACGATAGGCACTTACTGGCCTCTCGGCTTGGTGTTTGCAGGGGCCTTGCTGGTTCTTAGGAACAGAAAGGGCTAGAGGCGGAGGCAACGAGCATGGACATGAACCGGGTTTTTCGTGCTGGGGAAGAGTCTATCTGTCTTGAGCAATGGGAGCCTAAAGGCTGGGTTCTTGACGTGGGAGGCGGCGGTGAGGGAATCATCGGCCTCATGCACAAAGACCGGGTGGTGGCCATCGACCTGCACAAACCCGAACTTGAGGGCGCGCCCTCCGGTCCTTTGAAGATCATCATGGACGCACACGGGACCTCAAATTCCTAGACTCGACTTTTGACGATGTCACCGCGTTCTTCTGTTTCATGTACATGAAGGATGAGGACCTTCCAAAGGCGTTTTCGGAAATCCACCGTGTCATGAAACAAGGAGGCGACTTTAGGGTGTGGGACCTCACCCTGAGACTGAGGAAGGACACAGAATAGGCTTGCGCGCAAAGTGCACTCCCGATTAGTAACCTTTCGTCAAACGTTGACATAACGTGTCCTGTAGGTTTACGAAAGGGGGTCCGTGACATGGCAGGAGTCGGTTCGACCGGTGGCGTTAGAGGAAGCAACTGGGCGTTCATCATCTTCCTTATCCTCATCCTGTTGATCCTCGGACTTAGCTGCTTCGTCTGCTGATAGGCAGCAAGAAAAGAGTTGGGCGGCCATGCGGCTGCCCTTCTTCTTTCTTGCCCGTTCAGCCGCCCGGCCCCTTAGTCCGTTCGCGCGTCTCGCTTCTTCGCTCTTTCGCTCTTTCGCCCTTTCACTCT
>JAXGQX010000012.1:0-54897 GCA_040766225.1 Bacillota bacterium | reverse complement strand
CCCTCTCCAATCCCAACTCCATCTTGGCGCGAACGTAGGAGGCTCCGTCCCAGTCGACTGCAAATCCGAGGCCAACGCCCACACGGAAGACCGCGATGTTGCCTGCCAGGGTCTCCGGGTATCCCACTTGGACTCCAAACAACCGGGGACTGTATTCAAACCCGAGGCTACCGCCGACTTTGGCCGCTACGACGTCGATGTCGTCAATAGTCATGGTGAATGAGAAATACTTCTCGGGGTGGCTGTATGTGATGTCGGCCGAGCCTACTTTCGTGTAGGCCTCCCCGGCGTACAGTATGGCGTTCGCATCCAGCGGGAGGTACAATTCCCCGCCGGAGTTCACAACCGGGCCGGTCTCAAAACCGAAGTAGAAGTCGCGGATCTCACATAGCCGTGTGATGGCGAGCGTGCCCTGGATGCCCGCAGCGAACGAAGGCGCCGGGCCCTTGTGTACCTGCAGTCCCTTTATGAAACCGGTCATCTCCGCCCCGTTGGCGGGAAACTCGTACCTTCTCTGCGCGTCTCGCGCGATGACCATGTTGTAGGCGACGAACCCGGTGAAACCTCTGATGTGCCCGGCCCCAAACTTGATGGGCGTCGCATCCGCGTCAGGTATCAACCCTACCCCGAAGTAGCAGCGCCCCATATCCTTATCGTGCCCGAACCTGACCTCGGTCCGGACCGCCAGCGATGCGGGCTGCTGAAGATAAGTGAGTTCCAGCTGACTTGCGCCAAACTCGACACCTTGGCTGCCGCCGCTTTGAATCAGCTTGGGAACCAGCTCGCCCGAGACGCCAACGCAGCCCTCGAATGTGGCTTCGAGCACGGAGAGGGATTCGCCGTACGCTACCTCTGGCACGCGGCTCGTACTACCGCCGCCTCCAAGGCCGCCAATAGTGCCAAGGATAAAGCCTTTCGCCTTGCAGTCTACCACCAATCTGTCCCTGGTCTCCGCGGAAAGCGGAATGTTCTCGGCAAGCAAGGTGGCCCCGTGCAGCGTAATGCGAACAGGCTTGCCAGCCTCCGACGGTAGATAGTCCATATCGAGTGTCCGCACTTCCATGGTGAACCCATGGAAACTGATATTGGCCGGCTTATCCAGGGTATACGCGGCGTACTTGAGATCGGGGTTGTTGTCCCTTATGACCTGGTCTATCTTTGCGGGGACAATCAGGTCTGTGAAGCTGAGGGCCTCGTCCGACCTGACTTCGAATCCGTCGCTATCCAAAGGAGGCAGTTGGAGCGCTCCCTGCAAGTGCATACCGTCGGGCTTCAACCAACCGCCGTCGATCCTAGCCCCGATTCCTTCGGCTACGGCGTCCTCGACAACTGTCGGAGCGACGGAACACAGGAACTCACCGGCCTTGCCGTCCGCGTTATCCTCCTTGTTGGTGTACAGTTTGACGTCAACGCGCTTCTTCTGGAACAACTCTGACGCAGCCCTTGGCGTTGATCTCAAGGTTAACCTTGTTGCGTAGAGTCCAGCAGACAATCGTATACCAGCACGTCGTCAAAGCCGCCCAGTTCGCTTCCGAACACTGCCAGCACGCGCATAGTCATTGTACAGAAGTAGGTCTGGTAGTTGAAGCCGTTAAGGTCGTAGATCATCTCGCCTTCGGCCAGCTTGAAGACGATGGGTTTGTTGTCCTTTGTCTTGATGAAGGCCGGGGGCAACGTCCAGGTCTCCCCCTTCATCACGAGACCGACTTCAGAACAGCTTCTCGGTCTCGTTCGGGGTTTGGGAATAAACCTCTTTCGGTAAAGTTCTCCCTATCCAGGTCCACCGTAACCATGAAGGCGATACGACGATAGCCTGCGCGCGCTGTATGCGTCCGGGCTTCGTTCGGTGACGCACCGGCACCATGTACGCGGACTCCACGAGAAACCCTTCGCCCAGCCAATCATCGACTTCGAGGGGAACGTACGAGCACCTGTCTTGCAGTTCAAGTCGGCATCAGGGAGGATGAGCAGGCCGTTCTGCTGCACTGTCTCGCCGAACTGGACGAGCCCGCCGTTCACCGCGCCTATGAGAGCAGACGTGATCGTGCTTTTCGCGGACGCCAGGGCGTCCATTTCGTTAGTGGCCGGATGGTCCCCGGCGTATACGGCCGGCACTGCGGGGCCGTAGACATCGTGCATTTCGAAAGGCACTACCAGCTTTCCGACCAGTCGTCCGCCGGGCTGGACAACCCCATCCACGTACGTTAGGCCGGCGTAATCGACTCTGAGCCCTGAGCCCCCCGGCACAAGGAACTGGAGGAACTGTTCCGTCCCCGCATGCAACTGGGCGTTCATCCTTCCTTGAATGTCGAACTTCGTGGGCAATGCCAAGTCGAACTCCAAACCTTCGTTGTTTAAGGTCTCCAGGTGTGATTTCATCGTTACGTCGCTCACCAGCGTGATGAAGTCTTTGCGGTCCGGCCGGTCTCCGTCCAGTCTGATCCAAAGCTCGGTTATGTCGTGGAAGGTGAACTTCTCGTACCGGACGTCCTGAATGCCGCTTCTCAAGACGACATGACTGGTAGTTAGCTGAGCGTTTGTAAACTGAAGCACCCCAAGGTCGCCGACCAGGTTCCGGCTCGCCGTAGTGCTCTTTAGGTATCCGCTGACTAGAGACTTGTTCTCAGCGGGCTGTATGTCCATGCTTACCAGAGTCAAGCCGATAGATGAAAGTTCGTGAGGTTTGTCTATATAGACGATACCGGTCCTCATTTCAGGGAGGCTGCCGCCTGTGTCCATGCGCGCCCCGACGATCTTGACGGGAATAGGGTCCGCGTAGGCCGTATTCAGCATGGCAGAGCCGGAATAAGCGGTACCGACCAACGCAGGCCTGGACAGACTCACGTCCGTCAGGGTAAAGGTCATGCACCTGATTTTGTCCGCTGGATATGCCTCGGTGGCGCTCTGAACGGTCGTTGGCGGGGCCTGACCCGACGTCGACGGAGATGCGGGAGCCGCCAGCAACACCGCGCCGCCTCCGCTTCCATTCCAATACAAGGGTGTAGTCAGCGGCCTGATCGGCGGTTTGATCGGCCCTATTGTCGGGGCTGGAGCCACCTCAAGTTTGGCATCCTTCGTGTCGATGCCGGCGTCGTTCGCCACCTTGATGACGAAATCGTAGGTGCCTTCGGCGATGTTCCCGTTTACCGTAAGCAGGCCACTGCTGTCCACTGCGGCACCAGGCGGAACGGGTATTCTCGCGTTCACCGGTTCCAGAGACCAGGTCAGGGCTCGCTGCCCGTAGCGCTGAGTTGTGTGGAAAAGTTGGTCCCGCTGGTCATGGAGAATTTGTACCCGTCTCGGCGGTTCGAGAGTTTTGGAGGCGTCCGGACGGCTACCTGCCGCACTTCCAGCGTGAAGGATGCCGAATCCACACCCGCTGTTCGTCGCCTTCACCGAGACCGCATACGTGCCCGGACTCAGGTCCTTTGGCCCCTTGATAAGGCGCGCGGCGGCATCTACCGAGAAACCCTGACCGCGCGCCGGTGGGTGCAGTGACAGTGACCAGGACCGTGATCGGCTCGGTGCCGGTCAGTTTGTACGTGGTCTCAAAGTTATCCCCTGGTCTACGACGAAATTCGTGGCGTCGACCGCGATCTGGGGCGGTACAACCTGAACTGCCTTCTCCTGCACCTTCAACCTAAAGGACGCGGAGGTTTGGCCTGCCGCGTTCTCGGCCTTGACGGTCACCGTGTAGGTACCGGGTTTTAGATTGCCCGGGACGGTGATTGTCCGAGCGGTCGTGTTCACCGAGAAACCGGAAACGCTCGCTCCGTCGGCGCTCTTGGCCACCACTGTAACCGTAATGGGCTCGGTGCCGGTGAGCCCGTAGGTAGTCTCAAAGGGTGTCCCCAGCTCGACCTCGAACTCGGTGCCTTGCAGTGTGATCTTGGGAGCGACAACCGCGTCCGTTCCCGGCTCCGTGCCAGGCTCTGTCCCAGGCTCCGTACCGGGGCCCGTGATCTCGGGAGTGACGACCATTTCCGGAATGACGGTCTTCATCGTAGGTGTGTACAACGTGTTGACCAGAACGGGTTCTCCGAACTCTGACAGGTACCCGCCCGTATCAAGCACCTTCACTTTGTAGTAGTTGATGGCGTGGGGATCCGCGTTCTCGTCTGTCCACTGCGTCTCGAAGACCAGCGGGCTGGCCTGGTAGTAAGTACCGTCAATCTTGTCGGAGCGATAGACAATGTAGCCCACCGTGTCCCTGCGTATTTGTTCCAAAGTAAGGTTGGCCATGGTGGGAGCGTTCCAGGTAAGGTGCGGCTTGCCGTCCTTGAGGACCCCCTTCAATCCGCTAATGGGATCGAACGGTTGGCTCCGCCTCGGCGTGGCCTGCACCGGCTCAGGCCTGGAGGAGCCGAGGTTGTCGTCGTTCCACGCCTGGACGGTGTAAAGATACATAACGCCGTACTCGGCTGTGGTATCGAGGAAAGAGAGGGGTTTTAGGAGCCCGGTGGCAGGGTCAACGGCTTGGGCCGTATCGTAATCGGCGGGTATCTCCCCAACCTTCACCCACTTGACCAGCCTTAGCATGGATTCGCTTAGGTCAGCGTAATCGGCCAGCGCCAGAGGCCCGAATCTGTTCAGGATCGTCTGATAGGCGGAAAGCTTGGTACTGTTGCTCAAGGACGAGAGGTTCGACGTTATGCTGTCTGCCCTGGCAACCGAAAGAGTCTTGAACTTGGAAAGCGGATTAAGCGGCCGGCTGGGCTCGGGCGATGAAATCACGGAGAGTCCCGGCCGGAGCGCCTGCGTCAGCATGCTCGATAGAAAGACGTCGCTATTGGAGGGTGAAGCGAACAACGCTCCGAACGTGTCCGGGAGCTGGGCCATGAGGTCGTTTATGTGAGACTCGTCGATGGTGGGAATGGGAGTCCTGTAGACCTCGTACCGGTCGCAATGGCTCACCGCCGAGAAGTTCACCTGCACGCCGTCCTTGCGTGAAAGGGGCAGGAGCAGGTTTGGCGTCTCCGGCGGTTTGGTGGACGGGACACGGAACCTCTCGACCGCGCCGACCTGGGACTCCACGCCCCAAGGCGACACCGACGTGACTTTGTAGTAGTAGTAATGAGCGAAACTCTGCTCCACCCGCTCGGTGTATGTGGGGGTCGTGATGTGGTCGCCTACCATAGTCCACGGCAGCGCCGCTTCATCTATTGGGTTCTTGAAGGACGGCACTTCGCTACGGTAAACGCGATAGTAGGCAGCCTGAGGGTCGGAGGGGCGTCCCAACTGACGTAAACGTAACCGCTCTCCGGAAGGGACTGCAGGACTGGAGGCCAAAGTCGACCAAGGTGAAGTCTCAACTGCCCTATGACGCTGCCCGTCGCGACGGCTTCGGGCTCCAAGCAGACGAGAAACAGCGACACGCTCCCCGGAGTCCTGTCGAGACCGCCCACGACAAACCGGTTATTGGTTATGGCCGTGTCGTTGGCGCGGGTCCACCGTCCCATCTGCATCAGCTCATCCCGGGACATTTCCTGCATTTGTTCAAGAGAAAGGGTCTCGAACAGAGGGCGGTAGACCGAGTAACCCGCAATCCTGTCCCCGGCTGTAAGCCGGCCACTTCAGTCGCGCCGTGCCATCCGGCAATACGTCCTCGCCAAGGACTGCTACGAACATAGGCAAGTACCGGTCCCCGGGCAGGTTGCTTGAACAGCTTTGTCTATCACACGCGGCATGACGCTGCTTTCTGTCATGAACGTGCCGATGTCCACCCCTTGCGTCTCCGCGTCTATCACGATGTCGACGTCCGTATCCGCGGGAAGCGGCCTCTTGGGGAGGCCTGACATAGCTTTCAAGACCACAAGAGAGACTACGTCTTTGTAGTACAGTCCGGGGGGTTCCGCGGAGATATCGGGCAACTCTCTGGCCGCCATAGTGATGCGCAGCGAATCGGGAACGTCCGGCTCCTTGTCCGTCCTCACCGCTGCCGAAACCGAGCGAGACCACGCGCTCTCGTTGTTCCACGAGTCCCAGGCAGAGACCCAGTACTTGTACGTTTGGCCTTCCTTGATATCGGCGTCGAAATAGATAAGGTCCGGATGCCGGCTGGACCGGTTTGCCAGCTGGAACTGCACGGCCCCGTTCAGCTTTCTTCGGGTCAGTGTGGGCGGCACGTCTTGCTTAATCTCCACTGTACCATCGCCGGGGGGATTGTCGTAGGTCAAATCGGCGATGGGCTGGGGATCTCCAAACCCTCCCGCGCCGACCGCCACAGCCCGGTAGACCGTGAAGCGGACCGTATCGGGCGAGTCCGTGTAGACCGGCAAGACGATCCCTCGCTTGCCGCCGTTAAGCGAGATGGCGTCGGATACCGCTTGGGACGCACCCTCGGCGTAGTCGGACAGCACGGCCGGCTCAACGGCCGGGGCGTTGGGCGGGGTCACCTTCTCGACCTTGATGCTCACAGCATCCGAGTACTCGCTGGTGCGACCAAATATGTCAATGGAACGTATCCGGTACTCCGCGGTGCGGCCGTTCTCCACTGTATCTTCGTGGAGCACCGGCGTCTCAAAGTAGATGCCCGTCTCGTCAAGGGTGTAGGTCGCGACGACCGGTTCCTCGTTTAGCTGGGTGAACTCATCTTCGCCGTCCAGCTTTCGCTCGATGAAGTAGCCGCTTAGGATCGACCTTTCAGCAGGGTCCTCCGGTTGGTCCCAGCGCAGCGGGACCTTACCGTCCATGCCGTATCCCAGAAGGCCCTGGGGCTTGGAGAGCTTGTTTTGGGTGCCCCTGGTGACAACCATAGTGTGTTCGAACCCGTCGGGCGTCTCGAGGACGTAGGATATCGCTGTGCCGTCGGACAGGTTCAGATGGGATATGTCATCGCGGAACAGGAAGCCCGCTTCCTCGGCGAACTCGTCGTTTACGAAGCTTAGGGTCGAGAGCTGCTGCCTCGCCTCGAGGACCGACTTGACTAGGGATAGTGCCGCATCACCGCCGGGCACAAGTCCCAGCGAGTTGATACCTCTGGCAGGTTCGGCGGTGACCAGCGAAAGGCTCTTCCAGAGCGCCGTCTTGGACGATGCGAGCGCCAACGCCTCGTTATCCTGCGCGCCCATCACGTGAATGGTCGAACTAAGCATACGGTCGGTTTCCGGCATCTTCTGCTTGACGTCCGCCGGTATGGTGATGAGGGTCTCCTTCATCCGCAGGAAGTCCTGTTTGCCGGCTACGCGGGGCCTGGATTCCAGAGTATCGGTGCTATAGGCCAGGTTTCTGAACTGTTCGGCCGTCATGCCCAAAGAGGCCAGCTTGTCCGCGGTCAACTCCGCGTATTGGAACAAATCCTTGATCACATCCGCGTTATCCCCGGTGAGGTTTTCGACTGCCTCATCAGGCGACAGCAGTTGCTCTTTCAGCAGTTCTCTTTGCCCGTTGACTACCCTGTACAACTTATAACCTGTTCCGGCGGCAATCGCCAGCCGGACGGGACCATATGGATAGAGCCTCATCGGGGGATTGCCAAACGGCTTTCATGTTTACAGAAGAGGGAGCGGTGACCAGTCCGGTATACGTTGGCACCGCCAGGAGCCTCGTCGTCTCCGCCTGAAGGTTCCTCACTGCCTCGGCTTGGTCCCGAAGGTAGAGGACGGCCGCGATCTTGAGCTCTGAGCAAGGTAATCGACGTTCCGAACGGCGCCATCGCCAGGACCTGCGTCAGCGGTAGCCTCCGGCCGCTCTCCAGAACCTTCGACCGTTCCTTCCGCCTCTAGTTCCGGCAGCTCTTGAAGCCATTCCGCTATCTGCCGGTCGAGATCAACGCAAGTTGTTCAAGGCGGTACGCGAATCAACGATGTCGGTAAGGTGTTGGCACCGGCCAGTTCTTCTTATTGACCGGTTCCTTAGTAGCGTCTCCATGTTCAGGGCCTTGAGTGAACAGTTCCGTAGGAGCGGAATAGGCTTTATCCACTTCTGCCAGTAGGTACCCTATCGAGCCTGGTGAACTTTTCCCCAGAAAACGCTCCAAAAGGCCTTCAAAGCCGCCGCTACGAGGACTACGAGGATGACCGATGCGACTAGGATGGAAAGGAGGCTGCGAGTACGAGACTGACCGAGGGCCTCGTCTTGCGGACCTTTGGATGAGCGCATGTTAACACTCTCCTATTCGTCTCCGGGATTCAAACCAGGAATGCAGGCCACACAAGTGTTCGCTATCTATTATTTACGAAGACTCCCTCCGATCGCTTGGAAACCAGAGGGAGTCTTCTTGTCTTTTTTACATGCTCAAGGACAGTTTATGGCGTCACTCTGAGAAAGCCCGCCGCCACCGCCGCGCCACCAACCAGGCCGCTGATCCTCGGTTGAGCCTCGGACACTCTGATCTGCCTTCCGTTCAGTCGCTCTGGTCACCGGCTCTGATGACGGTCTCCAGCGAGTTCGTCTGAAGCCTCCTTGAAACCGGTATCTGGACTTGCCGGTAGTACGGTCGGTAATCCTCTAAGCGCACAAGTGGGCCGCTACTTCCTCAGCTCTTTCCTTCAGCTCTTCATCGCTTGCGCTCATGGGAGGTTACCGACGGGCAACACCTTGGTCAAGACTGATCAACGCCTTTCTCGTGACGCCTCATGGAATTGGGTGGAACGCACCCCAAGCGCTCGTCGTTCACTCCCGGCTGTGATCCGGTATAGATCGTGCCGGTTTCCACTGTCCGTTCCAGAAAAATACGGCATTAGAATCTTCCCCCGCAAGTCCGAAGACAACCCGGCAATCGATCGCGGTCACACTATCCTTGTATCGAAACTGGCATTCACCGAGCCCTCGACCTCGAACAGCCACAGGTCCAGACTATATGAAACCTTGCAGGATGCCGCGAGCCACCAGGAATCAAACGGAGACTGTTTCCTTCCTCTCGCGTCGAGATAGAAACTGATGATGTTAAACTTCCTGTCGTCAACCACGATGCCGCCACTCGAGACCGCCCTTCAGGTGAAACCAACGTCAGCCTATCGGCGCCCTCAAATGAAGAAAATATCCGCCGTCCGCGCGCAGGGCAGCTACGCGCAGGTACACTATGGCGACGCTGACCTGTTTATCAAGGCCGAGTTCCATCTTCGCGCGCCTATATGAAGCCCCGTCTGATCAATTCGCAGCGCAGGAATGGCGCCTGCGCGGAAGATCCCGATATTCCCGAAGCCAGCATCTCCGGGTATCCGGGATTGGACTCAAACAACCGGGGGCTGTACTGTTGAGCTTCCGCTGACCTAACCCGCAGGACGAGTATATGTCGTTCAAAGTCATGCTGAAGGAGAAATACCTGTCCGGATGAAGCTGTAACTGATGCTGACGATACCGACTTCCAGGGCAAGCTTAATCACATGAAGAGAATCGCGCCGACGTTGGGGGCGGGTATAGCTCGACCGTTTGCGGTAACCGCCGGGCCGGTCTTGAAGCCGAAGTACATGTCGCGGATCTCACACAGGTTGGGGATGACGAGGTGCCCTTGATCCCGGCGTCGAAAAAGAGTGTTCGAGCCGCTGTGAACCTGAAGTCCCTGGATAAACCCGGGAATGCCGCTTGAGTTGGCGGGGAACTCGTACCTTCCCTGCCCGTCTTTAGCTGCAGTCATGTTGTACGCGACCACGCCGGAGAAGTTCTTGATCTTGCCTGAGCCGAAGCCTATGGCCGATCCCCCTGCCTTCGGCATGAGTCCGATGGCGAAATAGCAGCGTTTCATATCCTTGTCGTACCCGAAGCGCGTCTCCGTCTCAACGGGCAGCTCTTCCAGTTGTTTCAGATACGTCAGGTTCAGTTGATTAGTATCAAACTCGATGGTCCCGCTGCCGCCGCTTTGAACAGGTTTGGGGATCAACACGCCGGAGACGTCAATGCATTCTTCAAAAGTGGCTTCCAGTACAGAACGTGATTCGTCGTAGGCCACTTCGGGAACGCGACGCATCTCGCTCGAACGAACATCTTCGAACCGCAGTCAGCCGATCACCTTGTCGGTGGTCTCGTCGAAGGGGGATGTTTTCCGCAAGCTGTATGGCCCCGTGCATGGAGATCCGTACGGGCCTCGCGAATACTCCGGGCCTGTACTCCATATCAGGGATCGTGCGCCGCGAGGTAGCCGCCGACGGCATTAGTCGGTTTGTCTAGAGCAAACGCGGCGTACTTGAGTTCGGGGTTCTCCTCTCGTATCAACTGGGCCAGCTCTGAGGGACGATCATGTCTGAAACCGAGCTCCTCGTCGCACCTTACGTGAAGCCGTCGGGTCAAAGCAGGCAGCTGTATTGCCCCACTCAGGTGCATCCGTCAGGTCTAAGCCAGCCGACGTCGATCCTAACGTCGATGTCGTCCGCTACGTCCTCGGCCATGATCCGGAGCGACCGAGCAGAGGAACTCGCCTGCCTTGCCATCCGCGTTGTCCTCCTTGTTGGTGTACAAGCCCGGCGTCCACCCGTTCTTCTGGAACAGGTCAACCGCGACATGGCGGTTACCTCCAGGTTCACCCTGTTGGCGTATAGGTCTAGGAGACGGTCATATACCAGCACGTCGTCAAACGAGCCGGTGCTTTTTCAAATGTCGCAGGCACGCCGTCGTTGCTGTACAGGTAGGTCTGGTAGTTGAAGCCGTTCAGGTCGTATATCATCTCGCCAGGAGCCAGTTCGAAGACGATAGGTTCGGCGTCTTTTGTCTGGATGAACGTGGGAGGTAGCATAAAAACCACGCCCTTCATCCACGCAAGCCGACCAGAAAATCTTCGGTCTCGTTGGGAGTCTGGGACCGCCTCTTTGGGCAAGTAGCGCTCGCGGTCCAAGTCCACGGTAACCGACGGGGGAGGGGGCGACTATAGCCTGGTCCGCTGTTTTTGGGCGTCAAACTCGCTCGGTGACTCGTACGGGCGACATGTGAGAGGATTCCATGAGGAATCCCTCGCGCCTGTCCAGTCATAGATGTCCAGCGGAACGTACGAGCACTTATCCTGCAGCTCGAAGTCGTCCGGCAGGATGAGCAGGCCGTTTTGCTGTACCCGTTTCCCCGAACCTCACGAGCCCCTCGTTGACCGCTCCTATCAGCGCAAGCCGGAAGCGTGTTGCCCGACGACATGATTTCGTCCATCTCGTTTGTGGGTTGGTGTCCACCGACATAGTCGGCAGGAACAGCCGGCCCTTGCCGATCATGCCTCTCGAATGGCACTATGAGGCTTTCAAACCAGCCTTCCGCCGGGTTGCACAGCTCCGTCGACATACGTCAGCAGCCGCCGTTTCGACTCTGATACCGGATCCGCCCGGCACCAACAACTGGAGGAACTGCTCCGTCCACGAGTGCAACGTGGCGTTCATCCTACCCTGCAAGTCGAACCGCACCGGCAGGCCCGGGTCAAACTCGATACCCTCGTTATTGAGCGTCTCAAGGTGAGACCTCATTTCCACGCCGGATGTCACGGAGAGAAAGTCCTTTTGCCCAGGCGCGTTCCCGTTCAGCCTGATCCGGATCTCGCGGACATCGTGTAAGACGAACCGTTCATACCGGATATCCGGAAGGAAGCGCCTGAGGATGATATGGTCGTTGGTCAACTCGGCGTTGGTGAACTGGATGACCCCCAGATCCCCAACCAGGTTCTGTTCCGAAAAGGTGCTCTTCACGTATCCGCTGACTTTAGATACCGAGTTATCCGGCGCGATTTCCAGGCTCACCAAGGTCACACCGATGGCTGAAAGCTCGTGAGGCCCTTCTATATAGACGCTGCCCATAGTCATCTCGGGGACGCTTCCCCCATCCAATATGACAGCCCCGCCGATCTTGACCGGGATGGGCTCCGCGTACGCGGTATTCAGAAGAGCGGTGCCAGAGTAGAAAGCACCGACAAAATCGGGCTTGGACACTCGCACATTGGTCAAGACGAAGTTCTTGCACATTACTCTTTGGAAGACCGTTTCGGAACCCTGGGTCAAATTTGACTGGTTCTGACCTCCTGTCGTGCCCGGAGTTACCGTTACGGGAGACCCGGGCTGGGTCGACAAATCCGGAGCGCTCAGGAAAATGGCACCGGCCCGTCTGCCGTCCCAACTGACGGATCTGGGCTTGGTGAACGGGTCTTCCGACGGCTTCAGAAGAGACGAGATCGTCCAATCGCCCGTCGGCTTTACCGGAGGCTTGACGGGCGGGTCGACCGGTTCGACCGGCGGTTTCACGGGCGGCTTAACGGGAGGATTGATGGGAGGTTTGACCGGTGGATCCGCGGGAGGTTCCTCCACCTTCAGCGTCGCGTTCCTCGCGTCGGAGCCGACGTCGTTGGCCACCTTGATCACAAAGCCGTAGCTGCCTGGGGCAATGTCGCCGTTGATGGACAGGACGCCGTCCTGGCTGATGTCTATTACTGGAGGAAACGCCACTCTGCCGCCGACACGCTCCAAAGACCAGGTAAGCGGCTCACTTCCCGACGCGCTAAGTTTCGTCGAGAAGTCGGTGCCGCTGGTCATGGTAAACCCGTATCCGTCCAATCGCATCGACAGCTTTGGAGGCGTCCGCGTAGGCCGTACTTCCAGCTTTAGAGTCGCCACGCTTATCCCTGCCGAGTTTTTGGCAGCGACGTTTATCGTATACGTGCCGGGCTTCAGGTCCTTTGGCCCGGTGAGAAGGCGGGAAGCCGCGTTTACCGAGAAACCGGAGACCTGCTCCCCGGCGGGCCCCGTAGCCGTCACAAGGATCATGATGGGCTCGGTTCCGGTGATTTCGTATACGGTCTCAAAAGCCGTCCCCTCGTTCACGAAGAACTCTGTGCCGTCGAAGGCGATTTCCGGAGCGATGATGTTCTGCTCCGCCTTCTCCTGAACTTCCAAAGAGAACCCGGCTGAGCTCTCTCCCGCTTCGTTCTTGGCCTTAACCGTCACCGTATACCGCCCTGCCTTGAGTTCTCGCGGTGCACTGACGGTCTTAGAGGCCGTATCCACGGAAAAACCGGCCACAAAGGACCCGTCGGCTTTTCTCGCTGTCACCGTAACCGCAATGGGTTCGGTCCCCGAGAGGCCGTACTGGGCGCTGAAAGGTGTGCCTTCTTGGGTAGTAAAGCTGGTGCTTGCGAACCCAATTTTCGGGGCGGTCAACACCGGCTCGACGCCGGGCACTTCGATTTCGAAAGGAAACTCCGGGATAACGGTGGTCATCTCCGGCATGAAGAGTTTACGGACCAGGACTGGTTCCCCGAACTCAGACAGGTACCCTCCTGTGTCGAGGACCTTCACCTTGTAGTAGTTCATCGCGTAGGGATCGGCGTCTTCGTCTACCCACCGCGTCTCAAAGACCAACGGGCTCGCCTGATAGTAGGTCCCGTCGCGAGTGTCCGAGCGATAGACAATGTAACCCACCGTGTCCCTGCGGCACTGCTCCAAGGTGAGGTTGGGCATGGTTGGGGGGTCCCACTTGAGGTGCGGCTTGTCGTCCTTGATCTCGCCCTGCAATCCGGTGATGGGATCGAAAGGCCTGTTCCTCCTCGGAGTGGCCTCCACCGGGTCAGGCCGGCCTGATCCCAGGTTGTCGTCGTTCCAGGCCTGAACCGTGTAAAGGTAGGTGACTCCGTACTCGGCCGTGGTATCTATGAAGGAGAGCGGTTTCAGGAGCCCGGTGGCAGGGTCAACCGCCTCCACTGTGTCGTAATCGGCGGGAACCTCTCCTACTTTAATGAACCTAACCTTCCGGAGCATCCCCTCGCTCAAATCCCAGTAATCGGAGACAGCCAGAGGCCCTAGTCTGTCCACAATGCTCCTGTATGCGAACGCTCTGTCACGAGCGCTCAACACACCCAGGTTGGCCGTTATGTCGTCGGTTTGGAGCTTGGAGACTGTCTTCAATTTCAGGAGAGGGTTCAAAGGCGTATCTTCCCCTACGGAAGATAGCCCTGACGGCCTAAGCGACCCCGACAGCAGGTCGGACAAGAACGCGTCACTATCGGACGGGGAGTCAAACAGGGCCCCTAACACCCCCGAAACATCGGTCAGCAGGCCATCCAGCGGTATTTCGTCGACGATAGGATAATGGGCCCGGTAGATCTCGTACCGGTCGGCGTGGCTCACCGCCGAGAAGTTTATCTGAACGCCGTCCTTTCGGGAAAGGGGCAAAAGCAGGTTGGGCGTCTCAGGCGGCTTGGTGGACGGGACTCGAAACCTCTGAGTAGCTCCGACCGCTGATTCGACGCCCCAAGGAGACACGGACGTGACCTTATAGTAGTAGTAATGGGCGTAGGACTGCTCGACGCGGTCGGTGTAGACCGGGGCCGTAATGTGGTCTCCCACCAGCACCCATTCCAAAGTCGCCTCGTCCACGGGCTCCCTAAAGGACGGCACCTCGCTGCGGTAGACCCGGTAATAGTCGATCTGAGGATCGGAAGGAGCGTCCCATCGTACGTAGACGTAACCCGCTTCCGGTAGAAACCTCAGGAACGATTCCAAGTAGGACTGGGACCACCCAATCCCGATGGACATTCCCGGTAACGTAACCAGCCCGTCCGCGGAAGAACCGGCAGGCTAGAGACATATGAGAAACAGCGATACGCTTCCGGGGGTCCTGTTAAGGCCTCCCACGACATACTGGTTGTTTGTTATGACCGTGTCGTTAGTCCGGTACCACCGGCCCATCCGCAGGAGTTCGTCCCGGGACTTCTTCTGCATCTCCTGGAGAGACGGAGTATCAAACATGGGCCGGTAGACAGAGTAGCCCGCGAGGCCGTCCCCGCTGTAGGCGGGCCACTTCAACCGCGCTGTTCCGTCGGGCAACACATCCTCCCCGCGTACTGCCACAAACATGTGGACGTATCGCTCTTCGGGCAGGTTGTCATAGCGCTCGTCGATGTAGGGCGACAAGACACTCTCGCCGGTAACCCAAGGATCGGTGGGTTTCCTCTGAATGAACTCCCCAATCGTGATCCCGCGCTCTTCGGCTTCCATGATGATCTCGGTGTCAATATCCGGGGCAAACTGCCTCTTGGGAAAAGATAGTGCGGCGGCGCCAAGTTGTTCATACGAGACCACGTCGTCGTACAAGAGCCCCGGGGGTTCCTCTGAAAAGTCGGGGAGCTCCCTGGCGCTCATGGAGACGCGCAGCGAATCAGGCACCTCCGGCTCCCGGTCGGTCGGCACGGCCGCGGAAACCGAAGGAGACCGCGCTCTCGTTGTTCCACGAGTCCCAAGCCGAGACCCAGTACTTGTACGTGTAACCTTCCTCTATCTGAGAGTCGAAGTAAATAAGGTCCGGGTGTTGGTCGAAGGATTGGCCAGTTGCACTTGAACGGCCTTGTTCAGCTTCTTTTGGACAATCGTGGCTGGTATGGCTTGCTTCAGATCGAATGCCGAGTATCCGCCTGCCGCTTCCAGTTGCCAGCCCTATACCTTCGACGGCAGGTCCCGCGACAGGGTTAGCGTACAGCAAGTTGGCGATAGGTTCGGGCTGTCCGAAGCTCTGCGCTCCGAGTTTGGCCGCGCGGTAGATAGTGAAACGCACCGTATCGGGCGAATCTGTGTAGATCGGCAGGACGATGCCCCGCCGGTTTCCATTTAGCGCGATGGCATCCAGGACCGGCTGGTCCGCGCCCTGGGGGTCATCTGACAACACGGGAGTCTCTACTGTCGGGGCATTTGGAGGCGTGACCTTTTGGACCGGGCAGGTAATGACATCCGAGTACTCGCTGGTTCGCCCGAATATGTCAATGGAACGTATGCGATACTCCGCCGTGCGGCCGCTTTCGACCTCATCCTCGTAGAATATGGGCGATTCGAAGTAGACGCCCGTCTCATCCAGGGTGTAAGTCACGACGATGGGTTCCTCGTTCACCTGGGTGAACTCCTCTTCGCCGTCCAGTTTGCGCTCTAGGAAATACCCGCTTAGAATAGTCCTCTCCTTGGCGTCTTGTGGTTGATCCCAGCGGAGAGGCACCTTTCCGTCTATTCCGTAACCCATCAGGCCCTTGGGCTTGCTGAGCTTGTTCTCGGTCCCTCGCTTGACGGGCAGAGTCGTCTTGACGCCACCGGGGGTTTCGAGGACATAGACCACCGTCTGGTCAGCTGCAAGGTTCAACCCGGATAGGTCATCTCTGAACAAGAAGCCGGCTTCTTCGGCGAATTGAGCATTGACGAAGCCCAGGGTCGCGAGTTGCTGTCTGGCTTCCAATATAGACCGGGCCAAGCGCCACTTTGAGTCCCCGCCCGGCGCGGCCTGAAGGGTATCTATGCCTGTCGAAGCTCCAACCTCGTTCAAGGACGAGTTCTGCCACAGGTCCGTCTCGAGCGACGACAAGGTGAAGGCATCGTTGCTCTCTTCGCCTAGAACGTGGACGCTCGAGTGCAGCAGGCGATCGGTCTCGGGCATCTTTTGTTCGGCGCTCGCCGGTATAGTCAGAAGGGTTTCTCCCATCCTCACGAAGTCCTGCTTGCCATCGATACGGGGCCTGCCTTGGATGACGTCGGTACTGTATGCCAGGTCCCCGAACTCATCGGCGGTCATCTCCAGCAGACTTAGCTTGTCCGGTGTCAATTGGGCGGCAAGGATCGTGTCTTTTATCACGTCCGACTGCTCAATGGTAAGGTTCGCGATCATCGAGGCAGGCGACATCAGGTGTTCGGCCAGGAGTTCTCTCTGGTCGCCTATCGCCCTGTAGAGTTTGTAGCCCTGCTCAGGTGCCCAGCCGCCCGACGGGACCATATGAATGATGTTCTCATCAGGAGATTGCCATGTTCCCTTCATGTTCACTGACGGTGGGACGGTGACGTACCGGTCGTATGAGGGCACCGCGAGGAGTCTTCGCGTCTCCTCCTGAAGGTTACTGATGAAATCGGCCTGTGCCTGAAGCAGTTGAGAGGTGTCGACGGACGGCGACGAATACTCCCAGGATGGTGACGAATATTCCCAATCGACATTGCGGACGGTGCCCGGTTCTGGGACTAGGTTTGGGGCTTGTTCATTTGAGGACTCCTCCGAAGGCTTCTCGACAGCCAGTTCCGGCAGTTCATGAAGCCACTTCGTCATTTGCGCATCGAGGTTGCGCAGGTTGTTTAGTGCCGTGCGCGAGTCCACGATGTCTGTCAGGCTCTTTGCACTCGCCAGCTCCTCTGCGATGGAGGGGTTCTTCAGCAGTATCTCAAGGCTGGGAGCACTGGAACCCAACAGCTCTTTCAGTGTGGCGGGTTCGGGCTTCTCAGTTTCGGCGAGGCGGTACTCGCGATTAGGCACATAGCTGAACTTCTCGGCGGAGGTTCCGCCAAACGCCCACCATGCGACTATTGCCAAGGCTGCGAGAAGAGTGGTCGCGAGAATCAGGGAGCGGACTTTACGGGTACCTAACTGGGACGGAACCTCACGAATCGGATCATGGGGCTGGGACATGATTATGTCTCCTATTCGCAATTTTTACGCCGGCGAACGACACTAGCCCGCCGGAAGGCAGGATAGCGGCGGTGCGGCGCCTATGGGTACGCTAGAAAGCCGTCTTCGGACACTTTTTGGGAAACAGTAGTGCCATCCGCACATCCTCTATATATCAGCGGGGTCTTTGGGAGAGAGACAAAACAATGCTGTTTTAAGACGGTTTATTGCGGAACCGCCCTATCGGCGGCCTTGTCGGCGGTCTTGCCGGTGGCCTTGTCGGGGGTCTTTTCGGCGGCTTGGGATTGCGCGAGCCTGCGGTATTCGGACGGCGTCAGCCCCGTCTCCTTCTTAAAAAGACGCGCGTAGTGGCCGTGATACTGCAGCCCGCACACCGAAAAAGCCTGCTCGATGCTTTGATTGACGTCTAGGAGAGCTTCCTTGAGCCTCTCGATTTTGACTTTCACGTAGTAATCGTGGGGGGTAATGCCCGTGCAGGCCTTGAACAGACGGGCGAAGTGGGCGGTGCTCATGAGCGCCGCTTTCGCGACGGTGTCTAGGCTGAACTTTTCCTGCCAGTGCTCCTGCATGTATTCTTTGGCCCTAACGATTTCGTCCCGGTCTAGGATCTTTCTCTGAGTGACATACACGATAACCAGGCAAATCATCTTGTCCTGCTCATCCCTTAACGGAAACCCGTGGATGTCCAGATAATACAACTCCGCGTCATGAACGGGGATGCGAAACCATTGCTTGAGCCTGAACCTGAGCCGGAATACCCGTCACCCGTCCGGGCTGTCCTCTAAACGCGGCGTGGAGTTCGGGGAGCACGCCGTACTCCTCAAAGAGTTGGGTCAGACCAGGATGTTGTATCTTCCGACTATCAGGTTTCTGTGGGGTATGCGAAATTCGGAGAAAAGCGGGATTCGCGGCGATCAGCAATCCGTCCGGCGCGTAGACCTGGATCGGAAGCGGAAACGAATTGATGAAATCGCAGAGAAGATCTCTGTTTCCGGCCAACCGTTGGAGACTGTCGAACGAGTCGGGCTTCATGCCGCGATTCCCTCCGTTCTGTCCGTCTGCTAATTGGCTCCGACGGTCAGTATTCGAGCTCTCATATGGGCTCTACCAACATCCAATATTGCAAATGAGGGAAGAAGCGTCTGTCTGGGGCTTTGCAGGCTGCCCGGGTTCACGAACAGCATTCCGTCGCGCCGGAAAATGGTGGGCATGTGCGTGTGGCCGAAAACGGTCACATCCACACCGAGGACCTTGGAGCGCTGAACCAAGGCGCCGAAATCCTTCTTGACCTTGTAGAGATGTCCGTGAGTGAGGTAAATGCGTTTCGAGCCGATAGCGAGCATCTCTTCGGAAGGGCCTTTGACCATGTAATCGCAGTTGCCGGTGACGCCCACCGCTTTGAGGCCCAAGATGGCGCCGATCCTCTGGGCATCCTCGTAGAAATCGCCCGCGTGCAGCAACAACTCCACCCCTCGCAGGAGGGGCAGACAGAGCTCCAGATTGCGAAGGTCACCGTGGGTATCGGACATGACTCCAACAATCACGAAGGTCCCTCTCCCAATAGGGTCGGCAGAACCTTCTCGAGGGCCCGCCGCCTGTGGCTTACCGCGTCTTTTTCCGCGTCCGAGGCTTCGCCTAGGGTCTTCCCTATTTCGTTTGCGAAAAACAGCGGGTCGTACCCGAAGCCGTTCTTACCGCGGTATCTGTCTATGATGATGCCCTCTACTGAGCCCTCGGCTTCGACAACCATTCCGCCGGGTCCGTACACCGCGATGGCGCACCGGTACCTGGCGGTCCGACGGTCCAAAGGCACGTCCTTCAGCATCTCCAGCAGCAAAGCGTTGTTGTCGTCGTCTCGGCCCGTACTGGAAAAGCGGTGCGACCTAACCCCCGGGGCTCCTCCCAGGAAATCCACCTCAAGTCCCGAGTCCTCTCCCAGACAGAGCATACCGGACTGGGTCGCGGCTTCCCTCGCCTTCTGCCTGGCGTTTTCGGCGAATGTGCTGCCGGTCTCGTTCACTTCCTTGAGGTTGGCCTCGTCGGCTCGCATGACGGTCCACCGGACGTCGGGAGCCAGTTCCGCCAGGAGCCTTAGGAACTCTCTGGTCTTCCCCGGATTCTTGGTTGCCAACACTAGCGTTACTTGGCGTTCCTTCACTCGCGGCTGCGCTCTCCCTTGTCCTTACGTCTTTACCGGCTTGTGTTTGCCTATGGTTTTCGCGATGTCTCCAAGGGCGTCCCGTTGGTACTCCATGAGCGATCGGATGCCGCTTCCCGCCAGGTCTAGGAGCTCCGAGAGCCTCCGCATATCGAAGGGAGCGTGCTCGCCGGTACCCTGGACTTCGATGAACTCACCGCGTCCCGTCATGACGACGTTCATATCGACTTCGGCCGCCGAATCCTCGGCGTAGTTCAGGTCCAACACGGGAGTGCCGCTTGAGACACCGACGCTGACGGCCGCTATGTAATCAAGGATGGGCGGGATCTCCCACTTTTCCTTCTTGGCGACAGTATCCAAAGCCAGCGCCAGCGCCACAAACCCCCCGGTGATGGATGCCGTCCGGGTGCCGCCGTCGGCCTGGATCACATCACAGTCGATCCAAAAAGTGCGCTCTCCTACGGCTGCCAGGTCGACTGCCGCCCGTAGGCTCCTCCCGATGAGACGCTGGATCTCAACGGTCCGACCGCCCGGCTTACCGCGACTAACTTCCCGCGGGGTCCTCTGCTGAGTGGCTGCCGGAAGCATTGAATACTCGGCTGTGATCCATCCGGAAGATGTCCCTTTTAGGAACGGGGGAACGCGGTCTTCAACCGTGGCTGTGCAGATCACCTTGGTGTCGCCCGCTTCAATGAGGCACGATCCTTGGGGGTACTTCAAAAACGAAGGCGTGATTTTCACGGGCCTCAAGTTACTTGGACCCCTGCCGTCTACTCTCATGGCTACAACCCCTTGCCCTTCATCACTTCATTTTGCGATACGGGAGCACTCCGCCCCTGACGGACTTGGTCTCTAGGACCGTAACAAAACACCCCGGAGAGAACTCCTCGATGAGGGACATCAGGGTGGGCAGAGTCTTCCGGTCCGCAGAAACGAGCATAACCATCTTTTCACCTGTCATACCCTCGCCCGTAAGGACGGTCACGCCGTAGCCCATGGTCCTCATGGCTTTCAGGAGCTCGGCTTGTGAATCGCTGTCGGGTATGACTTCGAGGGCGACGTGCCCCAAAGCCAGCTTTTCCTCAAGGAAACTGCCCAAGAGCGTGCCGCAAGCGAAACCGCACCCGTAGGCCACTATCTTCCATGGGTCGGATATGTTCTTCATGATGCGGCTTAGGGCTGCAATGTAAATGGACGCCTCGACAAAGCCTATGGCAGCGGCCGGATATCGCTTCCCTTTTACAACGAGGATCATCCTGATGGTCGCCAGACTGACATCGCAAATCCGGGCAAGAAAAATGAGGATATACTCGATTATCACCCAGTGCACCCCTCTCCTACCGGCTTCGTCCGCAGGCGCGAATCCGGCTGGTTACGGGTTCACTTTCTCCGAAAACATGAGGGAGTGCAGCCTGTCAAGGGACTGGGCCAATTGCGTTTGCTCTTCTTCGGTAAGTTTCTGAAGCATGGA
Source organism: Bacillota bacterium (assembly GCA_040766225.1). Lineage (GTDB taxonomy): Bacteria > Bacillota > Sulfobacillia > Fermentithermobacillales > Fermentithermobacillaceae > DULO01. Next base: position 33,943 of record JAXGQX010000012.1, on the reverse strand, counting down.
CGCTACGTAACGTCTCCTAGCCGACATAACCTCGGTGATGACCTGCCTCCCCTTCTCGGAGACTGCGAGCCTTATTACTCGCCGGTCTTGCGCGTCCCGGTTACGGACCAGGAAACCGTTCTTCTCCATCCTGTCTATCAGGTCTGTTGCCGTGGAACAGGCCAGCATGAGCTTTTCGCACAGCTCGCCCATGGTCATGTCTGCATTGTCTCGAAGCGCCAAAAGAGCATTGAACTGGGGATTCGTGATGCCGAAATCGGCTAGGATGTCCCGTCCGCGCCGTTTCACGATGAACGCTACGCGCCTCAAAAGCCGCTCGACTTTGTTAACCGAGTCGTCGAATGCTTCTGGCATAGCTCTTGTACCCCCTGGACGATGCCCGCTATAGCCTAAGATGGTGGAGGCGGAGGGAATCGCACCCTCGTCCGCAAATAACCTGGTTTCAGTCTCTACGAGCGTATCTCCGGATTTATCCTCGCGGCTAACGGCGCCCCGGAGCAGGCTTCGTTATCCGCCAGCCGGGAATTTGTTTCCCCACCCGATCCCCGACATCCTCTAGGCAGGTATCTCTTCTAAGTGACAGCGACTCAGGGATAGAAGAGAAGTCTCTCTGGTCACCGAGCAGCCTATTTAGGCTGCTAGAGCGTAATTGGTATTGGCTCTTGTTGTTTTGCCGTTTTAGTGGGCACGGCACCCATGCTCGCTGCTCAAACCCGACTACCTACGTCGAACCTGGTCGCCCCCATGTCTAACAAGGTACGCCTTTCGGCGTCCTAGACCATGTTAACATGGAGCGAAGTGGCGTTCAAGGTGGACGCTTACCTGTGTCGCCTCCTGAACTATTTGCTGTCGCGGTAGGAGGTCGGATGAGGCTTCGGGACTTCGGGGCATCACGATCACGGGGGGCGTTCAAGGGTGGTCAACAGTTGACGACTCTCTCGGCCGAAGACGTCTATGGTTGATAACTCAGTGCTCCGAGGTCGTCAGTTTTTGAAGACTCCTGGGTCGGGTAGTCAACAGTTGACGACTTCGTCGGCTGAAGACGTCTATGGTTGACGACTTAGTGCTCCGAGGTCGTCAGTTTTTGAAGACTCCTGGGTCGGGTGGTCAACAGTTGACGACTCTCTCGGCCGAAGACGTCTCTGGTTGATAACTCAGTGCTCGAAGTCGTCAGTTTTGAAGACTCCTGGGTCGGGTGGTCAACAGTTGACGACTTCGTCGACCGAAGACGTCTATGGTTGATGGCTCGGCGCTCCGAAGTCGTCAGCTTTCTCTTGATGACTCTCCGGTCAGGTGGTCAACAGTTGACGACTTCGTCGACCGAAGACGTCTATGGTTGATAGGCTCCGGCGCTCGAAGTCGTCAGCTCTTGATGACTCTCCGGTCAGGTGGTCAACGGCAACTCTCTCGGCCGAAGACGTCTATGGTTGATAACTCAGTGCTCCGAGGTCGTCAGTTCTAGGGACTACTTCGACGGAGTCAAACAAGGGACGTGCTACATCTACGAGTGGAGGGCGCGGTAAACAAAGTCCAGAACGATTCGAGAGGCAGCCGATCGCGTCTGCGACTGACTGCCTCTCTTACCTGCCTATCTAGGTGTCACTCTGCAAGCTAACTATATGGCGCTTGATAGCGCTTGCGCCGTCTACGCGAGTAACCGCCGCACTCTGCTCGTACCTCTGCTCGTACCTCTGCTCGTACCTCTGCTCGTACCTCTGCTCGTACCTCTACTCATACCTCTGCTCGTACCTCTGCTCGCGCCCTCGCATTGCTCGGCGGCTTTCCCTCTCCTGCTCCCGGTCTTTTATGGTATCCCGCTTGTCGTAGGACTTCTTCCCGCGGGCGAGGGCCAGTTCCACCTTCACCCGGCCGTCTTTGAAGTAAAGCGAAAGCGGCACCAGGGTATAGCCGCGCTCTGCGACCTTGGACTGGAGCTTCCTTATCTCGCGCTTGTGAAGGAGCAACCGCCTTGGGCGCAAGGGGTTGTGATTGAACCTGGAGGCGGGCTCGTACTGGTCTATATGGGCGTTCTGAAGCACGACTTCTCCGCCTGTAATCTCGGCGTAGCTGTCGTTCAGGCTTGCCCTGCCGGCCCGAAGCGACTTGACCTCGGTACCGATCAAGGCTATCCCCGCTTCGATGGTATCCTCGATCTGGTAGTCGTGTCTTGCCCTCCGGTTCTGGGCGATCTTTTTCTGTTGTTCGAGTCTGGACTTATCCATAACTGCTCCTACAATCCGAGTTCGTCGCTTATACCCTGCATGGCCTCTAGACCAAGTTCTATGAACCTGTGAAGGTCCATCTCAAACTCGGAGCACGCCTTAATGGTGTCCCTGTTGGCGCCCCGGGCAAACGACTTCTCCCCCATCCTGTGGAACACGAAGTCGGCGTCGATGTCCTTCAGTTTCTTGCTGGGCGAAATCAGAGCGGCAGCAACAATGAGCCCCGTCAAGGGATCGGCCGCGTACAGAACCTTGTCCATCAGAGAGTCGCGGGGTATCCCGTGAGCGTGATTGTGGGCCTCCACCGCGTGGACGATTTCCTCGTCATACCCGAACTCCCTGGCTATCTTGCCGGACAACAGGCTGTGAGTGTGGGGGTCGGTCTTGGTCTCTTCGTAGTCGATATCGTGAAGAAGCCCCGCCGCACCCCAACGTTCCTCGTCTTGCCCCAGTTCACGAGCCAAACGACGCATGACGGCTTCCACCGCGAGAATATGCTTGAAAAGGTTCTTTGTCGGCACTCTCTTTTGAACTTCCGCCACTAGTTCGTCACGCGTCATAACAAGCCACCTCGTCCTTTTTTGTAAATTCTACCTGAAAGCCGTGGCAAACACCAAGGCGACTATGCTCATCAGCTTGATGAGGATGTTGATGGACGGGCCTGCGGCGTCCTTGCAGGGGTCGCCCACAGTATCTCCTATGACCGCAGCGGCGTGGACCCTGGTGCCCTTACCGCCAAGGTTTCCGGCCTCGATGTACTTCTTGGCGTTATCCCAAGCGCCTCCCGCGTTGGCCAGCATAAGGGCAAGGAGGACGCCGGTGACCGTGCTCCCGGCCAACAAGCCGGCGAGAGCGCCTTTCCCAAGGGAGAAACCGATGATTAGGGGAGCCGCCACCGCCAGCAGTCCGGGGGCAACCATCTGGCGCAGCGCTCCGACCGTCGCGATGTCCACGCATCGCGCATAGTCGGGGAGCACCTTGCCTTCCACAAGGCCCGCTATCTCCTTGAACTGCCGACGGACTTCCTCGACCATGTGCAAAGCCGTAATGCCCACGGCTTCCATCGTGAGCGACGAGAAGAAGAAAGGAAGCATAGCGCCTAGAAGCAGCCCGGCGATTACCTCGGGACGCATCAGGTCAATGACAGCAAGGCCAGAGGCTTGAGAAAACGCGGAGAACAACGCCAAAGCGGTGAGAGCCGCGGAGCCGATGGCCAACCCTTTGCCCAAGGCGGCGGTGGTATTTCCTAGCGAGTCCAAAGCGTCGGTAGTCTGACGGACTTCTTCCGGCTGGTTGGTCATCTGCGCTATTCCGCCAGCATTATCCGCGATGGGCCCGTAGGCGTCCACGGCGACCGTCATGCCTGTGGTTGAGAGCATTCCGACTGCTGCCAAAGCTACCCCATACAACCCGCCGTATCCGCTCATATCCCCAAACCTGTACGCGACCAGAATCGCGACCGAGATCAAAAGCACCGGTATGGCCGACGACTTCATGCCGATAGCAAGCCCTTCGATGACGTTTGTCGCGGCGCCGCTTCGAGAAGACTCGGCGATCTTCTTCACCGACTTGTAGTCGGCGGAGGTGTACAGCTCCGACAAGAGCCCTATGGCAAAGCCCGAACCTATGCCCGCCAGCACCGGCAAGAACAGGCCGTATCCGCCTGTCGCCACCTTCAGTATGACGAGCGATCCCGCGAGAGTAAGCGCGCTAGACAAGAACGAACCCAACCTGAGGCTGACAGCAGGATCCCGTCTCCCCGTCCTGACCACAATCACGCTCACGATAGAAGCGAACACGCCTACAGACGAGAGCAACAGAGGAAGCAAAATCCCGTTTTTCGCCAGAGACGGGTCAGGCAACAGACCGCCCACCGCCATGGCGGCGACAATTGATCCAACAAACGACTCAAACAAGTCGGCGCCCATTCCGGCCACGTCTCCGACGTTGTCTCCCACGTTGTCGGCGATGACCGCGGGGTTGCGCGGGTCGTCTTCGGGAATCCCGGCTTCGACCTTACCCACGATGTCCGCTCCGATGTCGGCCGCTTTAGTGTAGATTCCCCCGCCGACCCTGGCGAAAAGTGCTATTGAACTGGCTCCGAACGCGAATCCGTTGACCACGCCGAAGGAGGTCGGATCCTCCACGTTGCCAAACAAAGCGTAGACGACGCCGAGCCCCAGAAGGGCCAGACCGACGACGGTCATTCCCATGATCGCCCCGCCGGAGAACGCCACGCTCAGCGCCGAATTTTGGTCGGTCCTAGCGGCGTTGGTTGTACGGACGTTGGCCTTGGTCGCCGTCCGCATTCCCACGTAGCCGGCCAAGCCAGACGTCAAAGCCCCGCATATGAACGCTATGGCCATCTCTGGCCTCACTATTTCCTTAGGGGTCAAATAGCCGGCGGTTGCGATAACGATGGATACAACGGCCACAAAGGCGACAAGTGTGACGTATTCACGCCGCAAGAACGCCATGGCGCCCATTTCGATGGCGCCGGATACTCTCTGCATATCTTGGGTCCCAGGGTCTACCCGAAGGACCCTAGACCGTAGGTAGGCTGTATAAAGCAGGGCGACGACGCCCGAGAGTGGGGCGATGTACGCCCATTTAAGAGTAGCCACAAACAAAGCCCCTTTCCGCGAACGCCACATGGTCAATATGTCCAAAGGAGTGTGGGCGTATCAATGAGGTACATCTCGGGAGCTACGAGCCCCCGAGATGTTTGGAAAAATTCTCCTATACCTGTCCTATATTACCCGTGTATTTCGCGTCATGCCGGCTTCGTCAGCGGCGGAGAACCGTCAGCCCAATTGAAGTCACTACAAAAGCGGCCGACCGCGAGGTACACGATGACTTTGGCGAAGAAAGCTCCCGTCCCAGTTCTTTCGCATGGCAGGGCTTTCACCGCCACCGCCAACGATGCCCAAACCGGCGCTCCGGCTTGGCTGAAGCATCACGGTCCCAATCAACCCGATGGTTATCAGCCAGTGAAGCACCCTTACTATCGTCAACAAATCCTTCAACTCCTCTGTCGCAGTACCACGCTTGGGAACCCTAATGGTTTTATCAGATTGTAAACCAAAAAAGCCTCTAGAGTCTACCGGAAAGCACTTTCTGCCCACCATAGAGGGCTTCGGGGCCGATCTCCTCTTCGATCCTAAGGAGTTGATTGTACTTGGCGACTCTTTCGCTCCGTGCGGAGCTCGGTCTTGATCTGGCCGCCGCCTGACGCGACGACCAAGTCGGCGATGAAAGGATCTTCGGTCTCTCCGGACCTGTGGGATACCAACCATCTGTACCCTGCTGTTCTAGCGGTGTCGATGGCCTCGAGCGTCTCGGTTAGGGTCCCGACCTGGTTCGAAGGCGGTGGGACCGAGTTGCCAGGCGCTCGCGGAGATCCCTTTTCGATCCTGGGCGCTGCGTGACAAAGAGGTCGTCGCCGATGATCTGGATCTTGTCGCCCAGGAGCTGGTCGCGGGCACCCAGCTCTCCCAGTCGTCCTCAAACAACCCGTCCTCAATGCTGACGATGGGGTACGCCTTCACCCAGGCCTGGTACTTCGCCACAAGTTCGGCGCCGTCTCCCTGCCAGCCTTCGCCCTCCAAGACGTACTTGCCGTCTTTGAAGAACTCGGAAGCGGCACCGCGTCGTTGCAAGTAGCAGTCGCGCCCGGGAACGTGCTCCGGCCTTCTTGATGCCGACTGTCAGGAGCTCCAGGCTTCCTCGTTGGACTTCAGGTCAGGCGCGAATCCGCCTTCGTCGCCGACGCCGTGCTATACCCTTGGACTTAATGACCGACTTCAGGGCCTGATAGGCTTCGGCGGCCATCTGAAAAGGGCGGCCTCGGCGAGTACGGGCTCAGCGGAGACGATCATGAACTTCCTGAATGTCCACGGTGTTGTCCGCGTGCTTCCCACCGTTCAGAACATTCATGAACGGAACCGGCAACGCTTTACGGGCGGATTACCACCTAAGTACCTGTACAACGGCTGTCCGGTAGACTGGGCTGCGGCCGACGCGACGGCCAAAGATACCGCCAAAGTCGCGTTGGCCCCCAGTTTCGACTTGTTGGGCGTTCCATCCAACTTGATCATGGCGCGGTCCACGTCAGCCTGGGCGCAAGCCTCCATGCCCATAATCTCGGGACCGATCAAGTCCAGAACGTTCTTCACGGCCTTCATGACGCCCTTGCCGCCGTAGGCCTTTTCCCCGTCTCTAAGTTCCAGCGCCTCATAGGTGCCCGTAGACGCGCCCGACGGCACCATTCCGCGTCCGAATGACCCGTCGCTTAGGAGGACGTCCGCTTCCAAAGTGGGATTCCCGCGAGAGTCCAAAATCTGCCGGGCCTTTACGTCAATGATCTCAGCCATTCGTAAAACCTCCACCAGGAGTCTCTAGTAAACTGTCTCTATCCATTTCCGGCGGCTTCTCGAGGCCTAGAAGCTCGAGTACCGTCGGCGCGACATCGGCCAGGAGACCGGGCTTCAAGGTCCGGCCCAGCCTATCCCCAACCAAAATGCAAGGAACAGGGTTGTGGGAGTGATAGGTGTGGGCGCCTTCCTCTCCGGGGGCGACATCCTCGACGTTCCCGTGGTCGGCCACCACCAGAGTCACACCGCCCATTTCCTCCATGGCTTCCAGAAAGGTGCCAAGGCACCCGTCGACGGCCTCCAAAGCCTTCACCGCAGCCTCGAATACCCCGGTATGCCCCACCATGTCCGGATTGGCGTAGTTCACGACTATGAAGTCGTATTTCCCACTCCGAATCCTGGAGACGACCTCGTCGGTTACGGCGCAGGCGCTCATCTCCGGCATCTCGTCGTAAGTGGCGCAACTCCGAGGCGACGGAACGAGAAGCCTGTCCTCACCCGGGAAGGGGTCGTCTTTCTTGCCGTTTAGGAAGAACGTTACGTGGGCGTATTTCTCGGTCTCGGCTGCCCGAAGTTGCTTAAGCCCCGCCTTGGATACAACTTCCCCCAAGGTGTTGTCCAAGATGAGCGGGCTGTAAGCGTAGTGGCCCGAAAGGTCGTCCTCGTACTTCATGAGTCCACAAAAGTACACGTCGGGTTTGGGGCCGCGAGGGAACCCTTGAAAGTCGTCGTCTGTGAAGGCGTGGCTCAGTTCCCTAGCCCTGTCCGCCCTGTAATTGAAGAAAATCACCGAGTCTTTCGGACGGACCACCCCTTCCCCGTCCGAAAGGACGCGGATAGGGACCACAAACTCGTCGTTCTCTCCCCTGGCGTAGGAGGCATCCAAAGCTTCCCGCCATGACGAAGCGCTTGGCCCTTCTCCCTTTAGGAAGAGGTTCCAAGCCTTCTCGACTCTGTCCCATCTCTTGTCTCTATCCATCGGATAGTAACGGCCTGATATGGACGCGATCTTGCCTGTCTTCAACTCGGCCATCTTGTCCTCGAGTCTGGCCAAGTAAGTTCCGGCGGACGTGGGAGGCACGTCGCGTCCGTCCAGAAAAGCATGAACATAGACCTTATCCAGGCCATTTCGTTTGGCCAGTTCCAGCAAGGCGTAGAGGTGTTCTTCCAGGCTGTGGACTCCCCCGTCCGACACAAGCCCCATGAGGTGCAAAGCGGATGAGTGTCTCTTCACGTTTTCGACTGCTTGGACAAAGGCCGGATTGGTGAAGAACTCGCCGCTTTGAATCTGTCTGTTGAGCATGACTACATCCTGGTAGACGATCCTCCCGGCACCAATGTTGAGGTGCCCTACGTTGGAGTCTCCCATCTGGCCCGGCATCAGTCCGACGGCCTCGGCAGAAGCCTGTAGGGTGGTGTTGGGACAGGTCCTAAGGAGATTTCTTACGACCGGGGTACTTGCTACAGTCGTCACGCTGGGTTCCTTGCCGTCTAGCCCCCACCCGTCCAAGATCACCAGCGCCACAGGCCTCTGGGCTGACACGCCTACTCCCCCTGTCCGAACTGCCCGGGATGTCCGCACTGTCCGGACTGTTCGAAGTCCTTCGGTGCGGGCCTGGTCTTTTGGACCTCGTGGACTATGCGCAAGAACTCCTCGGGGTCAAGGCTTGCCCCTCCAATGAGAGCCCCGTCAATTGTCTCTTTCACCATGAAGCCTCTGATGTTGGACGATTTCACGCTGCCGCCGTACAGCACTCGCACTTCCGACGCCTTATCTCCGAACATCTGGTCCATGGTAGCCCGTACGTAATCTATGACTTCCTCCGCGTCGTCGGGCTTGGCTTCTTTGCCGGTGCCGATAGCCCAGACCGGCTCGTAGGCTATGACCACCGAATCGATCTCTTCCGCTTTGACCGCCGAAAGGCCCATCTCGGTCATCCTACGACAAACGGTCAAGGTCTCGCTGTTGTCCCTTTCCGCCAGGGTCTCGCCGACACAGAGGATTGGCCGCAGTCCGGAATCTAGAGCGGCGCGGACCTTCTTGCCCACAACCTCGTCGGTCTCGCCGAGAATGTGGCGCCGCTCCGAGTGGCCTACGATCACGTACTCACACCCGAGGTCCTTCAGCATGGGGCCGGAGATCTCTCCGGTAAAAGCGCCTTTCTTCTCCCAGCTTAGGTTCTGCGCGCCGACCTTGGCCTCTGTGTCGCTCAAAGCAGCCGACAGAGCCGGCAATGCGGTAAATGGAGGGCATATCAGGACTTCAGGCCATCCCTTTTTCCTGGTCTCATCCGCTAGAAACGGACTTAGGCCCGAGGAAAACCCCAAGGCCTCGCCCACTGTCTTGTTCATCTTCCAGTTGCCTGCTACCAGCGGTACTCTCACTTCATGGCCCTCCCGTCTGCTCTATTAAGCGTCCAAAAGACAAGCGACTCCCGGGAGCACTTTGCCCTCCAAGAACTCCAGAGAAGCGCCGCCGCCCGTGGACAGGTGCCCTATCTTGTCCGCTAGGCCCGACATCTCGACCGCGGACAACGAATCGCCGCCTCCCACTACGCTAAGGCCGTCCACCTCGGCCACCGCCGCGGCCATTTCCATGGTACCGCCGCGGAAAGCCTCCAGTTCGAAGAACCCGACGGGCCCGTTCCAGAAGACCGTCTTCGACTTCTGAATGACTTCCGAGAAAAACTTCCTGCTCTCCGGGCCTATATCGAGAGCCATCAAGTCCTCCGGTATGTCTTTGACGGAGACGACCTGCACCGCTACGCCTACCTCAGGCTTGGGGGCCACGACGACGTCCACGGGCAGATACACCTGCTTCCCAAGGCTCCTGGCCTTTTCCATAATCGCGTTGGCTTCCCCGACCAGCCCGGGCTCGGCCAAAGACTTGCCCACTTTGTAGCCTTGAGCCAATAGAAAGGTGTTGGCCATCCCGCCGCCAATCACCAGGGAATCGACCTTCTCGAGAAGGTTGGAGAGCACGCTCAGTTTGTCCGAGACCTTGGCGCCGCCAATAACTGCCGTGAACGGCTTCTCAGGTGACTCAAGGAGCTTACCCAGGCTCGCTATCTCCTTCTCCATGAGGAACCCGGCGTACGCGGGCAGAAACGCCGCCACGCCTGCGGTGGACGCATGGGCCCGGTGCGCGGTCCCAAACGCGTCGTTAATGTAGATCTCTCCTAGCGACGCAAGCTCTTTGGAGAAAGCAGTGTCGTTGCCTTCTTCCTCCGCATGGAACCGGAGGTTTTCCAGCAAAACGACATCGCCCGCCTGCATCGACATAACGCTTGCCTTGACTTCCTCACCCACGCAGTCCTGCAGGTGCTTCACAGGAGCGCCGATGAGCTCCGAGAGCCTCGCGGCCACCGGTCCCAGGCGCAACTCCTCAACGACCTTCGCCTTGGGACGCCCTAAGTGGGACATAAGGACCAGCTTAGCCCCTTGGTCCCTCAGGTACTTGATGGTGGGCAAGGCTGCCCGTATCCTGCTGTCGTCGGTGACGACTCCGCCTTTCATCGGGACGTTGAAGTCCACACGAACGAGGCAACGCTTGCCTTTCACATCGGCATGCTTAACGTTGGCTTTGGACACCGTCCAAGCCCCCTTTCGAAAGCCTCTCCTCGGGTTGTGAGTTGTAGTCCTTCGTCGGTTCAGGTCCGGCCTCGGGCTGCAATCCCCTCGAGTTATAGTCCCTTGGAGACGACGAAACCGACGAGGTCGACGAGCCTCTCGCTGTACCCCCACTCGTTGTCGTACCAGGCGACCACTTTCGCCAAGTCGCCGAGCACCATCGTGGAGAGCCCGTCTACCATCGTAGACTCGTGCATTCCCTTAAAGTCGGTTGAAACCAAGGGCGCGTAGGTGACTCCGAGGATCCCCTTGAGCGGACCTGCGGCATACTCTTCCATCGCCTTGTTGATGTCTTCCGCGGTCGCGGGTTTGGACAGCTTGACTGCCAGGTCAACGACAGAAACGGTGGGAGTCGGAACGCGGAACGCCATTCCGTTGAGTTTGCCCTTTAGCTCGGGCAGCACCAAAGACACTGCTTTGGCCGCGCCGGTTGTCGTTGGGATTATGTTCTGCGCTGCCGATCTGCCTCTTCGAAGGTCCTTATGAGGGAAGTCCAAGATGACCTGGTCGTTGGTGTAAGCGTGAATGGTGGTCATCAGACCGTAGTCGATCCCGAACCTCTCGAGCAACACCTTGGCGACCGGAGCGAGTCCGTTGGTGGTGCAGGAAGCATTGGAAATGACGTGATGGGCTGCAGGATTGTACTTCTCCTGATTGACGCCCATTACGATGGTGATGTCCTCACCTTTTGCCGGAGCCGAGATAACTACCTTCTTGGCGCCCGCCTGCAGGTGAAGGGCGGCCTTCTCCTTCTCGGTGAAACGGCCCGTGGACTCCAGGACCACGTCGACGCCCAAGTCTTTCCACGGCAGCTTGGCGGGGTCTCTTTCGGCCAACACCTTGATGGCGCGTCCACCCACCGAGAAACCTTCAGCTGTAGCGACTACTTCGTCTGGAAGGGTGCCGTAGTTTGAGTCGTACTTCAAGAGGTGGGCCAGGGTGCCCGGGTCTGTGAGGTCATTGACGGCTACTATCTCGAAGTTCGGGTTGCCCTGCGCGGCCCTGTAGAAACGACGCCCTATACTGCCAAATCCGTTGATCCCGATCTTTACCATGCCGGTACCTCCAATGTCACACGTAATCGGCCGTAGTTGCCAGCCTCCTCAATTATAACTTAGGTTGTGAAACTCAGTTCAAGGTACAACGGGCATCTTAGAGACGCTCACCGATACATAAACCAACCCAATAAGCCCGCTATAGAAAGAAGCAGGATCGGGTCCAGCTTGAACAGAGTTGTGCCCGCAAGCACGGCTAATGCAACTAACGCAGGTATTATTCCCGTAATTGTCGGCCCGACTACCGAAAACGCGGCGGATGCGATGAGGGCGACCACAACCGGTCGAATTCCCGCAAGCATGTCCTTGACAATTCTGACCTCTCTATAGCGGGCGAACAGCATGCCCAACAGAAGCATAATCAGGACCGGGAACAAGACCACTCCTGTGGTGGCGGCCACTGAACCCCAGAATCCCGCGACCCTGTACCCCACATAGGTGGCCGCGTTTATGGCTATGGGGCCCGGGGTCCCCTGAGAGATGGCTATGACGTCCAGGAACTCGGTCATCCCGAGCCATGCACGTGATTCCACAACCTCCCTGGATATCAGGGAGATGATCGCGTAACCGCCTCCAAAACTGAAAGCGCCTATCTTCGCGAACACAAAAAGGAGTTGAAGGATCATTAGTTCTCTGACCTTCGTTTGCGCTTGGGCTGTCGTCGGTGGCGTTGCAGTCGGTGGCGTTGCCGTCGGTGGTGTTGCCCTCGGTGGCGTCGCCCTCGGTGGCGTTGCCGTCGGTGGTGTTGCCCTCGGTGGCGTTACCCTCGGTGGCGTTACCCTCGGTGGCGTTGCCCTCGGTGGCGTTACCGTCACGAGCATCGCCGTCACGAGCACCGCCGCCACGAGCGCTGCCGTCGCGAGCACTGCCGTCGCGAGCACTGCCGTCGCGAGCACCGCCGTCGTGAGCACTGCCGTCGCGAGCACCGCCGTCGCGAGCACTGCCGTCGCGAGCACTGCCGTCGCGAGCACGTCCATCTTCATGTTGAGAGTGGCCGCCTGCCTGCACCCCGTTCACATCCCCATTGTGCTGGCCTTCGGTTTCGTTCTCGCTGTCTTGATGGCTCCGGGACCTAGTAAGAGCACCGATCGCGATCCCCGCCAGCATGGCGATGATAACGACGTAGATGGGGTTCAAGTCGAATCCGATCAGCAAAACGGCCGCTACTACCGTGAACGCGACGTCCTTCAGTTTCTTGATGGATGACCTCGACACCAAAATCAAGGCGTTCACCAGCAGGCCGAGTATCGCCGGCCTCATCCCCGCAAATATGGCTTCAAGCTGCCTCGATGAACGGAACCTCGATAGCACCGAGACCAACGCTAGTATCACTATGAACGATGGCAGGGACGCGCCGATCACCGCTGCGATCGCTCCGGGCCCCTTCCGAATCTTGTGCCCGGTCAGCGACGCGACGTTGATGGCTATTGGCCCCGGGCCGCTTTGAGCGATGGCCAGGAGGTCCACAAAGTCCGAATCGTCCAGCCACCCCTTTTTCGCCACCAGTTCCTTGCGGATGAGAGGTACCATCGCCCAACCTCCGCCGAAAGTGAAGGCCCTATCTTGAAGAAACTCCACATTATCTCAAGCAGCGGGGCGTTTTCTTGGTGTTGTTGGTGTTGTTGGTACTGTTGGTGTCGTTGGTGTTGTCGACGGTGTCGGTGTCGTTGGTGTTGTCGACGTCCGTATTGTGCTTGGTGCTCTCATTGACACCTTGTCGCTAGAACCAGAATCCGTAAGATCGCCCCCAACAGGTGAAGACTTGCTGCTACAGACTATATCACAAGTACGTTCCTTAGATTCACTGCTCGGAGGGGCTCACAGCCTAGGTCGTGGGGTCATTAGGGCTTACAGCCCTACGTCTCGGAGGCATTAGGGTTATAGCCCTACGTCGCGGAGTCATTAGGGCTTTCAGCCCACGTCGCGGAGTCATTGGGGTTTATAGCCCTAGGTCGCCGAGCGTCATTAGGCTTTCAGCCCTAGGTCGCGGAGTCATTAGGGTTTATAGCCCTAGGTCGCCGAGCTCAGGGCTTTCAGCCCTAGGTCGCGGAGTCATTAGGGTTTAGAGCCCTAGTTCGTGGAGTCATTAGGGTTTAAAGCCCAGGTCGCGGAGTCATTAGGGCTTAAAGCCCTAGGTCGCCGAGTCATTAGGTTTAAAGCCCTACGTCCTGAGTTAGGGCTTTCAGCCCTAGGTCGCCGAGTCATTAGGGTTTAAAGCCCTACGTCCTGGAGTTATTAGGCTTTCGGCCCTAGGTCGCGGAGTCGCTAGGGCTTTCAGCCCTAGGTCGCGGAGGTATTAGGGTTTAGAGCCCTAGGTCGTGAGTCATTAGGGCTTACGGCCTCACGTCGCGGGGTCATTAGGTTTATAGCCCTACGTCGTGGAGTCATTAGGGTTTAGAGCCCTAGGTCGCCGAGTTATTGGGGCTTTCAGCCCTAGGTCGGAGTCATTGGGGTTTATGGCCCTACGTCGTGGAGTCGTGGGGCTTTCAGCCTTACGTTAACGAGGAGTCGGGTTCTAGGGAGCTCTGCGGCGGGGTTTGGCCGGGCGGCAACTTACTGGGCGCTCCGATCTGATGATATGGAGATCTGAAGATTTGATGATATGAAGACCGCCATCTGCGCGATGGCGGTCCTCAAAAACAACAACTAACCGGCGTCCAGACCAAGTAGTTCTTCGGCCACCTGCAGACTTCTAGGCCAAGTAGTTCTTCGGCCACCTGCAGACTTCTAGGCTAAGTAGTTCTTCGGCCGCTTGCCGACCTCTAGACCAGGTAGTCCTTCAGCCGTTTGCTTCTCTGAGGGTGAGCTTTCCCGGGAGCGCCTTGGCCTCGATCTGTCGTATGCGCTCCCTCGTGACGCCGAACTCGCGTCCGACTTCTTCCAGAGTGCGGGCCTTCCCGTCGTCCAAGCCGAAGCGAAGCCTGAGGACCTTCTGCTCGCGCTCGTTTAGAGTGTCGAGCACTTCCTCAATCTGCTCCTTCAGCAGCAAGAACGACGCGGCTTCGACCGGCGCCGGCGCCTCTTCGTCTTCGATGAAGTCCCCGAGATGGCTGTCCTCTTCTTCCCCGATCGGGGTCTCCAGCGAGACCGGTTCCTGAGCGATCTTCAAGATCTCCCGCACCTTGTCAGCGGTGATGCCCATCTCTTCGGCGACCTCTTCGGGGGTGGGTTCCCGCCCCAGCTCCTGAATCAGGTGCGCTGAGGTGCGAGCCAAGCTTGTTGATGGTCTCGACCATGTGGACCGGGATCCTGATGGTCCTGGCCTGGTCCGCGATGGCGCGTAACGCCTGGCGGATCCACCAGGTCGCGTACGTGGACAACTTAAACCCCTTCCGGTAGTCAAACTTCTCGACGGCCTTGATGAGGCCCATGTTTCCTTCCTGAATCAGGTCCAGGAACTGCATCCCGCGACCGACGTACCGTTTGGCTATGGAAACCACGAGCCGCAAGTTGGCTTCGATGAGCCGGCCCTTGGCGTTCTTGTCCCCCATCTCCATACACCAAGGCAAGTTTGACTTCCTCGTCGGCCGTGAGAAGCGGCACTCGCCCGATTTCCTTCAAGTACATCCTGACCGGATCGTCCAGGGCGACGCCCTCAGGATAGTCAGGTCGATGTCCACCGGTTCCTCGGTATTTTCCGTTTCGGCGATTTCCTCATCGTTAGGCGCCTCGCTCACGGCGGGCATGACCGCTACGGCGACGCCTTCGGAATCATCTCCGCGATCGGAGGGCTTCGGAACTCGGGTACATCACGTGGTCAGGAACCGCCTGACGGCTGCTAACCTCAATTCCCATATCGGTGAAACGCTTGTACACGTCATCAATCTGCTGGGCGTTCAGGTCGAGGTGGTTCAGGGCATCAGCAATCTCGCCGTATGTCAGAAAGCCTTTTTTCTGACCCGACGAGACTAACTCTCGCACAACATCAATGCCCGGCTGCATATCCTTCAACTAACATTCCCTCCTGATTTATCGGAGAGCTAACTGTTGCTGTTCTCCCCCGCAGACTTCAGTTCTTTCAAGAGCCTCTGGTACTGAGTCTGAACCACCGCGAGCACTTCCTGATCCTTCTCACGTTCGGCTGTGGCTATGCGGTCTCTCAGTTCGGTCAGGCGAAATTCTTTGATCTTCTTGACGCAGTCCCGCAATATTCGTTCCGGCTGGTCGACAGGGCCGAACCGGATGCACAACTCCGCTATCCACCTTAGGACTTCCTCGTCATCATCGGGAGTAAGCGGGCCCTTCTCCAATCTTTCAAAAGCTCTTCGGCACTGGGTATCCATCAAGTCTTGAACTGTAATACGATTCGACATGGATGCGAGTAATCCTGGTTTTTCGACCAGACAACGTATTACTCCTTCTTCAGCCTTTCGCCTAACCAAAGGGATTTCGCCATCGGACCGCCCGTCCCCTGCTTTCAGCGAAGAACCCCTGTCCAACCCCTGTTCAGGCTGGTTATCATGCCCAGTAGTATTTCTGTTTTCTGACTTTTTATGCCTTTGCCTCTTGTCTGGCTCTCCGTCTATACAGTTCGACATCCTTGTCCAGCGATTCCTTCCTGACCCCTAGTTCCCTGGAGAACTCCTCCGTATAGGCGGATACCTCGAACTGGCTCTCTAAAGAGGCCAGGATCGGGACCATGATTTCCTTCACCCGTAGCTTTCCGTCCATCTTTGAAACGTCTACCGTTTTCCTGGCTGTCTCGTAGATGAATTGATGTCGGTAAGTGCCTCATCCAGGCGCTCTACGAAACGCTGGGGGCCGCGGGTCTTCAGAAACTCGTCTGGGTCCTTTGCCCCATCATATGTAACCACGCTGGTTCTGCCGCCCGCTTCACGAAACACGTCGATGGTCCTCCGGGCTGCCCTTTGTCCCGCCTCGTCCTGGTCATACACCAGATAGATCCTGGGCGAGAGCAGCATGAGGGTCCGTGCCTGGAGTGGCGTAAGCGCCGTCCCCATGCCCGCAACCGTATAGTCTATTCCGTGCTGGAATGAGGTGATAACGTCCATGTATCCTTCCATGATGCAAACCCTGTCGTTGGCTCGAATCCCGGCTTGGCGAGGTTCAACGCGTACAGCTCCTTGCCCTTATGGAAGAGAGGGTCTCGGGCTGTTCAAGCACTTGGCGGGATCATCCCGAGGGCGCGGCCTCCGAACCCTATCAAACCTCCGCTGCCATCCCAGATGGGGAACATGATTCTGTTGCGGAAGCGGTCGTAGAACCCGCCTCCTTGCCGTTCCACCAGCAAAGCCGGACCTTCGAAGATCTCCGTGGTCAGTCCCGCGCGGCGGGAAGCTACGGCCAAGGCTTCCCAGTCATCCATGGCCAGTCCCAGGCCAAATCTATCGATGGTCTCCTGAGACAGCCCCCTCTTGTGGAGGTACGCCATCGCATCCCTGCCCCTGACGGAAAGCAGGTTTTCCCGGAACTTGGTCTGGGCGTACTGGAGGACCTCCCTTAGTCGCTGGATTTCCTTTCGGGCCGAATCACTGCGCCCACCCTTGGACGGCGTGAGGATCACTCCCGCTTTGTCCGCGAGGATTTGCAGGGCTTCCTGGAAGGTGAGCCCTTCCTTCTTCATCAGGAACGTGAAAACGTTGCCCCCCGTATTGCAGCCGAAACAATAGAATAGCTGCTTGTCCGGGTCAACGCTAAACGACGGCGTCTTCTCCGAGTGGAACGGGCATAAGCCTATCCAGCTGCGCCCGGCCTTCCTGAGTTTCACGTACTCGGAAATGACCGCCACGATATCTGTCTTGGAGCGGACTTCTTCCGCCTGGTCCCCGTAGCACCCCTTTGCATCCTCGATAACTCATCCACCTTTTTGCCCACCAAGGTCATGAAGCCGGTTGGCTCTAGAATAGGACATCTATACATTCGGCAACTGCGCAGCGCATCTGCCCCCAGCTAGGGCGGCCGATAGCTCAGAGGCTACGGGCCTGAGTCTCCGAATCTCCAGGTATCGGGCGCAACTGCCGCCCTGTATTGGGCGATGGCAACCTGTCGGTCATCCCGGCCACGTAGTCCCGGGCCCGGTCTTCCACAGAGTCACCCTCCGCCAGACCGGCGGGCATCAGCGCCGGCTCCCGGCAGTAGAGGCCGTAAAGCGCCTCGACCACGCCTTTTGCCTTGTCCTCTTCTTTCTTGGCGGCAGAACTTATGTAAACCCTTTCAAACAGAAAAGCGCGGAGCGTATTCATGGCCTCCAGACACTCTTCCCCGAAACTGACCTCAGGCTGCTCGTAACTGTGAGTGAGGACGTCCATTACCAGCGTGTTCACCCTCACGCCATGAGTATCGCCCAAGACGGCCACGGCGTCCTTCGGCAACTCCTCCGGGCCGATCACCTTTCCCCGTATGGCGTCATCTATGTCGTGGTTCACGTAAGCTATGCGGTCGCTTAGTTTAACGCACCTACCCTCCAGGGTGCCGGGGGAACCTCTCCACGGGTGGTTCGCGATCCCGTCCCTTACCTCCCAAGTGAGGTTAAGTCCTCCCTGCTCCAGGTAGTCGACCACCCTAAGGGACTGGGCCTCATGGGTGAACCCATCTGGATGGACCCTGTTTAGCACGTCTTCCCCCGCGTGCCCAAACGGAGTGTGTCCCAGATCGTGCCCCAAGGCAATCGCTTCGGTCAGGTCTTCGTTGAGCCTAAGCCCTCGCGCAATGGTCCTCGCGATTTGGCAAACCTCCAGAGTGTGAGTGAGCCGCGTTCGGAAATGGTCCGCTTCCGGCGCCAAAAAGACCTGCGTCTTGTCCTTTAGCCTTCGAAACGCCTTGGAGTGCACTATCCGGTCCCTGTCCCTCTGGTAGACGGTCCTCACGGGACAAGGTTCCTCAAACCTCGCCCGCCCTCGCGATCTAGAGGCTCGTGCGGCAAAGGACGACAACGTAAGTTCCTCGATTTCTTCGGTCCTTTTGCGAACGCTTAGGGATGGGTCCATACCTATACCCCCACTCACGGTCAAGGATTTTGTCGCAGGGGAGCGACTGCCCAGGCAAAATGAAGGGAGGCTCTTCTATAACTACTTCGGAGCCTCCCGGCGAAGTCCTCTATATTGTGACGGCAACTGCCCCGGCCGCTGCCTTGGCGACTGCCCCGGCCGCTGCCTCAGCCAGACCTTGCCCGTTACTTCTTCAGTTTGGCGTGAGCTGCGGCAAGCCTTGCCACAGGCACTCTGAACGGCGAGCAGGACACGTAGTCGAGGCCGACTTCGTGGCAGAACTCCACGGACTCGGGATCTCCACCGTGTTCGCCGCAGATGCCGATGACCAGCTCAGGCCTGGTCTTGCGGCCCTCTTGGACGGCCAAGGCCATCAGTCTGCCGACACCCTTTCGGTCTATCACCGCAAACGGGTTCTCTCTCAGGATCTTCTCTTCAAGATACCTGTGGAGGAACTTACCCTCGGCGTCGTCTCTGCTGTAGCCGTAGGTCATCTGGGTCAGGTCATTGGTGCCGAACGAGAAGAACTGTGCGTACTCGGCAATCTCACCGGCGGTGAGGGCTGCCCTCGGGATCTCGATCATGGTGCCAATCACCACGGGGAAGTCCACTCCGGTCTGCTCTTTGACCTCTTCCGCAACCTTCAGTACCAAGTTCCGGGTTATCTCCAACTCGCCCGCCTCTCCCACCAGCGGGATCATGACCTCGGGCATCGCGTCGGTTACGCCGTCTTGGAACAACTGCGCGGTGGCCTGGAAAATGGCCCTTGCCTGCATCTCGTATATCTCCGGCCAGAGAATGCCCAAACGGCAGCCGCGAAGCCCCATCATCGGGTTGGCCTCGTGTAGGTTGCGCGCCTGACGCAGCAGTTCCTCATCGTGGGCTATCTCTTCGGCGGGAGCATTCTCGGACCGCATCTTGATGAGCCTGACCACCAGTTCCTCGATGTCCGGGAGGAACTCGTGGAGCGGCGGGTCAAGCAGGCGGATGGTGACCGCGTATCCGTGCATGGCCTTCAAAATGCCGTAGAAGTCTTCCTTCTGGATGGGCAAGAGCTTATCCAGGGCTACTCGCCTTTCGGCTTCAGATTCGGCCATAATCATCTCTTGAACTATGGGAAGCCTATCGGCCTGCATGAACATATGCTCGGTCCTGCACAGGCCTATGCCGTGAGCGCCAAGTTCCCTTGCCTTCGTGGCATCCTTCGGGGTGTCTGCGTTGGCTTTGACCCCAAGCGTGCGGATCTCGTCGGCCCACTCTAGTATCTGCTTGAACGCATCGCCCAGATCCGGCTCGACGAGACGAATTTCGCCCAAGTAGACACTTCCGGTGGCGCCGTCGATGGAGACGGAGTCTCCCTCTTTAAGCTGGACCTTGCCGAAAGTGGCCGTCTTCTTGGCCACATCCAAATGCATAGCTTCGCAGCCCACGATGGCCGGCTTGCCCATTCCGCGGGCGACCACCGCCGCGTGGCAGGTCATGCCCCCACGTGACGTGAGGATTCCCTGAGAATACACGATTCCTGGCATATCGTCGGGCTTAGTCTCGGGCCTGACCAAGATGACCTTCTGGCCCTTCTGCCCCATCTCTTCGGCGACATCCGAGTCAAAAACCAAAGTTCCGACCGCGGCGCCCGGCGAAGCGGGAAGCCCTTTCGCCAGAAGCTCGTTCTTAGCCGACGGATCGACGCCCCTGTGCAAGAGCCTGGCGACTTCCTCGGGCTTCACTCTCTTCACGGCCTCTTCCTTGCCGATAACGCCTTCGGCCACCAGCTGTCTCGCGATCTCCATGGAGGCCAGGGCAGTCCTCTTACCGGTTCTGGTCTGCAGCATATAGAGCTTCTTATGCTCGATAGTAAACTCGATGTCCTGCATATCCCGGTAATGGCCCTCAAGCGTCTTGGCGACCTGCTTCAGCTGCTCGAAGGTCTCGGGCAGGTCGTTTGCCATCTCGGCAATGGGCTTGGGGGTGCGAATACCGGCCACTACGTCTTCGCCCTGGGCGTTTATGAGGTACTCGCCGTACAGGACGTTTTCGCCGGTTGAGGGGTTGCGGGTGAACATGACGCCGGTACCCGAATCCGAACCCATATTGCCGAACACCATCATCTGGACGTTAACCGCGGTGCCCCAACTATCGGGTATCTTGTTGATCTTCCGGTACAAGATGGCCCGCTCGTTGTTCCACGAACGGAACACGGCCAGAACAGCCATGTACAGCTGCTCCATGGGATCGTCCGGGAACGGCTGACCGGCCTTTTCTTTGACGATCTGTCGATACCCTTCGATGACCTTCTTCAAGCCTTCCGGCGATATCTCATGGTCGTACTTGGCGCCTTCGGCCGCTCTGACACTGGACAACACGTGCTCAAAATCATCGTGCTCCAGCTCCAGCACAACGTTGCCGAACATCTGGATAAAGCGTCTCTGGCAGTCCAAGGCGAACCGCATGTCGCCCGTGGCGTCGTAGAGCCCCATAACGCTTTGATCGTTCAGGCCCAGGTTCAATATGGTATCCATCATTCCGGGCATGCTGACGGGAGCGCCAGATCTGACGGAGACCAAAAGCGGGTTCTTGGTGCCGCCGAAGGTCTTGCCGGTCTCCTTCTCAAACTCCCTGATGTGTTGCGCAATGTCTTCCTTGAGGCCGTCGGGCATCTTCTGCCCCAACTTGTAGTAGGAGATGCAAGCTTCGGTGGTAATAGTGAATCCCTGAGGGACCGGTAACCCTATGCGGGTCATCTCGCTGAGGCCGGCTCCTTTGCCGCCCAGTATCTGCCTCATGCTCTCGGAACCCTCTCTGAACCAATAAACCAGTTTGGTTCCCACACTTTCGCCCCCTATGTATAGTTTCTTGCCGAGACAATCATCGTCTGTAATTCCACAATACTCGACACCTTCCATATTCTAACCACAATGGAATGCGGGTTCAACAGCCTTGACCCGCCGCATGGGGCTAGACCAGCGACAGAACCTGAGAGAAGTCGGCGAACCGCGTGAACAAATCAGACACGGTACCCAAGAGCGACAGACGGTTGGCTTTGACCAGAGGGTCTTCCGCCATAATTAGGACTTGGTCCAGACACTCGTCGATGGCCGGACGCAATCCCGCCAAGAGGGAGAGGTATTCCCCGTATTCCTTCCGTTGGAACAAGAGGTCGGCCCGCTCCAGCTGACCGGTCACTACCCGGCATAGGTTTTTCTCGGCGTCTTCCACCAGGAGTTCGGTCGACACCTGCCTGGACGCCGAAGCTTTACCCAGCACGCTGGTCCTTCTCCAGCCGGTGACGACGTCGCCCAGCTCGGGAGCCCCAACTAGTCCCGCTAGGGCTTCGGTCATAAGGGGGATCCTGGTAACCCGCCGTTCTTTGCCGCCTAGGACGGCTCTTACGACGCCGGCCGAGTAGCCCTTCTCCAAGAGCCCGGTCTCAATCCGGCTTAGGAGGAAAGTCGAAAGTTTGTCGCGGGCGCCGGGCGCCGGCTTCGAGACTACCTTTGAGGCCAGTTCCAGAGGCATTTCCATGAGCCAATCCAAATCGACGTCGTATCCTTGGCCCAGGAGGATACTGATGACGCCCAGAGCCGCGCGCCTAAGCCCCAGCGGATCCTGGGAACCGGAGACCTCCACACCCAGGGTAAACGCCACAGCCAAGGTGTCCATCTTGTCCGACAAGGCCAGTACCGAGCCTACCGCGCCTTCGGGAATGGGGTCCTTGGCGCCCCTCGGCAAGTAATGCTGGGTTAGGGCTTGAGCGACTTCAGGTTGTAGTCCGTCGTTCGCGGCGTAGTAACCTCCCATTATGCCCTCAAGCTCGGGGAACTCCCTCACCAGGGCGGTAGTGAGGTCGCACTTGGCCAAGGTCGCCGCTTGCACTGCCCTTTCCGATTCGGCCGGCGAAAGCCCCAAGCGGGAAGCGTTCTCCCCTGCCAGTTTGACGAGCCTCAGCGTCTTATCGTACATTGTCCCGGCGTCTCTTAAGAAACGTACGCCTTTCAAGTCATCCAAACGGTCTTTTAGCGGGACCTTTGTATCCTGGTTATAGAAGAACTCGGCGTCTTGCAGGCGCGCCCTTAGCACCCACTCGTTTCCCCTGCGGACGGTGTCCATCCCCTCTTCCGGATCGCCGTCCCGCACTCCGATGAAACCCGGCAGAACCCGGCCGTCCGCGTCCGCCACGGGAAAATACCGTTGATGATGCCGCATGGCCGTGAACAGGACATCCTTGGGAAGGGAAAGGTACTTCTCGTCAAACCTGCCCAAAAAGGGTGAAGGATGCTCAGAAATGCAGACGACTTCCGACAGGAGGTCCTCATCGATGACGGGCAGCCCCGATATGTCCTTGGCCCACCATTCAGCCCCCATGGTGATCTGTTTCCTGCGGAGATCCTGGTCCACGATAACATAGCAGTCGGTCATGACCTTAAAGTACGAGTCGGCGTCAAGGATGTCAGCTTGGCCCGGATGTAAGGTCCGGTGCCCGCTGTAGGTACCGCTCCGGCGACCTTCCCGGCGATCTCCGGCACCACATCGGACCTGTAAAAAGGCAGACCACCCACCGAATGGCCCGATACCAGCGCCAGTCCTGGTCTCCCCACCGGAAGTGTGCGCACTCCATGCCCATGACCACTCCCCGGCAAAGCCTTCGAGGATGCTCGGCGCCGGCTGGCCTTTTACAAATTTGGCACGTAGACGTACTGCCGCCGCTCTCCGTCTCTACAGTTACGGCTGAAGGGTCCGCCCCGATGGACCTGGCGAACCCCAAGAGGGCCTTTGTCGGGTTCCTTCTTGGTCGTACGCTACTTTCTTGGAAGGCCTCTGACCTTTGGGTCACATCGTCGCCGCTCTCAGCCAGGCCTTCCACGTACAAACACAAGCGTCGAGGCGTCCCGAAGACCGATATCTTCCATATCCAAGCCGCGTCCTGAAAAGCGTCTTCCGACCGGTTCCGCTCATCGAAACGCCAAAGGCAAGTACCTGGCGGTGATCTCGTCAGAACCTACTTCTACCAAGAGCTATCTTCGCCTCCCGGCTTGCGACGTACTTCTTGGCGCATTCCCTGGTTAACGCCCTGGACCCGCGATATGGATCAAGCCGGTCGGCTACTGACAAGACTCTCTGGCGCTACATGTTGAACGCATGGGAGCACTTCAGGGCGGATCGTACGCCGGGTAGAACAACCCGGTCTCCAACAGCCTCTGTATCTCTTTCGTGCCCATCGAAGCTCTGACGGAGCATGGGCACGTCCGCGATCTCGAACCCGTACTTGGAGTTTTGCTTCTCCTGTTCCAGGAAAAGGTCTCGGTAAGTGAGTCCCGGGGCGACTTTGACGTCCCACGCGCTGTCCAACCCCTGGATATAGGCGGTTATCCTCTCCAGGCCGTAGGTGATCTCCACGGAAATCGGCCTGACCTCCATCCCGCCTTACCTGGAAGAAAACTGGGCATCTCGTTGCCGTCCAGCCACACTTCCCACCCCAGCCCGAGGCGCCCAAAGTGGGGATTCCCAGTTGTCCTCGACGAACCTGATATCGTGGTCCCGCTTCAACCCCAAAGCCTCCAGGGAGCTTATGTACATCTCCACCACCATGTCAGGCGGCGGCTTCATGATCACTTGAAATTGGAAGTAGTGGCCCATCCTGTAGGGGTTGTCCCCGTAACGGGCGTCGGCGGGCCTCCTACAGGGTTCGATATAGGCCATGTTCCAAGGCTCTTTACCGAGAACCCGAAAGAAGGTAAAGGGATTCATGGTACCGGCGCCTTTTTCGATGTCGTAAGGCTGTCCGATATTGCATCCCTTGTCTGCCCAAAAGTCTTGTAGTTTGCGAACCACGTCGCGGAAATAGAGGGGCTCTGCCACGGTGATGACTCCTTTCCGGCCTCAGGTATCACTCGCGAGGATGACGAAGAACCTCGATGCTAAAGGGACTTGCCAGAAACGCCATGGCGGAGAGAAGAGCGAACCAAGGAGCGATAATCCCCGCGAGCAGGCCGGTAGTCACCGGGAGTTCGACCAGAACGTCGCGCCCTTCTCTTACCACAATGCGGCTCCTATTCCCTCGCCTTATTATGCCGGCCAGAAACCGCAGAAAGCTCTCCGGCCCGCCGCAAGTCAAAGCCTCTGTCTCCTTGCGTATCACGCTCTTTTTCTCTACCGTCAAGGCCATATCCTGCATCACTCCCTGTGAGGGCTCACCAGTATACTGCCCACAAGGGAGGATGATTTAAGCCGTCTGCCCAACGCGTGGTCCAGGCACTGCCCTACGACAAGGTTGACCTCTTCTTTGACCTGTCCTTTGGCAGTGAGGTTGGGACACTCGTTTTCCGCGTCCGCCAGCATTTCCAGGGTCTTTAGGGCTCCGGCGGATACGGGCGTTCCGGAATCGGTCTCAGGCATAGCCTCGGCTGCCGTCCCGGTTTCGGTCTCGGCCGCCAATGACATATCCCGCGGTCTTCTACCTTGACGGCATTTGCCGCACACCGCCCCGCCCATAGCCGCCGAAAACAACGCAGGCGGTACGATGTCTCCGGCGCAAGTTACGCACTGGGTGAACGAAGGAAGTAGACCCGCCCTGGCCAAGAGCCCGATCTCGGCCCACTTAACCACAATCCAGGGGTCGACTCGTGCCTCGATACAGTCCAAGGCCGAAGAAAAGAACTGGAACTGCTCCCTGTTGGACTCCCTCTCCGGCGCCAGTTCAGCGACTAGTTCAGAGAGATACGAGGCGCAAACCACTTTCCCGTAGTCGGATAGGATACCCGGATGGGAGGTCTTGAGGGAAACCTGGGTCACCCTATCTAGGGACTTCCCGCGGCTCAACTGAAACGAGGCGCGTGTGAAAGGTTGGGTGACGGCCGAAAGACGGCTTTTCGCCTTGCGGGCTCCTTTGACAACAGCCCTGACCACGCCTTCCTCCGGGGATAGGAGCGTGACGATTTTGTCATCCTCTCCCAAGGGAGTCTGGGACAATACGATACCTTCCGTCTGGTACAAAGCCACGCTACTCCCCCCGTCCCGGAATCAATGGAATTCATCGCCGCTTACTTCGGAGCATCCTGGGTGTTGCTACGCTGGCTTCGACATTCTTGCGGTAGCCTTCCCCCAGCGTCACCGAGACGACCCTGAGCCTGCATCCGCCGTTTTCGCGCGCTCCCCCGATCAACGGCCGATGGATGCGCGAGGCCGGCCAGAGCCGGGACGACAAGAAGCACCGAGTAATACTGTGAAGTGTTTCTATCCTTTTGGTCTATAAACGAGGATAGCCTTGCGCGTTCAGCAAAGCGGTAGAAAGCTATTATGCCTATAAGCGATGCGAACATGATGTAAGGAGCATCGCCTGGCCGCTACGTCTTTGGTGACTTTGGCTAGCTCGGAGTACCTTGGGCCTCCATCAGGTCAGTCAAAGACTCGGCTACCGTATTGACCACCTCTGAAGCCAGCACCGCGGCAATGGCCAGGGAAACCATGAGGACCTCGATTCGGCTTACTCCCAACACGAGACACGCCGCCCCGACCAAAGTAGCGAAAAGAATGTGCAATCTCATGTTTCGCTGGCTCTTGTAGACGTGGAGGAGACCGTCCCAGGCGTGGCGGAAACTGCGCTTTAGGGCTTCTAGCGTCCCTCTTATTCCTTCTCCAAGACCCGCAGGATTTCTGCCTGCCTCTCCCACATGACCGCCTCTCTCTCGGGCTCATCGTGGTCGTAAGCGAGGAGGTGCAACACTCCGTGTACCAACAAAAGACGAATTTCCTGGTCTTCGAGCTTTCCCTGTGACTCTGCCTGACGGGCCGCCGTCTCTAATGAGATGACGATATCGCCTAGCATCTCGGGAACTCCCGGCACGTTCTGACGGTCGACTTCGCTTTCTTGGTCCGACAAAGCGAAGGACAACACGTCGGTCGGACCCGATACTCCCCTGTATTGCTGGTTCAGTTCGGCTATGAAAGCATCGTCGGTAAAGAGCACCGAAACTTCGCATGAATCGGTCTGGCGCCCTAGAGCCGAAAGCGCGGCTAGAACCGTGTTTACCGCGAGGTTTTCAAGGTGAGTTCGTCTCTTTGGAGCTAGGTCCGGACTTACGATAGTGTCGACTTCAACGCTCACCGCTTGAAACCTCGTTTCCGTCAGTCGTCTTGGACGAGTTCTTGTCGGGGTACTCTATCCTGGTATGAAAAATGCCCGTAAGCACCTTGGTAAATGCGTCGGCTATGGTGTCCAGTTCCCTCAGAGTCAAATCGGACCTGTCTAGTTGATGGTCGTTCAGCCTCTCATGGATGATGCGCCTCACAACCGAATCTATCCGTGCCGGCGTCGGCTTGGTTACTGACCGGACGGCGGCCTCTATGCTATCGGCCAACATGACGATGGCAGTCTCCTTGATGCCGGGCCTCGGCCCCTCGTACCTGAAGTCCCACTCTTCCGGCCCGGGGTTATCCTTTGACTGGGCCTCCGACGACGCTTTCATGTAGAAGTAGGACGCAAGAGTAGTCCCGTGGTGCTCGGAGATGAATCTCCTCACAACGGCGGGCACCTTGTGCTCCTCGGCCAACTCTAACCCATCCCTGACGTGGGCCGTGATCACGGTCGCCGAGAGTGTGGGGCTCATCTTATCGTGCGGGTTCTCCACGCCGAAGACCTGGTTCTCAGCGAAGAAGTAGGGGCGTTTGATCTTGCCTACGTCGTGATAGTACGAACCTACTCTCGCCAAGAGACTGTTGGCGCCGATGGCCACCGCGGCGGCTTCAGCCAGATTCCCAACCATGATGCTGTGATGGTAAGTGCCGGGAGCTTCAAGGAGCAGGCGGTGCAATAGCGGATGGTCTGGATTGGATATCTCTAGAAGCCTCACCGGCGTAATGATACCGAACATCATCTCTAGCAGCGGTAGAGAGCCCAAGGCCAATACCGCGGAGATGGGGCCGTTTCCGGCAGCGAACAAGAGGTCTTTCAGCGAAAGAGCGTCGCCCAACGGGACGGCGCCGGTGAGTCCTAGGGCCACGTGAGTGACCGTGTTCACGAGAGCTACGACAAGACCCGCTTTCACGATGGCGTTACGGTTCCAGTCCGCTTTCAGGGTCAATGACGCGGCGATGCCTCCCACCAACGACAACACCATATATCTCATCTCGAAGCCTGTGACCGCTCCAAGAGCCAGCGTTATGCAGGAAGCATAGAAAATGCCCAGCCGGCGGTCAATCAAAGTTGACGCCAGCATCACACCCGCGGCAGTAGGAGCCAAGAGCCCTGAAAATTCCGAGAAAACCTTGACAGCCACAACGGCCAGAACAATAGTACACGCCACAAGAGGTAGCTTTTCGGAAGAGGTGATGTCGGGATGATAGATGTAGAGGTAGACCCCCAAAAAGCCGAGGACGATCAGAGCAATGACAAACGCGCCTGACAAGGCCGTGAACCTGACTCTTCCTCCCATCATTCCAAGTTCCTCAAGGATAGATATCTGATCGGCGGTGACTATGTCGCCTTCTCTGACGATGAACTGCCCACGCCTGATCCTTACGGGTTCGACAGCGTCCACCGCCTCTTCTATCCTTCGCGCCGTTTCTTCTTGGTTGAACAAGTGGTTGGGCTTAAGGTTCTTGTTCACCACCGATGAGAGGAACGAAGAAACCGAATCGGGGATATCCTTGTCCGAGGTAAGGGCAGTAACGATTATCTCTTTGCCATAGTCTAGGTTCTCCGGCTTCAGGCCGGTGGCCAATACACCTTCAAGCAGCGCGTTCAGCTTCTCTATCGACGAATCGACGGTGCGGTGGAAGCCGCGGCCATGGCGATTATGTCGGCGTCGGGCAGTTCAGAAGCCACAAAGGCCTCAACTGGCTCAGAATCTCTTGTGTTGTCAAAGACGATTGCCCCCTAAGCGAAACGACCTTGTCCCTCATGTTGGCTACAAGAGTCTTAGTCTCTGTCAGCACTTTGGGGTCAGTCCACCACACTTCGGGCGTGTCGGTAGCCTTTTGCGCCTTGAGACGTTCGGTGGCAGCGCGGTCGATTACTTCCTGAGGAGCCTTTACATCGATCGAGGAGACCTCGCCGACTTTAAGTCCGATCTGGGGAGGCACTTGAGACACGAAAAGGATCGCGAACACGACCAAAAAAGCGCCCAGACCCCACAAGATCGTACGGCCATGCCGGATCACTCGAGCCCAGTAATCGTGGGTCTTAGGTGCTCCGTCTCCGCTGGGGCGAGACTTGCCTTTCCCGTTTTGGCGCTCCTTCTGGCTCACTGCCTTACCTTCCCCTCTTTCCAAGCCATCTCGTCAAACCGATCGTAGGCACGGACTATCTTTGATACCAGCTCGTGCCTCACTACGTCTCTGTCGGAAAGGTACACAAACCCGATACCCGGGACATCCCTAAGAATAACCCGTACCTGGTCTAAACCGGAATAAGTGCCTTTCGGCAGGTCTATTTGTGTTATGTCTCCCGTGACCACCGCCTTGGAGTTCAGCCCCATGCGGGTCAGAAACATTTTCATCTGCTCGGGAGTTGTGTTCTGGGCTTCGTCCAAAATAACGTAAGCCGACTCCAAGGTCCTCCCCCTCATGTACGCTAGGGGAGCCACCTCGATCATACCCTTTTCCATATACTTCTGGAACGTCTCGATGCCTATGACATCAAACAACGCGTCATACAAGGGACGAAGATACGGGTTAACCTTCTCCTGGATATCTCCCGGAAGGAACCCCAGCCTCTCCCCTGCCTCTACGGCAGGACGCGTGAGGATAATCCGATCTACTTCTTTCTTCTTGAACGCTGCCACCGCCATGGCGACCGCGATATAGGTCTTGCCGGTGCCCGCCGGTCCTATGCCAAAAACCAGTGAGTTCTCCTTGATGGCTTTGACGTACTCTTTCTGGCCATCTGTACGGGGGCCTATTGCCCTGCCGCGCGCGTTTATCAGGATACTCCCGCCTAGATCGTGCAGAGTGTTGCCCTCCTTGGCCGAACGCACCGCATAACGGACGTCATGGGGCGTGACCTTTTGTCCCGACCTGGCCTGGTGCAGTAAGTGCTCTATGACAGCCTTGGCCGCGCGCAGTTCCTCGGAGCCACCCGTAACCGTAAGGTCTTTTCCGCGGGCGACAATCTTGACATCGAGAGCGTCTTCCAAGAGAGCAAGGTTCTCATCGTAGGATCCGAACAGCCGATACATTCCTCCGTTGTCTTGGATCTCAAATTACCTGTGAACTGTGTGACGTCAATTAGAAACCTCCGCATCTTTCTCGGGCCAAGGTCGCACTGTGCCTATGTCCTCTATGGACGACGCGACGGCCCTGATGTACACGGTCTCTCCGTCGGTTGGTAAGGCTTCACAGGTCAAGTCTATCAATTTCGCTGAAGAAGGCAACCGCCTTTGGACGGAATCCGTGGCCTGCCTTTCTGCCATCCCTTTCGCTTCCTCGTAGGTCAAAACCTGCTCTGTCCAGGTAATCTCAAAATACACCCGGGTGAAGACCTCTAAGTTGACCCCTTTGGAGCCGTGCCTTCCGACCTTCCAGAGAGGATAGTCTTCCACCTCGTACCACTGAAATGCGTCCTTTTTTCCCAACATGGTAAACTCGTTCCCCGCATAGCGGACGACTTTCGCCTCCACTTTGTTCCCGGTCCTCATGGGGAGCACCCTTCTCAGCGATAACTCTTGGTATCCTTCATAGAAGGTGAGGGCCGTCACGGTGCCGCGCGCCCCCCGCCCCGTTTCGGCGTTGCCTTCTATGAGCACGTCTCCCTTTTGGACGGTCTGTCCCGGAACGACTTTGGGAACTCCCGACAAGACCAGGATCTTGTCTATGACGCCGTCTTTGTCGGCCACGATGTCACCCGGTTCTTCCATCTCAGGCCGGGTCTTCTCAACGACCTGGATTTCCGCCAAGGTGCCCTGATAGTGGACGTAGACCCACGCCAATTGCGGTATGTCCCGAAGGATGGCTGTCTCGACGTCGACCGCAGATACCCGAGACCTCCTGGCGCCGGTGACAAGTCCGGCGTTTTCCGCCGCTCTCATGACATCCTCCGGGTCGACGTTTTCGACGCCCTCCACCCTAATAGCCCATACGGAACCCGAAAGGTATGTGAGAAGGGCGAACAGCAGGACCGCCGCCCAAAACAGGGACGGCCGCCTCCTGACCTTTCCGATGAAGAAAGGCAGCCCGACGCGTTTTATGACCCTAGGCACGCACCGGGCTTTTCTGGCCAACGGTCTGATCTCTCGGTATTTGGCTAAGGTTGTGGTGAAGATCGCCTGGTATTGGCCTTCGCGGTCGCCCGTCTCGCCGCCCGTCCTTTGGCTGGCGCTTGCGTCCGCCCCGTCACGTGCCCGGACGTTTGCCCCGCCGGCTGCAGCGCCACCTGCCACGCCACCTGCCCCGCTGGCTGCCACGCCGCCTGCCCGGTCGCCTGCCACGCCACCTTCCCCGTCGTCTCCCCTTCTGACGAAGTCCCAGACAGGAAACCCGTTCGAAAGGCAGAGGTTCACCAGGCGTTCCGGGTTCTTCCCCCGAACACCGACTACCACGTAGCCCGCTAACGTCTCCCGTATTCTCCTAAGCCCAGGTCCGCTCATTCAAGCACCGTCCCGGTAGACACTCTCGTACATCATTGGGTCAGCTTCCCTGCTCGCCGCCACCCGGGGCCCAATCGTACCCGGCCATTTCCACGGCCGGCCTGGGTCTAGTTCTCCATGTGGACCGACTTGATGGAACCCCGGATCACGATGTCTTCGCGACTCACTTCTTCCACTTCCAGGCGCTCTCCCAAAATGGTGATCTGCCCCCGCCCGATCCCTACGGCGATGCGTTCGGGGGAACACATCATGATGCCCCGGTGGTTTTGTATGAGCACGCCTAAATGCCCATGAATGACGACCCTGGGCAGGTCCAGACTCACGTCAACCGGGAGGTCGAGAATCTCCGAGAGGTTTTGTCTGATTTTCTTGCGCACCTCAATCCCTCCAAAGACGCCTAAGAAGAGTCTATGAGGGAGACAGCGGGTACTTGCGAACAAATCGTCCGGTAGCTCGTCTAGGGAAGGGATATGGTGGTAATGAAGAAAGAGAACGGAGATTGCCCGCATCTAGGGCAGCCGCCGCGAAACCAAAAGGGAACCCTTTCGGGTTCCCTTCGTTTACGTTTTCACACGTCTTCTCACGTTTTCACACGTTCTTACAGGACTACAAAACTAGCGCGTCCGCCGCTTTCTCTGACGAGCGGCCTCCGACTTCTTCTTCTCCCCCTCACACTTGGGCTTTCGTAATGCTCGTGCTTGCGCACATCCCTAAGGACTCCTGAACGCTGGCATTCTCTTTTGAAGCGGCGCAGGGCACTATCGAAGTTCTCATCTTTTCCAACTCTAATCTCTGGCAAGTCTGAATCCCTCCCTCCGCCGCAGGCGTTTCCCCTACTCCCGATGGAACACTAGGGATTGTACAATACCTGCCCTCATCCGGTCAATTACAAAGGCTAACCCCTACACCCGCAGCCGGACCTCCGTTGCGGCGCGACCCCCGGCTACACCCGCAGCCGGACCTCCCGCCAAGACGAGGCTTGTCGCTCTACCGCCAAATCCACCAACGTCTTCACCAACTCGGGGAAGGAAAGCCCCGACGCCTCCCACAGTTTCGGGTACATACTGATGGAAGTGAATCCGGGAATGGTGTTTAGTTCGTTAATCAGGGCTTCGCCGTTGGTCGGATTCACGAAGAAATCCACTCGCGCCATTCCCCTGCAGCCCGTGGCCAAGAACGCCCGCACGGCGATGTCCTGGACTTTCTTCACGAGAGAATCCTCTAGCGGCGCAGGTATCCGCAGTTCCGTATCGTCGTCGATGTACTTGGCCCGGTAATCGTAGAACTCGCGCCTCGGCAGGATCTGGCCCGGGACCGACGCGACAGGCTCATCGTTTCCGAGCACGCTGCACTCGATTTCAAGAAGTCCCTCCTGGGAGGGCTCAAGCAGGGCCTTGGTATCGTATAAGAAGGCCAGGTCCAAGGCTTGGGGGAGCGCCTCGAGAGACTTCACCTTCGTGACTCCCAGACTGGAGCCAGATGCCGACGGTTTGACAAAGACCGGAAGACGGATTAGCCTCGCCAGATGCTCAAGGACGCCTTCCGGCTTCGACTGCCAATTGAACCTGTCAACCGAAAGGGCAGGGACGTGGGGGACTCCGTGAGTGGTCAGGACTCTCTTCGTTGTATCTTTATCCATGCAGATGGCCGACGATAGAACAGGCGCCCCAACATACGGGATTCCGGCGAGTTCCAGCAACCCCTGGACCGTGCCATCCTCGCCGTATGAGCCGTGGAGCACCGGGAATACCACATCTATCTCATGCCTCCCCGGCTCCGCGCCCCCTACAAACAATCCCCCCACCGTGGGATCCGGCGGGATATGGCAGTTCGGCCCCATGCTAGCGGTAACCTCGGTGAAACCCGAGTTGAAAAACGCCGCTCCGTCGCCAAGATATATCCAGTGACCTTCGCGGCTGATGCCGACGGCAGTGACACTGTAACCGTTAGCCAAAGCAGCCTGGTAGACCGCTTCAGCCGATCTCACCGATACTTCGTGCTCGCCGGACCGGCCGCCGAAAATGAGGCCCAACCTGGTTTGTGACATGCTAATCCCCCTTATGCCCTGCAGAACACCCCGTCTGGCGTAAGGCTTACGACGGTTGCCTGCAACAGCGTTCCGCGTAACCTATCTCCGCCTTCAATGTAAGCGCGGACGTAGTTCCTGGTGACTCCGGTAAGGCTCCCGTCGGGGGCTCTATCGTCCTCTACCAGAATCTCAACAGCCCTACCTATATGTTTACTGTGAAAATCCCTGGAGAGTTCCCTGCTCGCCTCAATGAGACGCTCGGCTCGGGCGTCCTTTTCCTTGTCGGGCACCTTCTGGCCGAACTCTGAAGCCCTGGTACCCGGGCGTGCCGAGAACTTGAAGGCGTGAATCCGCGAAAAGGAAGCAGCGCGGGCTACCGCCAGGGTATCCTGGAAGTCCTTCTCGGTCTCCCCTGGAAACCCGGCAATTATGTCCGTCGTTAACCCCACATCGGGCGCGACTTTGCGGACTTCATCGACTATGCGGAGAAATTCACCGCTGTCGTACCGGCGGCCCATTCTCCTTAGTACGTCGTCACTCCCGCTCTGGAGGGGCAAATGCAGGTGATGGCACACTTGGGGGAACCGCAAGCAGTGGATGAAGTCGGAAGTCACATCGTGGGGTTCCAGGGAGCTGACACGCAGCCTGGCCAACCCTTTGATGTCGCAAATTTCCTTGACGACGTCCGGCAGTTTGACGGTCTTTCCTTGGTATACGGACTCATACAGTCCAATGTGGGTCCCCGTCAGGACGATCTCCTTGAAGCCCCTCTCCACGAGGCTTCTGGCCTCGGTCAGCACGGCTTCCACTTGGCGGGAACGGGACGGCCCCCTGGCGAAAGGAACTATGCAGTATGAGCAGAAGTCCCCGCAACCTTCCTGTATTTTCATGAAAGCCCTGGTAAGCGACGGGCTAGGGACTGGCGTTTCCTCAAACTCCTCTCCCTGCTCGTGAGGGCGGACCGCTACTATGGGGGACTCGCCACCCTGCATGAGAGTCTCGTACGCGAGTGCCTTCTCGGCCAAAGAGGCCAGCTCGCCGCGCCCCCGTATCCCCCCGACCACGATAACTCCGGGGATGCCGGCCAGTTCTTCACCCGAAACCTGAGC
>JAXGQX010000011.1:0-57232 GCA_040766225.1 Bacillota bacterium | reverse complement strand
GCAAACGGCCGTCACCCTATCCTTTGACTTGACGCTGTAGGTGTACATGCCGCCCTCTTTGAAGAGGATCTCCTCGACCGGCATCACGGTAGGCTCCGGGTACCCCAAGAGACCAACCGTAAACTCCCGTCCATCGATGTACTCCTCGATGAGGACCGGCGGACCAAAGCGCTCTAGAAGATCTCGCACCAGGTTCGGCACCTTGCTCAAATCCGCGGTCACGCTGTCGGCGGATATGCCGAGACTGGAGCCTTCCGCCCCGGGCTTGACGATTACGGGAAGCTTCAACTTTGCCAGCCGGTCCTCGGAAGGCAGTTTCCTGTTCGCGTCAACCACCGTAAAGCCGGGCGTAGGGATGTCCGACATCTCCAGGATGAACTTAGTCAGGTGCTTGTGGAGCCCCATCACGTGGGTCCGGAAAGAAGAGCCTGTGAACGGGATGCCCGAAAGCTCCAAAGTGGCCACAATGTTGGCCTGATCCCGCTTAGACCGGTAGCCCGTCGCTATGTTGAAGATGACGTCCGGAGCCAAGTTCTGTAGATCCAGAAGAAGCGATGGGCGCACCTCCACGGTTATGGCCTCGTGCCCCAACTGGGTCAAAGCCTCCACGACGGCTCTTAGGGTCACTTCGGCCTGTTCCGCGGCATGAGAGTCCAGCCTGTTAAGCTGGGTATCTCCTGTTTGGTTAGTGACTACGGCGATGCGCATCGCTTCCTTCCCCCTTATCTCTAGTGCGAATCAATGACCGAAGCCTACCGGGCAAATGGATACTAAGGGTTACCGGGTCTGTCATCGGCATCCCGGAGTCGGAGTCGCCTTATTCCACCCCGATTGGCCATAACCGGACTAGCCCCACGCCCAGATTTGGCCATAGTGGGACAAGGCGACGATTCCACAGCTCTGAAGACCGCTGTCCTGATAGTGGTGGATCAACCGCAGGGCGGTTATGTAGCCGCCTTAAGAGGCCGCCTATCCTTACCACGCTTACGAGGTTAGCTGACGGGCTCGGGCCGAAGGCTGTGGCCCTACACTGATTGGTTCAAGTGATTAGCCCCTACTTGATTGGGTCCCCCGTTCTCCTTTACGGAGATTCAGCGATCAGACGGAACGAGCTAAATGGCATCCTGCAGGTTACATTATGCCTTAGATTCACAGGAAATGTCAAGGCAGGGGGGTGCTTGGATTTTCCAGAAAGGAGCCAAATGACGTTACACGCGAGAGCGCCTGTTCGGCTGTCTGCATGATGTGAGCGATAATCTCGGCGCACGGCTCTTCGCGGGTAACCATGGCAGCTATCTGTCCGGCCATCAACGAGCCGTTCTCCACATCGCCTTCGACCACTGCGAGGCGCAAAGCGCCTGTACCCAAGGCCTCCAACTCGGCCACCGACGCGCCGCTTTTCTCCGCTTCTATGAAGCGCCGCGCCAGCTTGTTGTCCAGCACCCTGACCGGGTGTCCGGTTGACGCGCCGGTTACGACCGTCGCCCTATCGCGAGCGTCCAAGACCGCCTTCTTGTAGTTCTTATGTACCGTGCACTCAGAAGCGCAGACGAACCTGGTGCCGAGCTGAACTCCGCTGGCGCCCAAAGCCAAAGCGGCCACGAGACCGCGACCGTCAAAGACTCCTCCGGCGGCTACGACGGGTACGTCGACCGCGTCAACTACCTGCGGCACCAGCGGGAACGTGGCTATCTCTCCCACGTGCCCTCCGCATTCCATCCCTTCGGCGACCAGACCATCGACGCCCGCCCGCTCCAGTCTCTTGGCCAAGTTGACCGAAGAAACCAGGGCCAGGACTTTAACGCCCGCTTCTTTCAGACTTGGGATGTACTTGCCGGGATTCCCCGCTCCGGTGGTGATGACCGGAACTCGCTCTTCCACAAGCATATTGAGCACTTGGTCCGTGAAAGGGGACAAAAAATAAACGTTCACGCCAAATGGCTTGGAGGTCAGTTCCCTAGTCTTTCGCACCTGGGTCCGGACTACGTCGGGAGGAGCGCTTCCCGCTCCGATAAGCCCCAACCCGCCCGCTTCACTCACCGCTGCCGCGAGTTCCGCGGTGGCAACCCATGCCATTCCTCCTTGGATGATGGGGTACTCGATCCCAAGCAGGTCACATAGCTTCGTGCGGATAGTCATGGGAAAAGATCTCCTCGTGGCGACGCGGGGGACTCCCCAATAGATGCGGGTACTTCAGTTACTCCGCCCGCCGGATAGTTGTGGAGATCATAACATAAGCACCCTTATCTGCCAATTAGGTTGTGCACAGACCTGTACACGCCCTCTGTAAAATGACCCATGCCGGGCATAATCTGCCGGAAGGTTCGTCTTGCTTCTAGAGGTACCGGTGCACTAAAACAGCCTGCCCCCTTTCGGGAAGCAGGCTGCCTCAATCCTGTCCGGGCTACTCATAGACCGGGAAGCGGGTTAGATCACCCTAACGAACGCCGCTCCCAGACGTGGCCCGGCTAGGCGGGCTTGGATTCGGACGTCTCCTTGCCTTCCAAGACGCCTTTGATCCCCGACAAAGCTCCCAGCACGCCTGCAGCTTCGACGGGAACGATTATCTTGGTGGCCTTGCCGTCAGACACTTTCTCCAGAGCCTCCAGAGACCTGATGGCGACCACTTCCTTAGTGGGATCCGACTCCTTGATGGCCGCGTACACCATCTTGATGCCTTCAGCCTTGGCACGTTCCACTGCCAAAATGGCTTCGGCTTCACCTTGAGCCCTCAAAATCGCGGCCTGTCGTTCGCCTTCGGCCCGGTGGATCTGAGATTCCCTTTCGCCTTCCGCCCTTAGGATCGAGGACGTCTTGTCGCCCTCCGCCTTCAAAATGGCCTCGCGTCTCTCTCGCTCTGCCCTCATCTGCTTCTCCATGGCGTCCAAGAGGTCGCGAGGAGGCGCGATGTTTCGGATCTCGACTCTGGTTACCTTGATTCCCCACTTATCGGTCGCCTCGTCAAGGATCTGGCGCAGCTTAAGGTTCACCGTATCCCGGGAAGTCAAGGTCTGGTCTAGGTCCATATCTCCGACGATGTTACGAAGCGTGGTAGCGGTCAAGTATTCGATAGCCGAACGGGGATGCGCGATCTCGTAAGTGTACTTGATTGGGTCGGTGACCTGGTAATACACGACGGTGTCTATCTGCATGGTAACATTGTCTTTTGTGATCACCGGCTGGGGCGGGTAATCGACCAACTGCTCTCTCAGGTCGATGATAGCCCGCATGTGGTCAATGATCGGGATGAGGACGTTGACACCGGTCTCCGCCACGCCGTGAAACTTACCCAACCTCTCCACAATACCGGCACGTGACTGGGTGATAACCCTAATGGAGGTGGCGGCAAAAGCGGCCACCAGGAGAATAAGAGCTAAGAAAACCCATTCCATATTCGCTACTCCTCTCGGTTGCTTACTGTCTTGTAGTCATCTGTCCGCAGACTACCCTCCAGCCGCAAGGAACGTTAACACCCTACTCCGGTGACTCCACGACAACGTGGACGCCCTCGACCTGTAGGACTTTCACCGTGACGCCCGCGGGAATCCTTGTGCCTTCATTTGACCTGGCGGCCCATATTTCGCCGTTGACTCTGACCTGCCCCGATCCCTGCTCCGGAACCTCTTCGGTAACCAGAGCCATCTTGCCGGGCAACGCGTGAATGTTTGTTTTCAGTTCTGCCGCCCGGTTGAAAACCTGGGCCGTCAGCTTTTTGGTTGATAGAACAAGTGTCGCGGACACGCCGATAAAGAGGATGAACTGCCACGGAACAGAGGCCCCCAAGTAAGTGGCTAGAGCGGACACCGCGGCTCCCATCCCGAACCACACGATGAAAAACCCTTCTGTCAATATCTCTGCCACTACGCACACGACGGCGACGATCGCCCATCCGATCCAGTACTGCACCGGCATTCCTCCCTATATACAGATACGTATAGACAGCCGAAAAGTAGGAGCGCAGAAGGGTCAGGACGACGACGTTTACTCGAAATGACTTACGCGTGGTTCGGCTTTGCTAGAAACGGAACGCCCTCCGTACGAGACCGCATGACTTTGTCAAGAACTTGGCATCCATGCCGGCCGTCACGACCATTTTCTCGGCGCTCGTGGATAATCCTGTCGCCTCACTTTGGGGTCAGATAAATACATGGCCAAAAGCCCTTCACTACGGCCACGTGGATGTCGCGGCCGGATCTTGGCAACGAGCTTGCGTCCCGAAGGGCTCTCGATAAATCCCGCAGAGGTTTTCTCGGCGTCGTCCGGGGACGAGTAATAGGAGACAAAATTGAGGTCTCCGCCCGCCCTGTCTTCTTCTTGGTCGATGAAGTAGTCAAGGAGA
The DNA here is from genome assembly GCA_040766225.1 of Bacillota bacterium. GTDB lineage: Bacteria > Bacillota > Sulfobacillia > Fermentithermobacillales > Fermentithermobacillaceae > DULO01. Next base: position 52,893 of record JAXGQX010000011.1, on the reverse strand, counting down.
ATATGCAAGCCCGAAATGGCGGGGAAGTACGCCCTGTCCAGCGCGGTGATGTCCTCTTGGCGAAAGTCGTCGCGGGCAGACGCGCAGATCAGGCTGAACATGCCGAGAGTCGACCCTGCCGCTGCGCCGAATTCCCACCACTTAAGACCGTCACACTGTAGACGCCACTGCTCTTCGGAGGCCCTTCGGACAAACCAGTCCGACATGAGAGCATCCCTTAGGCCTCGATCTTGGTGCTTGGTCACCTGAAGTTCCGAGTACAGGCGAGCCAGCCTGGATACGGCCTTTCTCGCGATGGGGTAATTGGGCAAGTCTCGAAGGACGGATCTGGATGCCTCGACGAGTGAATCCAGGTATCCCCCGTCGCCTCGGTCGGTGCGGCAGAGCCGGTAGTAGTCCTGTGAGGGTCTTTCCGGATCGACACAACACATCATGGCTTCGTGTAGGAGCGCGAAGTTGTCGGGGTCGGGGAACCCGTCCATGCGGTCGCAAAGGTTATCCAAGTAGTCGCTTACTGTCTGGATAGCCACGATGGCCTTGACCAGCTCCTCCATCTTCCGTTTGCAGGTCAGGGACAAGACCGCCCCTCCGACGCAATGGAATCGCTTCCTACTTAGGCTGGAAAGGGCTTGGCGCCTAAGTTTTGGGTCCGGAATGCGGTAAGCCATGTCAGTCCACCGGGAAAGCTCCCGCGACACGGCTGGATGCACGCGGACAGGAAGCTCCAAACAAGTTCTAAGCACACCGATAGTGGACGAGGCGGCTCCCTCCCAACTCTTAGGTCCCACATGGCAGGATTCGCCTTTCTCCTTGGAGAAATTCGCTTATCGTCTAGAGACTCCCGTGTTTTTGGAGGGATTACGCGAAGTTCGCGGTGAAAAGTGGCAGATACCGGTTCAAAGGTTAACCTTCTCCTGGTAAGCGCTCCCCATAGCTTCGGTTGGCCGTTTGGTAAAGGTAACGTCTACCGTGGGTTCTATGAGTATCTGGGGACCGGATATCTGGCGGCTGCCTGCGAAAATGAAGGTATTTCCGTGGAGATACTGGATGCCCCTTTTCGCGGATGGGGTCCGAAGCAAACTTACGCCGAAATCCAAAAGAGGGATTTTGACGTAGTGGGGGTCTCGGCCAACTGGCAAGAGTTTTTCCCTCAGACCGCGGAGCTTCTTAACCTCCTGCGTGGGTTGGATAAGCCCATATTGCTGGGCGGGCACTTCCCCACCATCGCCCACCGGGAGCTAATGGGCGATTTCCCCCATTTGACGGCGGTAGGCATCGGTGAAGGTGAGTCGTCCCTTCCGGAGGCCGTCAAAACGCTCGCCGGTGGCGGCAGCCTTGGGGACGTCTTTGGGATGGCGGTGAGAACCGATGATGGTATCTCCCGTACGGGGTCAAAACCGCTCTGCGTCGACTTGGACAGCCTTCCGTTCCCCCTACGGCCTCAGGCGGAGATGTACAGGGCCGCCAAGAACCCGGGCTTGGCCGCCGCGAGCCTTCTGTCGAGCCGGGGATGCGGCGGGCACTGCACGTTCTGCACGATCCATGCGTTCTTTGGAGTATCGCCGGGACCGAAGTGGCGGGCCAGGTCCCCCGAGAGCGTGGTTTCGGAAATCGAGATGCTCCAGAAAGACTACGGGTTCACCCACTTCAGATTCGTGGACGAGGACTTCTTTGGGCGTTGTCCAGAAGGGCGTCAGCGAGCGGAAGAGATAGCCAGGCTCATCCTCTCTCGGGGAATCAAGATGAACTTCGAGTTATACTGTAGGGCCGACGAGGTGGACCCGGACATACTGAAGATCCTCAAGGAAGCCGGTCTCGAGATGATGTACCTAAGCCTCGACGCGGTTACCGAGGAAGACATCAAACTATACGGCAAAGGCACCACCCGAAGACAGATGGTTGACTCGGTGAAGTACGTCCACCAAAGCGGAGTCAAGCTGGCGTACAGTTTCATCTTTTGGCATCCCTACCGCCGCCTCAGCGACATAAACAAGGCGTTTTCGATCATTGACGAAGCGTCCGAAGGCGATCCCCAGGTCTACGCATCCATGCTGAAAGGCCTGGAAACCGGCATAATCTCGGACCTCGTCGTGTTGACCGGTTCGCCCCTGGAAGAGAAAATACGCAGAGACGGTCTTCTAAAGGGCGATTACCGGCAGTACACCTACGGCTTCACCCACGCCTCCACCCGGGCGGCCTACTTCTTCGTCCGAAGCTACAAGAAGATGCGTTCCATGGCCTGGAACCTGTCCAACACCAGACAGAGGCCGAAAGTATAGAACCCCCAATACACCCTGACGATCTTACAATTCCGCCGAATAAGCCGATAAACGGTAGAGAGTGTGCTTTCCCGTGCTCACGCTCGTCGGAAAACACCACGACAGCGGCAAAAGGAATGAGACGTTCATGAAGATCACGCACAAGGTCACGATCAACAACTCAATCATCCTGCTACTTGTGGTTCTGACCGCGGTGGTAAGCGTCTTGGGCGTTCAAAGACTGGACAAGACACTCACATCCATGAGCGCTGTCCACTTGCAGTCAGTGTCCTTGGTACTTGACCTGAACATAAACCTTCACCAGGCCTTGATACATGAAAGGGCCATGCTTGTGGCGGACCCTGTCCAAGCCAAAGCGGAGGACCTGGACCGCAGGGAAGAATTTCGTTTTGCCACCCTCGCTTGGGACCGGTACAAGACCTTTCCCCTGACCGAAGAAGAACAAAACCTCATCCCCGCTTACCAAGAGGCCCTTCAGAAGTGGGAAGAGCAATCCAACCAGGTCGCGGCCATAATACTGAGCGGAAGCCCAGACGCCAGAGAAAGGGCCACGGCTGTTTCACTGGGTAAGTCCGCCGATGAGTTCAAAGCGATGGAAGAGATCCTCTCGGCGATGACGAAAGCAGCTACTCGGGCAGCCGCCGCCACCCGAGCGACAGGCACCGATGCCCGCACCACGGCTTTATCTCAGATCTACACATGCACGGTACTTGCCCTCCTAGCCGGAGCAGGACTTACCGTGGTCATGACGAAAGCCGTCATCCGCCCCGTCCTGAAACTTACCGCCGCTTTGCGTAACGCGGCCGAAGGAGACGGCGACTTGACCGTCGTCTTGGATGAGTCCTCCAAAGACGAAATGGGTGATGTGGCCAGATGTTTCAACTTGTTCGTCGCCAAGGTGGCCGAGACCGTCCGCGCTGTTTGGGAAACCGCGGCGCAAGTGGCGTCGACCAGCGAGAACCTATCTCTGAGCGCCGATGAGTCAGCGCGAGTCACCACGCAGATCGCCGAAGCCATACAGCAGATCGCCGCGGGTTCTCAGGACCAGAGCGAGAGCGCGGGGAAGACCGCCGTCGCAGTAGACCGCCTGACTAACGCCATAAATCAGGTCGCCCAGGGAACCCAGGGACAGACCGAAGGCGTGCATAAGGCGATGACTGTGGCCACGAAGTCCGACGACTCTCTGCGCGTCGCCCTTCAGATGCTTGAGAACGCCAGGAGAGGCCGCGATCCGCAACGCTTCGTTTGCTTCCCAAGGCGCGGAATCCGTCAAGAAGGTCCTGCTTAGCATGGACGGCATAAAGGTCACCACAGACAACGTTACGAGTTCAATTGGGGAGCTGGACGGATACTCCCAGGAGATTGGCAAGATCATCGAGGTGATCAACGGCATCGCGGCTCAGACCAACCTCTTGGCCCTAAACGCCGCCATCGAGGCAGCCAGAGCGGGAGAACACGGCAAGGGGTTCGCGGTGGTCTCGGAAGAAGTCAGGAAACTGGCGGAAGACTCGTCCAGGGAAACCAAGGCCATCGGGGCTCTCGTGAACAGCATCCGTCAGGCAATGCAGAAAGCGGTCGCCGCATCAACCTCCGGAGCCAGAGAGGTCGAAAATGGAAGCGTCCTGGCCAGGGAAGCCAGCGTCGCGCTTGGGCACATTTCTGAGGGCGCAACCGAGACCGAAAGGCTGATACAGAAGCTGGCCGAGGAGGCAAGGCAAGTCGGCGAAGCCAGCCAGAGCGTGCAGCGCACCTTGGGCACAATTGTCGACCTAGCTGAAGGGAACGCGGTTGCAGCGGACGGTATGACCGTCAGCGCCGATGAGGTCCGCAAGCTCATCGACAGCGTGGCCGCTATTTCGGAAGAAAGCGCCGCGGCTACCGAAGAAGTGTCTGCTTCGGCAGAGGAGATGAGCAACTCCATACGAGAGGTTTCGCAGTCCGCGATGTCCTTGGCCATGCTGGCCAATAGGCTGCGCGACACCGTGATCAAGTTCCGGGTGAGCTAGCCCCGACATCCTCCCCGGCCCTGATATTCCCCCTGGGAGAAGCCCCCGAAAAGGGGCTTCTCCCTTTGGCAGGACATGTGCCGCACGCTGTAGAAGCCTGTTCAAGGCACATCTTCCTGCCGACCGAGGAGCGAAGCGCATGGTACAGCCCGTGACACTCACTTGGCATACCCAGGGCCAGCACGTACTCTATGACGAAGGCGCCGGGGGTTGGCGACTGGGAGGCTCAGATCCTCTTCCGCCTCGCGAGTTGGTTCCAATTGGCGATTTCGGGCATTTCGACCACGTCCCGGCACATGGAGCCTCCGGTCCCGTCCACGATGGCGGAAATCTGTTAATACAAGGGGACAACCTGTTCGCCCTAAAAGCCCTCCAGCCGGTCTTCCGGCAAGAAGTCGACCTTATCTACATTGATCCGCCCTTTAACACGGGAAGAGACTCGGCACAATACGCCGACAGCCTGGATCACGGGGTTTGGCTCTCGATGTTCGCCGAGCGGTGCGCCTTGGCCAAAGAACTGGTCCGGCATGGCGGCGTGTTCGCCGCGCATCTCAACACCGTAGAGCAACCCTATGCTAGGGTACTCCTAGACGGATTGTTCGGGCGAGACAACCTGGTGAGCCAGGTGTCATGGCAGAGAGCCCCTGACAGGACACTGCTGGGCCAAGGTTTGTCCCCATTGAACGATTGTCTCGAGTACATTCTCATCTACTCCAACGGGGCTCTAAGAAGCGACCTCCCGCGGGCCGTTAAGGAAGAACCTATGTCCTGGAAAACCTTAAGGACTTACTCCAGGCTCATCAGAATGTCCCAGGAGCGCGAGAAGGTCTACGAGTTCACGGATAGTTCGGGCAACAATGTGGCTATATACAGGCACGACTGGTTCTCTATGGAGCCTGCCGGCGTAGATAACCTGAGGCAAGCTTTTTACCAGTCCTGGCGCGTCATGGCACCGTTTTTCCCGCTCCTTAGCAGGCTCACCAACCAGCAGACCGAGAGCACCTTCCAACAACAGCTTCTCTCCCGGATGCCGGATAGGGATCGCCTGTACTCCGCCGATTTCGTCCAACCCAGAGGCAAGCACAAGGGGAAGCGCACTAGGTACTACCTGAACAAGCAGGTTGTTCTATTCCTCAAAGACGTCGCGGAGCTTAGGGGTAACCGGGTTGTGAGGACCGCCGATATGAGCAACCTCTGGACCGATGACGAGGTGCCGTCCACCGGCATCGCTAAAGAAGGCGGTGTCGCCCTAAAGCGCGGCAAGAAGCCCGAGCGACTGTTAAGTCGCCTAATCCGGGCATTTAGCAAGGAAGGAGATCTGATCATGGACTTCTTCGCAGGCTCGGGGACCACAGGCGCCGTAGCCCACAAACTCGCTAGGCGCTGGATAATGGTTGAAGCAAGCGATAGGTCCTTCGCAATGTGTAGAAAGAGGATGGAGGCGGTGGTGACCGGCGCCGATGGTCGGGGAGTGACCCGCGACGCGGCATGGAAAGGCGGCGGAGGGTTCAAGATCCTAAGAGTCCTGTGACCCGCAAAGCGACCTGAGTGACCTAAGTGACCTGAAAATAAGAAAGCGGGTCGGCTATCCGACCCGCCTCTTTACAACCGCTTTCCCTAAGCCGACTTCGCTTTCGCTATCTAGAACTGGTAATCGACGCGCACGGTAGCTCTGACGGTGACGCTTCCGGGCTCAACAGGAGTTACGGCGTCCTTCACGGCTTCTACCCGCCAGCCGCCTTGGTCCATCGAGCTTACACTGGTGTATCCGTCAGAAATCCTGTAGACCGAGTCGATGTTGACTCCCGCGGCCTTTGCCATGATGTCCGCCTTTTCCCTGGCGTTCTCCACGGCTTGACCCAAGAGCTCGTTCTCTTTGGACTTGGGATCCAGGAGGCCAAAGCTGATGCCGCCGATGCTGTTGGCTCCCGCTCCGGTCGCCGCATCGATTGTGGGTCCTATGTTCGCGAGGTTCTTAAGACGGACCACCACACTGTTGTTGCACCTATAGCCGGTAAGTACCTGCCTGCCTTCTTTGTCTCCTTGCCACTCGTACACGGGATACAGGCTGAAGTTGGAAGTCTGTATGTCGTCCTTGGAAATACCTTTGGCAGTCAGCGCGTTAATGACGGCCGACATTCTGGTGGCGTTCGCCTTCTGAGCCTCTTGTGCTGTGGTTGCCTGCGTCTCCACCCCGAAGGTTATCGTAGCCATATCCGGCTTGACCTGAAGCACCGCTTCGCCGGTCACCGAAATGAGCCTGGGAGACGCCGGGTCCTCGGCCAACGCCTTTTCCGGGATAGCCGCGCCGACGGCCAAAGCCAGAACCAAAAGAATGCCTCCTGCCAAGAAGAGGTTCCTAGGATTCTTGGTGAACACTGATAATCACTCCCCAAAAGTGTTTGTGTATAGACACTTGTCTCTTTTGACGCCGGACTTTCTCTTGTGTTCCATCTGCGGCGGGAATTCTAGGTTCCTTGACGACACCGACTAGAAGACATGAGAATACGTAGGAAAACGTATCCGAGAGGGGTACCCGGGTGGAGTTCCTAAGTCCCGCGAGAGAAGCTTCGGCCGAATACATCGTGAAGCGGTCCAAATTCATAGGGACCGTGTCGCCGGCTTTTTCGGAAAGCGACGCCGAGAACTTCGTGGCGTCTATCAGAGCCAAGTATCCCGACGCCACCCACAACGTATACGCGTACTCCATAGGCACCGGCACTCCGCTGGACAGGCTTAACGACGACGGCGAACCAAAGGGCACGGCAGGGTACCCGATCCTGGACGTCATCCACAAGAGGTCGCTCCGGAATGTAGTGTGTGTGGTGACCAGGTACTTTGGAGGGACGCTCCTAGGCGCCGGCGGGCTCTTGCGCGCGTACGGCAAGACCGCCAATCTGGCCCTGGATGAAGCCGGAGTCCTGAAGTACACTTACCATTCCCTTATGCGCGTGCGAGTGGAGTACGACCAGTTTGGACGAGTGCAGCGAGAGCTCGAAACCCGCGGGTGCATCGTCCGCGACGTAAGCTACGGGGAAGCGGTTCAAGTCGAAGTGTACGTCAAAGAAGAGGACACCCCCCTCTTATCCAGGAGACTAACGGACCTTACGTCCGGCAAGGCTCTCATCACCGTATCAGAAGGCAAGCCTATTCCAAGCCCCGTTCAGTAGGAGGAGACCTCACACCATGAACCCGGAGATCATCATCAGACGAGGTTTGCCCGAAGACGTGCCCGCTCTTCAGGCTTTTACGAGAAACACCTTCGAGTGGGGGGACTACGTCGCCGACGCGTTACCCCAATGGCTGAACGAGCCGGGAGATGTCTGGGTCGCGGAAGTTATGGGAAAGCCGGTTGGAGTGAACCACGTCAGATACCTTTCCGCTGATGAGGCTTGGTTTGAAGGGATCAGGGTCCACCCTGACTATCGTCGTATGGGCATCGGCAAGAGACTGACTGAAAAAGCTGTTCGAGGGGCAAGGGAACGTGGCGCCAAGCTGGCCAGAGTCTCGATCGATGACGATAACTTCCGGTCCCGGAGCATGAGCCAAGCCGCCGGGTTTGTCCTGGTGGACGAGGTAGTCGACCTGCATAAGGACTTGCCCGCAGGTTCTGTCGTGGAGACATCCCCGGTCAACGGCATTTCGGTAGTTGCCGCTTCGCCCGCCGATGCCGGACCCCTGGCGGAGGCAGCAGCGCCTTCTCTGACGTACGCTGGCTGCGACTACACATGGAGAAGAATCGGCGAGGAGTCGGTCTTGACCGATCTGAGAAATGGAGTTCGTGTAATGATGGCGAAGGACCGGAGCGGCCGTATCCGAGGTGGCGCCTGGGTCGGGTCCTTCTTTGTCGAACCCGATAACGAGCAGGGCGGCCGCATGACGGTCATGGCGGAGTTGGGCAGCATCTTCGGCGACGAGAAGGCCGTCGACGCGTTGGTCCGCTGGGCTTCGGCGATGCTATCCGAGAAACGGGACCAAGACGGGCTGCCCGCCGCCAAACTATTCGTTAGCTGCAGAAAGGGCATCCAAGCCCGGCCCGTTCTGCTCGCCCTAGGCTTCTCGCCTGAAGAACACGCCCACGGCCTATGGGAACTGAAGCTGTAGGCGCGCCGACGCCCGCGGTCTGCTCCGAGTAAGAAGCGGTCTAGTCTGTTTGGCCTATCAGGCGGGGCCTGTTCCTCCAAATCGCTCCGTCAGAGACGCGATATCCGCGCTCTGCACCCTGGCGAATAGCGGTGGGGGCACTTCGAACGGCCTACCCGCCGAAAGCGCGGTGAGGTCTGCAGCATCCGCAAGCTTGGCTTGCCTTTCATAGTGGGTAAGCCCCAAGGCGCTCATGACCGTTTCTGCAGCGTAAGGTATTATCGGTTCCGACGCGAGCGCGAAGACCCTAACCAGGTTTATGCAAGTCCGAAGAACCATCGCGGCTTCGTCTCTATCGGCCTTCAGGAGATTCCACGGCGCCCTGGTATCTATATACGAGTTGCCAAGCGACCAGAGCCTCTTTAGGGCAAGCACGGCTTTCCTGAACTCCATGCGGGACAGGCACTCCCGGTAGTCGTCCATTGCGGATCGGCAATCCACCTCAAGCCGGGCCTCCATTTCGCCCGGCTGCCCTCCGTCCGGTATCGAGGGGCCTAGTTGAGCTGCCGTCAGCTTGAGCGTCCGGTTCACAAAGTTGCCGAAGTTGCCCGCGAGGTCCTTGTTGACCGTAGATGCGAAAATCTCCCACGTGAAGTCAGAGTCGTCGGATTCGGGGGATAGCGAGAGAAGGAAGTACCTCCAGTAGTCGGCCGGGTAGATATCCAGGGCATCGTTCATAAAAACGCCCCTCTTCTGGCTGGTGGAAAACTTGCCCCCGTAGTAGGTCAGCCAGTTGAATCCCTTAATGTAGGAAGCCATGGTCCAGGGCTCACCCGTGCCAATGACTGTGGCGGGCCAGACTATCGTATGGAACGGCAGGTTGTCCTTGGCCAAGAACTGGGCGTATCTGACGTCATCCGCCTCGTACCACCACCGGCGCCATTCGTCGGGCTTCCCATGGCGTTGGCCCACTCCCAAGTCGCTCCTATGTACTCGATCGGCGCGTCGAACCACACGTAGAAAACCTTGTCCTCATACCCCTCCCGGGGGACGGGGACCCCCAGGAAAAGGTCTCTCGTAATGCACCTCGGTTTCAGCCCCTCGTCCAGCCACTTCATGGCGATTGACGCAGTGAGTTTTGGCCAGTCGGGATGAGATCTGACCCACTCCTCGATTTGCGGGCTCAGCCGGTCAAGCCGCAAGAAGAGGTGCTTGGTCGTCTTCAACTGAAGGTCCGTCGAACCCGAGATCGCCGAGCGCGGGTTGACCAGGTCGGAAGGGTCCAACAGCGAAGTGCAGTTCTCGCATTGGTCCCCTCTGGCCGAGGCATACCCGCACTTTGGGCAGGTGCCAACCACGTAGCGGTCAGGTAGGAACCGTCCGTCCTGAGGTGAATAAACCTGTGCGATTTCCCGCTCTTCCACATACCCGTTCTCGTTCAGCTTCTGGTAGAAGTGCTGAGTCAACTCCCGGTTCTCCCGAGAGGAACTCCGGCCAAAGTGGTCGAATGACAGGCCGAATCGCTCATAGACGTCCTTCTGACGAAGGTGCATCCTATCGCAGTAAGTCCTAACGTCAAGGCCTTCTTCAAGTGCGGATATCTCGGCGGGCGTCCCGTGCTCGTCGGTGGCGCATATGAGAAGGACTTCATGGCCGTCTCTTCGGAGAAACCTTGCGTAGACATCGGCGGGCAGCATAGAGCCTATGAGGTTACCTAGATGCTTCATCCCGTTGATGTAAGGAAGAGCGCTGGTTATAAGGTACCTTGTCATGGGAGCAACACCTCATCTTGTGGCTATGTTGAGGCGAACGGATTTGCCTCATACTACAAATCGCGAAGCACAGGTGTCAACAATTGGTGCGTCCCTTCGACCGTGCACAACAGCCGTCGCTTGTGCGAGAATAGTCGCGATGATAGTAACGAGAGATCGGAGATCACAATCGGAGGCGTAGACATGGACTCCAGCGACCGTCAATTTGAGGAACAACGACTGGAACTGGTCTTGGCGGAAGTACGCAAGCAAATAGCCGGGCGCCGGGCAGCCATTGAACGAGAAAGCCAGATCAATGCCGAGGCGGTCAGGGCAGCGTGGGAGGAAGAAATCCCCGCGGCCTCTAGGGAGTTCGAGGACACGGTAGCCATGGCGGCCGAAACTGAGCGGGTGACCAATTACCTAAAGTTCAGGGCCCTGTCCATGGGGATACTCAGGAGGCTCTCGAAACTTGCGAGTTCGCCATATTTCGGAAGGATTGACTTTAAGGAATCCAGTTCCCGACGGCCCATCCGCCTTTACATAGGATTGTCTTCACTCATCCAAGAGGATACGGGAGAGCATCTGGTTCTGGACTGGCGGGCGCCCGTCTCCAGCATGTTCTACGACTACGAACTCGGACCAGCCCAATACAAGTCCATTCGAGGGATAATCTCCGGCGAGCTCCTTCTAAAGAGGCAGTTTCGGATCGAAGACGGCGTGCTCAAGTTGATGTTCGACAGCAGCCTCAAGATCGATGACGAGATCCTTCAGGAGATGCTGGGCAAGGCGACAGGCGACCGCATGCGCGCCATCGTGAATACGATCCAGAAGGAACAAAACAGGATCATCCGCAACGAAGACCAAAAAGTGCTTGTAGTGCAAGGAGTCGCGGGAAGCGGCAAGACATCCATAGCCCTACATAGGGCGGCCTACCTCCTGTACCGTCACAGGGAAACCATGACATCCGAAAACATCGTGATTTTCTCGCCCAACCAGGTCTTCGCCGACTACATATCTGCGGTTTTGCCCGAACTCGGGGAAGCAAACGTGACGCAGATCACCTTTCGTGACTTCGCCAAGGACATACTCGGCGCCAGTCAAGTTCTTGAGGACGTCCACGACCAGCTTGAATACTTGATCACTAGCAGGGGTCCGGCGATCCCGTCGCTGGTGAGGGATAGGACTGACTCATCTCGCCTGTCAGCAGAAGCTTACGAGGCACGTCTTGCCGGTATCAGGTGGAAGTCCTCCCCATTATTCATACAGGCCATGAGAGACTACGCGACGTACCTGTCGAACACGGTAGAGCTCGAGCCCGTGGTGTACAGGGGCACGGTCATCGCCTCAGTTGAGGAGCTCCGGAGCCTCCTGAACGCAGACTACAGCTACATGCCCCTTCACAAACGACTGGACAAAGTCAGGCGAAGAATCTTCTGGCTCTTACAGCCCCTAGAGCAACAGCGCAGGAAGGAAGTGGCCAAAGAACTATCCGAGAATCTGGATAAGGAGTTTTACTTTGACTCTGAGATCCCATCGGTAGCGCGCGTGAAGACGGCGGGCGAGTTTAAGGTGATCAGAGAGAAGCTCGAAGCGTGGGCCTTAAGAAACGCCTATGACGAGTACGTCCGCCTTTGGACGGATGACAGCGTCTTCCACAAGGTTTTTGATGGAAAAGAGCTGCCTTCTGACTTTGAGAGTATTCGCAAAGAGACCGCGGCGCATCTTTCGTCCAATTTCGTCCCTTACGAGGACCTAGCCCCCCTCCTATTGCTGCGATACTTTCTTGAAGGCTTCCCGGACGCCCGAGTCGAGCTGGGGCAGGACGGCCAGGCGGTCCGCCGGACTCCGGCCTTCTCCAAGGCCCGGCACGTCATCCTTGATGAAGCACAAGACTACAGCGCCGTACAATACCAGGTGCTCAAGCACGCATTCCCGGAGGCGAGCCTGACCATCCTGGGAGACCTCAACCAATCCGTCCATCCCCACTTCGCCATTTCGGGTTACGACATCGTGGGCGAGGTCTTTAGGGACAAGAATCCCGGTCTCGTCACTCTCACCAAGAGTTACCGTTCTACGAGGGACATCTCCCTCTTTGCGGGCGCGCTGCTGCCCGAAGGCGAGACGCTAGAGGCCCTAGATAGGCCCGGCCCGTTGCCAAGACTGTTTGTGGTAGGCGCGGGCACGAGTCCGAACCGTAGGGTCGAGCCTTCGAACCTTGATGCGGCAGGCGAACGCATTGACGAGACCGCCGGGCAGGCGCAGGGCCTAGTCCTCCAACGTATCATTGAGGACCTCGAAGCGCTTACCGGCGAGGGACTCAAGTCCATAGCGGTCATATGCAAGACGGCAGCCGAGTCCCAGCTGGTGTACGAAAGGCTCCGCCATCTAGGCCCACAAGGCGCTTCCCGCAAAATCCACCTGGTGCGATCAAAGGACCGACGGTTCGTCCGGGGGATCGTGGTGATCCCTTCGTACCTGGCCAAGGGCCTGGAATTCGAAGCGGTCCTGGTATACGGCGCGGATGCGGTGCACTACTCCCATCCGGATGACAGACGGCTCCTCCACATGGTTTGCACCAGAGCCTTGCACAAGCTCTACTTGTACAGCCAAGGACCGGTGTCACCCTTCATAGCCGAGGTGGACCCCACTTTGTATGAGACCTGCACTTAGCGAACTCGCGCTCCTTGCCGGGACTGGTGGTGGCTCTGCCCGTAGCACACTCGTCGGCTGCACTCAACGTTCAGACTGGGTGGCAATGTACAGCCTGCACTGCTCGTCATAGGTCACAAGGTACGGACCTGGCCGGGGAGTGACCAAAGGCATGTCGCTGGGTATCAGTCGCATCATGGCCGACAAGGAGAGATCTGCATTCGTCATGACTATCAACCGTATCCCGCTGTCCTGGCTGAGGCCCTTCTTGATGAGATCCCTTTTCCTGGTCTCCCTTAGGGCATCTTCGCTAGGATATCGCTTGGTCGTGCGATAGTGTTGTGAGCCGTTCCACTCAAAAGCCACCCTGAATCTTGGGTAATAGCGATCATATTCTAAGGGTTGCCCCGTTTCGGGGTTAGTCAAAACCTCAGGCCGAGGATTGTCAACATAATCCGCCGAGTCAATCAGCTCATCTAGGCCGGCTCTCATCAAGAACTCGCCTTTGTACGCCGCCATTGCGAGGTCCCGTACGAATATGGCCGCTAGTTCCCTTTGAACAGTGTCCGGCGTGAGCGGGACCACCCTGCGCAACGCTCTGTTCCCCTCGATAGCTGCCCATCCTCTTTGCTCAAGCAAACGGCAGTGCTTCATCACCGTGTTCCTCGCGAACCCGGTCGCCCGCATCAAATCGACAATTGACGGAGGTTTCGACAGAGACATCAGCATCCTCAGCAGTCTAGCTGAAGGGCTGATCTCGCGGTCAGACAAGAGATATGGGATAGGATCCGGCCTTATGTCGTTTCGCCTGCCTTTAGTTCCACATTAACCCATATTCTTCCAATTAGCAAGCTATTTTGCGCTGGTTGTCTTGTACTGCGTATCTTGTGTTGCTTGTTTTGTCCCGCTTGTCCTTGTCTTGTACTGCTTGTCTTGTACTGTGTGTCCACTGTGTCTCGTGCTCTAGTGAGAGGAGTCGTTCGCAGCCAATCTACGAGAAGAGGTATCAAGGGTTGACATCTGGAAAATACGAAGGTGTCATCAGGTGACAGCCTTGAACGGCGGGGGTGTCAATCAATGACAGCTTCAGCAGTGAGGCGTCAACAGCTGATACCTCGAGATTGCGAGGGTGTCACTGTTTGATGACTCTAGGCCGCGAGGTAATCAGTCATTGATATCTTCAACAGTGAGGCGTCAACAGCTGATACCTCGGGACTGCTAAGGTGTCAATGTTTGATGACTCTAGGCCGCGAGGTAATCAGTCATTGACAGCTTCAACAGTGAGGCGTCAACAGCTGATACCTCGGGACTGCTAAGGCGTCAATGTCTGATGACTCTAGGCCGCGCGGTAATCAACCTTCGACAACTTAGAGAAGCCGACTTTAGTAGATGAGCTGAGAAGCTATGAGCTGATGAGCTAATGACTGGGTCTCCAACCACCAGACACACGGGACTAATCCGGTTGATGATCGAGCGATAGCAGACTGATACTAGGGCTGGAAGGGCTGGAAGGGCTAGAAGGGCTAGAAGAGGGACTGGGAGGCGGCGCATCTAGTGCTATTCACGAGACTTGTTTTCTGGGCTATCTCCGAGAAACCGGGTTGTAATGCCGCCTATGGCGTCGGTTTTTCGGAGGTGCCCGACAGCTTGAGGTGCCATAGCCGACGGGGCGCGAGCCCGGCCACCATCGCCTACTACCGTGACCGGGCAGGCAGAGGGCCGGGGATAATCATCGTCGAGCATACATACGTCACCCGGTCCGGCAAGCGCACAAAGGCCAGCTCGACTTGGATGACGACTCTTCGATTTCCGCTTTCGGGGAACTCGCTACGAGATCCGCTCTCCCAAGGGGCGGTGGCGGTCTTGCAGATAAGCTTGCGTCGGGGCCGGTGGGGCGTCCGGAGGTTACCGTTGGCCCTCCTCTCGGCCCTTCTGAGATCCGCCTCCCCAGGGCCAGGATTTACGCCAACCCCAATGAGCGAAGACCAGATCCGCGAGACTGGCACGTCACTTCGCCCTGGCGGCTGCCCGCGCCCAAGGTTGGCAAGGCTTCGACGGCGTGGAATTCATTCGGCCCACGGCTATCTGTCATCCCGGTTCCTGTCACCGCTTGCAATAACCGCAAAGACAAGTACGGCGGAGGCGTTGAGAACCGGGCCCGGTTCCTGCGCCAGACGATGCCGCGGTAGAAGCCGAGGTAGGAAGCAGGTCGTTGTGTTCGTCCTTGGAAGCACGGACAAGATCGAAGGGGCCTCACGGCGCTGAACATGCCGCCGAAGGACCGCCAGGATGCTTGAAGACGCTGGAGTAGCCTTGATGGGCGCGTCTCGGAAACTACGCCTCATCGCGCCCTCCGGTGCAGAACCCGGCTACTTCGTCCAGCGGCGGCTGAGATCGAAGGTCGTCAAAGTGCCGGTGATAGTCACAGGCATCGTCGAGGCTCGTTCGCCGAAAGCGTGCTCAGAGGAAAAGCAGACCCTATTGGCGTTGGAAGGGCCATGCTGAGGGACAGGACTGGGTATCTCACGCGAAACAGAGTTTGAATGCGTAGGACACGCAGGGATTCAAAACAGTTATTGAACATTTGCAGACACACACTTGAAGGGGAGGCTGGCGCATGGCAGATAAAAGACGTCTTCAGTCAGACGACCTCTTTAAGCTTCCTTTGTCGGATCCTCAGATGTCTCCTTGCGGTCATGTCGCCTATGTCAAGAGCGCACGCAGACGACAAAGCCGGGGAGTAGGTCGCAGATCTGGATGGTCCCGTCAATGGGAGGGCAACCCAGACAGTATACATCCGGGCCCAAGGCGGACACGTCGCCAAGGTGGTCGCCGGACGGAAGTAAAATCGCGTTTCTCTCTGACAGAAACGGCGACAAGCAGATTTTCGTAGTCTCGACCTCCGGAGGCGAAGCCCAGCAAATCACGAAGATGCGTAGGGGGGCAGGCGCTCCGGTGTGGTCGCCCGACGGCAGCAAAATAGCTTTCACCTCGGCCATCGATGTCGACGACAAGCCCGAGGACCTCGAGAAGCCCTTGGACAAGAAGGCCAAGGAAGCGGCGGACAAGAAAAAGAGAGACGAACCGACTGTCGTTAACCGGCTGCATATGAAGGCGGACATGGCAATGGGACTCCTGCCTCCCCGGTACTCCCAGGTGTTCGTGGTTGACGCCGACGGCAAGTCAGGCGTCAAGCAACTTACCTTCGGGAACTTCAACCACTCGACGCCACAGTGGTCCCCCTGCGGCAAGTACATCGCCTTTAGCGCCAACAGGCGGGAAGACGCGGACTGGGAACCGTGGTTCTCCGACATATACGTCGTGCCGTCAGAGGGCGGCGAACTAAGGAAGCTGACCCCTTCCACCGGGCCATGCGGCAACCCCAAGTTCACACCGGATGGCAAGTTCGTGGTGTACGGTGGCCACAACATGGAACACGGTGGCCCCACCCTAGCCAAACTGTGGAAAGTCCCGGTTGAGGGAGGAAGCCCTGTTCTGCTGACCGGCTCGTTTGACCGTTCGGTAGGCGACCGGTGCGCCGGAGACTCGCGTTTCGGCGGTTCAGACAACGGGCCCTCGTTTTCCAAAGACGGCAAGACCATCTACTTCATCGCCAGCGACCAAGGGCGTTCGTCCATATATCAAGTTCCGGTCGATGGCGGCGAGGTGAGCCTCGTGCTCGGCGGAGACCGTCAGATATTCGGGTTTACGGCCGATAGTTCCGGAACCAAGTTCGCCATCGGCGTATCGACGCCCACTCTTCCGGGCGACATCGGGTCATATGACGTCACCGGGGGAATCGAGCGGACATTGACGTCGGTGAACGAATGGCTGGACGAAACCTACATCATAGCCCCTGAGATGATCCCGTTCAAAGCTAAAGACGGATGGCAGGAGTACGGGTGGATAATCAAGCCCGCCGGCTTTAAGCCAGGAGTGAAGTACCCGGCGGTCCTGGAAATCCACGGAGGGCCCCACTCGATGTACGGCTACGGGTTCTTCTTCGAGTTCCAGCTCCTCGCAAGCAAGGGCTACGCCGTCATCTACACTAACCCCAGAGGTGGAGAAGGCTTTGGCCAGGAGTTCGTCAAGGCGGTCAACGGCGATTACGGCGGCATGGACTATCAAGACCTTCTGACCTGGACCGACGTCGCGATTGCGCAAGGTTACATCGACGAGAACAAGATAGGCGTCACCGGAGGAAGCTATGGCGGCTTCATGACCAACTGGATCGTCGGTCACACCCAAAGATACGCGGCAGCGGTCACGCTTCGCTCCATATCCAACTGGCTTTCATTCCACGGTGTGTCGGATATCGGGTACACCTTCATTGAGAGGGAACTCTACGCCGACGTCTGGAAAGACACCCAGAAGCTCTGGGACTTCTCGCCGCTCAAGTACGTGGATAACGTCACGACCCCGCTCATGGTCATGCACTCGGAGAATGACATGCGGTGCCCCATCGAGCAGGGAGAGCAGTTCTACGTCGCTCTCAAGAAGCGGAAAAGAGAGGTCGAGATGGTCAGGTTCCCGGGCTCCAACCACGAGTTGTCCAGAAGCGGGAGGCCGGTGTTGAGGGTAGCCCGTCTGAACCACCTGCTCAGATGGTTTGACACTCACATGGCGAACAACCCCGGCGATTACGAGCCGGCACTGTAAACACAGACAGGAGGAACCGGAATGCTTAGAACCAATGAAGACAAGCTGGTTATGCTTTCTGTTCAGGGGGAAGTCTCATCTCCGGCCTCAGCCCCCAGGATCTGCTTTGACGGGGTCGTCAGAGTGACGCCCGGTACAGGCGGAATCACATATAACGTGAAGGTCGGAGATTGCGCCTTTGGGCTGGTCGGCGACCACGTCGAACCGGGAGTCAGCACCAAGCACAAGGACGAGCGTCCGAACTCAGGGTATAACACGCTGTCTTGCGTCGGTAACACGGCGTACGTCATCTCAGGCGACGCTAAAGGCGCCAAAGGCACGGTCACCGGAAAGCACGGCGGCATTGAGCATGTGCTGATCCACTTTGACCAAGACACCTTGGAGAAGCTTCAGATCGGCGACAAAATCAACGTCCGGAGCTTCGGACAGGGCTTGGAAATCGTGGACTTCCCAGCCGTGAAGTGCATGAACTTGGACCCGGGCTTCCTTCACAAGATGGGCGTTACCGGCAAAGACGGCGTTCTTGAGGTACCCGTCGCCCACATAGTGCCCCCCGAGTTTATGGGGAGCGGCCTTGGAGCGGCGTCGGCGGAGAGAGGGGACTACGACATCACGTCCATGGAGCGCGAACGCCTGGTTGAGCTGGGCCTAGATAAGATCCGTCTTGGCGACATAGTCGCTATCCAGGATTCTTCCTCTTTCTACGGTCGAAGCTACAGGCGGGGTGCCGTCATCATCGGAATCGTCGTCCACGGCGACTCCAACGTGTCAGGCCACGGCCCCGGCGTCACCAGCCTTATGACCGCGCTCAACGGCAAGATCCGTCCCGTGAAGGTCGAGAAAGCCAACATAGCCGATTACCTGGGATTGTAGTAGCAGGAGGTGACTAGCATGACTGCGAAAAACGATGCCTACGCGCCTGAGAGAAAGTTCAACCGGCAGCGGGCGCTGAACTGCGTCGAGGCGCTTAAGAAGAACGGCTTCACGGCCTACTACGCCGAGACCAAGGAAGAGGCCAAGAAACTGGCCATGTCCGAAGTCCCCGAGAACGCAACGGTGGGGTTTGGCGGCTCAGTGACGGTCAGGGAGTTGGGCCTCCCTGAGGCGCTGAAAGAGGCGGGACATACAACCTTCGACCATTGGGATCCATCCAAGACCCCGGCACAGAGGGCCGAGGCCCGAGATGCGCAAGTCACGGCGGATGTATTCCTGTCCAGCTCCAACGCCCTAACTGAGGCAGGCGCGCTGGTAAACGCAGACGGAAGTGGGAACCGCGTGGCCTCCATGATCTTCGGGCCTAAGACCAGCATCGTAGTGTGCGGTTATAACAAGCTGGTCCCGGGCATCCCGGAGGCCTTCGAAAGGATCCACAGGTGGGCAGCACCGATCAACTACTGGCGCTTGAATCTTGATACGCCTTGCCAAAAGGGCATTGACTGCTCGCAGTGCAGCCCCAAGTCGTGCAGGGTAACCACCATAATCGAGGCTCCCCCGGGAGCCAAGAAGAAGTTCGTGGTCATAGTGGTCAACGAGAAACTGGGGTTCTAGCTAGTCAAGGAGGACCGGCAGCCCGGAAGGGTCGAAAAGGATTTCCTCCGGCGAGACCGAACAACTGAAGCCCAGGAGACGGACTCCGTTATCCTGGGCTTCTTTCAATGTGGTGGCGAAGTCAGGATCGGTCTCTTTGTTGGGCGAGATGGTCTTGATGTCGGAACGCTGGGCGATAAACACAGCGTGGGCTCGGTAACCCTCCCTTACGGCGCGCATAAGTTCTCGGAGATGGCGGGCGCCTCTTACCGTGGGGGCGTCCGGGAACAGCCCCCTGCCTTCCACGCACAGGGAAACCGACTTTACCTCTATTAGCGCAGGGGGCAGGCCATCCCCGCGAAGAAGGAAGTCCAACCGGCTCTTGGGGCTTCGCTTCTTCTTGGCAAGTGCGTTGCCGGCCGGCGGGACTCCGGATTCAGGTGTAGGCGCAGCTATCTCGGAATGCGCTCCCTGAACGGAAACGGTCTCGCCCTCGGAGTCATCTCCATGGCCGTACGAGAACTCGGGGCGGACCTCGGTATAGCCCGCAAATTCAGGTATGATCCGGTTTACCAGAGCGAACCCGAATACCTTGTTGGGGTATCTGGTGTCGACGGAGACCCAGGACCGTTCGCCGTCAACGGTGAGTGCCACACTTGCCAGGACCAGGTCGTAAGATGTGGCGCGGGTCGTTCTAGAGATAGGCGAGCGGGACGGCGCCTTCCTAACCATCCCCAGATTCCCCGGGTAGACCAGTTCTTTCAGACGGCCCGAATCCGCTATGTGAGCCAAGGCCTCGGTCTCCCCGACCTTCACCACAGCCGTGAACCTGTCGCGCCGCCTGATTATTGTGGCCGGCATCAGATTCCCCAGACTTATTCGAGCGGCCTTCTCCGCCTGTCCGTTCGCCTGCTTATCCGAACGTTCATCCAGGCGCTTATCCTGGCGCTCTTCCAGACCCCATCCAGGCGGATGTCCATTGGTTCATCCAGAGGCTTATCCACGCGTTTGTTCAGGTCTAGTTTCCTCCTCGGGCGTTTTGGGCCCTTCCGCAGGCAAAGTCCGCACCGCGTCCTTCGCGTGGACCCCCTCGGCAGTCTCCTTGTCGTACACCACCATCCTGGGGTATGACAGCCGGAATCCCGCATTCTCCAGGGCTTCCTTCATCTTGAGCCTCAGCGCGCGCTCTACACCCCATTGCTCCAAAGGCTTTGTCCGGGCCCAGACGCTCCAGTACAACCCCGGACGCGTCCAATCGGGCCACGCCCAAGACCCTCGGGCCTTGGGTAATGACCGGCATGGCCTAATGGCTATCTGCGTCAGCAAGCCGCTTGCATAGCCGACATGGCCTTCTCGATGTCCTCCTCGAAGGCGATGCTTACCTCAACCAGCGCACGGGATTCCGCCCGGCTCTTGTTGGTCGTCTTGTCCACAAGGCCGTTGGGTATCACATGAACATCGCCTGACCAGTCCCTCAGCCTGGTAGTCCTTGAGTCCGATTTCCTCAACTATGCCCGACAAGCCGGCGGCGGTTATGTAGTCGCCCACATCGTACTGGCGCTCGTAGATGATGAAGAACCCGGTGATAATGTCCTTAACAAGGCTCTGGGCCCCGAAACCGACGGCCAAGCCCAAAATGGCGGCCCCACCGAGCAAAGCCTTGGTGTCTATGCCTGCAGTTCCAGTATCGTTATGCAAGCGATGGCGAACGCCAGGTAGCGTAAGGCACTCTTTAGGAGGCCTTTTAGCGTCTTGGCGCGGTTGTCTTCCAGGCGATTGCCTCTCATCTCGGAAGCTTCTTTGAACAGCTTCTCTATCAACGAATCTCCCAGTCTCACCCCGATTGCAGCCAGGACGACGACCGCAAACGCCCGCGCGACGACCACTCCTACCGAGAGCAACGCTTCTTTTTGTGACTCCAATAAGGGCAAATCTCGCACCTCCCACCCCTAGACTGTACATGACTGGAAACCTTACGGGCAACCCGCCGCGTCGCTTCACCGTCCCCAGTGACGTACGCACCCTCGCTGTGCCGAGTACAGCCTAGCACGCCACCTGTGTCTTCCCTCAAGCATCCAAAGAGGTAACTGAATCCTCTGTACAGAATCTGGATAAGCACTGAAGGAGATCACGAGGAGGAAAGCAGTTGACGGAGTACCCTAACCCCGTTCTTCTCCCCGCTGTCGGAGATGCTGTAGAGACTCCAGATGGTCCTGTCGTTGACGGGCTCCCTGAGGAAACCAAGCCCTCACTTAGGCCTGAGGACGCGGGCAAAGTGATAGTCCTGGGCATCTTGCTTAGCAACGTAGTGGGCATCATCATACGCCACGAGTTCTTGGCTTCTGTGTTCGCCATGATGCCGATGGTCCTCCTAGCCGTCTACTACACCCGCAAACGCGAAGTTTCGCTGGCTGAAGCCTTCCCCATGGCCCCTGTGTCTTTGGCCTTCTTGCTCGGCCCGGTTCCCGTTTACCTGTGCGCAAAGGTGCTCGAGGCAGACGTCATCGTGGCTATTGACTATCTGGCGGGCGGAAAGCTTTCCGGCTGGGGAGAAATGTTTCCCTCAGCAGGCGGTGGCCTATTATTCACCCAGATGCTGATCGCGGCGGCAGTCGTTGCCCCCATAGCTGAAGAGCTGGTCTTCCGCGGTTTTTGCCACAAGTGCTTTGTTGGCTGGAACGCCGGATGGGCAGCGGTCTTCCCAAGCATCATCTTCGCTTCTTTCCATCATCCCTTGGGAATGCCCGGCGCATTCTTGGGCGGAGTGCTCTTCTCCATCTTCAGCACGCGGGAATACTCCCTTCTGGCAGGCATATTGGTGCATGCGGTCTCCAACGGGTGTCTCACGGTATTCGGGCGTATGATGGCAGGGTCCTCCCCGTCCCAGTTCCTAGCGGTGATGATTGTCATCCACGTCCTGCTCCTGATCGTCTTGGTTGTGCAGAGACGGTATGTGAAAGGCCTGTGGCTGGAATTCCGGTCTCTGTGGCGGCAGTTCGCCTCCAGACCCCAGTTCGGAGTCAGGATGCGGACAGTCTTCAAGCATTGGTCCTACAAAATCATCCTTTTGATGATGCTCCTGACAGCCGCGGCGATGGTGGCGATTCCGTACCTGGAACGACACCTGGGCCCAGCCGGAGCTATCTAGCGGTATGGAACTGGCTCAGAGTGAGATACCTGTCTAGAACAACTCTAGAACAACCTGAAACAACCCTCAAGGAGGACTCTACCAATGGGCAAACGTGAGTGCCAATACGTCGACGACCACTTCGATGAATTTGTGGAAGAGCTTCGAACAGCAGTCCAGAAACCCAGCATCGCCGCTCAAAACGTAGGAATGAGCGAAACGGCCGAGCATTTCCGCCAGATGATGGAGTCCTATGGCATTTCCGCACGCATCATCCCCACTAAGGGCTATCCCTGCGTATATGGGGAGGTCAAGGGCAAATCCCAAAAGACGGTCCTGTTCTACGACCATTACGACGTTCAGCCCCCTGACCCCTTGGACGAGTGGGTCTCGCCTCCGTTTTCCGGTGATATCAGGGACGGCAAAATGTTTGCCCGCGGCGTCTCGGACAACAAGGGGCACGCCTGCTCACGTATCCAGGCTGTTGGGTCGCTTCTCAAGCTTAGGGGCGAACTCCCGCTCACAGTGAAGTTCCTGATCGAAGGCGAAGAGGAGATCGGAAGCCCGAACCTTCCGGCTTTCCTAAAGGAGCACGCGGAACTCCTTCGCGCCGACTACGGGGTCTGGGAGTCCGGGTACATGGGACGGGGAGACGTTCCCGGCATGTACCTAGGCGTCAAGGGGATCCTTTACGTGGAGTTGGAGACCCGGGGAGCCCCTTCAGACATGCACTCGGGAGCGGCATCCAGTGTGCCAAACCCCGCTTGGAGACTCATTTGGGCGCTATCCACGCTAAAGGACGAAAGCGAGCGCATCCTCATACCAGGCTTCTACGACGACGTGCTTGAACCCACCGAGACCGAGATGGAGTTGTTGAAAGGCCAGGGCGAGAAGGCGGAGGCAGGAGATGACAGGCGAGCCGGCATCGGCATCAAGTCTCCCCTGCTCGAACTGTCGGGCCTGGAGTTGCGCGTCCGCTCGCTGTTCAGCCCAACCGCCAACATCTGCGGGTTCAAGTCCGGCTACCAGGGTGAAGGCCAGAAGACGGTCTTGCCTTCGAGAGCTCTCGTCAAGATGGATTTCCGGCTGGTCCCGAACCAAGACCCCCGCGATATCCTGGCCAAGCTGAAGAAACACCTGGCCGACAAGGGGTTTGACGACGTCGTCGTGCGTCTGGTGAGCATGGACTACCCGGTAAAGACTACGGCGGACCATCCGGTCGTGAAGGCGGCTTCCGACGCGGCCAAAACGATCTACGGCAAAGCCCCCGCTATCGCCCCCACCCAAGGCGGTTCAGGGCCTATGCATCCCTTCAGGGAGTACCTTAACCTGCCGATGGTATCGTTCGGCGTGGGGTACTGGGCGTCCAACAACCACGGTCCAAATGAGAACATCAGGCTGGAGGATTACCGAAACGGCATAAAAATGGCAATGGCGTTCCTGGATAATCTGGCCGCGGTCTAGTCTTCGGCCCTGAGAGGGAGCGGGCCTTCCTTCTTTGCGGAGCCCAACTCGGAGACGAGCATTCCCACGAGTATACAGGCGGCGCCGACGATTTCCCGGCCCGTCATGACTTCGCTGGCCAGAAGCCAAGCGGACACGGCTCCAAACACCGGCTCGGCCGAGAAAATCAGGGCAGTGTGTGTCGCGGATGTGTACCGCTGCACAGTCGATTGGATGAGGAATGCCATAGACGTGGCCGCCAAGGCGGTGAACACGATGGCGCCCCAGGCCGACCTTGGCACCACTATCGGACGCTCGAATATGAAGGCACAGATGCCGGTCCCAATGGCCACCACCACAAGCTGGATACCTGCGAACAGCACGGGGTCTCCTTCGTTTGAGGAGGTCCCGACCAATAGGAGGTGCGTCGCGAACCCGATGGCGCACAGCAGAACCAGAATGTCGCCGGATGCGACATCAAGTGGCAACTGAAGCGACATGAGCCCCAACCCGACGGTAGCCAGCGACACCCCGATGACAGAAGCGACGTCAGGGGTGTTTCGCAAGATCAAACGGGCTCCTATGGGGACAAAAACAACGGAGAGCCCCGTAATGAACGCGGCTTTGCCTGCTGCGACCGTGACAAGTCCCAGCGTTTGTGTGGCGTATGCGAATCCTAGCGCAAGGCCGGCCAAAAGCCCGCCTGTGTAGAACCGACGCGACGATGAGTACCATGCAGGGCTGGCACCGGAACCCGCCTCACTTCTACGCGGCCGGAGCCCATACTTGGCCACGTGCCACACCAAAAGAACACTGCCCGCCAAAGAGAACCTGACCGCCAAGTAAGTCAGCGGTCCCATGGTCCCTATAGCGTTCTTGACCACTACGAAAGTGGTACCCCAAACCAAGGTAACCAAGAAAAGAAGAACGTCAGCCGTAATCTGGGTCATTATCGCGCGATCCCCATGCCTTTTATTAGTCCGATTATGTCGGGGGCTTCCATGAAGCCTTCCACTGTGGATTCCACGGAGCCCAACTCATTAAAGAATACCATAGTTGGGACGACCTTGATCGAGTAGCGAGCGGATTCGGCGTAATGCTTCTGGGCGTTCATCTTGACCACAAACAGTCTGCCGTCGTACTCAGCCTCAACCTTGGCAAGTTCCGGCTCGAGTTTGGTGCACCAGGGACACGTGGTGGTGTAGAACTCCACAACTCCCGGCTGTCCGCTAGCCAAGAGGCCATCAAGCTGGGCGGAATCGATGTCCAGCAGCGACAGGTCGGCCTTAGCAGCCCTACTGCGGAAGTAACCTATCGCAAAGAATACGGCCGCAGCCAATGCGACCAACACTATCGCAGCCAGTGCATATCTGGTCTTTGAATTGTCCATATGACCGCCTCCTTTTCCGGCAGCGTTCAAGCGTCCGTCCCGATAAGGCTTCGAGAAGGTCAAGCTAGAAGTACAACAGGGCCAACTGGGATATCGCCGTGTACAAGCCAAAGACGAGTATGACAGCGCCCCCGATCTTGCGCAGCGTAGGCAAGGCGGTGGCGCCCTTCTCGCCGCTCAAGGAGTCTCTAAACCTGGATGTGGCCACTCCGGCGACAATCACCAACAATGACTGCCCCAAGGAGTACGCCAATAGCAGCAAGCCCCCCCTAAGGGCGGAACCGGTAGTCGCCACCAGGGCAAGGATCGCTATCAGAGCAGGCGTCGCGCATGGAGACGCCGACACCCCGTACAAGAGCCCCATGGAGAGACTGGTTAACCAGGAGCGATGGCCGTCCTGAAAGCCCCCCGAGGCATCTCCGGCGACGGCCTCCTCCAGGGCGGTCGTTGCCAACGGACCGGCTGGGCACGTACGAGAACCGCCCAGAACGCCCAGGTAAACCAGCCCAAGAACTACAAATCCGAACCCGGCCACCACTCGGATCCACGGAGCTGAAAGGGAGATCGACTTGCCCAGCAACCCTACCACTAGACCCGCGGCTGTTAGGGTAAGCGCCATCCCAAACACAAATAACACGAGGTCCCGGGTCCTCGCCTTGCCGCCGGACCCCGCCATATGACCGATAACCAGCGGCATAGCCCCGATTGCGCACGGGCTGGCCGAGGTCAAAATCCCGGCTATCAGCGCGTAAAGAGGCCCAAGCACTGGATTGCTCAGTTGGTCCGCCAATGCCTGCGTGGCCTCCTCTCCCTCGGCGATCAAAGCGCCAAGTCTCCGTTACCCTTCAATTGTAGCATCAAGGCGCTCGAATAATGTGCGGGAACGCTGCTCTTTGGAGTATTTGCAGGAGCGGACATCTCCCGAGACGTCGAGCCAAGTGGTTATGCTCGCTTCGACCCGCTCGCTGCTAAACCGCACTTCATGTGATAGGATCTGTGGGTGATACGGTTACCCCGGTCAAAGGAGGATTAGCCATGAGCAAAGGTAGAGGCCGAACAATGAGTAGCCTCATGGTCAGATCTACCCTCACCCCGGACGACTTTGCCCAGGTCTACGCGCTCCTTGACGTTCCCGCTCTCGATGGCGATTGCGGCAACCTCTGCGACCGCAAATGCTGCCAGGAGTACGAACCCGGCGTGGGCATGTACTTGCTCCCCGGCGAGGACTGCATGTTTGACGGCAATGAACCGTGGCTCGAATGGAACCTTCAATCCGCCAGACATCAAGATTTCCCTCCGGAATGGGAAGGGATGGTGTACTTCGTGATGTGCCACGGGACGTGCCCTCGCGAGCGACGCCCCATCCAGTGCCGGACCTTTCCGCTCATGCCCTACATCGACCAAGACGGAAACCTTAATGTCCGCCTCGACACTCTGACAGGTTCCCTGCTCTGCCCCTTGGTCCGATATGCCGAGTCCCATCCTCTACGCCGGGAGTTCGTCGATGCGGTACTGTCAGCCTGGCAGATTCTCACGAAAGACCCGTTAATCAGGGCCGACGTCTTGTGGCAGTCGAGGAAGCTGGATCAGGACAGTCTGTCCCCCTGGCGGAAGCTTCTGTCGTGGAGGCGGAAGAAGTAGGCCGTCTGCACTCTGGCAATGTCGCAAATGTGAACACTCATTGGAGCTTATGACCATCCGAAGTTTTGAGTGATTGAAATGGCGCCTCCATCGTGCTAGAGTGTTCTTTTGGAGAGGATCTTCGGGGCGAGGTGAGCGGCTACGGCCGCAACTCCTCACCGGCGGTGACAGTCCGCGACTCGCAAAGGCGATTGACCCGGTGGAATTCCGGGACCGACGGTACAGTCCGGATGGTAGAAGATCGCAGACGATCATAGATCGATCCTGTCAATTCCCCGGGGGTCCCCCTTGAGACTATCTAAGGGGGAACAACAAATGAACCGCAAGGATCTACCGCTTCTCGGAATCTTGACCGCGATGTCTTTGGTGCTTGAGATATTCGTGCACTTCCCTGTCCTGGCTGCGGCGCCTTACCTGCTGTATTCGCCGGGTGACCTTCCCATCCTTTTGGCGTCGGTCATCATCGGACCCGCCGCGGGCGTGGCGGCAGCCTTTGCCAACGCCACTCTGTTCGTCCTTCTGACCGGAGAAGGCGGACCGTGGGGCGCACTCATGCACTTCGTAGCGTCCGGCGGCATGGCGCTGGTAATAGGATGGATATCCAAGAAGACAGGCAAGACTTACGCAGCCATGCTAGCAGGGGTCCTGACCAGGATCGGTTTGATGGTGCCGTTCAACCTACTGATAACACCGATCTACACGGGGCTCCCGCAGAGCGCTATCGCGGCGATGATTATCCCGGTGGTCATCCCGTTCAACGTGATTCACGCCGGCATCAACACAGTGTTGTCATCTGCGCTGCTCAAGGCACTGCCTGCCAAGTCGCTGGCAAGGAGCCGCTAGGCGCTGTAGATGTAGTTTCCCGGGCGATGCTGCTTCGGGGGGAACTCAAGTGATTGAGGCCGCAGGTCATAGCGGGGAACGACCGGGTCCCGGCTAAAGGAAACCCGTGCCAATTCATAGAATCCCAAGGCAAGTGCCTCTACAAAGGAGGAACCTGCCTTGGGATTTTTGGTTGGCCTGGAGGCGATGCTCTCAGGCGGGCTTCACAAGGATGAGCGGCTTGGGCTCATCACAAACCACTCAGGACTTGACTTCCATCTGAACCAGAATCTCGATCTCCTTCAAGAGAGCGGTTACCGCGTCGGATGCCTCTTCGCTCCAGAGCACGGGCTTTACGGCGACCATCCCGACGGACTAGCCGTGCCCTCCCGCAAACACGACGCGTTGAGGGTCTACAGCCTGTACGGGGAACGGACCGCGCCGTCGCCCGAAAGCCTGGAGGGCCTGGACCGGCTCGTTTTCGACATCCAGGATATCGGAGCTCGCTACTACACCTACATGTCGACCATGCTGCTGTCCATGGAGGCCGCCGCGGAGTCGGGTATCCCGTTCACGGTACTTGATCGCCCAAACCCGCTCGGGGGAATCGCAGTGGAAGGCAACATGCCGGCCCAAGGGCACTTGTCTTTCGTCTGCGGCGCGAACGTAGCAATCAGGCATGGGATGACCCTGGGGGAGATCGCTCGCATGGCGGCATCGGAGAAAGGACTGCCCGAGCCGGAAGTCATCCGGATGGAAGGGTGGCGGCGGTCCATGCATTTCGAGGATACAGGCCGCCCTTGGGTCCCCACTTCCCCTGCGGCATCATCCGTGGAGATGGCGTTTCTTTACCCGGGGACCTGCCTCATTGAAGGCACAAACGTCTCTGAGGGACGAGGGACCGCGACCCCATTCACAACGATAGGGGCCCCGTGGATCGATGGGCGTAAGCTGGCCTCGGCCCTACGAGACCTTGACTTGCCGGGAGTGCTGGTCCGTCCGACGTTTTTTACCCCATCCAATCAGAAGCACGCCGGCGTGCAGTGCCAAGGGGTGCAGTTTCATGTAGTCGACCGTCATAACCTCGCCCCGGTCGAATTGGGCGTTAGGCTGCTATTCGTCCTGAGAGATACCTTCGCTGAGTTCCAGGTGAGAGAGCGTCCGCCAGGGTCCCATTACTCGTTGGATTGGCTATCCGGAGGGTCCGCACTCCGAGAAACCCTGGTCCAAGGTTCCTCACCTGACTCCCTGCTGGCAACTTGGCGGAAGGAGGCAAAGGAATTTGAAGATAGAAGACGACCGCACCTCTTGTACTCGTAGTGCAAAAGCGGGAGCTTCGGATAGAACGTTGTGCGAGGCCTCAAGGATAGACGAGGGCGTTCGCGATGGCCTACCCGCTGCCTCCACGCGCAGGTATTTCATCGGCATCGACGGCGGAGGGACCTCTACCGAGGCCTGCGTCACCGACGACCAGGGGAAAGTCCTTGGAACCGGCCGGGGAGGACCCAGCAACGTCCACTACGGCGGCGAATCCCAGCTCCAGGGCTCCGTCAAGGCGGCGCTGGGCGCGGCTCTATCCGAAGCCGGGCTGACTCTGGGAGACATATCCGGCATATGCGCAGCCCTCGCCGGAGCAGGACGCGACGAGGATATAGCGAGAATCCGGCCGGCGCTGACGCCCCTCGCCGGGGAAATCCCGCTGTTGATCGTGGAAGACACTCACTCGGCATTGGCGGCGGCCCACGCGGGACGGAACGGGATGGTCATCATCGCTGGGACCGGTTCAAACTGCATCGGCGTCAAGGACGGCAAATACGCTTCCGCCGGGGGTTGGGGCGCACTCCTCGGAGATGAAGGAAGCGCCTACCGCATCGCGATTTTGGGGCTTAGGGCGGCCATCAAGTCCCATGAAAAGCGGCTTTTGGCGAGCTGCCTCATGGAAAAGTTCATGGAGCACTTGGGGGCGGAGAAACCCGACGATCTGATAAGGCTAATTCACGGGATGGACCGCTCCCAAATAGCCGGGCTATCCAGGGTCGTCTTCGAAGCCGCCTCCTCCGGAGACACCGTTTCCATTGCCATCTTGGAAGATGAAGCGCGAGAGCTGGCCTTGATGGCTCACTCGGTGTCACGGTCGCTCCAGTTGGACGCGCCCAGCATCGCCTTGGTGGGCGGGTGCTTCAAGAACCCTTCGTACGTTGACACGCTGCGGCGACACGCGGAAAGCATGCTCCCCGGCGTCTCGTTTTGCTGGCCCGCCCTGACTCCCTGTGAAGGCGCGGCGGTCCTGGCGAGGGAGTCCTCGCCCCCACAAAGCCCAGAAAAGAGGGACTAGGCTGTGACAGAAGCAAGAACATCCCAGGCTGAGACCACTCAAAAACAGACCGCTCAAACACAAACCGGTCAGCCTAGGACAGAAGCGCAGAACCCGCTAGCCCGGGGGATCGATACGTGGCCGGTTTCGAAGATGTTGGAAGTGATGAACGCCGAAGACCACAGAGTGGCATCCGCTGTGGCCGGAAGCCTCAAACAGATCGAACAGGCGGTGGACTGGGTTGTAGCCTCTCTGTCGTCCGGAGGCCGGGTGTTCTACGCAGGTTCGGGAACCAGCGGCAGGCTGGCGGTTCTCGATGCGTTAGAACTGCCCCCCACCTATGGTGCGTTAGGAGAGATGGTCATTCCCCTCATATCAGGCGGGACCAAAGCCATGTTTACCGCCGATGAAGGCGCGGAAGACAACGAGGCGGGCGGCATGCGGGAGCTCCGGTCTCATGGAGTATGCAGCGCCGACACGGTTATCGGCATAGCTTCCTCGGGACGCACCCCGTTTGTGGTCGGAGTCCTGAAAGAGGCGCGCTCGGTTGGAGCCAAGGCTGTGGCCGTTGTCGGAGACGACTCCGGACCCGTGTCGCAAGCCGCGGACCTCACCATCTTCGTGGACGTCGGTCCGGAAGTGGTAACGGGCTCGACGAGGATGAAAAACGGGACCGCCCAGAAGCTCATCTTGAACATGATCTCCACCGCCGCGATGATCGCCATGGGTCGTACCTACTCGAACCTCATGGCGGGCACCGCTCCTCGAAACATCAAGCTGTCTGGCCGCGCCCGGAGGATCCTCTCCGACGCCTCCGGCAAGTCGCTGGATGAGGCAGAACAAGTCCTCGAGGCTTGTGGCGGCGCGCTGGATGTCGCCCTTGTGGCCATTCTCACGGGGCTGTCACCCGATGACGCGAGGTCGGCGTTGGCGTCGCGAAATGGAGCGATAAGGAAGACGGTGGAAGCCGTCCTGCAAGAAAAAGGAGAGGCTGGCAAGACAGCCGGCCCCTATCCCACTACACCCGGTGGTCCCTCAATTGCCGGTCCCTCAATACGTGGCGGGTGTAAGGACAGACTTCGTCAGGCCCAACCGCAAGATGTCGGCCTGGACGCCGGACAAATCGAAGCGGCATTCGAAGTGGTGCGCAGAGCCGTCGGTGATGGTGAAGGTGACCTCCCCGGCGCGGTGGCGGCAATAGTGAGAAACGGCAGGATCGTTGGGCCCCGTGCTTTTGGATGGGCCTCCAGGGAGCCGGAGCGAATAGCCATGACTCCAAATACCATCTTCGACATGGCTTCTTTGACCAAAGTAGTGGCTACCACTCCTGTCATCCTAAGGCTCTGCGAGCAGGGGCACTTCCGCCTGGACGACTCCTTAGCCCGCTTCATATCGAAGTTCGGCCAAGGCGGCAAGGATAAGATCACCATCAGGCATCTCATGACGCACACCTCTGGCTTGCCCGACCACATCCGCTTCTGGGAGAAAGGCCTTTTCGGCGGCGCGATCCTCAACAATATCTGCGACCTGCCCTTAGGCGAGAGCGTCGTCGGCCTCAGAGTCGTCTACAGCGACCTGGGGTTCATCATGCTGGGAGAACTAGTCCGGGTGCTTACGGGCAAAGACTTGTCGGAAGTCGCCCAGGAAATCGTCTTCGGCCCGCTTGGAATGACGGAAACGTGCTTTCGGCCAGACCCGTCCCTCCGCCACCGAATAGCCGCCACGGAATACCGCTCTGACCTCGGGCGAGTCATGTGGGGCGAAGTCCACGACGAGAACGCCCTGGCACTCGGAGGCATAGCGGGGCATGCGGGGCTCTTCAGCACTGCCTGGGATCTATGCAAGTACGCCTCCATGTGGCTGGACGAAGGCCAGTTGGACGGCGTCCGCGTGCTCTCTCCCAGCACTGTCTGGGTCGCGACTCAAGAGCATACTGCTGCCGGCGAAAGGCGGGGGCTGGGATGGATGCTGAAGTCACCCACCTTTTCCTCCGGCGGTGATTTCGTGTCCGACACCGCGTTTGGACACACCGGGTTCACAGGTACCAGCCTTTGGTGCGACCCGGAGGTAGGCGTAGGGATCGTGTTGCTTACAAACCGGGTACACGCGGGAAGGGACTCCAACGCCGCAATCCGGCTCCGTCCCATGTTTGCCAACGCCATAATGGCCGCGGTGGTGGAGTAGATAGGTGAAACAAGGAGGGGCACCGGGTGAACCTCACTCTAGAGCAGAAGGTCGGGCAAGTGTTCATGTTCGGCTTCCCGTCGAAGGATCCCGCCGGAGCCGAAGAGCTGATAAAGAGCCTGCATGCGGGCGGGATCATCTACTTCGCCCGCAATCTGGATACGGTGGGGCGAGCGGCGGCACTATCCGAAACCTTGCAGGGCTGGGCTCTGTCTTCTCCGCCCGGCATCCCCTTGCTCGTAGCCGCGGACCAGGAAGGCGGAATAGTCGCCCGCTTCACCAAAGGGATACCGCTCATGCCGGGGCCGATGTCGTTGGCCGCGGCATCCGCCAGTCTGGCGCAAAGCGGTGTGCGTGAGCCGGTCCACGACGCTGGACGCGGGCCGGCCCACGACAGCCTCGTCCGGCGCGTGCACCATGCCACTGGGATCCAGCTGAGAGCCGCGGGAGTGAACATGAACCTGGCTCCTGACCTGGACGTAAACGACAACCCGGATAACCCCGTCATCGGGGTCCGGTCTTTCGGCGGCGATCCGGAACTCGTTTCGCGCTTGGGAACGGAGGCAGTCCAGGGACTGCTGTCCGCCGGCGTCCTGCCTGTGGGAAAGCACTTCCCGGGACACGGCAACACCTCCGTGGATTCTCACCTAGACCTTCCGGTCCTCCCCCATTCCATGGAGAGACTTCATCGCGTCGAGCTGGCCCCTTTCCGCGCGGCCATCGCAGGCGGCCTTCAGGTCATAATGACGGCACACATCGTGTTCTTGGCTGTCGATCCCGACCGTCCCGCCACGGTCTCGGAGAGAGTCCTCCAAGGGCTCTTAAGGCGCGAATTGGGATTCCAAGGCCTCATCATAACCGACTGCATGGAGATGGCCGCCATCGCGAAGAGCCCGGGAACTGTGCGAGGCGCTGTCCTGGCTTTGAAGGCCGGGGCTGACATGGTCCTCGTCTCCCACACGAAGGAACTGCAGGTAGGCGCATATGAGGCCGTGCTGGAAGCGGTCCGCTCCGGCGAATTGCCCGAATCCCGGCTGGACGAGGCAGTGGAGCGCATCCTGGCAATCAAGCGAAAGGTCTGCTTGCCGAATCCCCTGTCGCCCGAGGAGGCCACTAGACATGAGTTCTGGACGCTGTCCAAGGAATCTCACTTGGCATCCATTACGGTTGCTAAGGACGAAGTCAGCGTGCTGCCGTTACGCAAGGTTTCTCCGGCGGGCGGCCCCCTGCGTTTGCTATTGGCCTACCCGAGAGGTTCGGCAGATTCGGGTTCCCTCTCCCCTCTTGGCCAAACCCTCGCGCAAGAAGGAGTCGTGGTCTCGGAAGTCTATCTGGAGGCGACCGAAAGGCGGGACGACAGCGACCCGACCGGACGGCTGGATGCAATTAGCCCAACCGGGCCGCAGGGCAACAGCCTCACGAGGCGAAGCGATACCGGCGGCGCTTTCGTGCAAAGCCGCGAGAGCAACTCCACTGGCCATCAGAGGGACAACGCAGGACTCCTAGCGCGCGCAAGAGAGGCGTCTGTCCTCGCTGACGCAGTGGTCATCCTCACCAGGAATGCCGCTTCCGACAAGGCCCAAGCCTGTGGGGCCGCGGCAATGGCGCAGGAAGTGGCAGCGACGGGTCGGACCCCCATCCTGGTGGCGACCGGCAACCCGCACGACATAAGGGTGGTGCCGGGCATCGGCACGTACGTCTGCACATACAGCCACAGACCGGAGGCCATGGCCGCCCTGGCTCAGATATTGCTGGGACATCGCGAGCCTGTAGGGAGAGCGCCGGTCGATATGGTGTAACAACGCGAACCAAGGAGGCAGGGCGATATGGCTTTCGAAACCTTGCGAAACCAACCTGTAAGGCACATTGTCGGCTTGATGTCAGGGACGTCGGCCGATGGCATTGACGCCGTGCTGTGCGCCGTCCAGGGCTTCGGAAAGGCCTGCAAAGCGCGGGTCCTCCACATGTCTACAGTGGACTACCCTGACCATATCCACGATGCCCTTGTCGGCAAGCCTTGGGACATGAAGGCAGCGGATATAGCGCGCCTCAGTTTCCTGCTGGGGCAGATGTTGGCGGACGCCGCGTTGAAGTGCATCAGCGAGGCCGGGTTCGACCCAAAGGACATAGACCTCATATCCTCTCACGGTCAAACCATCGCCCACTTCCCGGATACCGACCACCCCCTATTCCCCGTGGCCGCCACACTTCAGATCGGCGATCTCTCAGTGCTGGCCAAGAGATCGGGGATACTCACAGTGGGAGACTTCCGCCCCGCTGACATGGCCGTGGGCGGCGAAGGAGCTCCTCTCGTCCCGTACGTCGACTGGATTCTGCTCGGCGATCCGGTCAAAGGCAGGATTGTCCAGAACATCGGCGGGATCGGAAACCTGACCTACTTGCCACCGAGCGGCACTTTGGATGACGGCAAATCGACATCTTCTGATAGCGTCATCGCGTTTGACACCGGACCGGGCAACATGATGGTAGACATGTTGGCGACCATTATCTCGGAGGGCCGCGAAGTCATGGATAGGGACGCCAAGATGACGGAAGCCGGCGAACTAGACCTCAAACTGCTCGAAACGCTGCTAGAAGAGCCCTATTACTCGGCGCCTCCCCCCAAGTCCACGGGCAGGGAACTCTTCGGGCGAGATTACGTGGAGCGCATCCTGGATATGGCGCGTCCTGAAACCCGGCGAGACTACCTTAACGTCATTAGGACCGTTTCTGAACTGACAGTCCGCTCAATGGTGGATTCGTACCGCGCTTGGGTATTCCCCCGCGGCCCCGTCCACGAAGTGATCGTAGGCGGTGGCGGGGCGCTGAACCCTTACTTCATGAGACGCCTTCGCGAGGAGCTGCCCGGCATCCGCGTACTTACCCACGACCAAGTGGGCATATCCTCTAAGGCAAAAGAGGCTTTGGCCTTCGCTATCCTAGGCAATGAGCTGCTAGGAGGGGTCCCCAATAACGTCCCGGGAGCGACGGGGGCTTCCCGTCCGACTATAATGGGGAAAGTGGCGTTTCCCTGAGATCAGCAGTAGCCCCCGGACGGGGCCAGAGGCATGAGAAAGGTGCGAATCCGGTGCGAACAGGCGACTCATACGAAGAACTCAAGGACCTACCAAATCTACATACTGAGACACTAGGGCGACCTTTTTTGATCACTGAAACCACCACCTCTACCAACGATGACGCGAAGCTCCTTGCCGACGAGGGCCTACTTGGGCATGGGGCCGTTCTCCTAGCAAAAACCCAGTCTGGCGGAAAAGGACGATTGAACAGGCGCTGGGCATCGCCTAAGGGCGGGGTCTTTATGTCAGTTATCCTCAAACCGGAAGTGCCTCCCGCGAAGGTACCCGGACTATCCCTTGCAGTAGGTTACTCGGTCGCGTGTGCTCTCAGAGAAGACTTCGGTCTGGACTCTAAAATAAAGTGGCCCAACGACGTGCTTGTCTCAGGACGCAAGGTCTCAGGCATACTCTGTGAGATGAAGGCAGAAGAAGACCAAGTAAACTACGTAGTGGCGGGGATAGGCGTGAACGCCAACCTGCGAACCGACGACTTCCCCCCGGAGATCAGGGACACGGCGACGTCCATGACCATTCATCTCGGGCACCACGTGGACCAAGACCTAGTCGCCGCGAGCATACTGAATCACTTGGAGCCGGTCTACGAAGAGTACGTCCGTAGAGGCTTGACGGATTTGGCAGGCAGAATGACCTCCGTAGCCGCGTACTTGGGCGATCGGGTTGTCGTTCATAATCGAACTCGCGGACACGAAACCCGGGAAGGCCTTGAAGCAGGGAACCTCGATGTGACAAGAGTGGTGGCCCCCCGAATCATCCCAACCGAACCGGGTGAAGAAGGCATTTTTGTGGGCATTGACCACGGAGGTAGGCTCCTGCTGGAAAGGGGTGGCGCCATTAGGGCGTTTGACGTGGGAGATGTGTCGTTGCGTTCTGTCTAGGGACCAGTCCCTCCAAGATGATCAGATGATCGGTGGTCATTCCTCAACACCGAAAGTCTGTGCACATAATCGCAGCAGCTTATCAGCGCTCATGTCGGCAGTTCATTGCTCTATCCTCAGGTTAATAACCCTGCAAAAAGTCAGCGCGGGGGGCGAGCGAAAAACACACCTTCATCAGCGCAGTCAGTCTATTTGCCCCGCTACCAAATTGTCATAGAGAATCCTCCGTCCACCAAATCCCAACGGTGACGAGAGTTGTACTCCATGGAACCGGCACGGTATTCCATTGGCTTGTTCAATCCTATGCTCAATCGTGCGCCTTCAGGGGTTTGGTCAAGACTAAAAGAGTTGCACGCTTCGGTAGGACCAAGCACCGGCTTTTTCCACGCTTCTTGACTGACATTGGACCCCACAAACAAGAGGTTGAAAACAGAGGCGGATTTGTCAAATGCGGTGAAAGTTTCCGGCAGCCGGTTCCATTCGGGGTACAGAGGAACAGGACTGCTGGAGCTGAACGTGATGGTCACTGAATCGACGTCAGCCGCAATGTCCAGCAGCTCTTACGCGGAACTCATCCGACCCGGCCTTCTGAGACTTCCGATACGTTTCCTCAAAACTAGTTAGCCGAAACCCGGGAGACACGGAGGGCTGGCGCTGCGCCTGTGAAAGGAATCTTATCGTTCTCAACCAGGGCCCCGACACCACAATTCCCTCTTTGAGGTAGATAGGTTTGTGGTACTTATTTGGCGGCTGCTGGCATGTAATTACATCATTATTATTGAATTTATTATAATCCTGGATATAATAACTCCGATGGCAAAGTGAGGTGCTCATGCATGCTCCGATTTATCGACCGCGAGCAGGAGATGGAAACGCTGCAGAGGGAATATGACCGCAGCGGCTCCTCCCTTGTAATCCTGTACGGCCGCCGGCGCGTCGGCAAGACGACGCTGATCTCGGAGTTTATTCGAGACAAGAAAGCCCTGTTCTTTCTCGCCAGCGAGGAGTCCGAGGCGCAGAATCGCGCCATTTTCAAGGACATCGCAGCCGAGTTTATCGATAGCGAGCTGCTCCGCGCCGCCAACAAATCAAGCTGGGACGCAATCTTCAGGGCCATACTAGGTGCGCCCTTTGACTCAAAGCCAGTGATCGTAATAGACGAATTCCAGTATATCGGCAAGTCCAATCCGGCCTTCCCCTCTGTGTTCCAGCGTATCTGGGAGGAGCAGCTGAAGGACAAGTCCATCATGGTTATCTTGTGCGGGTCTTTGATATCCATGATGGTGTCACAGACCCTAGCTTACAGTAGCCCATTGTACGGAAGGCGTACCGCGCAAATACGTCTCGGACCGATTCCGTTTAAGTACTACCGCAGTTTCTTCCCGGGTCTTGGTGACCGCCAGTTGATCGACACGTATGCTGTGACCGGAGGTGTGCCAAAGTACGTTGAATCATTCTCGGGGCAAAACGACATCTATAGGGCCATACAGGAATGTGTGCTAGACCGCTCCGGCTATCTCTATGACGAACCGCGTTTTTTGCTTCAAAAGAGGTTACGGAGATCGGCAGCTACTTCTCCGTGATTAGGGCAATCGCCGCGGGAAACAGCAAGTTGTCCGCGATTGCCGCTGCCCTGGGGATCCGGGCTACGAGCTTGACCAGTTACCTAAGAACGTTAATCGATTTGGAAATCGTCGAGCGAGAAGTGCCGGTTACGGAGGATGCCCCCGAGAAGAGCAAGAAAGGCCTCTACAAGATCCGCGATAACTACATCCGCTTTTGGTTTGCGTTCATTTACCCGAACCAGAGCCTCATCGAAAGCGGAAACGAGAACATCGTGATGCAGAAGATCAGAACCGGTTTTGTCGCCAATCACGCAGCCTTCGTCTATGAGGATGTCTGCCGCGCTAAGATGTGGGACATGAACGCGACGGGAACCTGGCCCTTCAGTTTCTCTAAGGTAGGTCGGTATTGGAGCGGCGATACGGAAATCGACGTCGCCGCGCTGGATACCGACGGCAGAAACCTGATTCTGGGCGAATGCAAGTATTGGAAAGAACCCGTTGGCTCATGTGTCCTCCGCGAACTGGAAGAAAAGGCGGCAACCGTGCCGTGGCACAAGGGCCGACGCAAGCTGTGGTATGTCCTATTCAGCGTGAGCGGATTCACCGAGGAACTGCAAGAACAGGCGCGACTTCGCAGAGACGTTGTTCTGCAAGTATAGAATGCGGCACAGGATTGTCGAGTTGCGTGCGCACATTAGACAGAATGGCGGGGCACGGGTCTCCTTGCTTGTGTAGTCTACGCTGGACATTCAACCGCCGTTTGAGTCACCCTGCCCCTTCCGTCGGTCGAGTCAACCTATAGTTGCTAGGATGCTAAATATCGCTTGTGTTAGTCTCGGTTTATCTGCTCTGGTGCTGGCATGGACACAACGCGGTCTTTCTCAGGCCTTTGCACAGTCATCTCAGCAAGTTCCCTTGCTACATCAAACGGCTTACCGCCTTTCGACTTCTCAAACCAGTCGTTTGACGACACTGTTTTTAGCGTCCAGATTCCGGTAGACTTCGTCAGGTCCAGATGATATTCGGTCACGACAGTAGACCTTCTGGTACCCGTACCAGTCTGAAAAGCATGGGTACGAAAGAAGTAGTGCCGAAGTCAGAACAAAGGACACTGCAGTCTTCAAAGCCCACCCCTTCTTCATACGAATCCCCTTTCTTTTCTCGGACTAGGTGCCTCCCTTATCTAGTTCTAGGAAAGCCAGCAGATGAACTAAGAACTCATGGTCCGTCTTGACTTCGGATATGGTGAATACGGCAATGCCACAGCTGGAAACCGGAACAGATTCTGCATCGCTTTGACCGTCCATGGCCATACCGGTAATCTCCTCTGGCAGCGCTTCATCCAGGTGGAAAGTAGAACCATTCATCAATGATCGTAGATTGAAGACCCCGCTATCCGAACAAACGTAGACTGGGAAGGCGAACGTAGCGGTGCTGTCGCTATCCCACTTGTCATAGAGTTGAATCTCCGTGTCCTCATGGAGCGAATCCCCGAAGGCTTCACTCAACGGGAAATAGCCTAACACCTCTGTGGTACCTGGACCCGTAACGATTCCATGGAGTTCGGAAACTGTAGCTGTACCCGACGTTTTCCCAATGGTTGGCGGAGACATTTCTCTTACAAGCACGTTGCCAAGTGTTGAGCTACTCCACTGGGGGGAGATCCTGATGACTACTCGGCATTCGCCTCTGTCCTTGTCGACGTCAGAGAACGCTCCGACGAGGATCGATGGAGTTCGATTTAGATTCCCACTGACCCGACTTACTTCCGTGGGCAAGACACCAACGATCTTGTTCGGATCAAGAACTCCTACGGCAACATCTGTGCTCTTGGCGTTGTGGCCGCAAGCGCAAAATAGGCAGCACGCTGCGCACGTTATGACTAAGGCTGCCGTGTTCATGAATGACTTCTGTCTGGAAGCATCGCCTAGCGGAATCTCATCTCGCTTTCGCGATCGCCGCATCTTTGTCTCACTCCTCCTTTCAACCCCACTGACCGCGCAGGTAGACTTGACTTTGCCTTACCGATTTCATGGCTGCTCTAGCGATCCCGATGTGAACTCCGATACTCCTCCCTCTAATTGGTTTGGACCGCATCTGCCCGTAGTCTATCAACTTGTTTACATCACTCTAAATAAGACAAACCATAGTTGTCTTAGATTTGACTTAGGCTTGCCTTAGTTTTGGTCAGAATGCCTGTCACAGCCCCGCACCTCCAGTAGAACGCCTACACCTCGAATACTCTTGACACG
This sequence comes from Bacillota bacterium, assembly GCA_040766225.1. Taxonomy (GTDB): domain Bacteria; phylum Bacillota; class Sulfobacillia; order Fermentithermobacillales; family Fermentithermobacillaceae; genus DULO01. The sequence continues at coordinate 13,225 of JAXGQX010000011.1, read as the reverse complement.
GTCAGAGATTCCGAATTCCTCCAGCCTGCACCTGAGTTGATAGATCTGCTGGTGAAGCGCGTTCCTAGTTGCACCGTTTGTGTCCCCCATCCTGCGACAACCAATTCACTGACTGAGACCACCTCATTAGGCCGCGACGCGGAGCATGCAAGTAAAGCGCCTGGAATAGCTGGGAGTTGTACTCGCGACTGACTGCCTGTAATGCAGAAACCTGGGATGGACAACGTGACCGTCTCGGAGATGGGGAGGAGACGCTTCTCAGGAGATGGGGGTCGAATTCTCGAAGTACTCCCGCGACTGCACCTTGAACGATAGCGCATACATTCTGAAGGACATCAAGATACCCAAGGCAGGCATTGGCCCCGATCCGTATCGCGTCGGCCTTACCAGCATAATCGCTGGAATCAAGGACAACCACGACGGCCGTCTGAGGTCTTCGCTTGAGTTCACCGATAAAGGCAACCCGCTCGGTGCAGAGCCTACAGCATTGCACAAATGCAGCAACGGCAGGGGACATCCGCACTGCCTCACGAGCTTCATCTGGGCCGGACACTGAGATGAACCGGAAATTCAGGCTGGCTGTTGCTCCAAGCAACGAAGCCCTCATGTTCGGATTCTCACACCACGCCACCACATCGCACCGATTGCCATACATCTGGCAGCCCTCCATCTTTCCATAGTCCTGGGCTCAAGACCAGAGGCCGGGGCAGGATCAACATAACGTTCTGCTAGCTGTCGCAACGGCAATCTATACTACGTTTCCATTCCCACGAGCACCGGCATTGTCAAGTGCCCGTCTGCCCTAGCACATACTAGACGTTGGGCAGATGGCTTTGTTCCAAGGATAGCGTGAATAATCAAAAGATAGGGACCGCGGATGCGGAACGTACCGACACGGACGATCCGACGTCCAGGCTGTCTCTTGGGACTTTCGGTAAGGAAGGTAGGAGCCTCCGACCCCTCACTCTGCCTAACCGTGGCGCTAGACGCCGACGGCAGAGACCTGACTTTGGGCGAGTGCAAGTATTGAATCCGTTGGCTCGTACGTTCTCCGCGAAATGGAAGAAAAGGCGGCAACAGTGATCCGGCATAAGGGCCGACGCAAGCTGTGGTACATCCTATTTAGCTTGAGCGGATTCACCGAGGAACTACAAGAACAGGCGAGACTTCGCGAGGACGTTATTCTGCAAGTATAGAGTACAGCTAGAGGATGCCAACACCCGATACGTTTTTCGTGCCAAAAATGTGCACTCAAGCACATTTTTCGTATGATAAATGTGCGCGCCCTCGACAGGCGGCAGCCCAGAGACAGTCTAGAGACAATCTGTAAACGAAAAACCCCCGGTCTCCCAGGGGTTGTCCAGACTGCCGTCTCGTCTAGCTTATGGCTACGGGGCCACCAACGTAGGCACCTCTCGTAAGCGCCTCTGTCTCAGGCTTGGAGCTAACCGATACGCGATTGACTACAAATGCAGCAGAGTCAACGCACCGCGGTACGCCATCAAGTAATCCGGACCGGTGTACTCCACCGTCACCGGGTCCACGCGCACCGAACCCGGCATGATCGAAGCAGCATCCGCCTTTGCCGAGTTGCGGAACTGCAACCGGACAGTAGCCGGAGCGGGCGGTTTCAGCGCCTTGTACGAACCCAGATTGGTGAGCGCCCTTTCAGCGGCTTCCTTGATCTTGGCCCGCGCCTTGAACGGATGGAGCCCCATGGCCGACGTCTGGCTTCGCGGCTCCTTGACGGCTACCGTCTCGACGGTGCCCAGCAGGTCCTTAGCTTCTTGACACACCTGGCAGTCGCCGGAAACGAGGACAACCGGGACTCCGTAGTATGCCGCCATCAAGGCGTTCATCCCCGTCTCCCCCATTACCTTTCCGTTGACGAAGTAGTTCTGGACAACGAGGCTGTACGTGTGGTTTAGCACCCCTAGCGAAAGGCATCTGGAATGATACCCTATGAAAAACGCCGCGTCGAAGGTGGAATCTAAGCCCTCCACCATGCCCATGGGTTTGCCTCCGCCTGTTATGAGCCTGGCTTCAGGATTCAGTTCCTCAGGAAGGATGTTTCGTCCGCCGTCGTGTGAGTCCGTCACTACGATTTTGGACGCTCCCGCCGCCAAAGCTCCTTCGATGGCCGCGTTGGCTTCCTGGGTCATGTACCTGCGAAATACCTCGTAGTCGGACTTTCCCCGCTCGGTCTGGTCCCAAGCGACGACGCCCGAAATCCCTTCCATATCCACCCCGATGAATACCTTCACTCTCCACTTACCTCCGTTCGTAAACGTCCTATGCCTCATACCGTAGGGACACATGGCACGATATGGACCGGCACGATGCAGAATTTTCCGCAACAAGATGGGGTTCTTTATCGGGGATTCCAACTCCTTCATGTGAGGGAGCGCGCCGCATATCCTATGCCCAGATCGTCCCTGAGTTGGAGTTGATGCTCATGCGTCCATCAACCATCGAGACGCTGACGTTCTGAAGTGCCGCACCGGTCTGGTAGCGTATCCTTCCGATGCAAAGATGAGTGTCCGGCGACACGGTTCCGGCATGGATCGTTCCGTTGACGCCCACCTCCAGGACAGTGACCGCCGAGCCATGGCCTCCCGCTGCCTTGACGCGAATACTCTGCCGCGCCCTGGCGGTGCCGCCCCGGAAGAGGCCGGGGGATCCTTCCACCCTAATCTGCCTGCCCGCAGTTAGGGTGCAGTAGAGAGCTCCCTGTCCGGTGACCAAGATGTCGCGCGAAGCCTCCAGCACTGACCCTTGAGCGTAGGGCACATACAGGTCCGACTCGCCTTTCTGCAGTTCCTCGCCTGTCCAGATAATCGCCGGCGTGATCCGCTCGAGGATAGTCCTCGCTCTCTCAAAAGGCGCCTGCCTCGCTCCGGTTATGAGCTCTTTTGTCACTTCCAGGCTCGCGAAGACATCCTTTGGCATGAGCGAAAGGTCTTCCTTGAGTAGAGCGCTTAGGACTTCCGCCACCTTCCTAAAGCGGACGAAATATGCATCGTCAAGGGCCTCCGTGAAATCTGCCGCCGGAGCGTTACAGTCGCCCGATTCCTTGCCCGCGCAGTTCAACATCTGTTCCTGGACGCCTAAGATGTGGTCCAAAGTCAACTCCAGGTCCTTCAGGGTGCGGTTAATCCGCTGAACCCGAGAGGCGTCCTTGCCCGCTGATATCACCGATTTGAACACGTTGCCCCGGAGTTTCACGCTTCCCCATGCCCGGACCGTAGCTTCCGTTACGATGCCGCCGACCTCGAGGCTCCCCTTCGGCGTCAACGACCATCCTCTCGGTTACCTGGCCTTGGGACAGGAGACTGCCGCTTGACCGCGCGTTCCCGTGGACAGGTCCACGTCTCCCGGATGTATGACCAGGGATCTTACGCTTACAACGCCTGAGCGCTTGTCATACTTGGACGCCCTGATATCGTGGCGAAAGCAGCAAGTTTATCCCCCTCTTGGCGGATTTCCGCACCTTTCCCGGCTCTAAGGTGAACATCCTTTGGCCGGGGCGGCAGAATGGGCTCCCCTGTGACCGTTCTTCCCGGTGCGCCCGACTCCAGGTCGACTTTGCGGCAATGTGAGGCCTCCTGGCCTTGATGTCCGGCCGCCTGACAACTTTCGCGGAAATCCACGTGGTCGGCACTGGAGGGAAGGTCGACCACTGTGTCCAAGATGGTGGAATTGATGTAGGCATCCTTTCCCGGGGCATAAGGTTCTGCTTCTGCTATCAGGACCGATTGGCCAATGAGCTCGGTACAAGCCCTGTGGCACGCCTCTAAATCGATATCCACAACAATACCGAAGGACGGCGGCAACAGCATCCGAAAGGGATTGCCAAGTGTATGACATTCTTGTGACGGAGGATCAGGTCTCTTGCCGGCTGACTATCCACCAGGAGCAACTTCGTCCCGTGAGTTGGGGCAACCGTCAGATACGCTTCTGTTCGCGCCTTGGGTATCGTGACTGAATAGACGACGGTTGGCTGGCTTTGACGGAGCCTCACTTCAATGAGGTCAGAACTGGTCACCGTGAGAGAGCTCAGATTCGCTTGCTCACGAGCACTTCCGTGTCGCCGCATGGAGTAATCGTCGCCGGTACTCCGCCTGGTCCCGGTGGCTTTTACGCCAATGACCCCATCTCTCACCCATATAGCCCCATGTTCTACGTACTGCCCTCGCTCACGGCAAACTCCTCCAACCTTTGGGAGGGAACTGTGGGTTTCGATACTATCGGAATAAGTGGATATCCACTTAGGGTTACCACCGAAAGGAACTGGCTGCTTGTTTGGGGAATTTTCACGTCACCGGCATGCGGCAGAGGTTACTATGGTTTGGGGGTGAGGGCATGTACCGGTTGAGAGTAGTAGTGGAAGAAGTCAAAGGGTTTTGCGACCTCCCGATGAACGTGGGGGACTACTTCGAGATAGACGGCGGGAGACTCGTCTTGCCCCAGGGCAAGCACGTGTGCATCTGGGCGCTTCAAGCCATGATGCCCCTACTTACGGTGAAACAGCGGGAGGTCAACGAACCCAACGACTGGGCGCCGAACACTTCGCGCATAGTCTGCCCTGACCCCAACGGCCTGGTCATCTACCGGATAGACAGGATCGGGCAGACAACCGGAACGGCCGGCGCCAATGGCACCCCAGAAGCGTTCGAGGACTCGTCCACTCATGGCGCTTCGGGTAGCAACGGCGGAACACCCCAGGTCGAACCTACAACTGACGGGACCGATAGCGAGGCCGACGAAGGGATCCCTCAGCGTCTCCTCGTTTCCCTAAGGACTGCACCGGATGCTGCCGTTGCGAACCTATGCAGTTTCGCCCATGAACAAGTTTACGACCCCCACATTGCGCGCATCCAAGTGCATAAAGATGAAGCCCCTGGCCTAGATACTCCCACGGTCTGCCGTCAGTGCGTGACCGCCCGATGTGTAGCGGCGTGCCCCCCAGGCGCGCTGTCCAGGGACCCCGTGACTCACGCGGTCCTGTTCGACCCCCAGAAATGCATGCGGTGCGGGCTATGCAAGTCAGCTTGCCCATTCGGCGCCATAAGGGTTGGTCCCGGAGGATACCCGCTGGTCTGCGACTTGTGCGGAGGCGACCCCCAGTGCGTCAAGGCCTGCCCGACTCAAGCCGTGCGGTTCGGACGGGCGGGAGACGCGAAAGCGCCCCCCAGGTTCGAGCAGCCGGGAAAGCTGCCTCCCAAGAACCCGGGTAAGGGCCTAGCCGATGAACTACCGGCCGGAGGTGACTCCCAATGAGCGTTCGTAGCCTGGGCTATGCCGGAAAGACATTGTTAGTGGAACTGGGCGGCCCCGGAGGCCCAAAGGACGCGAACTGGGAAACTCACGACCTAGACGAGAGTATGGCTCGTGATTACATCGGCGGTCGCGGGATCAACGTCAGGCGATTGTCCGATTCCGTGCCGCCGGGCAGGGACCCGTATGCTCCCCAGAACCCCATCATATTCGGGGTGGGACCGATGGATGGGACTCTCTTCCCCGGTAGCTCCAGGTTCAACGTTACCGGATTATCTCCTCACACAGGCATTCTTGGCGACTCAAACGCAGGCGGGTTTTTCGGCGCGGAGATGAAATATGCCGGGTTGGATCAGATAGTAATAACGGGCCGGGCGCAAAAACCGGTGTACCTTTTCATAAACAACGGCGCGGTAGAGGTAAGGCCCGCGGAACACCTCTGGGGCCTGGACATCCCCGAAGCCAACCGCCTGATTCGCGCGGAGTTGGGCGACCCCAGGACTCAAGTGGCTGTCTTGGGACCCGCTGCGGAAAACGGCGTCACTATGTCGGGCATCTTTGTGAACCTGTTCCGTCCGGCTGCCAGGACAGGGATGGGAACCTTGCTGGCCTCAAAGAACGTAAAAGCCGTGGCAGTCCGCGGCACAATGCCCGTGCGGTTGGCGCATCCCCAGGAATTCGCGAGCTTACTGCGGGATCTCGATGAGGTCATCTACAACCACCCCCAGTACTCCCACAGAGGCTATCTGGGGACGACTCAGCTGGTATCAGGCCTTCAGGGGCTTGGCGCCCTGTCAACGAGACACTATCAGTCCGGGCGGTTCGAGTCGGCATCGCAAGTTTCCGGGGAAACGCTAGCCGCAAAACACAAGGTGAAGTCAAAAGCTTGCCACAGCTGCCCGATTCCTTGCAGCAGGTATTTCCGGATAGAACTGGGCGAGCACAAGGGTCTTTCCAGCGAGGGCCCCGAGTTCGAGGGACTTGCGCTTCACGTCCAGGGTCGGCAATTCGGACCTGGAACTGGGTTTGTACGCCGTGGACCTCTGCAACAGGTACGGTATGGACGTCATCGGAGTCTCGATGCATATCCTTCGCCATGGAGTGCTTGGAGAAAGGTATCTTGACGTCCTCTGACGTCGACGGATTGGACCTTAGGTGGGGCTCCAAGGATGGCATAGTCCAGATGATAAGGAAAATCGCGTTTCGCGAAGGGTTCGGAGACGTGTTTGCCAAGGGAATCCGCGAAGCCGCCAGGCTCATCGGAAGGGGCAGCGAGGAACTGGCGATGCACGTGAAAGGGCTCGAGTTCTTCCAGGCTGAGCCCAGGGGGATGAAAGGATACGCCCTAGGCCTGGCCGTCTCCACTAGAGGCGGGGACCACTTGAGGTCGGAACCGTCCTTCGAGTTTACCGGCGACCGCAAGGAGGGGCTGAGGCGCTTCGGAGCCGAAGGCGCAGCCCTCCGGCTCGCGCACGAGGGTAAAGGCCGTCTGGTCAAGCACTTTGAAGAGCTGTGCGTCCTGGCCGACTCGCTTGAGGCGTGCAAGAACACGGTGGTCAACATGGAGGTCTTGCCTTTCGAGTTGGCCGCCCGGTTCCTGAACGCTGCCACAGGCATAGGTTTCGACGGCAGGTCGGTCCAACAAGCCTGCGAGCGCGTCATGAACTTGGAGAGAGTTTTCATCGTCCTCCGAGGGGTGAGACGGAAGGACGACACCCTGCCAAAACGGTTTCTGCAAGAGCCCCTCCCATCTGACAGTGGACCTTCCTCGGGAAGCGTGGTGGAAATAGAGCCGATGCTGGACGACTACTACCGGGCAAGAGGCTGGGACTTGGCCACCGGCATACCGCTGGAAGGAACGCTCCGTCGGCTAGGCTTGGAGAAGGACTGGAAGTCTATAGCCGGCCTCACCTAGGCGGCTTTCCCAGCCGGCCCTCTTAGCCGCCTCCTGGCCGACTCCTTCTGAATCAGTGGTGTAGCTTGGGGCAGGCGTCCTTGCGCCCCACGCCCACTGGTATTTGCCTCCCTCCGTGCGGGAAGGATTGATATGTGGCCCGCAGACACTGAGCCAATTGACCTTTCTCGCCAGGGAGTGTCGAATACATGCCGCATTTCAAATACAGGGCGCAGCTATACGAGCATTTGGGCGCAAGCGCCCGAGACATCATCCTAGCGGCCGAAAAGGCAGCGAAGGAGATTAAGGCTAGCTTCGGCGGTGAGAACGTTGCCCCGTCGACCGTTCCAGAAAGCCCGCCTTCGTCGAAACCGGTCACCTCCATATCTAAGGCTGCGTCAGAGATGCGAGAAATCGTCAAGGACGTGTACGGCGATGAATACGACGCTTGTCCGGTAGCCTCAGTTGAAGCGGCCATGTGGCTATCTTGCCGCTCGGCATTCGCTCCCCCGTCTTCGGTTAGCGGAAGCCGCTACAGGGCCCGCTACATAACGCCTCTCGAGAAGCACACCGGCAGGCAGTCCTCTTACGGCCAGGTCTACCCTCCGCAGTACAAGCGGTTTCTCTGCGAAGATGACGTGGTCCGCGACCGCTGCAGCGATGCCATACGGCAAGTTGACAACCTGGATGCGGTGGTGGTCCCTCTTGAGGGAGCTGCATACGTTCACCACGGCATAGCCTACACACCGGCAGCCCTGCTTGCAGAAGTCGAAGCCGAATCCTCCCTAGAGATAATCGCGGCGACCGCGGATGTTCACTCTGCCAACCTCGCCGGCTTTTTGTCACTAGGGTACGATACGCCTGGATTCGGAGCTGCTTCCCGTGATGAGAAAGGCACTCCGTTGCTACAGTCAGGCATCGGCCAGTTGGCGGGGGAATTCGATGTCCCGTACCTTATGGACTGCGGGTACTCGGTTCCCTTACTGGGGGCGATCCCTGCCAGGACCAGGGCGTCGTTGGCCGTATACAGCTTGGGTGAAGGCAGCGGCCGGGACGCTCCGGCTCTCATCGTCGGTTTGGAGAGCCTCATGACTCCAATCCGCAAGGAGTCAGGGCTGTTCAAGGTCCCTCCCCTCGGCGGGTACGCGATGAGGGGCACGCCTTACGCATCGTTGGTGCCTAGCGCGACGGTCATATCTGATCAACTCCATATGCTGCGGGAACTAAGGGAGAGGCCTCGCAGGTTCGCGGACGAGATCGACCATCTGAACCGGGTAGTCCTCAAAGAGCTGGGCACCCTGCCGGCGAAACTCAAAGACTGCCTTAAGGTGACCCCCTCCTACGGCATGCTTTCTGTAGAAGTGAATTACGAAGACTCTTGGAAGGAGGGCATCGGCATCCCGATCTTCACCATGGGCGATGCCAACGCCGGCACGCACTTGATGCAGCTGGCGCTGGACCTCATGGGGGCTACGGGGATAAACGTGCTGGACGCCTCGATTTACATCACGGCCGGCCGGGAAGAATCGGGAGCAGGACCCAGTTCGGATAAGGTTCGTTTCTCGGTCCAGTGCGTAACCGCGCTGCTCCAGATCATGGCTAAGCAGTCAGGGTTCTTGGAGTAGCGAGTGCGCCGGCCCAGTTAGGCGTCCAAGGTGGCGTCAAGTCGTATAGCTCTGAAGCAGGACCTCGGCTCCTCATGGCGCATTGCTCCTTTCCGTCCACTCGTCGGGGCTGTGACTGATCCTTTCCTGCTTGGGACGAAAATCATCCCTGAGGGTACTACGCGAGCCAGATGCATGCAGTCGTGGGCCGCGCCTGACGGCATTCTCCTCGTTCGCAAGCCGAGCTCCAGGGCGGCGGCTTCGATGTCCCCTTGACCTGCTCGTCAAGGGGAACCGCCAGTATCCCCGACGACGGCGACACCGTCACCCGAAGACCGCGCTCCCGAGCCTGGCATCCGCGCGCTCCCTGCTTGCTTGATATCAACCTGGCTGACACGTCGTTGTCCAAATCCCGCGACCTCAACCGACACTTCGGCTTCACCGGGGATCACGTTTTGTCCGCCTGGCAATACGCTGATCCGTCCACACGTGCCCACGCTTGAGCCTGAACCAAAAGCGGCAACGAACTCCGGGACGTCCAGGATGAACCGGGCAGCCGCCAGCAGTGCGTCCTTTCTCATGTCCATCGGAGTCGTTCCGGCGTGGTTAGCCAGGCCATGGAACCTGGCGATGAACGATCTGATCCCTACGATTCCCGTCACCACTCCGATGTCTTCTCCGGCAGCGTCAAGCACGCCGCCCTGCTCGATGTGGAGTTCGAGATAGCAGGCCAACTCGCCGTCTTTGAGCCGCCGGGATTCGCCACTGATCCCTGCCACTCTCAGGGTCTCAACTAGGCTGGTTACTTCCCCTTCCGCCAACCCGTGGACAAAAGACCGGCTCCCCTGGGTACCGTGACCAATGCGAGACCCTTCCTCGTTGGCAAAAGCAGCTATCTCTATCGGATGTCGGAGGGTCAGGCCGCGTTCGCGAATAGTCCGCACACACTGGAGCAGCCCCCAAGACCCCCAGGGCTCCGTCAAACCGTCCGCCTTCCGGCACGGTGTCGATGTGCGAGCCGAGCATGATGGTGGGATACGCTGCGTCCGGACAGATCGGCCCCGAGGCGCCGTGGCTAGCGTCCGTCTGTTCGTCGGTTTGCGCGCCGGTCTGTGTGCCGGTCTGTGTGCCGGTCTGCGTGCTAGCTCCGGCCAAAGCAGCAGACTCGTACCTGCCGAACACGTTCCCCACTCCATCCATCCAAGCCTTGAGGCCAGCTTCCCGCATTTTTGCGAGTAGCCACCTCCGACCCCCATGTCCTCTGGAGTGAACGCTAGCCTGGAAACCCTCGGCTCCTACCATCCCTCGGCCCGGCTCAGCCCCTCCTATCCGTCCCAGTTCGTCAAGGTTGGACCACAGGCGGTCGCTGTCGATAGAGAGTGCGTTCTTCTTGGCGGTCATGCTAGGTGCCCCCATTTCGATGAAGTCCTCGCGGCTCGGTCTACGCTCGGTTTGCGCATCCGGTCTGCTTGACCCATCTAGCAACTTCTAGAATCACCGTGCCAATACCTCTAGAGTCCCTGCTCTACTGACGGATCCGGTGGAATGCGTCACTATACTGACGGATCAGGCGGAATGCGTCACTCCGCTGACGGATCCGGCGGAATGCGTCACTATACTGACGGATCCGGCGGAATGCGTCACTCTGCTGACGGATCCGGCGGAATGCGTCACTATACTGACGGATCCGGCGAAATGCGTCACTCCGCTGACGGATCCGGCGAAATGCGTCACTATACTGACGGATCAGGTTACATAACCAGGAGAGCAAGGATGGCAATGGAGGCGGCGGAGGCAATGGAGACGATGAGGAGACGGAAGACAGGGTAGGTAGGAAAAGGTGGGAGAGGGGATGTAAAGGAAGGAAGGGCAGAGAAAGTAGCAGAAAAGAAACGGAAACAATGAAGTGTTCAGCATGTAGCAAGGAGGATGTCATCCATGGCAAAGACCACCGGCAAGTCAGCATCCGAGCTCATGACCGAGTTCCGACTCGAACGCTTGAACCGTCACCGCTTTGAGAAGCAATCCTTCGACAAGGCTATCATAGTCACAGGGGCCACTGAGAACCACGCCTTCCACCTTCCCATGGGGACGGACACCTCTGCTGCGTACGCTGTAGCTGAGGAAACAGCCAAGAGAGTTGACGGAGCCCTACTCCTTCCCCCTATTCCCTTCGGTGTCAGCGATCAACTGATGCCGTACCCGTTCACAATCACGTTGACGGCCGAGACATTAGCGCAGGTCATCTTCGAAGTGGCGGAATCATGCCTGGTCCAGGGGATTCGGCATTTTCTGCTGGTGAACGGCCACGGCGGCAACAACTCGGCTATTGACGTAGCCATGCGTAAGATCAGGCGCCGGTACCCGGATGTGAAGATGGCGGCTTCGCTGGCTTGGTGGATCTCCGGTCCGAAGCTTCTGCCCGAAGGAACTTTTGCCAAAGACTACGGCATCGGACACGCGGGAGAAGCGGAGACTTCAACCGCGTTGTATGTGACACCTGACTGCGTGGATATGGATGTGGCGGAAGGGGAGTGGCCCCAAGCTCCAAAGGAAGTACGCCTGCTTACCACTATCCCGGAGACCTCCAAGTCAGGAGCCACGGGAGACCCGTCTCCGGCGACAGCGGAGAAAGGGCGGCTGATCGTAACTGCCCTGGGTGAGTACCTAGCCGCGTTTATCAAGGAAATGGACCGGACGGGATGGGAGTTCGCTCGCAAAGACTGGTCGTTCCTAGACCACTAGGGGCTTATCCAGGAGGCCGAAAGGTGTGAGAGGGCCGGTCACCCGGCCCTCCTTGGTTTCAACAGTCATCGTTACCGCTCGCTACAGAGCACATAAGCCCCTACCTGATCGCTACACAGCAACAACCGCGCTACTGCTCGCTACGGCACATTACCCCCGGGCCAAGAAGTCCAGCGCCGCCTGGGCGAACACCGCCGAGCCCAGGTACAGTACATCTTCGTCAACGTCGAACTTCGGATGGTGGTTTGGATAGTCCGTCCTCTTGGCGGGATTTCTCGTCCCAAGCGCGAAGTAGGCTCCCGGCACTTCATTGAGGAAGTAAGCCATATCCTCACCGCCCATGGTCGGTTCGACTTCCACGATATTCTCTGCTCCAACGATGGATGCCACCGCCTTCTTGACGAAAGCAGTCATCTCAGGGTCGTTGACCAGGGGTGGGTAGCCGGGGATGTACTCCACAGTTGCGCTTCCCCTCATGGAGGAGGCAACGCCCTCGCAGATTTCCCGAATCCGACCGGGGATGAACGAAGCCAGGCCCTTATCCAAATACCTCACGGTCCCGTTCATCTCGCAGTAGTCCGGGATGATGTTGGCGGCCGTGCCTGCCTTGATGATCCCGATTGTGACCACCGCGGGCGAGACAGGGCTTACTTCCCTGGATACTATGGTCTGCAAGGACATGACTATCTGGGACGCGATAACTACAGGGTCCACCGAAAAGTGAGGGGCAGCTCCGTGACCGCCTTTGCCCTGTATTCTCACAGAAAAACGGTCGGTAGCAGCCATCATAGGGCCGGTCCGAAATCCCAGCTGGCCGAGGCCGACATCCCAGAGAGGGCCTACGTGAGCACCGATTATGGCGTCTACCTTGGGGTTCTCCAAAGCTCCGTCGAGGATCATCGGGCGTGCTCCGCCTGGGCCCTCCTCGCCCGGCTGAAAGATGAACTTGACGTTCCCTTGAACCTTGTCCTTCATACCGGACAGGATCTTTGCCGCGCCGAGCAGCATAGCGACGTGGGCGTCATGGCCGCACGCGTGCATTCGACCCGGGATCTTGGAAGCAAACGGAAGTCCTGTATCCTCAGTGACGGGCAGCGCGTCCATGTCCGCCCTGATGGCAAAGGTTTTTTCACCTCCGGAGGCATTCCGCTGAGTCCCATCGGCATCTAGGCGCCCTTCCCCACGCAACAAGCCGACGACTCCGTGCCCGCCAACTCCCGTCCGCACCTCGATCCCCATCTCCGACAACGCCCCGGCTACTAACGCCTCTGTCTTGGTAGTCTCAAGGCCGAGTTCAGGGTTTTGATGAACTTCGCGCCTCCACGCGACTATCTGTCCTTCAATCTGCTTAGCAACTTCCAGTACGCTCATTGCGGACCTCCTCGAATTCTGACTGGGATGCTACGGTTCGATGCCACGGTTCGGCACTGAGCTCCGATGCTGCTCTTCGGCAGTGCGCTTCCATGCTACGTTTCGATACTACGGTTCGATGCTCCTGTATCGTGACGCAGCCAATGACTCCATTCCCTTGTGAATGAGCCCGCCTGTTACAACCAAGGCGGCCGCGACTGCCGCGTACAGCGGCCAACCGGTCAAGACGCGGGGATATAGCGCCCTGACTCCGAAGTAGAGAGCTCCCAGATACACAACTGACAGGAGTCCTGCGATGAGGGTGTTGAAGTTGCCCTTCATTGCCTGCTGCGGG
>JAXGQX010000010.1:0-62708 GCA_040766225.1 Bacillota bacterium | reverse complement strand
CTCGGTCTTGAGCCCCGATCATCCATGACGGCCGCAGCAGCCATGGACGCCCTCTTGGTCGGATCGGCCAACGACGTCGCATACATGGTGGCCGAAGAGATCGGGGGGACGGTCAGGGAATTTGCGTCCCTGATGAACGCTAAGGCCAAGTCACTGGGCATGCTTCACACCAACTTCGTGACTCCAACGGGCCTTCACGGCCAGAATCACTACAGCACTGCCGAGGACCTAGCCGTGCTGTTCAAGGCCGCGCTGGAGAACCCGTGGATAGCCAAGTCGCTCGGTCAGGAGGAGGTCACCGTAACCGCGTCCGCCCCACTAAGCGGCGGGAGTTCGGCCGGCGGCGGGAGTTGGGCCGGCGGCGGGAGTTCGGCCGGCGGCGGAAGTTCGACCAGCGGCGAAGGTTCAGCCAGCGGCGAAGGTTCAGCCAGAGGCGAAGGCGCAGCCCGAGTATCATCACCTGTGACCACCCGCGCGACCACTTTCACCCTAACGAACACCAATCCGCTACTCGGGAAGAACGGCTGTATAGCCGGAAAAACCGGCTATACGTCCGCCGCAGGGAAGTGCCTGGCGGCTCTCTACGAGAGTGACGGGCACAGAGTCATCGCGGTCGTCATGCGGTCGCCTTCAGACGATTCGCTGGTAGATGACATGGAAGCCGTCATCAAAGTGGCGTGGCAGGCGCTCCAGTTGTCCGCGACCAGTTGACCGCAGTTGACCGCAGTTGACCGCAACTGAACGAAGTCTGTTGACGGCCACAGACCGTCGCCAGCACTACCGGTTGGCCGGAAAGGCCACACAGTGCACGCGAGTGTTCAGCCGTTAAGATAACCAAACCGGGGGGAACAATCATGGCAGTCCTAGAAACCGCGGGACTATCCCGCATGTACGGAGAAAAACACACCGTTACCTGGGCCCTGAAAGACGTGGACCTTTCAGTGGAGGCGGGGGAGTTCATCGGAGTGATGGGGCCGTCGGGAAGCGGCAAGACTACGCTCCTGAACCTGCTCGCCGCCGTGGACACACCAACGTCAGGCATCGTACGAATCAATGGGGTTGAGCTGTCGAAACTGAACGACACGAACCTGGCCGTGTTCAGGCGTCGCAACCTAGGTTTCGTGTTTCAGGACTACAACCTTCTCCACACTTTGTCCATAAGGGAAAACGTGGCGCTCCCCCTTGCCTTGGACAACGTTCCGCCCGCGAAGATCCTTAAGCGGCTGGACGAAGTGGCTCATCAGCTGGGGATCGCCAAAATTCTAGACAAACGAGTCTTCCAGGTCTCCGGCGGAGAACAGCAACGGGCCGCCATCGCCCGGGCGATCATCCACAGGCCGGCCGTCATCTTGGCCGATGAGCCTACGGGCAACTTGGACAGCAAGTCGTCGGGCAGCGTCATGAAGGCTCTGGAAGTCCTCAACGAGGCAAGCGGCGCGACAATTCTGCTGGTCACTCACGACCCGTTCGCGGCCAGTTTCTGTCACCGCATCCTCTTCATAAGAGATGGCGGTATCCATTCGGAACTGCGCCGGTCAGGCGACCGGCAAGCGTTCTTCCAGGAGATCCTAAATACTCTTAGGCTGCAGGGAGGCGGAACATATGACTTTGGCTCAGCTGGCGCTTAGCAACATCAAAGGCTTAAGGCGAAAATACGCCGCTTTCCTGTTCAGCAGCGTATTGTCGGTGATCGTGTTCTACCTCTTGGCGTCCTTTGTGCTCCACACCGACGTCGTCAACGGGTACGTAGCCCAGGCCGAGAGGGTGCGTACCGGGTTGGTCGTGGCCCAGTGGATCATCGTCGCCTTTTCCTTTTTCTTTGTGCTCTACTCCAGTTCCGCGTTTGTCCGGTCGCGGAAGAAGGAGTTCGGCATGCTCTCTCTTCTAGGCGCCACGAAACGGCAGCTGACTCGTTTCGTCGTTACAGAGCACGTCATCATCGGCGCGACAAGCATCGCGACGGGACTCGGACTCGGCATCCCCCTCTCTAGGCTGATGCTGAACGCCATGTCCACAATGCTCCAGGTGGAGTCCCCCATCCGGTTCATGGTGGTAGTACCCGCGGTTGCCCTGACGGCCGGCCTCTTCGGAGTGCTCTTTGTCCTAATCGGCTCGATAACGGCCCTTCAAATCTCGCCGCGGAAGGTCATCGTCCTGCTTAGGGAGCATCAACGCCCCAAGACCCTTCCCTCCTACTCGCCTTTGGTCGCGTTCCTTTCCCTGCTCTTGATCGGAGGCGGTTACGGAGTTGCGTGGATCGTGGACGGCAACACACTTGGCACGGCAATGCTGCCTGTCACGGCGGTGGTGTCTCTTGGAACCTTTCTCTTTTTCTCTCAGGCAAGCATCAGCATTTGAGGAGGCTGCAGCGCAAACATCGTTCGTCTATCGGAATCGTTAACCATATCCCCGTCAACGTTTGGTTATTTTGGGATGAAAGAAAACGCGCGTCCTGGCGTCAGTGGCAGTACTTAGCGCCTGCGTCATTACGGCCGCAGGAACGGTCACTACACTGCGCAAGCGACGCTCTTGAGGGATGAGGTACGCCTATCCTCGCGCTGCCCTGGCAGTAAATTGGAGGAGAGACGGACCCGGCAGAACTTAGGGCAGCTATCGGTCAAATCTTGGACGAAGACAAGGTGCACGTCACAGAGGTGTTCTTGACCGGTATCATGGCCGGCCAACCTGCTGATAGCGGTCGCTCGGACCACGTCTTCCTCGTCTCTGAGCAGGTCTACAACGATTGGGCGCAGATTGCTGGAAACCCTTCGGTCACGCTAGATGGAAAAGAAGCCGCTGTTCTTGTCCACTACGAAGGGGCTCTGATCCGGACAGCCGGACGCCTATGGAAATCACCTATCACGAGGAGACTTTGACGCGAAGCAGCCTGCCGTTTTCAGATGGAACCGGATGTACTCCGTGCTTTCGTACATCGTGGTGGACGACGCGCTGTTCGAGAGTCTCGCCAAGACTTCCGACGCTTCGGAGCAAGCGACTCTCTTGAGCATACTCCGAGCTGGATGGTTGGCAGAAGTCGCTGGGGACCGGCAAGCATAAGGGCGGCTGTTCCGGATGAGCACCTCATTGGATACTCGTCAGGATGGAAAACTACGAAAGGCCGCAAGCAGATGGCGGTGCTCACCGCGATGATCCGCTGTTCGTCACCGGATTGTTCTTCATAGCGTCCGGAAGCATGCTGTACTTCAGGCTGTTCGGAGAGATCGACGAAGACCGGGAGAAGTACCGGGCCATGAGAAGGTTGGGGGTGTCGCGACGCGAAGTCGTGGCCATTGTGACGAAGCAGGTGCTTGTGTTCTTCTTCGCTCCCATCACTATCGGCGCGGTTCACTGGTTTCGCTTATGAAAGCGCTGTCAACGTCTTGCAGAACCATTGGCCTTCTTGGGCGTCTTTCGATTCGCCCTCTGGGCGATAAGCGGGATTCAGCGGGGATCAGGTGGTCTACTTTCTGTTCGCGCGCAGGGCGTACGTGAGGAGATCCTTTAGCACTGACTTTCGCTCCAAAGTGCGCTATTCTGAAGGCGGCGGCGTTGGGCGGCATCACCCTCAAGCGCGCCCACCGCCTTCGACATAGCGCAAGAGAATCATTGGAGTGGCTGAAATGGAAAGAGCCTGTGTACTCGTAGTGGACGACGAAAAAGAAGAGATAGCGGACCTTGTTGAGATCTATCTCTCAAACGAGGGTACCGGGTCCTGAAGGCGGGGACGGCAGGCGAGGCGGGCCAACTCCTGGCGGACCACTCAGTCCAGTTGGTCATCCTGGATATCATGATGCCCGGCGTGGACGGATTGACTTTTGCAGGAAATCAGGAGGCACTCAATATCCCAGTGCTAATGCTAAGCGCCAAGTCCCAGGACATGGACAAAATCATGGGACTTGCCACGGGCGCCGACGACTACCTCACCAAGCCCTTCAACCCGCTGGAGCTTGTGGCCAGGGTCAAATCTCTGTTGAGGCGCTATCTCTATCTGAACCCCGACCGGCAGAAAAACGAGGGCGACAACTCCACGGTGGCAGTAAGAGGGCTTAGGGTCGACCGCAAGAGCCATACCGTGACCGTCTATGACCGCGAGGTGGCCCTGACCCCCACCGAGTTCGAGATTCTGTTCCTGTTAGCTAAGAACAAGGGCATCGTCCTAAGTTCAGAGGATATCTTCGAGAAGGTCTGGCGCGAGAGGTACTACGAGTCCAACAACACGGTAATGGTGCACATCCGGAAGATCAGGGAGAAGATCGAGGAGAACCCTAGTGAGCCGGAGTTCATCAAGACCGTCTGGGGGGTTGGCTACCGAATTGACCCGTAAGCCCCTAATGAGCATCCGCTGGAAGTTCATGCTCATAATCGGCGGCAGCGCAGTCATAGCCGTGGGCGGTACCCTGGTCCTCTTGTCTATGGGTCTGGTAGTCTACCAGATCCCGGTCTTGGGCAATCTCCTGGAGTACTTCTACAATCACGGCTTTGCGATCCCCATGACCCTGGGAGCAGGCATAATACTGTTCCTCGGGTCCTTCCTTCTCATAAGCAGAAGCACTTTGAGATACCTAAGCATGATATCCAACGCGGTAAACCGGATCGCCGCCGGTGACTTGGACGTACGAGTACCTGTTCAAGGCCGAGACGAGTTAGGGCGGTTGGCTCATGATCTGAACGATATGGCGGCGAGGCTCAAGAAGTCCATCCAAGAGGAGCGCGACGCCGAAAGGTCAAAGAACGAGCTGATTACGAGCGTATCCCACGACTTGAGGACGCCTCTCACGTCCATCCTGGGCTATCTCGAGCTTGTGGACGGAGACAAATACCAGGACGAGGTAGCGTTGCGTCATTACATCGCAATCGCTCACGATAAAGCGCGAGACCTGAAGAGGTTAATTGACGATCTCTTCGAGTTCACGACGATGAGTTCCGATGGTCCCAGATACCGCCCGGAGAGGGTCAACCTGGGAAGGCTACTGGAGCAACTGTCCGAGGAGTTCCTCCCCATCCTGCAAAAGGCGGGCATGGAATACAGGTTGAACCTGCCTCCGACCAAGGTCAACGTTCGCGCGGACCCCGCCCTGCTCGTAAGAGTCTTCGAAAACCTCATGTCCAACGCGGCGCGCTATGGCAGAGACGGGCGGTTTGTGGATATTGAGCTGGAAGCATCCGATCACTGGGCCGTAGCCAGGGTCGCCAACTACGGAGAACCTATCCCGGAAGCGCGGCTAGCCCATATCTTCGAACGGTTCGTGAGAGTCGAAGAGTCCCGGTCTAGAGACACCGGCGGAGCCGGACTAGGACTTGCCATCGCCAAGACCATTGTGGAACTCCACCAGGGCACCATCAGGGCATACCACGAGAAAGACCGGACGGTGTTTGAGGTCAGACTCAGGCTGGAGACGAAGTCGGCGTAAGCAACCGCCGTTAACACGGACCTCCTGCTCGTCAGCCATACTCCATATCTAGGTGCGGGCCATGGCTAACTAATCTCGGCCGGTATCGTGCCGACTATCTCCCCCCTTGCCGCAAAGATGCCTTCTCTACGCACAACTCCCATGCGTGCCGCGTATGTTTACATAAGTGGAAAAGCACCGCCCTGCGGCGCTTATTGGAGGAGATGCGTCATTTGAGAGTAGCTGCACTAATAATGGCGGGGGGGCACGGAGAGCGCTTTTGGCCGAAAAGCCGCACCGATGCCCCCAAACAATTTCTGCCCATCCTTCCTGGCGAGCGTTCCGTTTTTCAGGAAACCTACGAAAGAGCTGCCTCGATCGTAGGAGCCGAGTGCGTGTTCGTCGTCACGGGCCAGCCTTACTACAGAACTGTCCTATCCCAGGTCCCTTCGCTAAGCCCCGAGAGGATAGTCTTGGAACCGTCAGGCAGGAACACCGCACCATGCTTGGCGCTGGGAACCGCGAAAATCCTTGGGGAGTTCTGACCCCGGACTGACCGATGCCCTTTCGGCAAGAGCCTCTGTGCCGGACTGCGTTTTCACCACGGCGGTGCCCGGGCTGGAAGTGCTTCCCGCAGGTCAGCCTCCCGCAGACCCCGCGAGCGTCTTGTCCCAGATAGGGTTTTCGGCGTTGCTGGAGTCCTTACGTGCGACATATGACACGGTCGTAGTAGACGGTCCCCCTCTCCTGCCCGTTGCCGATGGGCAAATACTGGGCAAACTGTGCGACGGTGTGCTGCTCGTCGTCAGAGCCAACACCGCCCAGGCGGAAAACGTTCGTCGGTCCAGAAGGCTTCTGGTGAGGGTGGGAGCGCGCATCATCGGAAGCGTCCTCAACGCGAAACGGACGAACCGCCGGGGTTACTACGGGTATAACGGCTACTACGGCCCGCCCCAATGAAACGCAAGTATCTCAGGTGGGCGTTCTATACCCGGACTACGGCACTGAGCGGGCCACGGATTACCGCACGCATAGTACGCTTGACCATCTGATCGTCCCACGATAGACTCCACTTATGGGGGAGGCGAATCCGTGAAGGGCTTTATTGAATTCATCCGTAAGCAGGGAGTAGTTGGACTAGCTATTGGCTTCATACTCGGCGGTTCGGTCTCCAAAGTGGTCTCGGCCTTGGTGGACGACTTGTTGAATCCCCTGGTGGGCCTCGTTTTGGGAGGCGCTACGAACTTGGCTGAGGCATACTTCGGAATCGGTTCAGTCAAGATCATGTGGGGCCACTTCCTGAGCGTCTTGGTGGACTTCCTAATGGTGGCAAGCGTCGTCTACTTCATTTTCAAACGTCTTGGGCTGGAGAAACTGGACAAGAAGGCCTAGGCGGACTTGGACATCGGGAACTCACAGGGGGACACAACCAGAATTGTCAAGGTGATAGAGAAGGGGACCAGCTAGAGCTAGGCAGCCCGGCTCATGCGGTGGTCCCCTCATCCTCTCGTCCCTTTATGCCTCTTCCCCTCGGTTCGCGGTTCACACGATTCTCGACTCTATCGGCGAATCCGTTTGCCTTGTTCAACGTTCTCCCAACTTTCCTGTGGAACGCGTCACCCGCTGACGGATCCGGCGAGCGTCGCTATAGTGACGGATCCGGCGAGATGCGTCACCCCTGACGGATCCGGCGAGATGCGTCACACGGATCTGGCGGGGCGTCACTATACTGACGGATCCGGCGGAGCGTCACTGCGCGGATCCGCGGAATGCGTCACTCCGCTGACGGATCCGGCGGGCGTCACTATACTGACGGATCTGGCGAGATGCGTCACTATACGACGGATCGGCGGAATGCGTCCTCCGCTGACGGATCTGGCGGAATGCGTCACCCGCTGAGATCTGCGATGCGTCAGCCCGCTGACGGATCTGGCGAGAATGCGTCACTATAGTGACGGATCCGTTGACATAATCGGAACGGTTGCCTGGGAACAGGCTACTGGGAACAGTTGCACTGGGAACAGCTGCTAGAGACAGCCGCTACCGGGAACAGTTGCTACCGGGAACAGTTGCTACTGGGATCGGTCGTCCGCGCGGACCTTGGCATTCCACAGATTGATCTCGATACGGTCGCCCGGACTCACTTTCTCCGCACCCTCACCTTCACTCCTATGGGCAGGACTGCGACGCAGCCGCAGTCAAGGTCTCCCACACTTCCATTGTTGCCGGTATCTCAGGCGGGGGCACCAATGAGGCGGCCCGTTCCAACATGTCGAGGTCCTCGGTCGAGAGGCGTATCTCAAGTGCGCGCAGGTTTTCCTCCAGGTGAGCCGGGTTGGTGGTTCCTACCGGTATCGTTGCGACCTCAGGTCGGTTCAGCACGTACGCAAAACATCACAGACGGACTCACTCCGTAGCCGGACGACACATCTCTCATTAGCGCTAACGCTTCATTGGCACTTTGGACAAACTCCGCCGGGAACAGGGAGATGATCCCTTCCCTTCTCGGCATCGACAGGAGGAGAACCGGCGAAGAACCCGCAAAGAGAGGAGCCCAGGGGATAAAGCGACACCGTTCTGCCGTGGCCCGGAGGGAAGACCGCCTCCACCTGGCCGCGCTCAAGCAAGGAGTATGAGAGCTGGACCGACACCGTGTTAGGAACTAACCTCAACCATTCGTCCAATTCATCGGGGCCCATGTTGCTGACGCCCGCGTAGAGGACCTTTCCCTCATCCATGAACCTAGTAAAAGCTTCAGCCGTATATGAGAGAGGTACGGCAGGATCTGGGTTGTGGAGCTGGTAGACGTCGACGTAATCGGTCTTCAGGCGACGGAGACTGCGTTCGAGCGACCGGCGCAGGAAAGAAGGATCTCCGTTCTGAGCCTCCTTGCCCGGCTCCGGCCTCTCCATCCCGCCTTTTGTCGCCAAAACATACGAGTCACGCCGGACACCTGAAAGGCCCGCGGCCAAGAACGACTCGGACCTCCCATCTCCATAGACGTCTGCCGTGTCGAAGAAATTCATCCCTGAGATCCGAGAGCCCTCTTCACGGTCGCTTCACAACTCTCCATCGAGACGCTCTTCTTGCCGAAACCCCTGCAACCCAACGAGAGAGCCGACACCTTTACGGACGACTGACCCAACTGCCTATACTCCATTGACACGACCTGTCCTCCTTTCGCCGCCAGACCTCAGTTCTCTGTACGCCGCGACCGTGCGGGGTCTGTACACCGGTAGCAGTGCGCGGTCTGTCGCTCCATGAGGGAGGAATATTCACTCGGTTGAGCCAATGCCAAGAAACGAGGTGAGGGAATGGTAACCGGGAAGGTTGCGTCAGTGGGCGACGGACAAAGGCTGGAAAGCGCACAAATACTGCGTTTTTGGTCGAGTAAACGGGCTTCTGGTGACGGCATTCGATGGAATGGGCTACAAGGGCTTCTGCGTCATCGCACCTCAAGTAACGGAGCTACAAAAAGAATCTATACGCTCCTTTTACTTGGAGAACAGAAAGACGCCTTAAAACCAGGGGAATCCGCCACATAGGAAACGGAGTGGTAGCCGAGCTGCCTGAGAGTGTCCGCAATGCGTCTTTCGAACAACTGGATAACCTGGTGGAACGATTCACGAGTTTTCTCGTGGATATCGGGATAAGCCAAGAGACGTGCGCTGTATGCAACGCACCGAGCCCGAAAAGACCGTTTTGAAAGGCACTGCCGTAATGCGGCTATGCGCGTCATGCGCGGCAAGGATTGTGGGCGAGGAAGGGTCCACGGGAGAGTCCCAGTCCGAATCCGCGGAGGCCGGCAGCTACTTGACGGGAGGTGCGGGTGCCCTGCTTGGCGCCCTCGTCGGTTCGATACCCTGGGTGCTTGTGGCCACGTACTTGAATCTCATGGTGGCGGTCCTGGGCTACTTCATAGGGTGGCTCTCTTTGACCGGTTACCGACTACTTCGAGGTAAGATGGGGCCCGGCACTCCCTGGATAATCGGCATCTCAACTGCGGCGGGCGTAGTTACAGCACAAGTCGCAACCGTGGTGGTCGCTTTCGGCCGCGAAGGCATCACAATGACGCCCGAGTTGTTCCGGCTGGCTCTCACGATCCCCGATATATCCAGTATCTTCTACAAAGACCTGGCCATAGGCCTGTTCCTGGGGCTCTTGGGGGTATGGTCGCTCCTGCGCAAGGTATCGGTCCAGAGTGGAAAAGGCCGAGATGGCATCGATGGGATAGAACGCGAAAGGATGACAGGACCGAGACCTGCAACGAGAGCACGTCTTGCGGCGCTTGACTATCGCTGCGATGATCTGGAGACCAAGTCTCTGTAAACGGCGACCGTCCTTTCCGCCATCACCTTTGCATCAAACAGGGCTTCCACCCTGTTTTGTCCCGCTATTCCCATTGACTTGGCCAAGTCAGGGTCAACCAACAAGCGGACGATGGCCTGCGCGAGGAGTCTCGGTTGCCGCGGAGGAACCAGGATTCCCGTCTGCCCGTCAGAAACCACTTCGGGGACCCCCCCTACATCTGTGGCAACCACCGGGAGGCCCGCAGCCATAGCCTCCATAACCGCAAGCCCGATACCTTCGCTATCCGATGGCAGGACAAACATGTCGAGTCTGGAGAGAAAGCCGGGGACGTCCTCCACGAAGCCGGCCATCTTAACGTAAGGCTCCAATCTAAGGTCCCTTATCCTGGACCGAATCTCATCTTCGAGAGGCCCGGACCCGCCTATCACGAAACGGGCCGAAGGTTCGGATGCAAGTACAAGTTTGGCGGCATCGAGCATCACGTCTAGGCCTTTCTCCCTGCTGAGCCTCGCCAGGCCGCCTATCAGAAAGCCGCGTCTCTGGGTGCCCGCAGGCACACTCGCGTATCTCGCGCTCTCGCTGCTCACAGGCACACTCGCGTGGCTCGCGCTCTCGCTGCTCACAGGCACACTCGCATGGCTCCCGCTCTCGCTGCTCACAGGCACACCCGCATGGCTCCCGCTCTCGCTGCCCGCGCGAAGCATGACATCCTCCGGGTGGCTACCGGCCCCCGCCCCATCCACCTTCTTGTATGGACTCAGGTCTATCCCGTTGGGGATAGCGACGATCATGGATGGGTCTATGCCCGAGTCCACCAACTCGTCCTTAACGCGACCGGAGACTGCGATAATCTTGTCCGAAAGGGCTCGCGCCGCGGTTCGTTGGAGCAGCCGGCCAAAAGGATTGGCGGTTCGCCGTACCGATCCGGAGGATCCCGCCGCACCGGGCTTAACAAGGGCCCTTCCAAGACGCCTACCACCGGGCGTTTCGCCGTGCTTCGTGTAAACCACCGGTATCCTGCGAAACCGCGCGGCGATGCGTCCGGACAAGCTGCTGTGAGTGTGAACTAGGTCCGGCCTTTCTCGTCCGAGTAGGGCGTATAACTCCCTGGTCAGGCGAGAGCTGTATGAGACGTCCCTTCCGGATATGGCTATCCGACGGACTCCCATAGCGTCCAGGCGTTTTCCCAGTTCGCCGTCGGGGCAAGCCACGCAAACGTCAATGCCGTCAAACGCGGGCTGGGACAGAAGATATGTCAAGTAGCGGCCCGCGCCGCCGAAGTTGGTGTCGGTTATGATGTGGAGGACCTTCAAGACCTGCCAGCCTCCCTACTTGGAGCCGCCGCCACCCCTGCTGCCACTCCTGCTGCCACTCCTACGATGGCCCAAAAGACCACCGTCACTTTGGGACTGTACCAGGTATAGTCTATGACGCCCTGCAGGAGGTTCCCTGCCACCGCGGCGACCGCGCCCCCCACCAATCCGACCTCGGCCCAGCGTGAGCCGGACTTCCCTCTCTCGCCAAAGACGGTTTTGAACGCGTCGTAGAGCCAAACGAGGAACAAGGCCACCATGGAGACAAAGCCCAAGAGACCTACTTCGATCATGAACTGCAAAAAAGTGCTGTGGGCGTGAGGAGCGGGCGTATGGATGATCATGTACTCTGGATAGACCTTCCTGAACGCTTCGGCCCCAAGGCCGACGCCTCTGAGCAGGTAGTCTTTTATCATGGCGATAGACCCTCGCCAAATGGATACCCTATAGGCGTTTGAGGTGTCCGCCAAACTGAACGACGATAGCAGCCTCTTAAGGAATATCTCGGGGGCAAGGGCCAGTCCGATGCCGCCCGCGACCAACCCCACCGGGAGCATCCGCCAGTCGTACATGACAGCGAGCACGCAAAAGGCGAACGCGAATCCGAGCCACGCTCCCCGGGTGGAGCTTAGAAGCAGGCCCAGGCCCTGGACACCGGCAAATCCGAGCAGGACCAAACGGTCGCGCCAATCCCGCTTGGCCAGGAGCAACGTGATGGATAAGGGGAGCGCTAACACCATCATCTCCGCGAAGAAAATCGGATTGGTGAAGGTCCCAATGACCCGGACCAAGTTCTCTTCAAAAACATCGTCCACCCAAGCGATAGGAGATGTCCAGCCGGATAGCCTCTGGAAGACGCTGACCAGTCCCGAGGAAGCGGCCCCTGTCAAAAACGGCCAAATCACGTTCTCGGCCCGCCCGCGAAACGCAGCGTCCGCGGCCATGAAAAACGCAAGGAAGTAGAAGAACCATATGAGCATGTTGAAGAGGCTCAAAGACGGGTCCACCGATGACAACGTAGCACCGACGATGATGAGCAAGACGGCTATGACGGATACGACCATCCCGAAACCGGGGAACGCCCACAAGGTCCGGCTCTCGCCGGATCGGACCTTTCGAGCCCTGCTCCACAAGAACAGGACGAACACGCCCGCCGCCAGCACCATCACTATCTCAGTGGGCGCGATGCAAGTAAGCGCGAGAACCAGTCCCAGAGCGGTTTCCACGGTGATTTGACCGTTGAACGGGACTACCGCCAACTTGGCGTACGGCCACAACAGCCGGACAAACAGGCTCGCGTCCGCGATTCTGGCCCACGTGCGAGCGGTCGCGGCGGCGGCCCTGTAAAGGAGGCTACCTTCCAGACACGCATCGGCCCATGCGAATAGGCCTACCAGAAACCGGGAAAGCCTGTTCCCCAGGCTCTCAGCGAAGGCGTACGACCTGCTGGAGTGGGATTCGGCGTGATCTCGAGACGGCTTATGAACCGAACCCGATATCATTGCGAAGCTCCGGGAAGAAGTTCAAGCGTTAGGATATAGCCGTTTACCTGCGCCCACTTGGTGGTGAATCCTATGCTTGTCCCGACTCTGGCCTCAACGCCGTTAATGGTAACGACATTGTCGCCCTCCCGCGCGGTGGAGGTGACGGTAACAAAGGCGTCAACCTTCCCCTCGACTCGAGTCCACTTGCCGTCCGAACTCATGCTCCAGATATCGCCCGGTTCGGTAGTTACGCTCTTGATTGTCCCGATCTCCGCTCCGGTCTTGAACTCAAACACCTTGCCGCCTTTTTGCAGGGCTTCCGCAGTCGTCGGCCGAACTCCGGCGACAATGATCGTATACTCAACGGGCACCTGTCTTGCAGCATTCTCTGACTCCAGATTGCGCCCGAACTTGGCGTACGCGAACCAAAGACCCGGCTGCGATTAACACGAGCACTATGGCCAGATCCAAAATGCTGACTTTCCCGAAAACACGACCCTTCTTATCGAGCAGACCCACCGGACACCCTCTCCTTCCGAAAGAACCCACTTCATGTATTCTACCCTATAGTAGACGAGCAGTGCTCGCTCCGGGTTCGCGAAGCGATGAGCAACTGGCGAACAGTTGGGAGTCGGAGATCGCGATACTGGGAAACCCAAAGCGGGGTAACGGGGGCTTAACGCCCCCTCTTTCCAGGCTATGCCACGCTTGTCACCTCGCTGCGCGAATCAGTCGTAGCCGACTTCGACCAAGTCGAACTGGCTTCGGACCAGTTCGATGCGTCTGCCGCCTCGGTCGCTCTGTTACTCCGCGGCTACGGTCTCGCCGGCATGCCGGCCCGCTATCCTACCGAAAGCGAACGCTGAGAGTAGGCCCTCACCGGTGATGTATCCGGCATATCCCTCTCCGGCCACACCCGTCGCGGCTGTCTCTGCCCGCAGCGTACAGGCCAGGAATCGGGTTGCCTGACTTATCCAACACCCGAGCCGAGGTGTCTATTCGCAGTCCACCGGTGGTGAACAACAGGTAGCTCTTGACTTCGATAGCGGACAGCTTGCCCTCTAGAGGCTTTTCAAAGACCGTCCTGCCAAACTCATCGGATCCGGCCGTCACCGCAGCCGCGTAATCGGCTAAGGTGGCGGCAAAGTTGGTCTTGTCAATCTGCAGGGTATCGGCCAACTCGTCCGCACTAGCGGCCTCG
The DNA here is from genome assembly GCA_040766225.1 of Bacillota bacterium. Lineage (GTDB taxonomy): Bacteria > Bacillota > Sulfobacillia > Fermentithermobacillales > Fermentithermobacillaceae > DULO01. The sequence goes on along the minus strand of JAXGQX010000010.1, from coordinate 49,009 downwards.
ACTGTGACGCTCTGGTAGGAGGCCATCTTCTCGACCAGGGCCTTAACGTTCTCGTCAAAAACGAGGTAGACGCGGTCCTGAGCTGCTACCTCGGGTGCGCACTTCGCGTATCCCAACGCTTCGTTGACGAACCTTTCACCATTGCCATTCACGAGAATGCTTCCACGCATGATGGCTTCCCAGGTGATGAGAAGGGTCTTCTCGGGGTTGACAGCAGCGTGCGGCAAGTACGCGTCCATAAAACGGACGTCTGCGCCGGCCTCAATACCCATCTTGATACCGTCGCCAACGTTTCCCGGATTTCCCAACAAGCCTGACTCGGTCATTGCTGGAATGTATTGGGCAAGCATCTCCTTGTTGCCCGCGAAACCACCGGTGGACAGAACCACTGCCTTGGCCCCTACGGTAATCTGCTTGCCGTCTTTGGTCGTAGCCTTTACGCCGACGATAGCTCCATTAGCGTCTTTGACCAATCCGGTAGCTGTGGTTTCAAGCATGATCTCAATGTTTCTGGACTCAGCGGCTGCCTTGAGCACCTGGACCAAACCGGCTCCCGAAAGCGACTTCTCTTGGTGCAGACGATTTACTGAGTTGCCCGGGAAAGGAACGACTTTTAGGAACTCTGCGCCGAGTGACTCAAACCAGGGCACAAAGTCAGCCGCAGCCTCTGTGGCTACTCTCACCAGGTCGGGATCCCCGGTGTTACCGTTGGCGCTCATGATGTCCTGAGCGTACTTCTCAGGCGAGTCCTCGATTCCCTCTGCTCTCTGCAGCTCTGTCCCAACTCCGGGGACTAGCCCTCCGCAGATCGCAGTGTTTCCGCCGAGGAACGCCATCTTCTCCAAAACGATAACCGAGGCGCCTTTGTCCGCCGCCTCTATCGCCGCGGCCAACCCTGCGCCACCGCCACCTACCACGACTACATCCGCCTCAGGACCTTCAGCGCTCTTAGGGCCTCCAGCACTGCATCCTGACATGACCCCTGCTAGCATAACGAGCACTAGAACAGACATTACCAGGCGCTTGCTGTGTCTCATTGCCGCATCTCCTTTATTGTGAAAGTGGGCACAATCACCCAATATATACCGCTTAAGCAGGGAAACGTCAACGGAACAGCCCCCTTGCGGCCGCTGTCCAATCGGACAACTATCTTCCGGCAAGGAATGTCCCGGCGCCGGATCCGGGAGTCACAAGGGCCACAAAAGGCCATAAAACAAACCGGCCCCCGCGCCACTTCCTTATTCGGACGCTAGAGACCGGCTCATGAGTATCACGTATTTGTGTGTCTCTGGACGGCGAAACCCTACTTCGTGGCTCCCGCAAGCGCCTTTTGCACGGCCTCCTTGATGGCCTTACTGGTCCAGGTAGCTCCCGACACAGTGTCAACTTCCCACGTCTGCTTCTTGACTATTGATTCTGACACTTGCGAAATGGCGGCGTCGCTTATTCCCGGAGTCTCTTGGTGCTCATCGACCGTCACTTTGGTTATCTTTCCGCCGGCTACGGTAACCGTAACTTTGACCGGTCCGTTGTTCCCCTGAGCTTCTCCCTGATAGGTCCCGTTCTTGTATTTCCCGCCGCCGCATCCTGACAGAATCATCGCTGCAGTCGCCAAGATCACCAGTACTACCAGGGACTTTCGACTAAAGCTGCGTATCGACCTCAATGCCTATCGCTCCTTCCTTGTATGTAGCTGCTGACGTGTTTCTACTCCATATGTCCGCCCGAGGTCAATCCCGGACCGTCTTGGTTTGCCGGGATACTTGGCGCTCATGTCTAGTATCACACCGCAGCCCTACGCAATACCGGGCGGGACAGACAGGGGTGACTGTAATTGGCGTGCTCGCCGAGCTGGGCCTGAGGTAGCCGAGGTCGAACCCTTCACCGATTCCCGGTTGATAAGCCCCAGTTCACCGCGGCGTTTATGCGCTCTAGGGTCGTCGGATGAGTCCAGGCAAACCAGCGCATAAACAGGGGCGGCTCAACATCAGACAGATTTCCTCTTGAGAGGTTTATTTGGGTCGATACAAAAGTTGCCGGATCTCCGGTAAGTTCCAGGGAGTATGCGTCCGCCGCCACCTCGAACCTCCGGGATATGAACGAAGACGCGGGCGACAACACGTAACCTGCCAGTGTCGACACCACAAAGAGAAGGAGCAAAGCCCTCTCGAGCGAGGCATAGGAGGACGGCGGCATCCGTCCATTGGCCAGGAAGAAGAGCAGCAAGACCCCTGCGACTCCCAGAGCCGAGAACACCAGGCCCTTAGAGACGTGTCCGCCTTTCCAGTGCCCCATCTCGTGGGCGACCACCAACTTGACCTGCTCGCGCGTGTGGGTGTTGATGAGGTTGTCGTAGAGCACAACTTGCCTGGATGCCCCTACCCCGGCGAAATAAGCATTGGCCCGGGAAGTTTTCGCTGAAGCCTCCATGACCAAGACCTCGCCCACTTCCATACCGGCCTTCTCTGTGAGTGACCGGATGTCGCCCAAGATCGCTTGGTCGGTAAGAGGATAGAACTTATCGAAGACCGGCGCTATCACGGTCGGGTAAATGAACGCGATGAAGATGCTGGCCGCGACGTAGCCCACCGAGAGAACGTAGGGCCAGCTTCTGGGAAGATACACGAAGGCCCAGGCCACCGCTCCTCCGGCCACGGCGTAAGTCAACGCGTTAAGCCCCACGTTCTTCACGTAGTTCACGAACCAGACTCCGAAGGAAGCGCTTGATAGCCCGAACTGCCGCTCCAAAATGAACCCCGCGTAGATGCGCAAGGGTAAAGTGACGACGGCCAAGAACAGCGATACCGTCACACCGAGTAAGACGCCCATCCATAGAGCGCCGATAGCGGTCATTTGGCCCTTGAACATCCCGCTCAACAGGGCACGTCTCGAAAGAAACCACAATGAGCCGAACACTATGAGAGTGTTCAAGCCCGACGATACGTACCCGCGCAACGCACGGGCGTCGGCCCGCTCAAGATGCGCCTCATCGAAGTAGCGAAGGGCTTCCTGGCTGTGTCCCTGCGGGATAAGCGCCGAGCCCACCCACAGCACCGCGAAGGTCAATGACAAGACCCATAACACCTTCATCACTTGGGTCATCCGCTTCACCTCTGTGTAAGCCGGCTGTAGAACTCCAGGTCGTTTTCGGCTTGAGACGCCATCCGCTCCATAGGACACAGGTCGTCCTGGGTCTGGTTCATGATGGCCGGCACAAGACTATCATACTCGAGCGTGACGCCTCGCTTGCCGGCTTCTTCTAGGGCAAGGGAACTGGTCAGTTCTCCCCACATTGCCCTAGCCCCCAGCAAGTACGCCAGACGAAACGCGGCCAACCCAATTACCTTATCGGCGAACGCCCGGTGCCCTCCGGCCAAGACGCCGGATTGAAGACCGTCCATGCCGCCGTACCTATCTAATTCACGGTTCAGAATGGCCAGAACAGGCTTCAGCCGGTTCCCCCGCTCCTGATCTATGATCTTCCCATCCCCGGTAAGACAAGCGGACCAGCCTTCTTGAACGGCTTTTTTCGCCAGATTCAGGCTCGCGGTGGACGCCGGGTTTAGTTCTTCGGATTGCCCTCTGTCACACAGATTGGACATAAGCGACGCATACCCCTCTCACGCTCAGGTTCCGATTTGACCTCAATACCGTTATTGCTTTGACACGCCTAAGCGTACATCCTTCCGGCAAGGCCTGGAACCCCTGCCATTTCGGTTTCTCCTCGCATGGTCATTGGTGTATGATCAGATCGCCGAGACGGCGACTGCGTTTGTACCGTTCCAAGGAGGTCATACGGTGAGCGGCACGAGAGTCATCATCCTGATAGACGCCGATGCCTTCTTCGCCGCGATCGAGCAAAGAGACCACCCCGAGTACAGGGGTAAACCCGTTATCGTCGGAGCTAAGCCCGGGACTCGCGGGGTTGTCTCAACGTGCTCCTATGAAGCTCGCAAGTATGGCGTCCGTTCGGCCATGCCCATTTCCCAAGCGTATCGCCTATGCCCCGACGGCATCTATGTTCCCCCAACGGCAAGCTGTACTCCGAGGTCTCTCAAGCCATGTTCGAGATATGCGAAAAGTACACCCCCATCGTGGAGCCGGTTTCAGTCGACGAAGGCTACCTGGATGTCACCCCGGACGACGGCCTTACCGTCGCCAGAAAACTGAAGGATGAGATACGCAAGACGCTAGGCATAACGGTCACCGCAGGCGTCTCGTACTGCCGCTATTTGGCCAAGATGGCGGCCGAAGCAAACAAACCTGACGGCTTGGGCGTCGTTACCCGGGAACGCGCCCTGGACTTTCTTGAGAACCTCCCCGTCGGCAAAATCCCGGGAGTGGGGCCCAAGAGCGTTCAGGCGCTCCTGCAGCACGGTGTGAGAACGTGCGGGGACCTTCGGACAATGCCTCCCGCTTGGTTCGAGAAGACCTTCGGCAAGTTCGGAATTCGCCTGTACGAGCTTGCGTTCGGCATCGACGACACTCCGGTCGGAGTATCGCGAGCGGCCAAGTCCGTAAGCGAGGAGACCACTTTCGAAGAGGACCAAACCGACAGAGAACTCCTTCTGGCTGTCCTAGCAAGGCTAAGCCAGGACGTCGGGTTCAGGCTAAGGCAAGGAGGCTTTTCGGCCAGGACCATCTCCATCAAGGTGAGATACTCCAACTTCGACACCTTAACCCGGGGCAAGTCCCTTCCGGCTTCGGTGAGCGCCGATCCGGACATCTTTCAGGCAGTCAAAGAGCTGTTTGACAAACTATCGGCGTCGCGCCCTATAAGGCTACTTGGCGTGGCCGCGCAAAACCTCTCGGACCAAGAGATGGCTCAACCGATGCTCCTCGGAGAAGACAAGTCCTGGGACAAAGCCTCAAAGGCGGTTGACGCCCTAAAGAAGAAATACGGCAAGAAGGTGATCAACCTAGGCGCCGCAATCCGTAAGCTGGACTGACGCCCCCCGGGCCCCAAGAAGACTAACCTCCCCTGCTCTCCAAGGCGATAATACCGCTTCTCCATCGTGCGAATACTAGCGGCGGAGGGATGCTCATGACACGGAACATCTGGACTAGAGCCTTGTGGGGAGGAGTCATCGGTATTGTGGCGGCAGACCTGCTTCTGGCGATAGCTCGCGCGGCAGGCGGAATGAAGGTCAACCTCCTGTCGGGTTTGGCTGACCTGGTGGCCGCCCAGTGGGTCGCGTTCACTCCTAGCGGCATGATACTCGGATTCGTTATACACCTATTGGCGGGCGCTTTGTGGGCGCTCTTGTTCGCAGCCGTAATCCGGTCTTTCAACTCCAGGCACAATCTCATAGCGGGCGCCATCAGCGGGCTTATCCTGTGGCTCCTCTGGGGTCTGGCCCTTCCGCCCTTAGGCATTTCCCCCGCGCCTTGGGCTGCCGGAACGGCGACCACCGTCATCTCTCTCATCTCAACCCTGCTATACGGGTTAATCGTCGGGTATGCGGTGAGCGAAGAAGCTGTTCGGGAGAGGGCTTAGGGGCCTACCGTAGATTTCGCGCCACCGTACCGAAGGCACAACAGGTAGGCACAAGTAAGACCGGAGGGACCGGTCTGGGGCGGCTCCTTTGAGCAGGCTCTTGAAAAAGGTTGGTAAGCAGGCCTATAAGCCGGGTTCTGTCAAAGAGTGGTCATCTATCTGGGAGGAAAGTTACCTTTCCCCTCAAGCGACCATACCCGAGGGCTCGGCGGGCAGCGTCATCACCCTCCTATTTGGTCTTGCTCCGGGTGGGGTTTACCTGGCCAGCCGGTCACCCGACTGCCGGTGGTCTCTTACACCACCTTTTCACCCTTACCCATACACCCCAATATTGCGCCTCTTTGCGGTGCCTCAGGCTGGGCATGCCCTTGGGACCAGAGGCCGTGGGGCTTCGGGCGGTATGTTTCTGTGGCACTTTCCCTAAAGTTGCCTTCGCTGGGAGTTACCCAGCACCCTGCCCTTTGGAGCCCGGACTTTCCTCGAATGTCGCCTCAGCGACACCCGCGACCACTTGGCCTGCTTACCAACAATATAACAAGGCCGGTGGAAGGCGTCAAAGCGCCTATTCGCGCCTGACTTACGGGGCCTCACCCCGCATACCGGCTTTTTCAGTTTACAAGGGAAGTAATATTATGTCAACTCACCGCGCGGCCGTCAAGACAGCGTCATCAAGACGCTGCCGTCAAGACACTCCGAGCCAGGTAAACGAGGCCTTGAGATAGCAGGGTCACCGCGAGGGGAACCTAGCTGCGTCCAGCTCCTACACTCAGAAACGTTCCGTGGCCGAGTTCGACTAGCCGCACCCGCCGACTGCCTTCGGTTCCCCGAGCCGCGCTCTTGGGCAGGAGCCACTAAATCGAGCGCCTCCATGGTGATGAGGTGCGGGGATGGACGGCTCTTCCGCGAGGACGCGTCGAATTGAAGCGAGTCCGCGACTTTGAGAGGACGCCCGGAAGGCTACCGAAGCGCCCGGTCCATGTGTCACAGTATCTAGTAGAGTGCTGCACCTTTCCGCCCGAAATTCCGCCGGACTGTCCCGCCATCGCACCCGGCCTGCCCAACCCTCCAGTCAGAAGTTGACCTGAGGGTTGACCTTTGCCCCCTCCGTCACCTGGAAGTAGGCGCGGGCCTCGAACCCGAGCATCCTTGCGATCAAAACCATGGGGAACTGCTTCACCCTGGCGTTGAAGTTCTTGACAGCCTCGTTGAAGCGCATCCTCTCCACTGACAGCCTGCTCTCCGTTCCCGTCAGTTCATCCATCAGCGCCTTAAACTGGACGTCCGCCTTCAGTTGCGGGTAATTCTCAACCACGACCAAGAGCCGGGCCAACGCGCCCTCCAATTCATCTGCTGCCGCTACCTTCTCGTCGGTGCCCGGCGCACCGGCTAACCTTGCCCTGGCATCCGCGATGGCGGTGAATACCTCCTGCTCGTGGGCCGCATAGCCCTTAACCGTATTCACCAGGTTGGGGATGAGATCGTACCTGCGCTGCATCTGGTTTTCGACCTGCGCCCACTGGCCGTCGATAGCCTCGTTTTCTCTGACGAGACCGTTATAGGTCGACACCGCCCAACCGCCCACCAACAGCACGACAGCCAGGATAACTACCAAGACCAACCCCGATTTCTTCATTGTCCCATCCTCCCGTCACGCGCTATCACCAATCGTATACTGCTCACCACTTGCGACTCGCGCCACCTCCGCCGCTTCGTCCGCCGCCGAAACCTCTGGGCCCGGAGATGCCTCCGCCTCTGCCGGAACCACCGCGGCCCCAGAACCCTCCTCCGAAGAAAGGCCCGGGTCCCGTGGGAATTCCGCCGCTTCCAGGCCGGGACAGCGGCCCTGTACGGTAGTTCCTTTCGTCATGATATCCGCAGCGAGGACAGTGATAGACCTTTGCGGCTATCCCGCCTGTTTCATAGGTCGCCCTCTGAATCACTCGATCAACCACTGACAGCCGGGATTTGCACCTAGGACACCGGTACCTGCGGGAAATCAGTAGACCCACGGCAGCCAAGGGAGCTCCCAAAAGAAGGCCTAACCACCCGATGCTCACGGGATTCCGACGTCCGGCGTACACATCTCGATAGTCCTCACTGACTGCCGTTACGTCCAACACGACGCCCTTATCCTTGGCCACGTATTCGGCGGCACGCATAAGCCCCGCATAAAGACCTTTCCCGAACTCGCCGTCCTTGAAATAGGGAGTCATTAGGTCGAGGCACTCCCCGGCTCGTCTGTCAGTGATGATTGGCTCCAAACCGTATCCGACCTCGGCCTTGAGATCCCGGTCATCCATCACCAGGAGGATCAGCAACCCCTCATCTTGCCCCTTAGCGCCGATTCCCCATTCCTCATATAGGTTGGCGGCGTAATACTCCAGAGACTCGCCGCCTGTGTTATCCACGATGGCTATCGCGAAAGTCACTCCGGTTTGCTCTAGAACGGCGCCTACCAGGGCATTCAGATTGGCTTCATCGTTCGTAGACAAGACGCCGACAAAATCGTTGACGTTGCCAACAGGCTTGGGATAGCTCGCCGCGAACGCTCGGGTTGTCCCGGACGCGAAGACCGCGACGCCGAGCAGTACCAGGATCAGCAGTCTCTTGGCTTGTGACCGCATCGCGCCGCCTCCCTTCCTAATGTCCTGCGTAGCCCGCGCATTTTATCATTGCATGGTAAGATTACGCCCGAGGTCACTCTTAGGTCTGAGTCGATATGGCCAAATCCATTCCCCAAATCGTTTCAGAAAATGGTAAGATGTGGCGAGACAAACCCATGTTGAGGTGCATTTGGTTGGACGGAACTCGGATGAGCGATACCTCAAAGCCTGAATCCGGCAAGAATGCTCACGTCACCATTTCGGTGACGGACCGGACACTCAGAAACCGAATACGCGCGGCGCTGGAATCGCTGCCGCCGCCTATATCCGTGGCGATGGAAGAGGTCCAATACTGTGACTTCGGAATGAGGATTTCCGACGGCAAAGAGACGGTTGTGGTCAGGCAGTACTCGTCCGGGAAGCTCGTTTTGCAGGGGAAGAACGACGGCCTGTTTCGAGAAGTCGTGACAGTGGTTGAGGACGCCTGCAACTCTGGCGGGCGGCGGACGCCTTCCCATACACCATATCCGAACACCGCACCCCGCTGCAGTCGGCCCGCGGGCTACCCATATGTCGGTATCGACGAGTCGGGAAAGGGTGACTACTTCGGCCCGCTGGTGATCGCGGCGGTCTGCCTGGACGAGCGCTCTGAAGCGCAGTTGAACCGGCTGGGGGTCCGTGATTCCAAGGAGCTGACAGACCAACGCTGCATGGAACTGGCGAAACGCATCAAGGAAACGTGCCCCGACGCCTTCTCTATTGTCGAGATACCTCCAAACCGTTACAACGCCTTGTACAGGGAGTTTAGGGCGGAAAAGCAAAATCTCAACAGTCTCCTGGCTTGGGGCCATGCCCGCGCCCTAGAGAACCTCTTGGAGAAGGCAACCTGTCTCTACGCGATATCGGACCAGTTCGGAAACGCCAACTACATCCGCTCAAAACTTATGGCCAAGGGAGCTTCTGTAAGGCTGCTTCAAGAACCCGGGGCCGAAAAGTACACTGCTGTCGCCGCCGCGTCCATCCTGGCGAGAGACCGCTTCCTGTTCAGACTGAAGGCACTGGGAGACGAGTTGGGGATGACCCTTCCCAAGGGAGCTGCGTCTGGGGTGGTGGAAGCGGCCAAGGCAGTCGCAGCCGCGAAGGGTCCAACTGCCTTGGCAAATGTCGCGAAACTTCACTTCAAGACCACCGAACACGCTTTGGGGGCCGCGGCTAGGAAGCTAGTGTGATCTTTAGTCAGCCGCGCCACCTGACTATCCGCGACCGGCAGGTGCCCGTCACCGCATCTAGACAGCGTCAACCGGCTCGCTATTAGCCATGTAGATCCCGTTAAACACGACCTTATAGGTTCCCCGGGCTTGTGCCCGGAAGTGAGGATAGAACCCCACCAACACGGCTCTTCCCTGCCCCACCCGGAACTCGGCCAACGCCGCCTTGTCGTTTAGGAACTGGCCTCCGAGGAGCCAGCCCGACATGAGCGGGTCTGTCGATGGATACCTTCCGACTGCAGTTCCGCCGCTCAGTTCCCATGCCGGACCTCTCTCAAACAGGACCGGAGTCTCCCGGTTCAGACCGTAAGCCAGCGGATGCTCCGTGTCCATCACCACTCGCAATATCGAACCCGGAGCGAAGAACTCCTGGGACTTCTTCTCCGCCAAGACATTCTTGCAGGGCAGCCCCAGTTGGTCTACTGCCCAAGCTGCGGCTGCATCCAAGAAGATGCAAGTGCCGCCTTCCTCCAAGAAGCGTGCGATGGCGTCTTTGCCCAAAAGTCCGAGGCCGCCCGTGTACTCGGGCGGAAGCGTTCCCGGACGATTGCCTTCGGCTATAAAGGATGCGGGTTGGGACGGGAATATGATCGTATCGAAGTCGCGTGTTAGCCCGCCGTTTCGAATTCTCCGGTTGGTGATGGATTCGTACGGGAATCCGTACTCCTCAAGGACCAGCCTGAGCCAGCCTTCGTCCGCAACCGGGCGGTAACTCTTGTAGACGCCGGTCCTCCCCGCTCTGAGCCGCACGGCCGGCGCTGAGACACCGCTGACCAACCGCACCTGCACTCCCGTCTCCCGGCAGAGCGATTCGACTTCGTCACGGTCGCCCTCGGGAATAAGGAAAGTGCCGGCAGGCAGCAAGTTCCCGTCTGCCCAAATCGGCTCGGTGACGCGAAGGACGTCTCTGGACTCCGAAAGCAACCCGTTGACCACCTTGGCAGACGAGTTCACTGCCGGCGACAAAGCCAAGTACGCCTTCCCCGCAGCCATGCCTGCGGTCGTGCCTGCGGTCCTCCCGGGCTCTTGCATCGGCGATGCTCCGTCCGCCCGAACTCCGCCAGCTCTTGCGACAGGAGACGCCAAGACCCCTCCTTCCGGCCTCTCCGGAGATTCGAGTTTCTTGAGCGTTGCCTGGAACGGCTTTGTCGCGAAAAGTACCTTGACGCCCATCAGCAGCGGTAGAGTGTGCCCCGTCACGTCATAAGGCAGTTTTGGAGGGCCTCCCGGGTACATGCGGAGGTCGGGGTAATCCTGTCGCTCCAGGAGCGTCTTGGCGTATCCTCCGTAGGGCTGTGCGAAAAGGACGACGTGAGAGCCCTTTCGATAGCCGACTCCATCCACCTCGAAATCGTCCTCCGCCCGATGTATCTCGACCTGTCCCATGGACAGCACCTTGAGTAGCTCGAAGGCCGTGACCGGGTCCGCCTGGTCGGCGGGAAACACGGCAGCGTATGGCTCCTTTCTGTCGCATGCCCGCACTGACAGCCGGTAGAAGTTCTGGACCCACATCTCCCGGAACTTGGCCGCGTGCTTCAAGCAGCCGTAAGCCGCCAACTTGTCATACTCCACGATATCCCGGAGGCGCCATTCTCCTCCCGGCCACGGAGCAGGGTGATTCCAGGAAGCTTCCTTGGGATCGGCGCCGTCCCTGCTCGGACGCAGTTCTTCCTTCTTCCTGCTAACCGGTGTAGCGATGCGCACACTTGCCGCCTCCGAGAGAATCCTGACGCCTCCGTGGTAGTGCTGAAACGCCCTAGACGGCGCATATGCGTCGTACATGTTGTAGCAAGATACCCCGGTCCTGCCCGTAGACAAGACCTCGCTCATCATGTGCATCCCCAACTCCGCGGTCTCTTGGCGAAGTATGTAGTCGATGTTCGGCTCCCAGGGGTCCATGTAGGGCGGGACGAACAGCCTGAACCCCAGGTCGCCCATCTGATGTAGGTCGAAGACAATGTGAGGGTGCCACACGTTGTGGATGTTCAGGACAGTCGACCGGTTCTCGACCAAGTTGAGCATGAACCAGTCCCTGTTGTTGTCGTGACCTGCGTATTTTTGATAGAGGAACGGCGGCGGGGTGCCCTCGTACTGGGTGCCCAGGTGTCGCTTGTACCAGTCAACGACCAGGTCCAGCCCATCGGGGTTCAGTGACGGGACAAGAACCAAGATGACGTTGTCCAGGATTTCCAACGTCTTGGCATCTTGGCCGGTCGCCAGTTCAAATGCAAGCTCCATGGACATCTGTGCCGCTCCGACCTCGGTGGCGTGGATGGAGCAGGATATGAGGACGATGGTCTTCCCCTTGGCTGTCAGTTCCTCTGCTTCGGCTGAAGTCAATGAGCGAGGGTCAGCGAGTTTGGCTTGAATGGCCTTGTACTCCTCCAGGTCTTGGAGGTTGTCCGGAGACGATATGCACAGATAGTAAAAGGGCCTCCCCTCTGTGGAGCGGCCCATGTCAAACCAACGTATTCTGTTGTTCCCCTGCATCAACTTCCGTAAATAGCCGGTGATCTCATCCCAGTTGGCTAATTTCCTGTCATCACCGGGCCGGAAACCCAGGTACTCAGACGGCGATATGGCCACTTTGCGTTTGGCGCTCTCCCCGGCTGCCAGTTCACGCTATAACCAGGGAATCTGGCGCCTTCCTCCTTTCGGGTTTGGTAAGTCAGCCTAGCGAATTGATACTGGCTTAACCTTCCCCTCTGGAGGTCAAAATCCTCCTTATCGCCGAAGGGCAGATGCGGCGAGACTGAAGAACCCTCTGTTCCCGGCAAAAGTATCCTCAAGAGCGTTTAGGACGTAATCCAGGTGCTCCTTCTGCACGGTAAGGGGCGGCTCAAGACGCATAACGTTGGGATTGTTCAACGTGTACGCTGTGATTACGCCGTGCTTTTTGACCAATTGACCCGCTACGAGGGCCGCGTAGTACTCTTCGGACACCTTGTTGATGGCTCCCGCGGTTAGGGCATCCAAGATCCCACTTACCGGCTTCTTGAACTCGATTCCTACAAGAAGGCCTTTCCCTCTGACGTCCTCAATAGTCTTGAAGCGAGACTGCAGCGTCTTGAGGCCTTTCTGCAGGTAGTCTCCCATCTCCGCCGCATGGTTCGCGAGATCTTCGGTAACCAGTTTCTGAATGGAGGCAAGTCCGGCGGCACACGCTCGACCGCCCCCTCCGAAAGTCGAGGTGTGCAAGACTGCTCTGGACAGCCCACCGTAGGCCTTTTCCCAGACCTTCTTGGTGGCCACGGTGGCGCCTATAGGCATCACTCCGCCTCCCAAAGCCTTCGCGAGACAGATGATGTCGGGAGCAACATGCTCGTGTTCACAGGCGAACATCTTCCCCGTCCTGGCGAATCCAGTCTGAACCTCGTCCAGAATCAGGAGGGCTCCATACCTGGTCGTCAACTCACGGGCTTTTTGCAGGTAGCCTGCGGGCGGAACTAGGACGCCGCCCTCGCCCTGTATAGGCTCGACTATGAACGCGGCGACTTTGTTTGACTTAAGCGCCTGCTCAAGGGCATCTGCGTCGCCGAAAGGTATCTCTATGGTGCCTGACAGAAGGGGCTGAAAAGGTTTCTTGTACTTCTCTGCCCCCCACCGACAGAGCTCCCAGTGTCTTTCCATGGAAAGCCCCTGCACAGTGGACAAACACTCCGTCTCCCTGGGCGCCTCTCGCCAGCTTCAGGGCGGACTCCACCGCCTCTGTGCCGCTATTGGAGAAGAAACTAATCTCCAGGTCGCCGGGGGTGATCTCGGCCAAGTCATGAGCTAGAGCTGATTGTAGGGCCGGGATCTGCGCCTGCAGTAGATTGGGGACGGCCGTTGGCCTTATCCACTGCTTCAAGAATGTCTTTCGGTCCGTGACCGAACGGAAGAGAACCGTAACCGCCTAGGAAGTCGTAATAGCGGTTGCCTCGCTCGTCGTAGATTTCGATACCGTGCGCCCGAGTGAACGCGCGGTCGAACCCAACTATCGAGAGCAAGGTCTTGAGTCCAGGGTTAACGTACTTGCCAAAGAGGTCGGCGTTCTGGGACTGCGTCAAAGATAGCGCTCCATCTACCCCTAGAAGTGAGTATGTTCGTCCCGTTTGGGCGTTTAGGTTCTGTATGTTTGAGCCCTGCACTTAATCACGTCCTCATCTGTGGTCTACGGTATCGGCGCATTGACTCGGTGCTGTTGCCCAAGATGTCAAAACCGATACAACTGCTATGGTTCTGGTTGCGTTACTGCTCCTTACCCAGTCCAGTTGTGCACGTTCTTGTGCACAACCATATTACACCATGTACTCCGTCCTGACAATCCCGGTAGGGGCCAGATGCGTGGGCAAGATGAGCAGTAAGCCCGTTGTTGCTCGCCACGGAGCAGTAAGCCTGTTGTTGCTCGCCACGGAACAGTAAGCCCGTTGTTGCTCGCCACACAGCAGTAAGCGCGTTGCTGCTTCCCACAGAACGGAGCAGTAGGCTCCGTTGTTGCTCCCACAGAGCAGCAAGCGCGTTGTTGCTCGCCACGGAACAGTAAGCCGTTGTTGCTCGCCACACAGCAGTAAGCGCGTTGCTGCTCGCTACACAGTGCTCAGGAACCATTCGTGTATGGGACGGCGCGATAGCCGCCTCTAGCCACCTCAGGCGCGCAGCGACTCATCGCTAGCAGGGATCCTGGCAGCCCCTAGTCGCGTTCGCTGTTTGACTACATCCGGATTCCCTATCCCGCCGGGACAAGTAACGAAACTTGTTATGTCAACATATGTTGGAGTGGTTAACGTAACTGTGGCGCGACCCCCTCCTCCCCCGGGGGCCGCGCCTCCCTATTGGTGCTGCCCGTTCCACGTCCGCTATTATTAATGAAGCCCGCTCCTCCTGCTGTCGCCCGCCCTTACTGATGCCGCCTGTCCCTATTGGTGCCGCCCATTCCTTCTGGTGCCGCGCCTCGCCCTTGCAGTTGTTGATGTATTCGCAGGGTGATCAGGTATAGTAGAATGGTCGTATTGTGTCTACGGTCCAGATGGATAGAGGAGCGGGCAACTAGGCAACCGGCGGAAAGGGTTCGATCGCGATGTCAGAGCATGATTCCAGCAAGTCTGCGCGCGGGCGCGGTCCCGGTGCGGCTTACATAGACGCGAACGATACGGTCCGTGGAGAGGTAGCCGGTGCTGTGTCCTCACCCAATGCGGTGGATGGCGGCTCAACCGGTGGAGCGCCTGAAGTGTCTCAAAAGGAAATCCGCAGGACCATCCTAGACCTGGTCTGGCCTGTTACCGTCGAGAGTCTACTGCAGATGGGGGTCGGCTTCGTTAACACCGCCATGGTAGGCCACCTCTGCCGCCGCTATCGGGGCTGTAGGTCTCTGCGGCAGGGCGACAATGGTAGCTTGGGCTGCGTTTCAGACGGCGTCCACAGGAGGCACAGTCCTGGTAGCTCAGTCCATAGGAGCCGGAGACCGGGAGAAAGCTAAGACCGCAGCTATTCAAGCAATTCTCTTCGGCAGCCTATCCGTATGTGTTCTCGCGGCCATCTATGTGACTGCCGCTCCATGGATACTAGGCATCTTCCGTCCGGAACCCGACGTCCTAAGGGTAGGTACTGAATACCTCCGCATCCTGTCCATTGGGCTTCCGGCCGTGGGCTTAATGATGTCGGCAGGAGCCGGCATGCGCGGGACCGGCGATACGAGAACGCCCATGGCGGTAGCGGTCCTGGTTAACGTGGTCAACGTGATCGGTAACTGGAGCCTCATATACGGCAACTTGGGCATGCCCAAGCTGGGGATTCGTGGCTCGGCCATCGCTACCGTCGTTGCCCAGTGGACCGGAGCTATTATTTCCATGGCGCTTGCGACGTCTCGGAACTCGCGCCTCGGTTTGACTCGCAAAGGACCCTGGGTTATCCGCAAGAGCGAGATGAAGGAGATGCTCGGCATCGGCCTTCCGGCCAGCGGCGAGTCTATGTTCTGGCAAGCCGCGGCCATCATCCTAACCTTTTTCATCACGGGCTTCGGAACAGATGCACTAGCTGCCCACCAATTGGGGCTCAACGCGGAGTCCCTGTCCTATATGCCGACTTCGGGGTTCAGCATCGCCGCCACTGCGTTAGTGGGCCAGTCCATCGGGGCCGGCAGGTTCCGTCTGGCAAGAAGGTACTCCAACGAGTTGTCGAAACTGGCTGTGGCGATCACTGTGGTCACGGCGGGGCTCCTGCTCGTGATCCCGGACCGGATCCTGGGCATTCTGACCGACGAGGCGGCGGTCATCTCGCTGGGCGTCATCTATCTCAGGCTGATGGCGACGGCACAGATCCCGCAGCAGCTCTCCGGCGTGCTGACCGGCGTACTGCGTGGGAGCGGAGATACTCGCAGTCCGATGTACATCGCCGCGACAGGGCTCTGGGGCATCAGACTACCGTTGGCCTACGTCCTCGCCTTCCCCCTGAAGCTGGGAATCAGGGGCGTCTGGATAGGCATGACGATAGACCTGTTCATCCGCTTCGCCCTCACGGTCAGGCAATACAAGCGGATGAAGTGGCTGAAAGAAGAATCTAGCGAAGGGCTCTAGCGCTCAGGTCACGTCCCCCTGCACCCCGAATGCCTAGCCGCGACCAGACCGCAAACGGCCATGCCGCACTTACGTCCCCCTGCACCCCGAGTACCTGGCCGCGACCAGTATCGCCTCTACCATGCTGACCTCCGAGGCCAGATTCTTGCCGGCTATATCGAAAGCGGTACCGTGATCCACAGAGCTCCGGATAAACGGGAGTCCCAGCGTCAGGCTTACGGTCCGCTCGAAGTCCAAGGTCTTTGACGCGATGTGCCCTTGGTCATGGTACAGCGATATGACCGCGTCGTACTTGCCGTTTTTCGCCTGGTGGAAGACCGAATCGGCGGGGACCGGCCCTACCGCGTTGTAGCCTTTTCGTCTCGCATCGTCTACGGCGGGCCCGATCTCCTCGGCCTCCTCGGAACCGAACAATCCGCCATCGCTTGAGTGCGGATTCAAACCGGCCACTGCGATGTGCGGGTTCGGGATGCCCAATGACGTCAATGCCTGGACACAGCGAGGGATGAAGGCCTCCAGGCGTTCGTATGTAACCATCCCCACGGCCTTGGCTAGGGAAACGTGCCTGGTCAGGAACAGTATCCTGAGAGAGTCTACGACGAACATGGTGAGCGGGTCCGAAACTCCCGTCAGTTCGCCGAGGAGTTCGGTGTGACCGCGAAACCCTTCATAGCCAGATCCGACTACCGCTTCCTTGTTGATAGGAGCGGTGCATATGGAATCAGCGCCGCCTCCGAGCGCCAAAGCTACGGCCCGCCTAATCCACTCTACCGCCGCTTTTCCCGCAGCCGGTTGAACTTCGCCCATCTTGAGGCTATCCAGACCTTCGACCGGAACGTCCAGGACGTCAACGGTGCCAAGCGCGTAGACACCTTCCGCCGGGGTCTTGACAGGACGAACGCTACAGGCCCAACTCACGCCGGACTGGGTCAACGCGTTGAGGTAGGCCGCGTCCCCCACTATAAGCGGTCTGCACGCGTCATAAACCTCAGGATGATTCAAGGCCTTGAGGCAAATCTCCGGACCGATGCCGGCAGGGTCTCCGAGGGTGATCGCTACCACCGGTCTTGGGTCAGACGAGTCTGTCTTCACATCGACCGTGACATCGATCATGGCATCGCTTGTGGCGTCGGTCTGGGTGTCGGTCTGGATGTCGGCCTGGATGTCGGCCTGGATGTCGGCCTGGATGTCGGCCTGGATGTCGGCCTGGATGTCGGCCTTCCTATCGGTCATCCCGTCAGTCTTTGTGCCGGTCACCGCGTTAGTCATCGCAAGAGCCACCTCCGGAAATGAACAGGGGAGGCGACACCTCCCCGCTGTCAGACCTATTCTACCTCACTGGCACCCATCCCGGCTCTTGAACCTGCGATTCTTGCGGTGCTCGGATACTTACGTTAAACCACGACCATGCCGGAACTGAGTCGAAAATGAGTCGCTTTACTCGCTTTCCTCGTCCTCGCAGCAGCAGGACTCGGCTTCCTCAGACTTGGCCTCTTCCGATTTGTCTTCTTTGTCCTTGCACTTCCCGAAGTTCACCTTTGACAAAGCATCGGGAATCAACTCAATCAGGCCCTCAAGGGCGCCCTTCTTGCCCATGCTAAACACCCTGACATCAGTACCGACAACCGCGACTATGGCTATGGGACGCAGGCTGGCTCCGCCACCGGCCCCTCCGCCGGCTCCCTCGTCCTTGCCACTCTCTCCACCGCCCGAACCGAACCCAAAAGCAGCGGTCTGAACAGGAACAAGGGTGACTTCTCCGATAGTGATAGGTTCTCCGACGACCGTCTTGGTGGAAAGGAAGTTCTCCAGTTTCTTGCCGACGCTATCCAACAAAAGTTGATGATCCACTTTACTTACCTCCCCGGTTGCTTCTCTGCCGGATACGCTCGTCCGGAATTGGGCTCCGTGATTTCTTACGTTCAAGAGCGCCGAAGGTATGCCTTCTAGGCCCCTCTTTTCGCACCAAATAGCCGGATACGCCTGTTCTTCCACCATAAAGGCCGAATTGTCTTGGATAGGGCAAACCGCGCCAGACTCCAGACCAAGGACAAGGGGACAAACCTCAATCCCAGCTTCCCGCTTATCTCCAGCATCTCCGCGGTGAAGTTGGGCCAGAGGCAGAGGCCCTCGAGACCGAGTATCCTTCCAACAGACAAGTGA
This sequence comes from Bacillota bacterium, assembly GCA_040766225.1. Classification (GTDB taxonomy): domain Bacteria; phylum Bacillota; class Sulfobacillia; order Fermentithermobacillales; family Fermentithermobacillaceae; genus DULO01. The sequence continues at coordinate 30,924 of JAXGQX010000010.1, read as the reverse complement.
GCCGCATATAACATACCTGTGTAACCAGGGTCGTCAAATCCGTACTCAACGTCCACGTCCAGGTCAAAGTGCAGAAGGCTCCATACCTCTCTTATAAAAGCCAGAGTCCTCTTTCTCACCGTGGGGGCCAAGTAGCGCCTAAGCTCGGTGAAGCCCGTCAGGACACGGCGGAACTTGGGTTCTTTCTCGGCATCGGCACCGCTCTCGGCCACGGTACCCCTCTCGGCGCCGGTATCCCTCTCGGCATCTGTGCCCCTCTTAGCGCCGGCACCCCGCTTGTCACCGGCGCGCCCCTTGTCGTGCTTGCCCGTTCCGGAGTCTTCGCGACGATGGCTTCTCTCGCCGTCGCCGCGGATGTCCTTGACCCTGCCGGCCCCGGCACTCTCAGTCCCGCCGCCATCCTGCCTCCATGAACGCAACCGGATCCCCAAAACCCTCAGCTCCGATGGGCCCCCGGTACGGACGTCCACGGCCAATATGCCGCCCAGGACACTGAACTGGACCCACCCCCTGCCGTCCACAACAACGGCGTCGGAAGTGGAGTCGGCACCGGAGCGGCCCAGACCGACCACCGAGTCGGAAACGGAACAGGCGGCTCCCTCCCGCCAACCCAAGACCAAGACGGCGACTCCGTCCAAAAGGTCCCCGATGGAACCCGTGTGAATCCCGCCTCGCCCGCTATTCTGGCCTTTACCGGCAGGAGCAACGCGAGAAAAGTGACGCCGGCGATGGTCGCCAACGCCCATCCGAGGACCTTCAGGATCAAGAACAAAGCCGGCAACACGGCTACTTCAGAGCCTTACCGAGCTCCGCCCAGAGGATCGGAAGCCCGGTCTTCAGACGATCGAACTCCTCTACCCGGAAAAACTCGTTGGGTCCGTGCGCGCCCGAATCCGGGCTAGACATAGCGAAGAACACCAGGTATGTGTCCAGGATGTCCAGGAACGCCCTGGCGATGGGCAAAGTGCCGCCCAACCTGGTCATGACCGGGTCTTTGCCGAACAAGCCCTTCAGCACCTTCGTCATTACCGGAAGCACGGGATGGTCGCTCGGCACGACGTACGGTCGTGAGCTACCCGGGAACGACTTGACGCTCACGGTCACCCCCGAGGGCACGTTGCGCTTGACGTGCTCTTCGATGAGCTTGCATATCTTTTCGGGTTCCTGATGTGGCACGAGCCTGCACGTAATCTTGCACGAGGCCCTGGAAGGAATGATGGTCTTTATCCCTTCGCCCTGGAATCCACCCCAAATCCCGTTGGCGTCCAAAGTCGGCCTAACCCAGACCCTCTCCACGGGAGAGTAGCCCGCCTCTCCGAACAATGACGGGACGCCGGCTTGGTTCCTAACCCCGTCTTCATCAAAAGGCACCTTGGCCATATCTTCTTTTTCCTGGGCAGTGGGAGCGGCGACGTCCTCGTAGAAGTCCTCCACCAGGATCTTTCCGTCGGGCCCCTTCATGCCCGCGAGAATCTGGGCCAAAGCTTGGATCGGGTTGGCGACGAGTCCGCCTTGGCCTGAGTGGACGTCAGTGCGTGGCCCGCTGACTTCAATCTGCACCGCGGCAAGCCCGCGACACCCTACCGTTAAGGAAGGTATCTCTCTGGAGTACATGCCGCCGTCCACCGAGATAACGATGTCCGACTTGAAGTCGTCCTTGCGGGCCTGCAAGAGGTCCTTAAGATTCGGGCTGCCTATTTCCTCTTCCCCTTCGAAGAGGAACTTCAGGTTGACTGTGAGTTCGCCCCGGCCGATGACTTCTTCCGCGGCCAAGACAGCCGGGAAGACGCCGCCTTTATCGTCCGCCGCGCCTCTGGCGTAGATCTTGCCGTCCCTAACCTCGGGTTTGAACGGCTCCGACGTCCACTCGTCCAGCGGATCCGCCGGTTGAGTATCGTAGTGTCCGTAGATAAGGACCGTCGGCGCGTCCGGCACCGGCGCTTCCTTTCGACCGAACACGACCGGGTGTCCCTTGGTCAGAATGACCTCGACCCCATCAATACCCGCCCTCTTCATCCTCTCGCCGAGCCATACAGCCGCCCTCATCACGTCAGGCTTGTTAGCGGGGAGAGCGCTAATGCTCGGTATGGATAGAAACTCTAGAAACTCGTCCAGGTGCTTCTTGTCCGCCACTTTGTGGTCTCCTTTCGTGAACCCGTGTCGCCGCACCCCTGCCTGCCGCAACCTTGCTCAGATCCAAGGGGAGCCTTGTCCCCCATATTATACCTTGGAAAGCTAAGGGGCCGGAAACAAGCCCGGCCCCTCCTTCCTACTATTCGTATAGACCTGCCCTTCCACCCACGGGATCTAACGGATTGTGACGTTGCCCGCGGAAGAGCGCAGGTCCACCCGACAAGCGCCGGAACCGATAGTGCCTGAAGCCCTAGATGACGCCGCGCTCTTCGTCACCTCTACGCCCGGCAGAGAACACTGGATGTTCCCGGCGCTGCTAGACGCTTCTATGGTAGCCCCCACACCATTGGGAACGGTGAGGTTAAGGTTGCCTGCGCTTACACTGCCGTCGAAGGACTCCATGTCCGGTCCAAGAGAGGCCCACAAGTTGCCCGCCGAAACGCTTACATCCACTTCCCGGGCCAGCCCGTCCAAGGTCACGGTCCCTGCGGAGCTGCGCACGTTGATTTCTCCCCGAATGCCCGTCACGTTGGTGTTGCCGGCGGAGGAGGCCACCTCCACATCCCAGTCTTCCGGCACCGATAGAGTCGTGTTCAAACGTATGTTAATGGACCTAAAGAGTCCTGACGGTCGTGGCCCGTCAATCACGAGAGTGCGTCCGGACTTGGTGATGTCGACCCTGAGGTCCTCGGCGATGTCTTGTGCCTCGCTGTAGCTTCTGGCTCGTACCGATATCTCGATGCTTCCCGTCACACCGGACCCGGTCGAGCCGGTGATCTCCACCTGTCCAACTCCGGTGAGTTTTATGGCATCCAGGGAATCGGCGCTTTCGTTAACCGGAACGGTGATGACATAGGGATCCGACAGCGGCCCGCCCCATCCCCAGTTCCAGCCCCAATCCCAACCGTAAAACAACCAGGAGCCAAAGTTCAGCGCACTTGCCATAGTCAGCAGAAACGCTATAGCCAGCACCGAAGGAACGCTGAGGCGAGCTCTCACCTCTCTGTCCCGGGCAACCAAGAGGAACTCCACTCCCAACCCAATCAGGACGACGGGCCAATACCTTAGGACGATGTCAACCGCTCTCGATTCAATCCCAACCCCGGTAGTTTCGAGCGTAAAGGCTATCCCTAGGATTATGAGGACAGCCCCGAGCGTAAACTTGCCAACCCCAACCTTCTTCATGACGATGAGACCTCCTAGAACGCGCATCCTGGCATAAATACGCCGCTTCTTCCAATGGGTAACGAGCTTTCCCGCAACCCCACAAGTACGGGCCTTCGCGCGGATATACTTTACGGGAGCCAAGGCGTTACCAAGGGAGCGTGGTCTCATGTCGTGGTTGTACTGGGCGCTGGCTGCAGCGGTGTTCTGGGGTCTGGGACCGATCTTCGCCAAGCTGGGGCTAGAGAAGCCCGATCCTCTTACGGCCCTCCTCATCAGAAGCACAGCGGTGCTCGTCGTCCTTATTGTCTGGGCGACTTTGAGGGGCGACATGGCCGGTAGGCTATCTAGGCTCGACGGCAAGACCTACATGTTACTGCTATTCGAAGGAGGCGTCGCGTCGGTCATCGCCCACTTCGCGCTCTTTCAGGCGCTAAAACTCGGCGACGTAGCCAATGTCGTGCCGATAACGGCATCGTATCCGCTGATCGCAGTCCTCTTATCTGTTGTACTATTAGGGAGCAGGATGACTTGGGGGAAAGGATTGGGAGTAGCGCTCACCATCCTCGGAGTCTACCTGCTACAGCGTTCTTCATGAAAGGATGACCCGCCCATGAGGCTCAAGGTGGCCCTGGTACAGCATAAGGCCTACGACGTGGACAACTCCCAAGAAGGTCTTCTGGATACCCTGGCGCTAATCGAGCAATCTGCCCGGTCAAAGCCTGACCTCATCGTTCTTCCGGAGTGCAGCTATCCGGGATACTACTTGGGACTCCGGGGAGATCCTCGAAAAAGCGTCCAGGGCTGGCAAGACGCGCTTCAAAGGTTTAGGTCCGCCGCCAAGAGACACGGCGTGTATCTTTCGGTTGGCCTCGCCGAGGCAGACGGAGACAAGATCTACAACTCAGCGTTTCTAATCGGCAGAGACGGGTCCGTCGTAGGGACGGCGAGAAAGACCTTCCTCTGGCACTTTGACAGGCAGTGGTTCGCTCCCGGCTACGATTACTCCGTGTTCCGGACGGACATAGGGAACATCGGGATGATAGTCTGCGCAGATGGGAGGCTCCCCGAAATAAGCCGCGTGCTCGCCTTGAAGGGCGCCGACATCATCATCGACACGACTAATTGGGTCAGCTCAGGAAGGGATACGGCCTCCCTACATAACCCCCAGGTGGACCACATGATACCAGCCCGCGCCTCCGAGAACGGGGTCTGGTTCTTCTGCGCCAACAAGGTGGGGCGCGAGGCGGACACCGTGGTCTACTGCGGACAGAGCATCGGGGTCTCTCCCGACGGTCAGGTCTTGGTGAAAGGCTCGCCGGACCGTCAGGAGATCGTGCTCGTTGACGCGGAGATCCGACCCGGACGACGTGCGCAAGCCTTGTCCGTGCGCAAAGAGCTCTTCCATGAGAGTTTCTCGTTGTTGGACAGGCCAAACGAGGATGTGCCCCTGGCGAGGGTCCTTCGAGAACCGGTCATCCCCGGCAAAGAGACAGCTCTGTGGGCGTCGTCCAAGTCGACCGGGATATCTCCCTCAAAGACTACCTTGAGAGCGCGTCGTTTGTGGCCGAACGCTTGTGTGAGCAGGGGGCATCCTTGGTTGTCCTGCCCGAGTCCCCGTGCACCACAGTGCGGGACTCCCTCGGCCTGATTAGGGACACCTTCGCCCCCATCGCCCGACGGCAGAACTCCCATATCGCGCTGACCGCGGGCAGGTCCAACCGGTCCACGCTGGTTCTGGGACCGCTGGACTTCGGCGAACGCGCCTTCAACCTGTCATCAGACCTCCTGGAGCTTAGGGGACTCCGAGTCGGATTCATGAGGGGCAAGGAAGGGTTTGTGCCGGAGGTGGCCAGGTCTCTTTTCCTGCAGGGTGCAGATGTGATTGCCTGGCTAGGCGACTTGGGGACAGGTGCGGAAAGGTCCATAGCGGTTACCCGGGCCATGGAAAACCGGGTTTACGTTGCTTTCGCTAACTGCTCATCATCCGGGATGAGAGGAACAGCCCTAATCGCATCTCCCGACGGACGCGTCCTGGCTGAAACCTTCCCCGGCGGCAAACAAGGTGTTTTGGCGCAGGCTTCGGCCGCTGTAAGCCGCATCAAGCAGGTGACCTTGGGAACCGACGTCTATAGGGACAGGCTCCCGAGCTTGTATAAGGAGTTGGCTGCTCTCTAGCCCGACCCAGTGATACAATGAGCCAAGGTGTAAGAACAAAGACATGCGAGACTGACCGGACCTCGAATATACATGGCACTGTTTTCCCTGCGCTTCACGGAAGTGTTCTGGGTTGTTTTTTTGCGCTCAAAAGGCCTCTCCTACGCAGCCATCGGCCTCTTGGAGACCGTCTTCCATATCTCTTCCCTCGCATGCGAGATGCCCACGGGACTCATAGCAGACCGGTGGGGGCGCAGGTCAGCCTGGCGGTAGGGCGATTCCTGTGCGCGATATCATCTCTCATCATCCTTACCGCAAAAGACCTTACCTGGATAGCGGCTGCCTTCGCCCTAAACGCCATCTCCTACACATGCCATTCGGGCGCGTTTGAGGCCCTCTTGTACGATTCCCTTCCCAAGGAGCGTCGGGGAGAGTTCGGCAAAGTCTTCGGGGACATGAACTCGGTCTACCTGATCGGCACTTCCGTCGCCGGAGTCGGGGCGTCTCTCCTGGCCACAAGGTACCCCCTTAGGACCCTGTACGTGCTCAGCATCTCGGTAGACATCATCGCGACGGTCTCGTCGCTGGCTTTGTCCGAAGACCTCACGGCGCGCAGAGAGATGAAACGCCCGGCCGGGTTCGTCGGCGCGCTCTCAAAGGACGTCAAAGACCTGATCCTCACGTTGAGGGCTCCCGCCTTGAGGGGCCTCCTCATTTTCTGGGGCGTGGCAAGCGCTCTAGGCACATCTGTTAACATGTACGGCCAGTCCCTGCTTGAGGAGTCGCTGGTCCCGCTGGGGTTGGTTGGGATCGCGGGCACCGTCGGGAACCTTCTGGCGGTCGTCCCCACGAGGTATGCTCACAAGATCGGAAAGCGGTTCGGGCAAATCCCCTCCGTGGTTACGGGCGGAATGACGGTGCCGTTTGTGGTCGGAATCCTCGCCACTGTCCCGGCGCATTTGAACTGGGGCTGGAGAGCCTTGCTGATAGCCCTGTACTTGGGGCTCACCGTCGTGATGGAAACGGCCTATCCTCTCATGTCGGAGGCAGTAAACGCGCGCACAGGGTCGCACAACCGGGCGACGGTGCTCTCGTCATCGGGAATGCTTTTCAGCATATGGATGATGGTGGTCTTCCCTCTAATAGGTTTGGCGGGCGATCATCTCGGCCTTAGGTGGGGGATGGCTTTGGCAGCAGCCATGACGCTCCTGGCCTTGTTACCTATAGCGACTGCCCTGACCCGTGCCGCGCGAGACGAAACGGATCCTGAGACGCAGTGAGGCGCATGACTAACCCCTGATCTAGACACGTGGCTAGGCGTTCTCTACTCACCGCCGGCGGTGCCCAGCAGGTCTACGAGCATGCTCTCCACCTTCACGCGGTTGGACGACTCCAGCACGTGCCATGGATACTGCCTTTCCGAGAACTCCTCGGCAACCCACTCGAGGAACCGGTTTGCCCTGCCAAAGTCGCCCATCATGACTGAGGCGACAGCCATCTCAGCCCATGGAAAACGGTCGTCGGTCTCCCCTTGGTCCCACTTGGGGAAGTCAGCGTTGAACTTGTCCCAGATAGCGCTTGCCCTGGCATCATCGGGCGGGATTATCCCCGAGGAGATCAAAAAGACCTGGCTTACGGCGTCCGGATACCACTTGCCGCGCCTTGGGTACCGTCTCCCGAGCCAATTGTAGGACCAGGCGTAATCGTCGCCTTCGGGGCGTTTGAGGATGGTTTCTATGCCTTCCTTGATCTTGTCTGCCTGCGACCTGTACCGTTCGGCTTCATCCGCGTATCCCAGGGATTCAACGGTATTCGCCCAATCGATGAGCCCCTTGTAGTTCTCCGCGTTATCCATGAGATACTTGGTCCCGCTGTTGGGAGCTACTCGTACCAGACCGTCCTCGTCCTGAAGGGCGTCGATAACACCTGCTACCGTATCGATGGCGGCTTTGTTGTTTCTTACGTACTCCGCGTCTCCCGTGACCTCGTAGTAGTGGGCGACCAGGGAAAGAAACGTGGACGCGTAGCTATCGGCGGAGTCGTACTTTCGGGTAGACCGCAGTTCGCCTCCCTGAAGGCTGAAATCGTAGACTGTCCCTGAGAGCCCCCAGCGATCCGGCAGGTTCAAGTTGGCGATGTACCAGTCCATGTAGCCGACGCACCTTTCAGGCTCCACGTGGGCCAGCTGTCTGGCTGCCAAATTGGCGAAGTACGGGATCACCAAGACGCCCGCCGGTGTCTGGGCTATGGCCCCGTTGGGGAGTTGGCAGCTCAGAAGCCATTGAATCTCGGCGGTAGCCGCCTCGATGACCTTGAGAGGGTCGACTCCTTCTCCTAGCTCGCCCTCGCTGAAACCGCTCTTCGTATCACCGTCAGGGCCGTTCTTGCCCAACTGACCCGGCGCGTTCGACCCACCCAGGTTGCCGTGCTCGCCAAGTCCGCCCGGTCCTCCGTTGGCCCCTCCATCGCCTTGGTGGGCCCCCTCGTTTGCTTCAAGCCCGTTCGCTCTGTCAGTGGCGTCCAACACCCATACGGGCGATAGCCGCAGTACCGCTACTAGGCAGAAGAGCGCAAAAAGGGAAAACGCAAAGAGGACCCTGTGGTGGGCTGGCCAAGGCAACGCGAAGCATCTCCTTCTCCCATTCCTATGCGGTATCAATTAAATGCGTGACACGAAAAGTCCTGCTAGTGATGGGAAAAGAGATGTGGAAACGATACCCTTGAGCTACCGTGGGGAGCACCATTCGAGGCATTATCTCGTGCATCCAGAAAGCGTTTGTCCGGAGCCCAGCAACTATTGTGGACTAGTCAGGTTACCGGTCCGGGTTACCTGTCGGTCCGATACGAAGCTCCTTCGCGGGCGACCTCGACTTCAGGGAACACTTCCGCGCACTCGTTTCTGAGTTGAGCCTCGTCGGCGAATGGCCACAGATGGGTAAGGAGCAAACGCTTAGCGCCCGCTTCTTTCGCAACCGTTCCTGCCTGCTTTGCGGTGCAGTGAGCCGCTTGTATGAGGGCTTTCTCACCCTCAACTCCAGACGCCTCGCAAAGGAACAGATCTGCCCCGGAGGCTGCATCGACCAGCCCCTGGCATGGGGTCGAATCTCCCGAGTACGCAAAGACGCCGTCCCCATCCTCAATGCGCATCGCATGGGAGACTAGAGGATGGTTTCCCCGGAAAAAGGTAACTTTCACTCCGCCTATAGATATGGAGTCACCCACCGACACGGGTATGGCGGCCATCGCGTCCTTGTAGTTGAGATAGGCAAATTCCTGCTCTGGCTCATGGGGCGCGTACACGGTCACCTTTGACGGAAGGCGCGAATCACGGGGATCGCCGCGGCTGCGTATCTTAGCACCATCGCGTCCCCCATGTGGTCAAAGTGCAGATGCGAAAGAATCACCACATCGACTTTGGAGAGCGGGCCAACGTGCTCTTGAAATTTCGCCAGCGTGCCGGGCCCGCAGTCCAGCAGAATCCCGGTACCGCCAGACTCGACCCAGTATCCGGGGCATGCCCCTCCCACTCTAGGAAACGGTGAGTACTTCCCCAAGATGGTGATTTTCATATCGGACACCTCGCTACCGTCGGCTCATGGCCTATTCTCAATTCACTTCCTTACCGGTCGCTTCCTTCACTCGATAGCGCGTAATCTCGGCAATGAGGTCAAAAGGAATAGGATTTCGCCACGGAAACTGAATCGCGGTGGTGGATGCTACATGTCTTGGTGGGGGCTACAGGATTTGAACCTGTGACCTCACGGATGTGAACCGTGCGCTCCGCCGCTGAGCTAAGCCCCCACTTGAGTGCAGAGATTATGATAGCAGAGAATCGGAATCCAGGCAAGAAGACATGCCCTCGAACACCTGACTCGTAACACCTGCTCCGTATCCCTCGTCAGCAGCTAGCCGCCCATCTGCTCCGCACAGAGCAACAAGCCCGTTGCTGCCCGCTACAGAGCAGATAGCCCCCTAACTGTCTCCCACGGAGCACCAAGCCCGTTGCCGCTCGCCACAGAACAGATAGCCCCCTAACTGTCTCCCACGTAGCAACAAGCACGTTGCTGCCCGCTACAGAACAGATAGCCCCCTACCTGTCCCCCACAGAGCAACAAGCCCGTTGCTGCTCGCCACAGAACAGATAGCCCCCTAACTGTCTCCCACGTAGCAACAAGCCCGTTGCTGCCCGCTACAGAACAGATAGCCCCCTACCTGTCTCCCACGTAGCAACAAGCCCGTTACTGCTCGCCACAGAACAGATAGCCCCCCAACTGCTCTGTGGCGAACACCTCAGCGGCTCAGCCTGTGGACTGGGACCGCCAAATCGCGACCGCTCACCTAGCAGCCGCGGCCGTCGTTTACACCGCAAGACATGAAGGACCGTGATACATTAATGGAAACCAACCTTTTGAGAGGGGGCCCCCCAAGGTGACGAACCTGAACGAGGTCTACAAATGCGAAATCTGCGGCAACATCGTGACAGTCCTGCACACCGGCGCAGGCACACTCGTGTGCTGCGGCGAGCCCATGGTCCTGCAACAAGAAAAGGTGCAGGATACAGGCTCAGAGAAGCACGTCCCGGTAGTTGAACCCGTCGAGGGAGGAGTAAAGGTCTCCGTGGGCAGCGTTGCACACCCCATGATTGAGAAGCATTACATCGAGTGGATCGAGGTACAGAACGATAAGGGAGAGGTCTACAGGCAGTTCCTCATTTCCGATCAAGCGCCGGAAGCCACGTTCAAATGTCCTCCCGAGGGGCTTAAGGCTAGGGCTTACTGCAACCTTCACGGCCTGTGGAAGTCGTCGTAGCGACTTTGCGACTGCGAAATGGATCCGATGGACCTTGAGTGGCCGATGCTAGGGGTAGCCGAGCAGCTGATCCGCCGGGCTCGAGCGCGGAGCTCCTGGCGGAAGTTCCCGGCCGAAGTTCCTGGGAGTGGATAAGAGCATCCGGGCAATCCCCGGATGCTCTCGTTTTTGGACAAATAAAGTTCGTGGGCGACAGACGCCTTAAGCCCAGCCCGGCTCGGGCTCAAGAACGCAGGTTCCTTGCTGCACGCATCCGCGTGACGGGTCGGCTTGGAGCGCAGACCCATTGGAGCGCAAACCCGTTGGAGCGCAGACCCGCTAGAACATCCAGTTCCAGCGCTTGCTCTCTTCCCTGTCCAGCCATTCGCTGGTCCTCGTGAGGTAATACAGTATGTTCTCGATCCCGACCATATGGTCATACTCCTCACGCCGCACCAGGTCATACAAGGTGCGGTCAGCGTCCGATTTGGCGTCACGCCACAGTTCGGTGTAGAAATCGTAGCTGGCTTTTTCCAGGTCCATCGCGATTTGCAGCGCGGCTTCCTGGGCGCTGAATGCGCTAGCGGTCTCTCTAGCTGCATCTCGGCGGAAGTGCCGCATCATCCTAGCCTCGAGGGAGGGATACCTTCCGGCGGTCTTAGCGACCCCGTCCGACACCCCTTCGAGAAGCTCACTGAACCAGTCCCGGTGACGCTTTTCATCGTTGGACATCTCAAGCAAAAATGCCTTCAGCAGGGGATCTGTGGTAGCCTCGGCTTGAGACAAGTAGGTGACCCGACCGTGTTCTTCCATCTCCACCGCTCTTCTAAGTACGTCCTCGGATTTCACCAGGCGTAACCTCCTCTGTCATGAGGCGTATTTCCCTAAGCGCCTTTCTCCCCGCTATGCGCGAAGTCCTCCCTGGCTACCCTCATAAGTAGTATTGAGCGGTGGCTTGTCCTCATCTCCGTTGAGTTTTACCCTTCCCTGATCCTAAAGCCGACCTTCTGGTAGCAGCGCAAAGCGCGAAGGTTGCGCCGGTCGACCTTGAGGAAGACCTCGTTAAGTGAAGTGGAACCAAATAGTCCCTGGATACACGTCCTAATCGCATCCTGGCCAAGTCCCTGGTTCCACATGGATTTCTCTCCGATGACGATCCTTATTTCCCCCGTATGTAGCCTCCAGGAGATGTTCGTCACTTCCACTTCGCCGATGGCGCAACCGTCGGCTGTCTCGATAATCCAACTTCGTTTCTGCAGGTGATGCACTGATAGATACCAGTTCTGGCTTTTCCTCGGTTTTGAACTCTTGCCGGCCCACTGCACGATTTCCGCGTCGGAGTCCCACCGTAAGAGCATTTGTATATCGCTCTCCCTGACCGGACGCAAATTGACCCGGGAACCCCGGATCACAGTCTGCCTAGTTTCCGCTACACATGCCACACATACGCGCCTCTTTCTCAGAAAGAAAGTCCCCCATAGCAGGGATAAACGCAGACCTACAGTCACTCGGCACTGCAGTCGCTACAGACACTACAATCACTACAGGCACTACAATCACTACAGGTACTACAAATTCAACGACGGACAGAGATTCCCTCTTAAGCAGGGGATGTAATCATCGCCAATCCTTGAAGCACCTAGCAGGCAACAAAAAGAACCGCGCCTCCCGCCACGGTTACGTGGTCATCCACGCAACATAGCGACAAGCGCGGCCACTATACACTCGGACAACTCCGGACCACAGGCGCTACAACACCGAACGCCGCTCCACTGCGCACGAACACACCCGGCGCGTCACCACCACGCGCCACAACACACAACCACCGCAACAACGCTCATCGAGATTACGCTATCTGCCTACAGAACCTCGCCGGTAAAAGATGCAGCAAGTTGTACCGCCTAAGGGCGCACCCCAGAATACCGTTCACCAGTTCCTCGTAGGTCCAGCCCGCCTTTTCGGCGATTCTCGGGTAATCAGAAAAGCCGGGGGTTAGGCCCGGAAGAGGGTTTACCTCCATGACGTTAGGCACACCGTTCTTGTCCAGTCTGATGTCCACGCGCGCCAGGTCGCGACATTCGAGCGCCCTGTACGTCCGGAGCGCTACTCCCTTGACGGCTTCTTCCATCTCGGCGGGCATGGACGCCGGACAGCTATAGTAGACTTCTTCAGACCAGTCCGTCTTGAACTGCCGGGAATACAGCTTCCCGTGACTTTGCGGAATCAGATCGAAGTTTATCTCCATGATCGGGAAAACCTGCGGATTCCTGTTTCCGATGATGCCCACAGTGAACTCTCGCCCTGGCAGAAACTCCTCGACCAGGACGGGTTGGCCGTAGAGGTGCAGGAGTCTTCGGGCCTCTCTATAGAGCTCCAGAGGCTCTCTGCAATGGGAACTGGGCGACACCCCCATGCTGGACCCCTCGTGGGAGGGCTTCACAAACACGGGATATTCCAGCCCCTGAAGATCGATGTCGTTCTCGGAGGTGAACACCCTGAACTTCGCTGTAGGTATGCCGTGATAGGCCAAGACCTTTTTGGTCATCGGCTTGTCAAGCGTCACAGCCAGCGACAATACCCCGGAGCCGGTATATGGGATACCAAGCATCTCTAGAACGGCAGGGATGTGGCTCTCTCTGGATTCGCCCCGGACGCCTTCGCACATGTTGAAGACTATGTCCAGAGACCTGGCGCGGAGTTCCATTAGCGCGGTGTCGTTTCCCTCGATTAGGCAGACATCGTGGCCATACGCCTTAAGCGCTGAAGATACTGCAAGTACCGTAGACTCTGAATCCAGCTCAGCCCCCAGGTCTGGAGGTTCGCCCTCCTCAGGGGGGTCTCCCTTTAGGTTAAACATGACCCCAACCACGGCCATCCCGGTAAGTTCCTCCTTTGGGCATGAAACTTTGGGCATCAACTTCTGAGTAATCAACTGGAAGTGATTATTGCACGCCCAACTATGCCAGTCAACAAGAATGAACGACGCCGGGATGGCATTTGGAGGGGCCTAAAGCCCCAGTTTATCGGCTATTTTAAGAGTGAACTTCGGTGACGGACACCACCTGATCCTTGGCCTCGCCGACACAAGCGATGGGAACCATGTCCTCCTTGGCTTCCTTCACCAACGCGGTGGCCAAAACCTCATCCATATGGTCCACAAAGATCACTGTGAGCTCTTCCCTGATGTTCTGGGGAACGTCCTCAAGGTCTTTCCGGTTCTCGGTCGGAAGGACTATGTTTGTTATCCCAGAACGGTGAGCAGCCAGGACTTTCTCCTTCACGCCGCCGATGGGAAGCACTCTTCCCCTAAGGGTGACCTCGCCGGTCATGGCGATGTCGTGCCTTACAGGGCGATTGGTGAGCGCTGAGGCTACGGCACACGTCATGGTGATCCCCGCTGACGGACCATCTTTCGGGATGGCCCCCTCAGGATGTGGACGTGGATGTCCGTGGTCTCGTAGAAGGTCTCGGGCAAGCCCAGTTCAAAGGCTCTGGACCTAAGGTAGCTGAGCCCCGCCTGAGCCGACTCCTTCATAACTTCTCCGAGCTGCCCGGTTAGGGTGAGACTACCCTTCCCCTTGACCACGCTTACCTCCACCGACATCACATCGCCGCCGACATCGGTGACCGCCAGCGCAGTCGCTACTCCCACCTGGTTTTCCTTTTCCGCTTGCCCATAGTGGAACCTGGGCACTCCCAAGTACTTGCTAAGGTTCTTCGGGGTAAGCCGCACTCTCTTCCTCTTGCCGGAGACCACGTCCTTTGCGGTCTTCCTGCAAACCGTGGCGATTTGCCTCTCCAGGTTACGGACACCGGCCTCGCGCGTGTAATCCCTCACGATGGCTCTCAGGGCGTCTTTGCCGACCACAAGGTCAGACGCCTTGAGACCGTGCTCCTTAAGCTCCTTCGGGACCAAGAACTGCGACCCTATCTGCATCTTCTCTTCCTCGGTATAGCCGGGGATCGTGATGAGTTCCATCCTGTCCAAAAGTGGCCTCGGGATAGTGTGGGTCGAGTTCGCGGTGGTCACGAACATGACTCTTGAGAGATCGAAAGGCACCTCGAGATAGTGGTCCGAGAACGTGTGGTTCTGCTCCGGGTCCAGCACTTCCAGCAAAGCAGCCGCGGGATCGCCTCTGAAGTCCGACGCCAACTTGTCGATTTCATCCATCAGGAACACCGGGTTCCGCGAGCCGGAAGTCCGTATCCCCTGGATGATACGTCCGGGCAATGCCCCTATATAGGTGCGTCGATGACCGCGGACTTCCGCTTCATCTCTGACGCCGCCTAGGGATATCCTGACGAACTTCCTCCCAAGCGCTCTGGCTATTGACTTGGCCAAGGAGGTCTTTCCGACTCCGGGAGGTCCCACCAGGCAAAGGATCGGCCCTTTGGGCCTCTCCACCAGTTTCCTGATGGCGAGGTACTCCAGTATCCTTTCCTTGACCTCGGTCAGGCCATAGTGGTCTTCATCCAGTATCCTTTGGGCTTGAAGAATGTCCAACCTGTCTTCGGTCAAGGTTGCCCAAGGCAAGGACACCATCCATTCAAGGTAGGTCCGGACTACGACCGCTTCAGCCGACGCCTGCGGCATCTTCTCAAGCCTGTCGATTTCCCTTAAGGCTCGCTCTTTGGCGTCGCCGGAGAGCCCCGCCTTGTCGACCTTCTTGCGGAACTCGTCGGCTTCGCTCACGACGTCATCGCGGTCCCCGAGTTCCTTCTGGATGGCCTTCATCTGTTCACGCAACCAGTATTCTTTTTGGCTGCGCTCGATCTGCTCTCTGACCCGCCGGTTGATCCTCTTTTCCAAACCGACCATCTCGATTTCCTTGGAAAGGAGGATGACCAACTTGTCTATCCTTTCCTTTACCGGAAGGGTCTCCAGGATCTGCATCTTGTCGGCCTGGGACAAAGGTACATGGCTGGCGATGAAATCGCACAGCTGGCCGGGATCGCTCAACGTGGCAATGGTGATTAGGGTTTCGGCGGGCACCTTCTTGGTGGCGCGAACGTACTCTTCGTACTGCTCCATCAAGGGCTTGGCGATCCTGTCCATATCGGAAAGGTCCACGATCTCTTCGGCCAGTTCCTCGACCAAAACCGCGTAGGTCGGCTCCTTGACCGCGTAGGATAGCACTCTCACTCGTGCTACACCCTCGACGACTATACGCAGGTGTCCTGCGGACGTCTTGGCCGCTTCTTTGATGACGCCTAGGGTACCTAAGGGCGATATTTCAGCGGGCGCTGGATCGACGATGTCGTTATCCTTCTGAGGACACAACACTATACGCATCGAACCGGCCTGCGCCATTTCGACAGCCTTGACGGATCTTGCTCGGCCCACCTCCAAAGTCTGGGTGGTACCCGGGAACACCAGCTGATTCCGGAGGGGGCAACAGCGGGTAGGACTTTTCTCTGTCTTCGATGAACTCAACAAACGCACCTCCTGCATTCTCCTCTCAAGGTCCTGCCTATATCATATTAGGCGATAAATCGGAAGTGACATGGCAGAGAAGAACGCAGAGCAGTAATTCTATTACGCGTCTATTAAGTCCTGCCGGCCCGCTTTGGCAATCGATGGGCTTGTCCCACTAAATGTCCTGCGTAAGAGGTATTTGGCTCAGTAGGCCGGCCGCTGGAAGCGCTCGCGATGAGAAAAGTGGCCTATAATCTGAGGCTAGATCCCGTCCGATAAATCGCGGATCACCTCATTTAGATGAGTCGCGGGTACTACTTACCTGCCGTTCCCTGTAACGGTCTTGCCAGTTGCCTTGGGGGACGAACACCCTTTGCAGACGGCACTCCTCGGCTGCGTTCAGCTTCTGATCGACGCCTCCCACCGGCCTTATCTCACCGTGTAGAGATATCTCGCCGGTGAAAGCCACGCGCGGCGGAACGGGCTTCTTGGTCATGGCCGAGTACATGCTGACGGCTATGGCGAGCCCTGCGGACGGCCCATCCACGGGAGTCCCGCCCGGAAAGTTCACGTGGATATCGTAAGCGTAGGGCCTTAGGTCCATCTGGGTCGACAGAGCCGTGCGAACGTTCTCTACCGAGGACATTACCATGCTTTTTCTTCTTAGGATATGGTTCCATTTTCCCATTTCCTCTTCTTCGATGATCCCGGTAATGATGATCTCTCCCCGCCTGCCGCCGGCCGCTTCAAGGACTTCCGTCTCCACGTCGATGACGCACGCTGTGCCTGGGCCAAACACGGCTAGACCTAAGGCCGCTCCGACCACCGGCACGTCGCTGGGACTGACGAAAGCCCTCGGCGAGTGATGTCCTTGAGATACTATCCACTCGACGTCTTCCCGCGAGATGGAGCTCTTCCCATCCACAAGTATCAGCCCGGCCCCCAGTTGGACCAGGTTGACGGCGTCCCGCCCGTTATCGGCGTACTTCTGGATGAGTTCGATAGCGTCGTCATCGATGGGCGCACCTGCGCGCCTGGCGGCGTTTCGCGCGATGATTCCGATCTCGTCCCGCGTCAGAGTGCGGAAAAACACTTCGAGGCACCGGGACCTTAGAGCCGGCGGGATGTCCTGGGGAGACTTGGTCGTCGCCCCTACCAGGCGAAAGTCCGCAGGATACCCGTTGTTGAAGATATCGTGGATGTGCGCCGGTATGTTGGTATCCTCCTTGGAGTAGTAAGCGCTCTCCAAGAGGACTTTCCTGTCCTCTAAGACCTTCAAGAGCTTGTTCATCTGAACCGGGTGGAGTTCCCCTATTTCGTCTAGGAAAAGGATCCCCCCGTGGGCCTTTGTCACAGCTCCCGCCTTGGGTTGGGGAATGCCCGCTACGCCCATCGCGCCGGCCCCTTGGTAGATGGGGTCGTGGACGGACCCGATCAGCGGGTCGGCAATGCCTCTCTCATCGAATCTGGCGGTTGTGGAGTCCATCTCGATGAACTGGGAATGCTCCTTAAACGGCGATCCCGGGTTTTTCTTGGCCTCCTCCAGAACCAGGCGCGCCGCGGCGGTCTTTCCGACCCCCGGCGGGCCGTAGACGAGCACGTGCTGAGGGTTGGGACCGCAGAGACCTGCCTTAAGCGCCTTGATGCCGTCTTCCTGCCCGATAACCTCTTCGAGCCGGGACGGCCTCGTTCTCTCGGACAGAGGCTCCGTCAGCCGGACATCCCGCATCGCCTTGAGTTTCTCCATTTCCTTCCTAGACTCTTTGGTGACGGCCAGTTTCTGGCTTTCCTGAGTCCTGAGCAAGTTCCAAAAGTACATCCCCATGACGATAGCGAGAAAGAGCTGAATGTAGATCAGTATGGATGAGTCGAACAAAGTGTGCTTCACCCTTGCCTGTGCGCGTGTAGTCGTCTACACGCTTAGGGTTGACGTTTTGAGGGGGGATTATTTACCTGATCCGCAGACTCCGCGGACGTTTTCTCGGGGCCAATGAGAAGAAACAGAAGCCCTCCTTGCCGTTCTGTCGCACTGCCGCGACTTGGCAAGGAGGGCACAGACTCGAAACTAGACTAACCGGTGTCCTGGCGCGCGAACTAAGCCGTCTCTTCCTTCTTCCTTTGCGGCTTCCGTTCGGCCGTGACCAGGACGGGAGCGGACCCGCTCACGATAACTTCCTTGGTCACAACGCACTTGGTCACGTCGGTTCTGGAAGGAAGGTCGTACATGACTTCCAGCATCCTCTCTTCCAGGACTGACCTAAGCCCTCGCGCGCCGGTGTTCCGCTTGACAGCCTCACGGGCCACCGCCCGTATTGAATCCTCCTGGAACTCCAACGCGACGCCGTCTAGGGCAAAGATTCTCTGGTACTGCTTCACCAGAGCGTTCTTGGGTTCGACCAATATCTTTACCAGGTCGTCTTCGCTCAGGGCATCCAGGGTGACCACTACCGGGACTCTCCCCACAAACTCGGGGATCATCCCGAACTTGAGAAGGTCCTGTGGCAGGATCTGCGCCAGTATCTCACCGACATTGCTCCCGGCTCTGGACCGAACTTCGGACCGGAACCCCATCACTTTCTGTCCGACGCGGTTTTGGATGATCTTCTCGATCCCCTCGAAAGCGCCTCCGCAGATAAACAGGATGTTCGTGGTATCCACCTGAATGAACTCCTGATGGGGATGCTTCCGCCCTCCAAGAGGAGGCACATTGGCGATCGTGCCCTCGAGGATCTTGAGGAGAGCCTGCTGAACACCTTCACCTGAGACGTCCCTGGTAATCGAGGGATTCTCGGACTTCCGGGCGATCTTGTCGATTTCGTCGATGTAGACTATACCGCGTTCGGCCTTCTCGATGTCGTAGTCGGCGGCTTGAACCAGCCGGAGAAGGATGTTCTCGACATCCTCGCCGACGTAGCCGGCCTCGGTCAGCGTAGTGGCATCGGCGATGGCAAACGGCACGTTTAGGAACTTGGCCAGCGATTGGGCCAAGTAGGTCTTCCCGCTGCCCGTAGGCCCAAGCATCACGATGTTGGCCTTCTGAATCTCCACATCGTCCTTCTTGGCCTTGCGTCCAACCCTCTTGTAGTGGTTGTACACCGCCACCGATAGGGTCTTCTTAGCGCGTTCTTGACCGACGACATACTGATCGAGGAACTCCTTGATGTCCTTGGGTTTAGGGACATCCTTCAAGTTCTGCTCCGACTCTTCGTCGAGCTCCTCGGCTATTATCTCGTTGCAGAGCTCAATGCACTCATCGCAAATGTAGACACCGGGACCAGCGATAAGCCTTCGGACCTGGTCCTGGTACTTGCCGCAAAATGAGCACTTTAGTCCCTTTTGTTCCTCGAATTTGAACATCCTTTCACCTCGGCTATTTCAGCGCTTTAGGCCCCGGAACAAGGATATCGTCGACGAGTCCGTAAGATTTGGACTCCTCAGGGCCCATCCAGAAGTCGCGCTCCGTATCCCTCGCGATCCTCTCCAGGGGTTGCCCTGTGTGTTTGGCCAGTATCTTGTTGAGCAGTTCTTTGGTGCGCAGGATTTCCCTGGCGGCAATCTCGATCTCAGTGGCCTGGCCTTGCGCTCCGCCAAGAGGCTGATGGATGAGGGTCTTGGCGTTGGGCAGGCAATACCTTCTGCCCTTGGGTGCCTCCCCGCTAAGATTACCGCAGCCATGCTGGCCGCCAGCCCGACGCAGATGGTCGAGACGGGTGGCTTAATATGCTGCATGGTGTCGTAAATCGCTAACCCGGCTGACACGGACCCACCGGGAGAATTCACGTAAATGGATACCTCTTTATCAGGGTCCTCCGCTTGCAGAAACAAAAGCTGGGCGATAACCAAATTAGCCATCTGGTCGTCTATGGGGGCTCCGACAAACACTATCCGGTCCTTCAAGAGCCGGGAATATATGTCGTAGGCACGTTCCCCTCTCCCAGTCTGCTCCACAACCATCGGAACAAGATAACTCATGTCTGAACCTCCGCTTCTATAAGGGTATTAGGGAGACTCACTCCCACTCACATTATACCATCTGCAATACCCGCCACGAGGCTTACCGCTTGGGCGCTTCGCCCTCTCGCGGGCTCTTCGGCCCCAGCGTCCTTCGGGCGCCGCGGCTCCTCAGCCTTCGCGGGCTCTTCGGCAGTCGGGCTCTCCTCGACCACTTCTTCTGCCTTCTTAACTTCTTCTGCCGGAAGGGGCGTGCCGGCCCTCAAAGCGGCTTCCACCGCAAGTTTGCGGACTACCTCGACCCTCGCCAGGTCTCGCTCAATGCTCTTCATGGCGCCGCGAAGTTGGAGCGTCGTCCTAATGGCTCCTACTTCCCTGCCGGCTTCAATCGCGAGGGCCTCCACTACTCTATCGACGGTTTCCTTAGGTACCTGAATCTGTTCTTTTTCCGCTAAGGCATCCAGCGCCAGATCGCGACGCACTTCGACCTTGGCCTGCTCCTCGACTTCTTTGCGAAGATCGTCAACCGAGCGTCCCGACGAAGCAAGGTAGTGATCCAGGTCGGTACCGGCCTCCCTAAGCCTGTCGGCGAAGCGGTGCAAGATATCCTCAGCTTTCTTCAATATCATGGGCCTGGGGATATCCATGGTAGCCTTCTCGATCAGAGCGTCTTCAACCTTATCAGTATACTGCTTGCGAGCCATGTCTAATCTCATGGCCATGACCCGCTCGCGGATGTCCTTCTTGGCCTCTTCCAAGGTGGCCTTGTTCATGTTCTTCAAGACTTCTTCATCATCGGGGACGTGTTTCTCGTAGATTTCCTTGACTGTCACAGAGAACCTGGCTGACATGCCGCCCGCATCTTCTTGGGCGGTCTCAGACTTTTCGGCCTCGTCACTTTCGTCGCCCTTGGGAGCGGCCTCTTCCTTTTCCGCCCTAACCTTGTACACACCGACGAACTCTTTGGTCTCGCCCTTTTTCATCCCTACCAAGGCGTCGTCAAGACCGGGCACCATGGGGATCTCCTGCCCTACCTCGATGTAAGTCAGGTCTTGGTCCAATTCGGCCTTGGTGTCCGCCCCTTCGATGCCCGCTACATGGCAGGTGACGTAGTGCCCCTTGGCCAGTTCAGTCTCGTCAGGCAACGGCCTTAGGTCAGCCATTCGCCCTCTCAACAACTCGAATTGGCGGTCGACGTCCTCGTCGGTCATGGTGGGCGTCTCAAAGGGAATGCTGATGCTCTGGTAATCGCCGAGCTCAACCTCGGGCCTCACATAGACCTGTGCTTTGAACTTGATAGGCTCGCCCTTCTCAAAATGGACGTCATCAAATTCGGGGTCGTCCACCGGTTCAATCTTGGCTTCCTCAACAGCTTGGTCGTATAGACCGGGCAGGGTTTCTCTGATGGCCTCTTCGGCCAACGCTTCCTTGCCCACATAGCGCTCCAAAAGATGCCTGGGAGCCTTGCCTTTCCGAAACCCGGGCACCGTAACACGCTTAACCATGCTCTTGTACGCTTTATTTAGGGCTTCGTCAGTCACTTCCGAGGGTGCTTCAACTTCCAGCGAGACTATGGAGCCTTCCTTCTTCTCGACGCTAACCTTCACGATCTGGTCCTCCTTAAGGGCTCACTTCTAGACATGGTATTTGCCTATGTAGCCGTTAGGTCACATGCTCAGAGTCAATCCTCAGTATAGTACCAGATGTGGAGGCAAGAAAAAAAGAGAGGGCCGGGTATCGGCCCTCGCTGTTGTACATCTACAACTTTCCGTTACGTCTACAACTTTCCGTACAGTATGGGTAACCGGACGCAAGAAGGATAGTCCTTCCCGTGGTAGATCTTTTGGGTGGCTATGATCGGCTTGGGATCCGTATATGGATCGATGCCCGTGTTCGTGTTCGGGAAAAATGTAATGTAGTCCGCCGAGCACAAGTCTACCCTGATTTTGTGCCCGGGCGGAAACACGTGACCGGCAAAGTGCAGGTAGATGTGATACTTCTCTATCTTGCCTGGAGTAAGCAGCGAAGACGGCTCGTCCGGCCAGTTTCTAAATTCGGCCCGAATTCCGTTTTGGGAAATCGACCTGGCGACTCCCTTTTCGTCGACATCCGAAACGGCCACGAAGAAATCGGTGTCGACGGCGCTTGAAGACGCGTAGAACTCGACGGAAATGTTGCCCGCGACCGCCACCGGTTCGGCAAGCACCGGGCTATCATATACCAGGCGGTCCTGCCGGGACTGGAGCTCGTTTAACACGGTAGGCTCAAACTCGCCGTGGCCGCGGGGGGAGTTCTCGGGGTCGTACACGTACGAGTCGAATCCGCCATCAGGCGCGGGGGCAGTCAGGAGGCGTCCGTCCCCGTGCATCGAGTTCGCCCTGCCGTTGCTGTGGAAGTAAAGGGCCGTGAGAGTGGACTCCACCGGACTCCAGTCATCCGAGTAGTGCCAACGGTTCTCCCCGTAGCCGCCCACGTAGTACGTCGCCCGCGGCTTCTGGTCCTCCCCGTTGGCGATACCCTTCAGGTAGCGGTCAAACCAGCGTATGGTCCTCGTGTCAAAGTCATAGTCTATGGCGTTGTCTCCGTACTCCATGTCCATGCAATCGCGGAAAGCGTTTAGCGCATGGGGCCAAGGGCCGATTATGATCCTGCGGCCCGGCGTATCGTTGGCCGTCAGGAACCTCCAGGTCTCCTGCACTCCCAACGCGTCGCCGTCGTGCCATCCCGAAAGGATGAGCATCGGGATCTTCACGTCCTTGGCGTGCGCGGTATTGTTGCAGTGCTCCCAACACTCGTCGTATCGATAGTGCTTTGCCCAGATATCCCACGGACCCGAACGCTTGCCGATGATCTGGGTGGGTATCTCGGTGATGGGGCGCACCTTGACGGCCTTGTCAGGATCTATGGTCTCGCCCCGGAACACCCCGTGGTCCACCCGGTTGGATACCGACTGCGCCAGCGTCCAGCACAACAGCGGCCACGAACAGACCGCTCCTCCGCTGCGCACCGTGTCCATGAAGAATGGCGAGCCCACGTTTACCTCGCTAATCGCGGTCTTCAGGTTGGGATGTCCGCTCGTGGCCGCCGCGGTAGTGGTATAGCCGAGATAGCTGGCCCCCCACATGCCGATGTTTCCGTCGGACCACTCCTGGGCCGCGATCCAGCTGAACAGGTCGTAGGCGTCATCCCTCTCATAGTAGAAAGGCACGAGCTCGCCGTCGGAATCCGATCTGCCGCGGACGTCTTGGATGACGAAAGCGTAGCCGCGATTCACCCAGTGAGTGGTGCGATGAAGGTCCCTGGCCTTGCCGTAGCAGGTGCGGATGACGATTGCCGGGAACTTCTGGCCGGGCGCGGCGCCTGATGGTAGAAACACCTCGGTCGCCAGCTTGACCCCATCGCGGGTGGTTACCCAATGGTTACCCAGCGCGCGAATCCCGTACTCCGCTTTGGAAAGCATGGGATCGTCATACTTGGTGAGGGGGGTGACAGCCTCATACCCCTCCAAAACCAGCATTTCGCTGGAGATCCTTCCGGGCATGACGAAGGCGACCACCTTTGCCGTCTGGCGTCACTCACATCCGTCACCGCGGCTCGCCCCTCTGGGCCCACAAATACGCGGTAACCTCTTTGCCTTCCACCTTCCCGGTAAACGGCAGATAGCGGTTATACCGCTTGCCGGAAGGCAGGGTGACTTTCTCCCCGTCCAGCTGGCGTTGGCGTAGTTGGGAAAGCGCTTATCGCAGCTTCAGGAAATCAGTGCGGATTCTTTCCATCTGCTTTTCAAACGGGATTTCCTTAAGCTCCACCTTCCGGGTCTGCAAGTCAACGGCGCACCACTTAAGCCGCTTCTCGTCAAAATGAACTTCCCTCGTATACGCCGGACCTGTAGTGCGAGAATGTTTTGCCCATGAGATTGTGGCTCATCGCGCGCGCCTCCTATTTCGAAAGACTGTCGAAGTTCCAGCATCGAACCGTGTGTCCGCCGCCCAGGTCAGTGAGAAGTGTGTGTGGTTGTGGCACTGTTCGGTAGCGTAGTTGCACCTATCGGCGAAACGGCAAGCATCCTTGGGGTTAATCGGCGAAGTGATCTCTCCGCGCAGAAGGATGCGGCTTGTGCTTTTCTCCAGACTCGGCACCGGAATGGCTGACAAAAGGGCCCGGGTATACGGATGGCGGGGGTTGGCGAACAGCTCCTTAGCCGGGGCTTTCTCCACCGCTTGGCCCAGGTACATGACCAGAATGTCGTTGGAAATGTGCTTCACCACCGACAAATCGTGGGTGATGAACATGTAGGTGTAGCCGAACTGCTGCTGCAAGCGCTTCAGCAGGTTCAGGATCTGGGCCTGGATAGACACGTCCAACGCCGAGACCGGTTCGTCGCATACGATGAACTCGGGATCCAAAGCCAGGGCCCGGGCAATGCCGACTCGCTGGCGCCGGCCGCCGTCCAGTTCGTGAGGATAGGCATTGACCAGCCGCTCGGCCAACCCTACGACATCCATGAGTTCGTACGCTCTTCTTTCCAGTTCCTTCTTGCTCGAATACATGTTGTGGATTAGAAGGGGCTCGGTAATGGTGTTGTACACCGTCTTTCGAGGGTTCAGGGACGAAAACGGGTCCTGAAAGATGATCTGAACCCGCTTGCGGTGCTCCTTCAGTTCCTTGCCCTTGAGGTTCAGGATGTTCTCGCCGTTGAAAAGGATCTCGCCGTCGGTGGCGTCCGTAAGCCGGGTCACGAGGCGCCCCATAGTGCTCTTTCCGCACCCCGATTCTCCCACCACGCCAATGGTCTTGCCTCGATCGATGGTGAAATCCACGCCATCGACGGCGTGGAGCATGCCTCCGGGGGTCTGAAAGTACTTCTTTAGGTTTCTGATTTCAACATAGTGTTCGGACACAGGTCAAACCGCCCCCTTCCGTAACCCGGTAGCCCTGAGCTTGTCCTCGTAAATGAAGCAGCGCACACGGTGCTCCTCGCCGGGCAAAGCGGTAACAACGGGCGTCGCCTCGCTGCACAGTGGCCCCCTGTACTTGCACCTGGGGTGAAATCGACAGCCGGTGGGAAGGGCTGTCGGGTCCGGCATGAGCCCTTCGATTTGGGCCAAGAACTCCACGTCCTCATCGATTTTGGGGAGCGATCCAAATAGCCCGACTGTATAGGGATGCGAAGGGTTCTGGTAGATGTCCCGCAGCGTCCCGCTTTCGATGATCTCCCCGGCGTACATGATTGCGACCTTGTCGCAGATCTCGGATACGACGCCTAAGTCGTGGGTGATCATGATCATCGAGGTGCCCAACCGGTCGCG
This sequence comes from Bacillota bacterium, assembly GCA_040766225.1. Classification (GTDB taxonomy): domain Bacteria; phylum Bacillota; class Sulfobacillia; order Fermentithermobacillales; family Fermentithermobacillaceae; genus DULO01. The sequence goes on along the minus strand of JAXGQX010000010.1, from coordinate 6,006 downwards.
TAGTTCCTTCATCATATCCAGCACCTGCGCCTGGCTAGTGACGTCAAGCGCCGTGGGGGGTTCGTCCGCTATGAGGAGCTTTGGGTTGCACGCAAGCGCGATGGCGATCACAACCCGCTGCTTCATGCCGCCGGAAAACTGATGGGGGTACTCGTAAGCCCGCTCCGCGGGGATGCGTACCAGTTCCAGCATCTCGGATGGCTCTTGCGGTCGCTTCCGTCCGACAAGCCTTGATGGTTGGCGATGGTCTCCGCCATTTGTCCACTACCGTCAGCACCGGATTTAGCGCGGTCAGCGGGATCCCGGAAGATCATAGAGATCTCTCTGCCGCGGCACGTGCGGTAGCTTTCTTCGTTGAGGGTGAGGAGGTCGGTGCCGTTGTAGATGATCTGCCCTTGCACGATCCGGGTCGGGAGGGCTGTCCACCAAACCCATCACGGATAGAGTCGTGGTGGTCTTTCCGGCGCCGGTCTCCCCCACTAAACCGAGAGTCTCTCCCCGGTTAAGCGAAAGGTCCAGGTGGTTTATCGCGTGTACGACTCCGTCGCTGGTCTCAAACTGGCAACCAGATCCTGAATGTCCAGAAGTCTTTCTGTGCCTGGCCTGCTCGTTCATTGGCATTTCCCCTTAATCCTTCATCCTGGGATCCAAGGCATCCCTAAGGCCGTCGCCCACCAAGGTCAGGGCTATGATGGTGATGACGATGGCGATACCGGGAAACGCGGTAATGTGCCAAGCGTCCCGGATAAACGCGCGCCCGCTGGAAAGCATGGCCCCCCACTCGGGGTCGGGAGCCTGGATGCCGAGGCCGATGAAGCTGAGCCCGCTGATGGTCATGATGGCGCCCGGAATGCTCATGATGAAACTTGAGATGATCGGGCTAATGGCGTTAGGCAGGATGTGGGACACTATCACTCTCAAATCGCCCGCGCCTAATGCGCGCACCGCGTCCACATACTCCAGATCCTTTATTTTCAACACCTGTGCCCTGATAAGCCGCGCCTTGCCGGGGATGAAGCCTACGCTGACGGCGAAAGTCAGGTTCATCACTGTGGGCTTCATGATACTGACTAGCGTTATCATCAGAAGCATAGAAGGAATTGCCATGAATATGTCCAGCCCGCGCATGATCCAGCTGTCCCATTTGCCGCCGTAGTACCCGGCGACGGCGCCCAGTGCCGTACCGATGAAGGCCGCGATGACTACCGACGCTATTCCCACGAAAAGCGAGTATCGTCCACCCCAGATAATCCGTGCGAGGATGTCGCGCCCCAGCTCATCAGTTCCAAGTAGCTTGCCTTCCGCGGGAAATTTCGTGCGCTCCCGAAGGTTAACCTTGATCACATCGTTTTCATAATCAATGAACAGCGGCGCGGCCAGGCAACCCAGCAGGATTGCCGCGAGAAGGACCATGCCTATGACCGCGGTGGTGTTCTTACGGAGGCGCAACCAGGCGTCGGCCCAAAGGCTGCGTCGTTTCCTTGCCTTCCCGGCCGGCTCCGTGACTATTGCCGGTCCGGGGACATTCATTTGTGCCATTTTACGCCTGCACCTCCTTTGGCTTACGCACCTTCGGCTTTACGTAGTTGGACCTGATCCGGGGATCGATAACTGCGTAGGACAGGTCTGTAAGCAGGTTGGCCAGCGCGATGATCACCGCCGCTATGATAACGCTTGACATAATTGTGGGCACATCTTTTTGTCGAAGCGCGTCGACCATCATCTTGCCTAGGCCGTTGATCCCGAACACTGTCTCGATGATGACCGAACCGCCGACGCATTGCCCTATCGCCATGCCGACGGAAGTCACTATCGGGAGCAAGGCGTTTTTCAGCGCGTGTTTCCGCAGGATCGGGCCGTAGCGAAGCCCCTTGGCGCGGGCGGTGCGAATGTAGTCCTGTCTGATGACGTCCAACATGGAGGCCCGCGTCAAGCGAGAGTTAGTAGTCCATCCGGCTACGGAAAGACAGATGAGCGGCATGATGCTGGCCTGCACGCTTTCCAGTCCGTTAGACGGCAACCAGCCGAGTTTGACCGAGAACAGGATTATCAACATGAGGCCCAGCCAAAAACCGGGCATAGCGGCAAGGACAAGCGTTACGACGCGCATCACGTTGTCGAAGACCGAGTTCTGATTGACTGCCAGCACAATGCCCAATGGAATGGACACGATGAGGATCAGAAACAGGGAGCCGAAGGACAGCAACAGAGTATTTGGCAAGCGAATGCTCATCATCTTCAAGACAGGCTGTTTTGTCGTATATGAAGTGCCGAAAATCCCCGGATACCACTTTTCCCATGTATCTCAGATACTGGACGATCATCGGCCGTTCAGCCCAGCTGCTCCCGCATCATGGCCAGCTCTTCCGGTTTGGCGCCAACGCCCAAGATCATCTGAGCGGTCGCCGGGACTCAGAGAAAGGAGGGCGAACACCAAGAAGGTGACCCTGATGAGTACCGACAATCTGAAGTAACCTGTCTAGAATGTACTTGCTCATGGTTTCCCCTCTTGACCCATTGTGTGACCGAACGCCTAGTGGATGGGCTCGCCGCGAGATTCGCGGCAGCCTGTCCAGCAGAACCAGATAGCCCTATTACTTGAAATAGGCGTTTCGGAAAGAATACACCGAACTGCCTAAGATCCGTACCCCTTCCAGGTCTTTGTCCAGAGCGAAAATGGCCATGTTGCTGAAGGTCGGGATGATGGGCACCTCCGCGGCCGCGATTTCCTGAACCTCTTGGGCTGCAGCTTTCAGGGTCTCCTCGTCGGGAGCGGCCTTCGCCAGGTCATAGCCTTCGTCGCAGCGGGGCGTTCTCGAAGAAGGAGATGTTGGAAGCACCGAAACTGCCGCTCCAGTAGTTCTCTATAGCGCTGAGAGGGTCTCCCGTAGTGTTGTTCCACGAGCCGGCCAGCATCTGGTACTCGCCGTTCGCCATGCCCTCCAGGAATACGCCGAACTCCAGATTCTTGATGTCCATCTCGACGCCAATGTTTTCAAGCTGGCTCTGGTAGGCCACCACAATCGCGGAGTTGCCGTTGCAGATCCACGCCTCAAACTTGAGAGGATTGGCCGTGCTGTACCCCTCCGCTTCCAAAAGCTGTTTCGCCTTTTCCAGGTCGTACTTAGGCATGTTCGGGGATTCATAGTACGTGCTGAACATTGGCGGAGTCAGCGCTGTAGATGACCGTGGCGCCGCCTTGGACCTCGGCGAGACCTTCCCTATCGGTGGCGGTTACAGCGAGATGAACGTTTTGCTGTCGAACGGGGCCTTCTTGGTGTTCATTGAGATAAACGCCGTGTTGGTGGTCTTCTTTGGAGATTGTCTTTCACTTTATCGTTATTCTCAGCCCGCCTATATCCTGATAGCTGATGGTGGCAACTGCGCTCTCCGAGCCCTATCGAGATATACCGGTTGGCGACTCTTCGATGACTTTGAACGTCAAGTTCTTTATCGCCGGCTTCTGAACGGGATAGTCTTCCCACGCTTCAAGCTCCAGCTTTGTCCCCCGGAACGAAGTTCTTGACCCAGTAGGGGCCGGTGCCGATGGGATTGTTGGCGCAGTCCCCACCTACGCTTTCGCAGTAAGCCTTGTTGCGCCGTGGGCGGCGCCCATCAGAGTTCTTACCGTGGAGCTGTTCGGTTCAACCAGCGTGATGGTTACCCCTTTGGGCCCGTCGCCTCGACCTTGTCGATGTTGGACATGAAAGAGGCGCATTTGGGGATGCCGCAGACGCTCGATGGAAAAATCGCCGTCCTCGATCTTGAAAGTGTCGCCGTTGTGGAACAAAACCGTCGCCCACCGTGAATTTGAAAGCCCCGCCGTCAACTTGCTCCTGCGGGAAGAAGCGGTGACCCCGGGTTCAAAGTTAAAATCCTCATCCACGGGCCATCAGCGCGTAGTCGTAGATGGCTGGTCGCGATAGTAACGTTAGTCGAGTTAGCGAACGCGGCGTTCAGGGTGTTTCCGATGCTGGTAATAGCCATAAACACGCTGTCTCGTTCGGCGACTTCCGGGCGCCTTCGGGGCGCAGCCCGGCCAGACTTTACCGAAACGCAGACAATCAAGACCAATGCGATCATCAGTTTTCTGATGGCCAGTGCGTACTGCTCACTTGACCGGCAGTACTCTCTTTGTTTCTTGCGTTTTGCTCGTAAGCACGTTCCGGCTTCACTAACCTCTAATCTCACAGCACCTCCTTTTTGTCCTGATGTGCTGTTGCCCCTATTTGCAGACCTCACTGAACACGCGGAGCCAATTGCCGCTGATGATCTTCTTGATGTCGGCGTCGCTGTAGCCGCGAGATAGAAGACCCGCAACGTTGCCGAAATCGCGATAGTCCTTTATGCCGTGGACGTACTCGATGGACGGGCCGTCCCCGGGCTTGAAGCCAATCGTGTGGGCAACGTGCTTCTTGAAGGCGAGAGCCATCCATTTTGTCTGGGGCATGGGACAGTCTGTCCCTATCACGACGTGATCTACCCCCACAAACCGTAACACATAGTCTATATTGTCGAGAAAATGCTCTATCGTGGTGTCCTGGGGGTCTTTGGCGATGAACCACGGCATGGCAAATATGCCCACCACACCGCCGGTCGCGGCGATAGCCTTCATTTCCTCGTCGGATTTGCAGCGCGCATGGAAGTACACCTTTTCTGCGCCGGTATGAGACGCGATGACCGGCGCCTTGGAGTACTTGCAGGCGTCCAGAGTAGTCTGCCGGCCGCAATGGCCGGTGTCCACTATGATGCCCAGTTCGTTGCACTTGGCCACGAACTTTATCCCGAAGCTCGACAACCCGGCATCGTTGGGCTCCATGCATCCGGCGCCTACGAGATTGTGATTGTTATAAGAGAGCTGTTGCACCCTAAGGCCGAACTCGTAAGCCAGTTCCAGGAGGCTTAAGTCCTTGCCGTAGCCCAAAGACTCCTGGCTGGTAACGACACCCGCTTTGAGGCCTTCCTGATGTGCGCGCTCGATCTCCTTCGCGTGCCGCACCTTCAAGAGCCACGGCTTATGGTCAAACTCACTTTGGATTTCCGCCATACTGCGAAGAAGCGAGTCCTTATCAGTGATGCCAAGTTGGCGGCAGCCGGCTGTGATGCCGCTCTCGTACCAGCATTCTTTGTAGAGGTCGGATAGGCGCCCGTCCGTGTACCATTTCCGGATCGTGTTGCCCGCGTACCTCACCTGCGCTACCTCGTCATGAGGGTGCTCCCTTCGAGCCAGATCGAGCAACTCCTCCTCCAGTCCCTCCGGCAGCGCATACGTCCCGATCGGGCCCTGAAACAACATGTCGATGACGATGCTCTCATCGTGCAGCGCCTTCGCGCGACGCTGCTCCTGTTCGGTCAGCCCGAAGTTGTATGGAATCATAAAGCGCCCTCCTTTCGCCTACCCCAAGGTTTCCGCCGCAGAGTCCGCCACAAAATCCGCAACGATAAGGTCTTCTATGGCTTGTCCCAACGCTTCGAAGATAGTGACGTCGGTATCCTTCGCCCTGCCGGGCAACCCGCCGGACAGGACTTGGCCGATTTCGCCCAAGATGTGAGACTCGGTAATCGCGCCGTCTTGCACCGCCAACAGGTAGTCGCCCGCTTCAGCGAGGGCGGCGGGCATCCAGTCGACGTAGAGCCGTCCGATGGCCATCAGATCCGATGAGATTTCCCGGGCATTGGGCGAGCACGCGCCGACGGCGTTTATGTGGGTGCCGGGCTTTACGTCGGCCGCCCGGAGGATTGGCTCCCTTGAGGGCGTCAAAGTGCAGATGATATCGGCCTGGGCCGCCGCTTCATTCGCGCTTGAGCAAGCCCGCACTGGCAGGCCGGTCTTGCGGGTCATTTCGTCGGCGTAGCGAACGGCGGCTTCGGGGCGGATATCCCACACTGTGACTTCCCGGAGGTCCCTGACTAAGCTCAAAGCTTCCAGGTGCCGCCTGCCCTGGGTTCCGGCGCCCAGTATGGCCAAACGGGACGCGTCCGGCCTCGCCAACGCTTCCGTCGCTG
>JAXGQX010000001.1:0-182923 GCA_040766225.1 Bacillota bacterium | reverse complement strand
CGGTCTGAGGAATACGAAACCGTTGGGTTCCTCGACATCGCAATCGTAGTAGTCAGCCCGCAATAGAACGGCTAAGTTGACTGAGACCGAAGTCTTCCCCGCTCCTCCTTTGCCGCTCAACACGCAGAGGTTCACCGGAAAGCCCCTAAGTCGTCCTATGCATGCCGGAGTGTGAGGGCCCGGCCTCGCCAATTGCGTCCAGCTCGCCTTGCTCAAACAGTTCCAAAGCTCGACTGAGAGGAACGCGGCTAACGCGGTACGCCTTGATACCCGCGCTTTCGGCCGTCTCGTACGCGTTAGGCCCCAAGCTGCCGGTTAGGATAACCTGCACACCCTCGTCTATGAGCTGCTGGACTGCAACGATTCCTGCCCCGCCCCCTTGGGCTTCAGCCACGTTGGCAGCGAAGCTGTAGGAAGCCTTCTCGGTATCGTATAAAGCATAATAACGGCAACGACCGAATCTGGGATCCACTAGGCTCGCTTCATCCTTACCTATACTTGACATAGCTATCTTCATTGGCTCTCCCTACCGCTTCGTCTATTCTCGGCCCCGTCTCCCTCGACGATGTCTCACGCACCCGCCGCATTGACACGTTTCTTCCAGACCATCGCAGAGGACATAGTCGCCGCCCTCAATGACCATCGCCTTGCCGTTGACCAACGAATCCGCGATCTTTTTCCTCGCGCTGTCGTACATGCCCTGCACTGTAGTTCGAGCGATCCCCATCTGCTTGGCGCACTCTTCCTGGGTAAACCCCTCGAGGTCTATCAGCCGAACCGCCTCATACTCCTCCACCGTCATGACTACTGTCATGTGCGCTGGCTGGGGCACTGTCGGTGGGGTAGATGAAGACTCCGCACTCTCGGCAACCCGTCGCCCACCCAGCGGCCCGAATCTCGCGTACCCTGGTAAGCCGCATACTCTTCGCCACTTTCTAGGCCTAGGCATTCCCTTCACCTCGCTTCCACAGGCGTCGGAATAGACGCCCGAACAGACACAAGGCACCGGCGGCGACCAGCGCTCTCGCTAATCGAGATCCTTGAGACCCTTCTTGACCTCGTTAAGCCGCGACTCAAGTCGACGCTTCTCCTCCAGAAGCCGTTCGCGTCGACCAGAGTCCGAAAGATCCGCATCGACATCGTCGCCCGTTTCTCCCGACCCGCGGCCGAACCCTGGCTCAAATCCCGATTCAAAGCCTCTCCCGAAACCTCGCCAATAACCAAACCCCGACCGATTGCCGTATCTTCCTCCGGCACCGGCAGAAGCGCGAATCTGTCGGGCACATGGCCCACAACATCCGCCTGTCATTGGACCGTGTCCCAGTGGACCGGTGCCGTCTCTTCTCGGCATGGTTTCATCATCCCCTCGGGTTTTTGACATATGTCACTTACCGTCTTTATGGTAATGGCTTTTCGGGCATATGTCAATAACCCTGCCCCCTCGATTCGTTCATTCGGAGGCTGTATCGAGGTGAGTCTAGCGCCGGATAGGATGGCGCTACTTCAAGTACCTGGTCGGGACGTGACTTACTGCTCCTCGTTGACAGGAAAGGTCCTGCCGAATTCAGGGGAGACATTGTCCAGGAACCGCTTCACGGCCGCGCCTACGGCCTCGATGTCCACGTCCTCCAGCGTCACGTCGAAGGCGCGGCAGGTGTCCTCGATGGTCCTCACCTTGCTGGAACCGACGAGCAGATTCATGTTGTCGAACATCCTGGCCGTATAGAGCAGAACCACGTTTGCTACCGAACAATCGTGCTTACCGGCGACTTCCTCGAGCACATCAAACAACGAGTGTGCGTAAGGTTTCATGGCGTAGTTGAGGAGCACGCTATTCCTTGACCTTGGATCGTCCGGAGTCTTAATGTCGTCAACTGCTGCTCTGCTAACGAGGGCTCCGGCTTCAAACAGACCCCACGTCTGGTAGGTGATCCCGTACTTGTCGCATACGGGGAACAGGATATTCCCGAACCTCGGGACCACCACGCTGTACTTCTGTTGGATCACCGCGACGTCAGTGAATTGCTGATACTCGTGAACTTCCTTCGCAGTCGCATTAGATACACCGATGGCCCTGATCTTGCCCTCGTCTTTCAAACGGAGCAGCTCTCGGACAGTCTCCTCCCTAGAAACTGTAAGCGACTGGCGATGGGTCACATATACGTCTATATAGTCAGTTTGAAGCCTGCGAAGGCTATCTTCCAGGTCTTGACGGATCGCATCCGGAGACAGATTGCGGTACACATCCTTGCCGTTTCGGTGATACTCAAACCTGCCTGCGGTGTCGCGCCAGTTCAGGCCGCATTTGGTCTGCAGGACGAAACGCTCGCGCAATCCCGTCATGGCTTTTCCCACTAGCTCCTCACTTATGGCCGGACCGTATACAGGCGCGGTATCGACATAGTTGATCCCCTGCTCCAAGCAGGAGTCAAGCAACTCCTTATAATATGAAGGCTCCTTAACGACGCCGCCCCAAGTTATGGTCCCTAACGCTATCTTAGAAACGTTGATGCCGCTCTTGCCCAGTTCCATCATCTGCATATGTATCTCCCCTTCTCTATCGTCGGCCCCTCCGAGTAATATTGCCTGAACCGTCAACTACGTTTCCAAAAGCCATTGGATGCCCTTAGTGTCACCACCTGAGCCTCAGCGCCTGCATCAGAACCTGAATTCCTTTATGGTCCCGGCGCGAGAACACATCGTTGATGTCCGCGGGTTCTGTAGGGTCGTATAGATTGAGTGCTGCCTCTACCAAAGCGTTCTCCACTCCCCCCCACATCCTCGTCGCGGTCTTGACACCGCGCACGTCGATGGACCCGGGTGTCACGAACGAGTCAAGAGGTTTGCTCAGGCTTGACAGTATGTATACGCACGACACCGCGTCGCGATCGGTGGACTCGAGGAGGCCCTGCATCTGCACAAACCGGCGATGGTGTATGTAATCGGCGAAGTACATGTTTGGCTCGTCAATGAACTTGTCCAGCTCTTCTTCTTTGACCCTCCAGCGGTTCCCCAACTTTACTCCGGATAGTTTTCCGCTCTCCAACCAGCCAACAATTGTCCTTCGGCTGAGGCCTAATGCCCCTGCCACCTCGTCAGGAGTAAGTACTTTTTTCATACTAGAACCTCCCGTTATCTTACATGTATTGGCGGTTAGATGCGTTATTTGCCGTTATAGTCCGTTTGCTGGTATAATAAGACATCTATATACGTTTGTCTACTCTAGACGTACTGTTATCTTGCAGAAGCGTTCTCTACTTGGAGAACAGGAGTACCGTTCGTCGCAGAGAAACTAGATGTCGGGGCTCTGCCCCTTATCGATGTGGAGGGATCAAAAGGTGGATACCATCAGAGTACAAGTGTACGGTAGCCACAAGAGGCTGCTTCCTGATGGCGACGTAGCCACGGTGCCGTACGTCCCCGGAGAGACGGTAAGAGAGCTCCTGGGACGCCTGCAAGTGCCAGATGAGGATGTCTGGATGGTAGTGATCAACAACGAGAAGGCAAACGAAGATCACGTCATTTCGCCGGGAGATAAGGTGGGCATCATGAGCCCGGTCGAGGGCGGCTAGGACCGGCGGGGTTTGTTGCTCTGTTTTGGTTGAATGGTCTAGTCTGATCGTGTCACAAACGCTACACTGAATGAGACACCAGGTCTAGAAAGGGGAGTAACTGCATGAAGGGGTACGCAGGCAAGATACTCCGCGTTAACCTAACCACAGGACAGATACTCGTGGAAGAGCCCGACGAGCACTTTTACCGGAAGTACTTCGGAGGCACCGGCTTTATCGCGCACTTCCTTTTGTCTGAGCTTCCCAAAGGCATCGACCCGCTAGGACCCGAGAACAAAGTCATTTTCGCCTTGGGCCCTATCAACGGGCAACCGGTCGCGGGGGCCGGCAGAAACGGCGTTGGAGCTAAGTCGCCTCTTACAGGGGGAATAGGCTTTGCTGAAGCAGGCGGCTTCTGGGGTCCTGAACTCAAAAAGGCTGGGTTCGACGCCATTATCATAGAAGGCAAGGCGGAGAAACCCAGCTATCTATGGGTGCACGACGGCCAGGCCGAGATACGGGACGGCAGCGCCATCTGGGGCAAGACTACCGGCGAGGTAGAGGACATCATCAAGGCCGAACTGGGCGATCCGCGCTTGCGCGTGGCTCAGTGCGGACTTGGAGGGGAGAAACTTGTACGGTTCGCGTGCGTCCTCAACGATGTCACCCATGCCTACGGCCGGACGGGCATAGGCGCTGTTATGGGGTCCAAAAACTTAAGGGCGGTCGCGGTTCGCGGCACCCAGGATGTCCCGGTTGCCGACAAAGCCAAGCTCATGGAGTTGGCCAAGTGGTTTGCTACCGAGAACAAGCCTAACTGGGAAGGCATGTGGGACGTGGGGACCTCAGGCGGCCTTACCTCGCTTCACGCTCAGTCGGCCCTGCCCACCAAGAACTTCAAGTATGGGCAGTTCGATGGCAACGAGAAGATCTCCGGCCAGACCATGCGCGATACGGTCCTCGTTAAGCGGGACAACTGCTACGCGTGCCCGATCTTCTGCAAGCGCGTGGTGAAAACCGGGCCTCCGTATAATGTGGATCCGCGTTACGGTGGACCGGAGTACGAGACTCTTGGTTCGTTCGGATCCTCATGCGGCGTCGATGATCTTGAAGCCATCTGCAAGGCAAACGAGATATGTAACACTTACGCCATCGATACGATTTCGACGGGCATGACCATCGCTTTTGCCATGGAATGCTACGAGAACGGCATCCTCACCAGAGAGGATATGGATGGGCTGGACGCCAAGTTCGGGAACGCCGAAGCTATGGTCAAGCTGACGGAAAAGATCGCTCGACGCGAGGGTGTCGGCGACCTGCTTGCCGAAGGCACCACTCAGAGCCGCCAAGAAGATTGGAAAAGGCGCCGAGCAGTACGCCATCCAAGTCAAAGCAGAACTCCCCCATGCACGAGCCTAGACTGAAGACGGTGCTAGGCGTTGGATACGCCCTGTCGCCAACAGGAGCCGACCACTGCCACAATGTCCACGATTCAGGGTTTGTAAAGAACGGCCCATCCTATGAGGCTTTGGGGGTAGGCGGCGGACCCATCCCGGCGGCTGACCTAAGCGACCGGAAAGTTCGGATTTTGGCTGCTCAGTTGCCCCATAGACACTTCGGCAACTGCGTCTGCCTCTGCAACTTTGTGGGCTGGGGATACGACAAGACCGTAGAACTGGTCAGGGCGACCACCGGTTGGAACACCACGCTTCAGGAGGTATCCACCGTCGGCGAAAGGGCTATGACCCTAGCCAGGATTTTCAACCTGCGCGAAGGGTTCACGGCAGCCGACGACAAGCTTCCTAAGCGGATTCACGAAGCCTTCGTCACAGGTCCCCTCGCCGGGGTATCCATCACTCCGGAGCAGCTGGACGAAGCGAAGCGCACCTACTACGAGATGATGGGTTGGGACGGCGAAACCGGCGTACCGCTTAGGGGTAAGATGAAGCAGCTGGATCTCGAATGGGCGCTGGACTTGCTGCAGGACAAGTAGGACAGGAGTAACGGAAGAGGCCTGCGGAGGACCTAGAACCTGGTCCCACGCGGGCCTCTTTTAGTTGCTACTTCTCGTTCCACTCCGTATGGAACGTGCCCGACCGGTCCACTCGCTCGTAAGTGTGAGCGCCGAAGAAGTCCCGCTGGGCTTGAACCAAGTTCGTGCCCAGATTGGCTGTCCTGTACGAGTCATAATAAGACAACGAGGCGCTGAGGCAAGGCACGGGCACCCCTCCTTGTGCGGCCAAGGCTATGATTGCCCTCCATCCCTTCTGCACTCCGGCCAAAGCATCGCCAAACACAGGCGCGACTAGGAGATTCGCCAGCTTAGGCTCCTTGTCGAAAGCCTCCATTATATCGGCCAGCATGGAAGCTCTTATTATGCACCCGCCTCTCCATAAGGCGGCGATGGAAGACATGTTCAGATGCCAGGAATAGGCCAGAGAAGCCCGGGCCAAGAGCGCGAAGCCCTGGGCGTAAGCGCAGATGATGGCCCCTTTTAGGGCATCGTGGATAGCGCCGATGATCCTGGGCTTCGATGCCTCGTCAAAGCCGTCCTTCCCGTAGATGGCCGGAGTGGGACCGGGCAGAATCCCCGAGGCCGCATCCCTCTCAGCCTTCAAAGAGCTGATGTATCTCGCCATGACCGCCTCAGTGATGCTCGGAACGGGCACTCCAAGCTCCAAGGCGCTCTGAGAAGTCCACATCCCCGTTCCCTTGTGAGCGGCCTTATCGGAAATGAGGTCCACCAACGGCTTTCCCGTCTCGGGATCGGTCTTCTTCAGCACCGATGCGGTGATCTCCATCAAGTAGGAGTCCAAGTCGCCCTGATTCCAGCCATCGAAGACACCCTGCATTTCCTCGGCGGACATGCTGAGGAATGAGCGCATGAGAAGGTAAGCTTCGGATATGGCCTGCATGACCGCATACTCGATACCGTTGTGGACCATCTTCACGTAGTGCCCAGCTCCGCCTGGACCTACCCACTCGCAACACGGTTCGTCCCCGCGTTGGCCGGCCTTGGCCGCGATGGACTTCAGGACGTTGCCGGCTACGCACCAAGCTCGTTGACTTCCGCCGGGCATGATGGAAGGCCCTCTTAGGGCGCCTTCTTCTCCTCCGGAAATCCCGGTGCCTATATAGAGAAGTCCTGCTTCCTCTACCTTTTTGCCTCTCCTCTCGGTATCCGCGAAATGGGAGTTGCCGCCGTCGATGAGGATGTCGCCCGGTTCGAGAAGAGGAATCAACTGCTCTATCATCGAGTCAACCGGAGCTCCCGCCTTCACCATGAGGATTATCTGGCGTGGGCGAGGCAGAAGCCGGACCATCTCCTGAAGGGACCAAGCGCCTTCGATATGGCGGCCCGAAGCCGCTCCATCCAAGAACGCCTTTGTCCTCTCCGGCGTCCGGTTGTAAACGACAACCTTGTAGCCTTTGGACTCCACGTTAAGGGCGAGGTTTTCTCCCATAACCGCGAGGCCTACTAGACCTACTGTGCCTTTGCTCATATCTCCTGGGTCTCCTTGTGGGTTCTATTCAGAGCTCTTTGGCACTATGGTGACCTTGTTCATCTTGTCGCCTTGAGCCAGACTGTTCACGACGTCCATGCCTTGGACGACCTTGCCGAATATGGCGTAGTCGCCGTCTAGGCCGGTCGCATCGCTCTTGAGTATGTAGAACTGAGAGGACGCCGAGTCGCGCGCTTGGCTTCTGGCCATGCCCACCGCGCCCTTTACGTTTGACAAGGACGGATCAATTTCAAGTTTGATGGTCTTCCCGGACCCCCCCATCCCGGTTCCCTGGGGATCGCCTGTCTGCACCACCCAGTCCTCCACACGGTGCCAAATCAGGCCATCGTAGAAGCCTCGCTTGACCAGATCAAGGAAGTTCTTTGCTGTAACAGGTACTTTTTCCGGATAGACTTCCAGGATGATGTCGCCCCTATCCATCTCGATCTTCACTGTTTCCACCGCCGAATACGCCCCCTCGTTTTGTCTTCGGGACAGAGCCCAACCTACAGCTATGGCGGCCACCAGCAGAAGCAGCCCGGGAACTAGCCACGAAGACCGCTTCCTAGTCTCTTCTCTCGCGGCGGAAGCGCCGGAGGCGCCTACAGAAACAACCTTCTTACGCCGCGCGCCGCCTTTCTTACCTTTCCCCCGCTTGCCGGCCATCCAAGACCCTCCCAAATGGTTCCTTTATAGACAGGTTGATTATATCTTTCCACCGTGAAGTGATGATAGGTTATGATAGGTCAAATGATCGGGCGGTCTCGGGGAGAAGAGGACTGTCCACGAGGAGGATGCGAAATGCGGCACTTCGTCAACAACTGGGTGGAGGAAAACCAGAAGGGACTCATCCACATATCGGACAAGGTGTGGGAATTCGCTGAACTCGGCCTAGCTGAACGCCGGTCTGCCGCGATCTCCCAGGAATACCTAGCAAGATGCGGGTTTTCCATTGAAACCGGAGTCGGCAACATGGAGACGTCCTTCGTGGCTTCCTGGGGCAGCGGCAAACCTGTGATCGGCTTTCTCGGGGAGTACGATGCCTTACCGGGAGTCTCCAATGAACCGGTACCGTACTCCTCTCCCCTCGGAAAGGACAGGCCGGGCCACGGATGCGGGCATAATTTGCTTGGCGCGGGCGCCATAGGCGGAGCTTTGGCCCTGAAAGCCTTTGCCGAAGCCAACGGGCTACAGTGCACAGTAAAGTACTACGGCACACCCGCCGAAGAAAGCTCTTTCGGCAAGACTTGGATGGTCAAAGCCGGCGCTTTCTCCGACGCCGACATCGTCCTGACATGGCACCCGGGAAGCACTAATGGCACCGACAGGACCAGCAGCTTAGCCGACCTCGTGTACAAGTTCGACTTCTACGGAAAGACAGCTCACGCGGCCGGCGACCCCTACAACGGTCGCAGCGCCCTGGACGGGGTTGAGCTGATGAACGCCGGTATCGAGCGAATGCGCGAGCATATGCGTCCCGAGTGTCGTATTCACTACGTGATTACCCACGGAGGCGGCGCCCCCAATGTGGTGCCCGATTACGCCCAAAACTTCTTTGACATTAGAGCCGCTGATATGGACGAACTCGGACGCATGTGGGAGTGGGTGGAGCAAATTGCGAAAGGCGCGGCCATGATGACGCAGACTCGGGTAGAGCCCCGTTTCCTAGGCGGTGCGGCGAACCTCCTTCTTAACGACGTCATCATTGACACCTTCCAAGAAATTCTGGAAGACCTCGGTCCGGTTCAGTGGTCACCTGAAGAACTTGAGTTCGCCGGGAAAATGCAGGCCCAATTTGATAAGCATCAGGTCCTTCACTCGATTGAGCAACTGAAGAAGCAGGTGCCCGACTTGAGAGACACCAGGCTATGCAGCGTGATCGTCCCGGCGGACCGGGACGAGAAGCCGGGCAGAGGCTCCACTGATGTAGCCGACGTTTCTTGGGTAGTCCCCACGGGTCAGTTCAGAACGGCTTGCTACACACTAGGGATCCCGGGGCACAGCTGGGGAGTCACGTCGTGCGGCGGCATGAGCATCGGCCACAAAGGCATGCTCTTGGCAGCAAAGACGCTGGGCATAGCCGGTGCGATGTTCCTCACTTCTCCCGATCTTAGAGAAGCAGCGTGGGATGAGTTCAAGAAGAGGCTAAACGGCAGAACTTACCGAAGCCCGATTCCGGCGGGGATCGACATCCCTCCCCTTCCGTTTGGGGAGTAAGGTGACCTAGATAATATTAAGCCGTTCCTTAATTTATTTAAGGCTATTATTGACGCCAGCTAGCATTCCGTGATACCTTCTTTGTGCGCTCCGAAAAAGCGCGCACATATTGGGGGTAGAAGCGGCTATGGCAAAATCTCGCCTCTTTGACCGGAATTTCACCCTTCTCTGGCTCGGTAGGGCCGTATCGCAGATGGGTGACGGCGCGGGCTACATTGGCCTCATGTGGTGGGTGGCCTCACAAGACGGCTCGTCTATGATCCTGGGACTCCTGGCTGTGTGCCGGACGGTAGCCGCCATCGTGTCCTCGCCCATCGCCGGGGTCATAGCGGACCGGGCGAACAAGCGCAACATCATCGTGGCTATGGATGTCTTGCGCGGCGTTTTCTACGGTGTTATGGGTTATCTGATCTTCACCGGCCAAATGACGATCCCCGTGCTCGTGGGCCTTGCGGTCGCGAACACCCTGTGCGCCCAGTTTTTTGATCCCGCGGTTATCTCCTCGGTGCCCCTCATCGTGGATAAATCTAACCTGGCCAGGGCCAACTCCTTCATGCAGATGTCAGGCAACTTGGTGCAGATTCTGAGTTATGGGGCAGGCGGAGTCCTAGTGGCGGTATTCGGCGTCACGGGACTCCTTTTCTTAGACGCTGTATCTTACATCTTGTCGGCCATATCCGAAGTCTTCATAGCGATTCCCGACATTCGAGGGCAGAGGACGACGGAGCAGGGCCGCTTTTTCCAGGAACTTCGAGACGGTTTCGCGTATACCGTCTCCAATAAGGTGCTCTGGGAGGCAGTCAAGGTGGCCGCAGTGCTCAACTTGATGATGGCGCCCATCTCGATACTGCTACCCGAGTTCGTGAAGACTCGCCTTCACGGAAGCCCCGCGCTGTTCGGTTACTTGACGTCAGCATCGGCCGCCGGCGTCCTCACCGCCACAATATTGATCTCCATGACCAAGCTCATTGATCGGAACCTTTGGACTGTGACACACGGCATCACCATACAGTCCGCGTTCCTCTTGGCCTTTGCCTTGGCCCCAACACGGTACCCTTACATCCATGTCAGTCTCTTCCTGCTCTTCGGAGTACTAAACGGGATAGTCAACATTTATCTGAATACCCTGATACAGAAGATCACCGTGCCGGAACAGCTAGGGAGGGTGGCCGGAGTTCTGGGGACCATGTGCATGGGCCTTCAGCCGATATCGCAAGGGCTATCCGGATACCTTGGCGCCCACGTACCGCTCCAGTATATCTATGCCGTCTGCGCGGTCGGCGAAGGCATAGGAGGATGGCGTTTTAGCATCATACCAAATCTCAGAACCCTCGTAGAAAGTGGTGACAACGAAACGTCCGCTCCAAGCGATTCGCCGGCGGCGGTGATAAACAGTTAACAGCCCACTCGCCCGTGGGAGACAAGAGCTCCGGTCAAAACCGGAGCTCTTCGTTTCCTTCTGAAAAGACCGCGCCGCATCTTTCACACCGGCGCACGCTCGCAAGTCTAGGCCGGCTCGGTCTTGAGCACGTCTTGCAGGGCAATAGGCTCGAATCCCTCTCCGCTCGCTACGGCTTTTGCGAAGGCGAGTGAAGTGTCCATGCAGGTCAACACCGGAATGTTCCGCGACGAAGCCAAGGCGCGTATTTTGAACCCGTCTCTTTCGGCCCTCTCGCCCTTGGTGAAGATGTTGATGACAACCTGGGCTTTGCCCTGAAGGATCACCGCTTCGATGCTCCGACCACTCTGCAGGCCGTCGCTCTCGCTGAACTTTAGTACGCGGAGAGCGGGTATTCCGTGCCCTTCGAGATATGCGGCTGTCCCCTTTGTGGCGTAGAGGGTCCAGCCTGCCTGGGACAAGTCTTTGGCCACCTCCACAGCCGAGTCTTTTTCTCTGTCTGCGACCGTCAGGATCGCCCCGCCGCGCCCGGTCTGGAGTGGCCCCTGGGTGCGAAAACACTTCAGCATGGCTTGATCTTGCGTATCGCCAAATCCCATAACTTCGCCGGTAGACTTCATCTCCGGCCCGACTATAGGATCAACGCCGGGGATCTTGCTCCAGGAGAAAACCGGCATCTTGACTGCATGGTAAAGAGGGTCAGGCCCGCATCCGGCAGTGACTCCATACGATGCCAGAGACCTTCCTAGAGACAGGCCTGTCGCCACGCGAATCAGGGGGAAGCCGGTCACCTTGGTCACAAACGGTACGGTACGGCTGGCCCGGGGATTGACTTCCAAGCAGTATACTGAATCACGGTCCACGATGTACTGGATGTTAGCGATCCCCCGGATGGGCAGGGCACGGCACAGGGCGTCCGAATACTCTATTATCTTAGCCTTTGCCGCAGCGGATATCCGCCCTGACGGGATCACCGCGATTGAGTCTCCCGAGTGGACTCCCGAGCGCTCCACATGCTCGATTATGGCCGGGATGAATGAGGATGTCCCGTCGGATACCACATCCACTTCCGCTTCAACCGCCAAGACGTATTTGTCGATGAGGACGTCGTGGCCCTCGTTTTCGCCGATAGCCTCATCCATGAACGAGACCAGTTCGTCGCGGTCATACACGATAGCCATGCCGCGACCACCAAGGACGTAAGACGGCCGCACCACCAGGGGAAACCCGATGAAATCAGCCGCGCGCAACGCTTCATCCTTGGTACGAACAGCGGTGCCCTGGATGGCCGGTATGCCCAAGTCGTGAAGGAGCGAGATGAACCTGCCTCTTTCCTCGGTAACGTCTATGGCATCGGCGCTTGTGCCCAGCACCTTCACGCCGGCCTTGGTAAGCGAGTCCACAAGGTTTATCGCGGTCTGTCCGCCAAAGCCTACGAAAACGCCGGCCGGCTTCTCAATGTCGATAACTGTCATCACGTGCTCGAAGGTGAGCGGTTCGAAGTACAGCCGAGAAGCGGTGTTGAAGTCAGTTGAGACAGTCTCCGGATTGTTGTTGATGATGATTGAGGAGTAGCCTTCTCTCTCCAGCGCCCATGCCGCATGTACCGCGCAGTAATCAAATTCTATGCCCTGGCCTATTCGGATCGGGCCACCGCCGAGGACAACGGCCCTCGGTCTCGAGCCACCCTCCCACGGTTTGACTTCGCTATTTCCTTCGTAGGTGGAGTAGTAATAGGGCGTTGTCGCCTCAAACTCCCCCGCGCAAGTATCCACCATTTTGAACGCTGGCTTCACAGCCAAACCTTCCCTTACATCTCTGACGGTCTTCTCGTTCACACCCCAGAGAGCGGCGATGCGCCTATCCGAAATTCCCAACTGCTTGGCTCGCCGCAAAACGGGCGCCACGTCCGCATCCGCGTTCCCGCGCTCTATTGACGAGATGCGCTCGCGACAGTCGGCCAAGTCTCGTTCCGCCTGCACCATGGTCGCGATACATTCGACAAAAAACCGGTCGATCCCGGTTATGTCAGAGACCTCGGAAGGCGAAATGCCTTTGGCGAGGGCTCGGAAGATCCACATCAACCTGGTATCGTCTGCCGCCCTAAGCCCTTCCATTATGCGTTCTCTGGGTAAGTCGCTGACTCCGATTTTGCCCCAGAGCTCGTTCTTTTGGTCCATGGAAGAGATGCCCTTCCCCAGTGCCTCCTGGAACGTCCGTCCGATGGCCATCACTTCGCCTGTGGATTTCATCTGGAGTCCCAAGGCCTTCTTGCCTTCAGAGAATTTGTCCCAGGGCCATCTGGGCAGCTTCAGAGCCACATAGTCTATCGCGGGTTCGTGGCAAGCCATGGTCTTCTTTGTGACCTCGTTTTGGATCTCGTCAAGGTTGTAACCGAGCGCTATTTTCGCCGCTACCCTCGCTATGGGGTAACCGGTTGCCTTGGAGGCCAAGGCGCTTGACCGGGACACGCGCGGGTTGACCTCGATCACGCAGTATTCCTCGGTGCCCACCTTCATGGCCAGTTGGACGTTGCATGCCCCCGCTATGCCCAACCCGTCGGCGATATCCAGGGCGGCCTTTCTGAGCCGTCGATACTGCCGGTCCGTCAATGTGAGCGTGGGGGCAACGACTATGCTGTCTCCGGTGTGGATGCCCATCGGGTCGATGTTCTCCATGGAGCATACGGTGATGGAGTTCCCCGCGTTATCCCGTATGACCTCAAACTCGATTTCCTTTTGGCCGTACAAAGACGCCTCCACCAGCGCTTCATGGACCGGACTTGCCAGGAGCCCGCGCTCTAGGCGCTCCTCAAAATCCTCCAATCGGTCCACGAATCCGCCGCCTGTCCCTCCGAGAGTGAAGGCCGGCCGGATGACGCAAGGCACTCCGACGGTCTTAAGAGCCTCACCTGCTTGGTCCATACTTGTGGCCACCATGCTGGCAGGAACCGGTTGGCCCAGTTCCTGCATGGTTCTCTTGAAGAGGTCTCGGTCCTCGCCTTTCTGGATGGCGGCGATATCCGTCCCCAAGAGTCGTACGCCGTACTCTTCCAGGAGCCCGCAGTCCGCCAGACTGACTGCCAAGTTTAGGCCGGCTTGACCGCCCATTGTCGCGATGAGCCCGTCTATTTTCTCCTTCTCGAAGATCTGACGCACGCTCTCCACAGTAAGCGGCTCAATATAGGTCCTGTCAGCCATGCCTATATCAGTCATGATTGTCGCGGGGTTGGGATTGAGCAGACATACGTATATCCCTTCCTCCCGTAGAGCCCTACAAGCTTGAGTCCCTGAGTAGTCAAACTCGGCTGCCTGCCCGATAACGATGGGGCCGGAGCCAAGAACCAAGACCCGTCGGATGTCTTCACGTTTAGGCATGATAGATGCCCCCCTCCGGCCGCTCTTGATGCGTGAAATTCTCAGTCGCTTCTCTCACGAAGGACCACAACCCGCCTCCCGGCTCAAATGAGTCGCCTTCCGGTTGGAACTGGACAGACGACGCGAGAATATCTTCTCCGCTTTGAGGATTAAGGTACTTAAGTCCCTCAATCGAACCATCGTTCACGTTAACGTGAGTCACCGTGACGTTTGTTGGGAGGTCTGTCGGGTCCACGGCGAAGGTATGGTTCTGCGAAGTTGTTAGCACTCTGCCTGTGGCCTTCTCCTTAACCGGGTGATTAGGCCCGTAGTGCCCATGCTTTAGTCTGATCAAGCCGGCCCCCGCTGCCCGGGCCATTATCTGGTGGCCCAGCCCCACCCCGTAGACCCGCACGTTTCCCAGCAAACCTCGAGCCGCTCGGATCGCGGCGGGGTTGTCCTCGGGGGTGCCCGGTCCGTTTGAGAAGAGGACAAAACTTGGCTTCAGTGCCAGAATGTCGCTACAAGATGCCGTTGGGGGAAGGACCGCAAGCCGGAGTCCGAGATCGAGAAGGGACTGCTTGAGGCCGGTCTTGACGCCGAGATCGACGATGGCCCCCAGGATCCGCGATGGGCCATGCGGCTCTTCTGCCTGCGTTTCACCTAGCCACGTTACTTCTTTCACGGCGACTTCATCGGAAAGTCCTATTAGGCTGGAGTCTCGGGCCTCACGGCAGAGCTGCTGTATAAAGTGAGCTGTGACGCCCGTATCGGGGATGCCAGCGATTACGCCTTTCATGTTGCCGCATTCCCGCAAGTGCAGCACCAAAGCCCTGGTATCCACCCCTGTTAACGAAGGGCACTTGCTGTTAGTCAACACCTGGCTCAGAGGTTTGAAGCCTTCCCCTACCGGCCCACCCCATATATCCTTGGCTACCACGCCTCTCACGTAGACCTGGGGGGATGCGTCCTGGTTCGAAGGAATCCCATAGTTGCCCAGCATCGGAAAGGCAAATACCAAGATCTGTCCGGCAAAAGACGGGTCGGTGAGGATATCCTCATACCCTGCCATGCTTGTGGTAAAGACAACCTCGCCTGCGGTAGGCTTCGTCGCGGACGATAGGCAGGCTCCCACACCTGTCAGTTCCCCCTCAAGGTAGAACCCGTCCTCTAGACATAATACTCCGCGCATAGATATCCCTCCATCGTAGGACAAGGATTCACCCGGCCCACAGGAGGTCAATCGGAGGAGAGAGTGGTCAGTCGAACCACAAAAAAGCGCGTGTCACAAGCGATGCCCATGACGAACGCGCTTTGGTTTCGACAGATATGCTCACATCGATAGCTCCTTTTTGACCTCACCGAGTCAAACTTAAAGGAACATGCACTTAGTTACGCTTCCAAGTCCTTTTAGGGACTATACTGGTTGAACCCTCCCGCTGTCAAGGGATTCTGAAACAAACGTCACTTTGCCCCATCGAATGCACGCGGGTTCTTCTACACACCCTACGAGGTGAAGGAGGGATCCGCTTAATTGGACCAACTCACCACCAGAGAGCTCCTCTATCTAGAGGACATGAGCAAGATGTTCGAGTCCATAGCCAAGACCTGCGATACTGCTGCCCAGAACGCGGTGGACCCGCAATTTAGGGCCTATCTGCAGGCGATCGCCAACGAGCGGAGGCAGTGGATTACAGCCACCGCATCCATCGCCAAGAGCAATCCTGTCCAATAAAGGAGGCGTGGAAGTGAAGAGCAAGGTACCTCAGGAGAAGGAATACGCCGGCTCGCTCCTATATATGGAGAAACTTGAAGCCACTTCGCTGGTTACGGCGACCATCGAAGCGGCATCGCCTAAGGTCCGGGACCACTTCCGCGGACTGCTTAACAAGTCCCTGGATGACCAAAAGGGCCTATTTGAGATCATGAGCAAGAAGGGCTGGTACAACGTACAGCCGGCTCCCAGAGAACAAGTCCAGCGAATCCACCAGAGCTTTACTACCATGGAGCAGCAAGCGCAACAGATGCAGTAGGTGCGGCAGGGCTCAGTTTACGCATTTCCTGAAACACCGCGTTTAGGAGATGGTTTGGCACACGGCCGGGCGGCGAACCTGCCTATTGTAGGGTAGAACGGGATAGCCGCCCCGCTTGCATCGCGCGGTTGCCTATCCTGTTAACCCGCCGGGGTTGCCTCTACTCCCGCGTCTCCAGATAGTCCCGCAGGGTCAGAGTCTATCTTCACGAGCCGGGCATAGAGCCCGTCAGACTTCAAGAGCTCGTCGTGGGTCCCCATCTCCACTATCCGGCCCTCGCTAAGCACCACAATCTTGTCGGCATGGCGGATGGTCGAAAGACGGTGGGCGATGACTACTGTCGTCCGCCCTTCCATCAACTTGCGCATGGCTTGGGATATCTTCGCCTCAGTCTCGGTGTCCACTGAAGACGTAGCCTCGTCCAAGATGAGGATGGGGGCATCGTACAAAAGCGCCCGGGCGATGGCCAGCCTCTGCTTCTGTCCTCCCGACAGCCTGACGCCTCTTTCTCCGATCTGGGTGTCGTAGCCGTTGGGCATCTCGTGGATGAACTCATCGGCGCCTGCCGCAGATGCGGCCGCCTCTATGTCCTCGCGGGTCGCAGACGGACTCCCGTAGGATATGTTGTCCGCCACAGTCCCGTTGAAGAGGAACACGTCCTGCAAGACCATACTGATATGCCGCCTGAGCGAAGACAACCTGATCTCTCTAAGGTCAACCCCATCCAAAAGGACCCTGCCTTCAGTGGGATCGTAAAAGCGCGGTATGAGGTTGGCCATTGTGGTCTTGCCGACTCCCGTTGGGCCGACCAGCGCCACCATCTCGCCGGGTTGTATGTCCAAGTTGATATGCTCTAGCACGGGAACGTCTTGGCCATAGCGAAATGAAACGTCTTCGTAAACGATGTGGCCCTTTGTCTTCGGCATCGGTCTTGCCTGAGGGTCATCCTTTATCTCCGGAATCGTATCCAGAACGTCGAAATAGCGGTCCGCGGCTGCCAAAGCCTGCTGCAGAGCCTCGTTTGTGCGGTTGAGGTGCCCTATCGGCTCGTAAAATGAACTGACGTACAAGAGGAAGCCCGTAACGTCTGCGATAGACATCTGCCCTCGTAGGGCCATCTGCCCGCCGAAAAAGACCACGGAGACCGTACCGAGGCCTGCCAAGAAGTCTATAGCGCCGCTGAAACAGGAGGAGGTTGAGACAGCTTTGGTGATAGCCCAGGCATGCTTTTGGACTTTGTCTCCGATCCTTCCACTTTCCCGTTCCTCTTGAGTGAAGACCTGGATTTCCCGCATGCCGCTCAAGTTATCCTGGAGGGTGGCGTTCAGTTCTCCCAACTTGACCTGGGAAGCCCGGAAAAGCGGCCGCACGTGACGATTGTAGAGGTAGAACCCAATAAGGATAAAGGGTATGGGAAACAGAGTATACACGGCCAGAGTCCTGTTGATGTAGAAGAGCATACCGGATACCCCGAAGAGGGTGAGCAGGCTCACAGTCATCTCCGGTACGGCGTGGGCCATAAGCGCCTCGAAGTTGTTGGTGTCGTTCACCACCCGGGACATGATCTGCCCGGTCTGCATGTCCGAGTAGTACCTAGGAGATAGTCTCTGTAGATGGTCGTAGACCGCCTGACGGGCTGACGCGACGCTACCCCATCCCGCGACGTGTGCTGTCCACGTCTGAAATGCTCTGAGCGCCGGGCGAGCCGCGTAGACCAGTAGGAGCAGCACTGCTAGGCGCATTACCTGGGAAACGTCGGCGGAGCTTCCGCCGGTACCACTCCCAAGGCCTCCGCTGCCCAAACCGCCCATGTTGGTCTCAATGACACCGATGAGTGATCTCAGAAGCCACGGGCCGGCCAAACCAGTGCCTGTGACTCCCAACATGCCTATAAAGGCCAAAAACATCCAGCCCCAGTACCGGCGGGAGATCACGAGTATTCGTCCTATGTGCTTCAAACTCTGTCACCCCAGCGAGTTGTTCTATTTGTGCTCGTCAGACACGAAATCCGAGAACGGGACATCCAAGACCGGATAACTCTTGGCGTCCGAGTCGTTTAAGTGCCACCATTCGTTGACGTAGCCAACAAAACCGCACTCGTTCATGATCTTTCTAAGGAGGTCTCTATTCTGCGCCTGTTCCTCTGTGCAGCCTGCATAAGTCTGGTGTGCCTTCTCGCTGAAGTCATCAAACTCGGACGGCATGGGCAATTGGTTCCCTTCGTCGTCCACGAGGGTTACGTCAACCGCCGCGCCTCTGTTGTGGTTTGAGCCCCGAGTGGGGTCCGCCACCCACGTCTTATCGTCCACCGCGTCCCAGAGGATCTGCTGGGCGGAAAACGGCCTGTAAGCATCCCATATCTTCAGCCCATAGCCCAGCTTCTTGAGTTCTTCCTGAGCCTTAATCAACTTGTGGGCAGTTTCTTCTCGGAGGATAGCTCTAGACTCCGGGTAGATTTGTTTGCCGGTGAAGTTGTCTTCAGTCGCGTACTTTAGGTCGATGACAAAAGAATCGTCAAGCGCGGTTATTTCCACTAGGCCTTCTATCCGAACCGGTTCCTTGGCAGGGGGAATCACGTCTCCTGGCTCTCCGCCGGGCTCATTCGGCCCGTCCGGAGGAAGCGACGACAGAGGCTTGCACGCCGTTAGGGCGAACCCCGCTATTATGAAAAGAACCATGACAGAGGACATCCAGACCGGCACGCTCGCAACGTACAAGTATGCTTTGTAGATCAGGCAAATCCCCTCCCTTACTCAGGATAGCCTCAACGTCTTGTGTCAGCAACCCGTAATCACCGCCAGAAATGGCGAACCGGACCTGCCTTGGCTCAGGTCCGGCCGCCCCGTCGTGTCCCGCTATAATGCTTTTCTAGCCCGTTTCCAGGCCGTCACTAGGCTCGTTTCCTAAAGGATGCCCGCTCTGACTCGGTCGATAGCTCCCATGTCCTTTGGTCAGTGTGGAGCAGATGGTGAGCATCCTCCGAACCCGGAGACCCCAAGAAGTTGTCGTAGATGTCCTTTATCGCCGGGTTCTCATGGGAGAACCTAACAGGAGCCTTCTGGTCCAGGCCGTACAGGTTGGCTGAACGATCACCCGCTCGAACTTCGTCGTCGACGCTAATTGGCTGGCCGCCACCCGCAGCGCATCCGCCGGGACACGCCATCACTTCGATGAAGTCGTAGTTGACCCGTCCCTGCTTCATGGCTTCAATCAAGCGACGGGTGTTTCCCAACCCGTTCACAACCGCGCATCGAAGATTGCTGCCTCCCAGTTCCACGGACAGCTCTTTCCAAGGGTCAGTGCCGCGCACCTGTATAAAGGAGTCGGGATCAGGATTCTCGCCGTTGACGAGGAAGGCGGCTGTGCGCAACGCGGCTTCCATAACACCGCCTGTGGCTCCGAAAATCACGCCGGCCCCCGAAGACACTCCAAGAGGCGTCTCAAAAGGCTCTTCCTCGAGTTGTCCCACCTCGACGCCTTCTTCACGGATCATGGCGCACATTTCTCGGGTGGTGAGAACAAGATCCACATCCCTATCGGTTCCCGCGTCGGCCAGTACCGAGACGCCGGCCTCGTACTTCTTCGCGGTGCAAGGCATGATGGATATGACCGATATCTTCTCCGCCGGGACTCCCAGTATCTTGGCGTAGTAGGTCTTGGCAACCGCGCCGAACATCTGCTGTGGCGACTTAGCCGTCGAAAGGTGCTCCACTAGTTCGGGATACTGTGTCTTCACAAACCGGACCCACCCCGGACAGCAGGAGGTGAACATGGGCATCTTGGCCTTGCCATCCTTTGCGGCGACAAGACGGTGGAGCAGTTCAGTGCCCTCCTCCATGATTGTCAGGTCAGCGGTAAAACAGGTATCGAAGACATGCTGAAATCCTAGGTGCTTGAGGGCCGCCACTAGGCGCTCAGGCGTTGCGACTTCCCTGGATATGCCCAGTTCCTCACCCCATGCGGCTCTGACCGCGGGAGCAACCTGGACGATGGTGACTCTGTCGGGGTCGCTCAGGACTTCCCATGCTCTATCTTTGTCACTCTTCTCCGAGAGCGCGCCGACAGGGCAGCGCGTCACGCACTGGCCGCAGTACGCGCAGTCCGTAGCCGCCAACGGTTTCCCAAAAGCGGGTTCGATGGTGGTCCTGGCACCCGTCCCCGCTATCCGCCAAACGCCCAAAGACTGAACCTTGTCGCAGAAGCTCACGCACCGGTAGCACATAACGCACTTCTTCGGGTCTCTTACGATGGATGGCGACGACTCGTCATACCTCTGGGGCAACACGTCGTTCTTAAGCCTGACATTCCTAACGCCGAGCGTGTTGGCCAACGTCTGGAGCTTGCAGTTGCCGTTGCGCGAGCAGGTTGGGCAGCTGCAGTCGTGTTGAGTCAGTATCAGTTCCACTGTCGCCCTGCGGGCATGGCGTACGCGAGGGCTGGAGGTCAGGACTTCCATACCCTCCTGTACGGCCGTATTACAGGCAGTTACCAGTTTCTCGGCGCCTTTGAGTTCAACTACGCAGACCCGGCAAGCGCCGATCTCGTTGATGCCTTCCAAATAGCAGAGGGTGGGGATCCTGAAGCCCGCCTTGCGAGCAGCCTCAAGTATGGTGGTCCCGGCTTTTACCTGGACGGCCTTTCGGTCTATTTTCAAAGTTACCATCTTGCTAGCCTCCCTCCCTCAATTGCCCCTGAACCGTAGTGGTCGCATCTCAAACAGCGCTTGCATTCATGCATCGCTTCCGCCTTGGTCATGCCGATTTCGATGTCCTCCCAGTTCAGAACCCTATCCGAGGCGGGACGTTCCTTCATGTTCACCCTGCCGACTGCCGCTAGATCGCTGGGCACGGCCGGCGGAATGTCGATCCATCCGCCTAGCACGTGATGTCCGCCGAGATAAGAGTCGATGTTGGCAGCCGCCACCTTACCTGCGCTGATCGCTCTGATAACGGTCGCGGGTCCACTTACGCAGTCACCGCCTGAAAATACACCCGGCAACTCGGGAACGGATAGGTCGTCCTTAGCCACAATGGCGTTCCTAGAGACCGGGAAACCCTCGGCGGCAAATGCTTTCGACTGGATATCCTGGCCTATCGCCACTACCACGACATCGCACGCCAATCTCAGGTCAGGGGCACCCGATGGCACCGGCTTCGGTCTTCCCGAGTCATCTATGGTTCCTACGGTCATTTGCTGGCACCACAGAGCGGCCACCTTTCCGTCTGGGCCGGCCTCAACCTTGAGCGGGGCCAACAACTGCGCGACTTCGACTCCCTCCGCCTGTGCGCCTTCGATCTCTTGCCTCTGGGCGGTCATGTCCTCCGTGCGACGTCTGTAGGCCACTACTACTTTCTTGGCGCCTAACCTCATTGCCGACCTTGCGGCGTCCATCGCCACGTTGCCTCCACCTACTACCACCAGCGATTTACCGCTCAGGTCTACGGGCTTGCCGAGTCCAATGTTCCTTAGCATCTCGACTGCAGGAACGACGCCCGGTGCATCCTCGCCCGGAACACCCAGTTTTCTGTCTCCGTGTGCTCCTATTGCCACGTAAACGGCGTCGAACTGCTCCCGAAGAGCTGCCAGAGTGCAGTCCTGCCCCACAGAGTACCCAGTGTGAACTTGGAGTCCGAGTCTTACTATCCCGTCAATCTCTCTGTCCAAGAAAGCCTTAGGCAGCCTATACTCGGGAATGCCGTAGCGAAGCATGCCGCCTAGCTCCGGCTGCTTTTCAAATATGGTTACCTTGTGCCCCATGAGCGCAAGGTAATAAGCTGCAGTAAGCCCTGAGGGCCCTCCGCCAACCACCGCGACGGTCTTGCCGGTAGCCGGAGCCACATCAGGGTGAGGAACGTCTTCCGCAGTCTCGACGGCGTAACGCTTAAGCCCTCTGATGTTAATCGCGTCGTCCAGCATGGTCCGCCTGCAGTGGGTCTCGCACGGGTGCTCACATACGAGAGCGCATGCCGACGGGAACGGGTTATCTTTGCGTATGAGCTTGACTGCGTCATTGGATCGTCCGTCTCGGATGAGCGCGATGTACCCGGGAACATTTACTCCCGCCGGACAGGCTGAGATGCAGGGGACTGGAGCGGAAAAACGGCCGACACAGTGACCGTCGGTCACGTGCGAGGAGTAGTCCTTCCCAAACTCTCTGAGGCTCCTTAGCACCATCGCCGCGGCGTCTGAGCCGATTACGCAGTCGGCTGTATCCTTGACCGACCGGGCCACTTCCTCCAAGAGCGTCAACGTCTGAAGGTCCGCCTTGCCGTCCAGAATCTCGTCCAGAAGGTCGCCGATACGTCCTAACCCGATCCGGCAGGGAACACATTTCCCGCAGGTCTGGGCATGGCAGAGACGCAAGAAAACAGACGCCATGTCGACCGGGCATATGCCTGGAGGGGCAGCAGCCAAGCGCCGCTCCATCTCCTGCAACATGCGCCCGACAACTACCTCGGCGTCATCCGGCGTGTAAACCGTAAGCCTGCTCATAGGGTCTCCTCCTCCAAGAATCTTCCGCTCCCACAGTTTGATCCATTTGGATCACCTCACAGATCATAGCACAACTTCACATTGTGAAGAAGGGTGCAAAGGAGGTTTTGTGAAGTTTTTCACATGGAATTAAGTTGTCCTTTCTCTTGACTTCCGTCCCGAAGGTCACTAAGATGTCTCAAACACGATGAACCGGAACCAGTAGCTTTGACATCCAGGGCAATCAGAGAGCCGGGGTAAGGTGAGAGCCCGGTGCCAATGGGCTTAGCGAAGAACAGCCGGTGAGTGGCTCATGCCGGTACTCCACCGTTATCGGAGAAGAGGGACCTGCGCAAACCACGCTAGGCGCCAGGGTAGCCGGTAGAGCGGCGTGTATCCGTAATAGGGCGCTAGAGCTGTAGTATGCACGGCGGTTTGAGCGGGCCAGTTGGGTGGCACCACGGGCGTTGGAGACCCGTCCCTGCGAGGGGGCGGGCTTTTTTGTTCTCAAATGAGGGAGTGCTGAGAATGACAAGAGTCTTGTGCAAAGATCTCTCCGGGCATATCGGAGCCGAAGTGACGGTTAAGGGCTGGGTGCACAGGGTGCGCGCCCTAAGTCAGGTCCGCTTTGTTTTGGTGAGAGACCGCAGTGGAATAGCCCAAGCCGTTTTGTCGGGCGAGTTCGCCAAGTGCCCGCAACTGGTCGCCGAATCCGCGATAAGGATAGCCGGCAGGGTAGTAGAAGCGCCGAACGTCCCCGGCGGGGTCGAGATTCAGGCTACGGACGTCGGCGTAGAGGCCGCGCCGATAGCCCCTATCCCCTTCGAAGTGAACCTTCCCGATATAACGGCCGGTTTGGAGAAGGTGCTCGAACACAGGGCCTTTTCCTTGCGCCATCCCAAGACGCGTTCGGTCTTCAAGGTAGAAGCCGAGGCCATCGAAGGTTTTCGACAGTTCCTCAGGGCTCACGACTTCACTGAGGTACACACGCCTAAGATCGTCGCTTCGGGCACCGAGGGCGGAGCGGAGCTCTTCTCGGTGAAGTACTTCGAAAGGCCCGCGTACCTCGCCCAAAGCCCGCAATTCTACAAGCAGATGCTAATTGGCGCGGGCTTTGAAAGGGTATTCGAGGTGGCGGCAGCGTACAGGGCCGAGGAACACAATACCTCCAGGCACTTGAATGAGTTCATCAGCCTTGACCTGGAAATGGGCTTCATAGAAGGGCTGGACGACCTCCTGTCTCTGGAGGAAGAGCTGCTAAAGCACCTGTTCGCCCATGTCCGGGAGACTTGTTCCAAGGAACTGGACATGTTCGGCGTGAAACTGCCCGAGATCGGGATCATCCCGCGCCTGAAACTGTCGGAAATAGAGGCTATCCTCATGAAGGAGTACGGCAAGAAACTGCCCAACGGCAACATCGACCCCGAGGGAGAACGTCTGATATGCCAGTACGTTGAGAGAGAGGCAGGGACCCCGTTTGTGTTCGCCACCCACTATCCGGTCACGTCGCGCCCGGCTTACGCCCTTCCGGACCCGGACGCTCCCGATGTCACCTTGAGCTTCGACCTTCTGTTCAAGGGTTTGGAGATGAACAGCGGAGGGATGCGCATCAATGACTACGGGCAGCTGGTCGGCAACATGCGCAAGTTCGGGCTAGACCCGGACTCGTTTGCCGGCTACCTTGAGATTTTCAAGTACGGCATGCCGCGGCACGGAGGTTTCGCGATAGGTGCCGAAAGGCTGACGGCCAGGATACTGGAGCTTGGTAACATACGGGAGGCCAGCCTGTTTCCAAGGGACCGCGGTCGCCTACCGCCCTAGGAGGCGGGGATAGGACCCTCCGCGGTTGCGGAAAACGAGAGCAACCCGGCCCAACTCCCTGAGGAGCCAAGGGCCGGGTTGTCACAGGACCTGCCTTGTCGCTAGTGCAAGCGCTATTGCTGAATCACCGGAAACACCTTGCTGAACAAGAACTGCAGCCTAGCGACTAAGTATGAGTCTCGCCATTACCACGAAACCGAAAGACGACCCAAACGCGACCATCATGGTGGCGCGTCCTAGGTTTTCTGTCCAAGACATAACGCCACCGCCCTTCCGGGTTCCCTTGCGTAAGCCCAAGGGAATGAACAAGAAGAATGCCAGCGTAGAAACTGTCCCTAGGACCATAACGACGTTGTCTAGGCTATTCAGAGGGAGCACCGTCGCGCGAATTTGCCTGACGAACGAAGCTTCCACGGACCCTGTAATGGTAACGCCCGCGGCAACACCCATCATGAACGCCAGCGATGTCCGGGACAAGTACGCGACACGCTTGCTCAATTTCGCGTACAGAAGGCACCCGAGTGTCAGCGGCACCAGCATGACCCACTTCCCGGCGGCTAGCGGTAGAACAGCCTGCTGCTTTACGTTCTGCCACCCGGTCACGATAGCGTGTGCAGCCGCAAAACCGACGTAAATATGCTCGGTGTAGCGATACAGGCGGCTCTCCGTAAATAGATAACTGTACACAGCTATGAGAAAGAATCCCGACACCAACACCCCGATTGACTGAGCCACCTTACACGCCCTCCTTTTTTCGCGCCGTCATGGATTGAACCAGAAAACCGGCGTTACCCAGTACGACTAAACCTACAATGAATAGGTGTCCGGCCGACTGGGCATCCATCGCTCCCACGGCTTGACCGGGCATTTCAGATAGCACCTCATACTCCGCGGCGCCCGATAGTCCTGAGATCATGCCCTTCAACTGGCCAGAAGCCAAATACGGGCCCACTACGGGCATGACGGTGGCGGCGCCACCCACCACGATGGGCATGTGGAACTTGGGCTCCAAATGCATGGCTAGGAACAAGGCGTCGTCACCCGTACTGCTGGTCGTTATCAGAGATACATCCTGCATGCCGTCAAAACCGTCGAAGATCGGCAACTCCTTAAGGGGCGTGCCATCCTTGTCGACGGTGTGAAGGCTGTAGAAGTCTGCCAAGGCCGCGATAGCCGGCGCGCCGCCTGCCTTGAACGGAAGAATGGCAAAGTCGGTCCCGTACTCGTACCCAAACTTAGGAGCCATCTGAGTGCGGATGGTTTCAGCGTACATGTCCCCGCCCACGCTGGTGGGAAAGTAGACGATCCTAATGCCTTTGGACATGAAATGACGGCTTAGAGCCTGCATTTGTGGCCACACTTCCGCGTCCCCCGACGGGTCGAACCCGATGGAGTGGAACACCAGTGCCCCCGCCGGAAGGGAGTCGATAATCTCAAAAGCGTGCCGGGTATTGGGCGTGATGTTCTAGCGGTAGCCCAAGCGGTCGCACCAAGGGCAGCAGTATTATCACGAAGGTCATAGCGTAGAGTACCCGCTTATCGATGCGCTGGACAGCGGTTGCCCACGTCGGCTTCATTGCCCTCCACCTCCCATGTAGGACCGCTCAAAGCCCAGAATGACACGCAGGCTCAAAGCGATGGCTCCGAGGGCTCCCCGATGCTGATCCCTCTCATGCCGGCGGTATTGGGTACAGACATGATCCACTGGGACAAGGAAGGAAGTCCGTGGAAAACCCTGCTGACTAACCCAACCTGGCCGAGAATAACCACAAGCGCCGAAGCCATCAACACTCCAGACTGCCAGTTGCGCACCCTAAACGCTCGGTATGACGCTGTGATTATCATAAATGCCAGCAATGAAGCCATGCCGCTGTAAATCGGCTGGTAGACGTTGTCCCAAAACCACTTGTAGACAGGGGAACCGGGCCCTGAGACCACGCCCAACACGGTGAAGACCGTCAGAGAACAGAGCAGCAATAAGCTTGCGTCAGCGTTCTTGTCCTTCTTTATGATGGCTCGGGTGTGCATCTGGATAAGGTTGGCGGCTCCGAGCCCGAGAGCAAAAGCGGCGACCGTTACTCGCCAGCCAATTAAGTCCGTAGCGATTCTCGATACGATGCCATCCGGCACAAAGTACTTGAGGATGATCATCAACCCCGAAACAAACCCTACAGCCAAGGGCAGACTCCTTTTCATCGCTAACTCCCCTCTCTGCCTATGAGCCCGAAAAAGTGCTGATTATGCTCAGGACCACGATCACGGCGATGCCCAAGTACTTCCCAATCTCCTGGGCCACAAGGCTTCCGACCTGGGCGCGGTTCCTGGAAAGATAGGTGCCCGCGGCGTATATCTCTTCGCCGATCAGAGCGTAATCGCAGGCAGCCACCAAAAACGGCAGCTGGTGAGTGTTGGCGGTTCCGGAGACCTGGATGGCCCCGGTCTGCTGGCCCGCCTCCGCTAAAGTCAGGCTCTCGAGGTAGAAAGAGCCAAAGAGGAAGTTGGCGCCGATTTTCTCTCGCTCGTAGATCCCGAGCACTCCTGCCGTGAAGCCAGAGGAGAGGAATCTCATGGAGCTCTCGTCAAACGCTTCTTCTTTTCCTTGAGACTTGTACGCTTCCTTGACCACCTCAACCGAGATGGCGTGAGATTCCGGGAGAGCGTTGACGACCAAGAGCTTAGTGTCGTACTTGGCCGTCTCTCTGGCAACGTGCCCGAGGATGTCGAAAGCCGCGAAAGCCTGAGCGTCAAAGGGGCCCCCGGGCACTATGAAGAGAGATGTGCGCCCCATCTCCGTTGCCCTGCCTATTGCCTCTTGAATCGCGTCTAAGCCTTGTAGCCTTCTGATGGGAATGTCCTTCCCGCTGGAAAGCCGCCTCATCGCCAAGATGCTTGCGAGAGTGAACACTACTAGGAACCACATGGAAAGCAGCCGATCCATTTCTACACCCTCCTGTCTTTGATGTTTGCCGGCCTTCGCCGGAACTGGCTTTACGCGCTGCCTCCCGCGGTGTACCTTTTCTAAAACAAAAACCCCGTCCTTGTAAGGGACGGGGTTTCAGCCCGTGGTACCACCCTAATTGGTTGACCCGCTTTGTCGAAAGCACAGTTCCTCGATGGAGGTCCGATGCTTCCTTCCCGTTAACGGTGGAAGATCCGCCTTAGTCTACTGCCGCCCGAAGCGGGTTCAACAGGTGGCTCCGAGGTGTATTTCCTCTGATTTGCCGTCCCGGTCGCACCGACCCCGGGCTCTCTGCACGGCTGCCTCAAAGTACTTCTCCCCATCATGGCCTACTATTTGATTGTTAGCAGTATAAACATGAGTAGGCAGAACCGTCAACGGGGATCCGGTGAACTTATCGCTGTGGACGCCAAATGCAGCGCTTCATGTCGATTCTGCCGTCATCTTTGAAGACTACTCCCTCGGCCTCAAGGTACGCTCTCTGAGCTTCTCTGCCAAAGACATGGTCCGGGGCTAGTTCGCCTGACTTGTTTACCACTCTGTGACAAGGGAGCCCAAGGTCATCCGGACATGCCCGCATTGCCCAGCCCACTGTCCTCGCGCTTCGGGGACTAGCAAGCATAGCGGCTATCTGTCCATAGGTGGCAACCTTGCCTTCAGGTATTTGGGCCACAATGGCATAGACCTCCTTGAAGAAACCGTCCATGCCATTTCCCCCTTTCAGTGGGGCGATCAATGAAGACAGCCTTCGGAAACTCCGAAGGCTGTCCGTTTTTGTCTGTCGCCTGTTTAGCGCCTGGGCCGAAAACCTCTTTCTTCCCGCTCCCTGGCTTCGTTAACAGTGAGAGGCCTGCCGTTCCAGGCAAGACCATTCATGGAATCGATAACGTTCTGCGCGTCGGCATCCTCAACTTCCACGAAGCCGAATCCACGCGAACGCCCCGTCTCACGGTCCGTAATGACGCGCGCTGAGATAACCTTGCCATACTGTGATACTGCGTTGGTCAACTCGGTGTCGTCTACGCTCCAGCTGAGATTGCCAAAATACAACCTCTTGGTCACTCTACCACCTCTGCTTAGCGGCCGTCGATCTATCCTAGGTCCTTCCCCCGGTCATATAGTAACCAAGAGTCTTCCCCGCGATGAACTCAGCCTGTAAGTAGTATATCCTGCGCTGTCAAGTATAACCAGACAAAGTGATTGGAAGTTAGTGCATGGGGGAGTGTTTTGTATGTTGGAAACCGTCTAGCCAATTTGAGAGAGCTTCTTCGACGCGTCGTGAACCAGCCGGGTCATGATCTCTTCCACAGGCAGGATCTCTTTGATCCTGGGGGCGCTCGCTCCCGAAAACACCACCGCGTTATCTACGTCTCCCAGCCTCGCCCTATCTAGGGCCCCTAGGATACAGTAGACGTGAGAACACCGCTTGAGGCAGTTTTGGCAACGTACTTCCTCCGTGTACTCTCCGTTAGCTACCTTCTCGGAAAAGGCGTTACGGATGGCGCGGCCGGTCATTCCCACCGGGCTCTGGACGAGCACAATGTCTTCTTCCTTCGGGGATAGGTGCATGAGTTTGAAAGGCTCAGCGGCTGTACACTCGGAACTGGCGATAAAACGTGTGGCCATCTGGACTCCATCGGCACCCATGGCGAACAGCTCCGCGGCTTCCTCCCCATTGGCAACTCCGCCTGCCGCGATCAACGGAAGATCCGTTGCTTCTCGTACCTCGGGGAAAACTTCGCGAATAGGGCGGTCCGTGCCTAGGTGGCCTCCCGCCTCTGTGCCCTCGACTACTATTGCGGTAGCCCCAAGCTGGGCAGCAGTCTTGGCCAACCTCGCGGATGACACGATAGGCACTATAGGGACGCCATACTCCCTGCTCCAACTGAACATATCCCTGGAAAAGCCCGCGCCGGACACCACGAAGTCGACCTTCTCGGCCATAGCCGTCTTAACCAGCTCAGGAAAGTTCCTGACAGCAAAGAGGATATTGACCCCAATGATGCCGTCGGTCTTGCTCCTTGCGTATCGGATTTCACTCACGAGTTCCTCGAGGGTCATTCCGGTACCGGCGATAGTTCCAACGCCGCCGGAAGCGGCGACCGCGGCGGCAAGTGGGGCAGTAGAAACACGGACGGCCATGCCGCCCTGAACGAAGGGGTAACGCGCAGTGCGACTCCCGATCTTGAGTGTGGGTAGTTCCACCGTTAGCCCCCTGTCCCCTAGTCCGTAGTACGCAAGGCGTCGCGATTTGGGCGGTTGACTGATTATACACAACAACAGCCCAACACGCTAGACTATACACGCAGAGGTTCCGGCTGTCTGACCTTTATGGCCTTGCGCCCTTAGGGAGTATTACCCGGACAGAGTGGAAAGACATACTTCAGGGGTTAAGGAGATGACGTGACAGGTCAGGCCACGCGTCATCAGAGCAGACTTTTTGCCTTTGATCAAGAGAGCCTCGAAGGCGGACCGGGTGAGTCTCGCGGAAGATGGGTCGCCGGACTTGAAACCGAGCACCTGAGCGGCGCCGGATGAGCCCATTACGGAAATGGCCGTGGCGATGCCGTCGGCCACCGATGATATGTCACCGACAACAGTGCTGCTCAAGAGGTCGGTTTCTGCCGGCCAACCTGTACGCGGATCCAAAATGTGATGGTACTTGACTCCACCCAAAACGGTGTACCGCTCATACCCTCCTGACGTCACTACGGTCTTGTCGACCACTTCCAGTACAAAAAGGGGGAATCCGCGCTCATCTTCCGGGTCCTGAATCCCGACTCGCCAAGGCTGGCCATCCGCTTTCCGTCCGAGCACGAACACGTTTCCTCCCAGGTCAATCACGCCGGAAGTGATGCCGTAGTCCCGATAGATCTCAATACCCGATCCGCCGCATAACCTTTGGCTATCCCCCCAGGTCCACCGACTGTCCGACCTTGGGGAGGAACGCCGTGCGGCGTCCCTCATCGACCTCGATTTCTCGCCCATTGACCAAGGCGAGAAGAGTCTCGATGCGAGACGGGGTCGGAATCGTCCCCGATTTCAGGCAGGTGGCCCACTCTCGAACCAACGGACCCACGGTAACGTCAAAAGCGCCCCCGGTTGAGATCGCTAGTTCGCGGCTTAGTTTCAGTAGCGAGAGCAGATCCTGCCCAACTTTGACCGGGTTCTTCCCTGCAGCCCTGTTGAGGAGTGCAAGTTGGCTGGAAGACGAATGGAAGCTCAGCTGAGCTTCCATTCGTCTAAGTTCTCGATTGACTGCAGAGAGCGCCTTTTTGGCCTTTGCGCCGTGGACCAGTTGGGTCACGACCGTCCCCATGCAAATGACCGTGGACGTCTCGTAGCCGCTCACTTCGTAAGGGCGTCCTCGATGGCTTTCAGTAGAGCTTTAGTAGTCACGGTAGCGCCGGACACTATGTCGATATCCACCGTCTGGCCTTCGATAACCTGCTTAATGGCCTCTTCGCTGATAGATGTCACCGTTGGGTCGCCCTTTTGGACCTTGATGTCGGTGATCCTGTGATCCTTGACCGTCACTTCCACCCGGGAGTTCCAGCGGCCCTTCTTAAAGGCTCCCGCGTAGGTCCCGTCCCCCACACCTGTCAGGTCAACGTTGCGTATATCCATGCTCTTTATCGCGCCCATACCGTTGAACATGAAAAACACGCCAAACGCGATTATCAGTCCGAGTCCGCCCAGAATATACTTCCACATGTCTTTATTGCGCCGCCTTTCTGTCTCGCCGGTGTCGATTGCCCCAAGGCATGTCATCGTATACGTGATGGTCTACGATGCAGCCCGAAAAAGGTTTCAATCATTCGAGGGAACCGCTTATGTACTGGCGGTTCCCTTTATAGGCGGCACGAGCCCGCTTTTGTCCCATCAAGTAAGAAACATGAGCGGTAACGGCCAGATTCATCAGGTAGAACATCCCTAAGTCTCTCACCTGAACCTGGAATCGGTCGCAAACGGCTGCAATGATGTCCTCCATGGGCTTGGGCGAACGAATGAACTCCTCCACAAACGCGGTTACCTCCAAGACCCTCTTTCGGTTCTCCCCGACTACCTCCGCGACATCATCCAATACATCGCCGTGGCTGGGCACGAACAGCTTCCTTTCCTCCTTAAAGAGAGTCGAGTAGGCGGTAAGGGCCCCTCCGACGTCCATATTGAATGGGACTCCATGCTTCTCCAGCACTGAGGCTCCGACAAAGGAATCCGCGCAGAACAGCACTTCACCGGCGGCGATACCTGTCTGCCCAGGAGTGTGTCCTGAGAGGTCAACCAACTGGAGCCCCCACCTTGAAGTGACTTCGGTCAACTCCCCTTCCACAGCTACGGCAGACCCGAGATAGAACTTGGTGCGTAGCTCCCGCGGAGGGTGTGCTCCTCCGAACAAGTACATGGGCTCGAGTATCGGGCACTCGATGACCGGCTTCTCCAGTACGTTCGCATAGACCTTGGCGCCCACGGACTTAGCCAAGTAGGCGGCAGCCCCGAAATGGTCGGCGTGGGCGTGAGTAATCAAAATGGACTGGAGGGAAAACCCATGTCGGTCCAAGAGGGCCTTGAGCTGTTTCCCCGTACTATTGTCAAGACCGGCGTCCACAATGGCCGCTCGCCGATCATGGTCCACAATGACGCCGATTCTGGTGGGCCCGTCGGTAACGTATACGTCTCGGGCGATCTCAATGAGGTCCAAACGAATCCTACACCCTGCCCACGGGCGCGCAGTACAGGACAAATTCCTCTTTCCCGTCAAGCCCGAACATGGCATCTATGTCCCTTTGGCTGAAAGCTCCTATCGCGCAAGTACCGCACCCTAGGGCTTCAGCGGCCAAGTACAAGTTCTGGCATACGTGCCCCGCGTCTAAGAGCATGACTCGCTGGGCTTCTCCCGCGTAACGCCACTCGCTCCTATAGGGTGTCACCGCCCAAACAAAGGTTACGGCCCCTGAAGCTATCCACTTCATTCCTCCTGAAACGGCTGCCACCCTGGCCTCTATGTCCGGCGCAACTTCAACCAGGGCCAACTGATGGGAGAGAGCCCGGTAGCGGTAGATTCCGGGCTCCAAGCCTTGAACCCGGTTCACTGCCAGGTAGGTATCGAAAGCATGGCGGCATCCGGCGGAGGGAACGGTCCGGAAAGCCCGGCCGGCTATGACTTCTCTTACTCCCTGGGTAGCCCAAAGAAGGTAGGACAGTTCCGCGAGGGTGAGGAGCTGGTCGGTGAACTTGCGCCGGCTTTTTCTATCCTTGATGCAGTCGAAAAGATGTGGTTTGGTCGCGACGTCCCGACTTGGCTCCGGAAGGTCAATTAGGACCGCATCAGGCGGGAACGGCTTCTCGAACGGTGGCTGAGGCAAGCCTTTCCGCTGGTCTGAGTCGATAGCCGCGATTCCGAAGCCGGATTTCATCATGTCTCTCTTTTCATTGATGGTGCTCATCTCATCATCCCCTTAGGTGATTCTAGAAAGCGCCTGCAAACATCCTAGGTCCCCTTAAGATGATGTTTCGCTACCCGAGCCTCTACGCCTCCTTGCTGTCAGTCCCTCTTGATGAGGTTCATGAAAGTCGGGTTGTGCCACCGCCCGGCAGCCGGTCTTCAGGAGTCTTTGTTCGCCGTGAACGACAAGAGGACGCGAGGGGGTAAGGCGAACCTGGTCAAGTTCGTCATATGGGCGCCTTGGATCCTGGCTATAACGGGCGCCGCGGTATCTGCCGGAGGGTTTCGCGCGATAGCCCCGCTCTACTTGACCGAGAGCGGCATCTCCATAGATGCTCCGGAGAAGTACTACATGTACTTCACTGTACTATTCGTCTTCCTTGGCCTATCCCTGATATTCGGCAGGCGCGCAGGTTGCCACTACATTTGCTGGATGGCGCCCTTCATGATGGCCGGGACTTACTTTGGAAGGACTCTCAAGGTTCCATCACTTCACCTAACAGCCGACCCCCGCATGTACGGGGTGCGGCTTATGTACTAAGAAGTGCCCCATGAGCCTTGACGTCCAAGTAATGGTCGGGCGGCCTGATGTATGATAGTGAGTGGTGCTATGTGTTTTTTGTGCGCAGACTCTTGCCCAAGAAAAGCCATTAGTCTCCGACTCGGACTGGCTGAATGCAGCGAAGCATCGGGCGCAGGAACTACCTAACAAGACCGGAGGTATTTGAGCTAGGATGATCACTTACCTAATAAGGCACGGCGAAAGCGAAGGGAACGTTTTGGGCGTACATCCGGGGGATCTCCCTTCACCTTACAGCCCTAGGCAGATCTCAAGCAGACAAAGGTAAAGCCCTATCTGACATCCCGCTTTGACAGGGTATACTCCAGCGACCATGTTAGGACTCAGGAAACCGCATCTTACATCATGAGATACCAGAACTGCGACTTGGAATACGACCAACGCCTTTGGGACCTCGTGCAGGGAGAGCTGCGCGGCCTCACGGGAGCTCAGGTACGGGAGAGGTTCCCTGAAGTGGCGAAGGCGATGGCGGAAGACGTGTATACGGCCGCTCGACCTGGAGGAAACCTTCAGGACCTTCAGGTCAGGGCCTGGAACTTCATGCAAGACATAGTATCGCGATGGCGAGACTCGAAAGACGCCCGTATCGGAGTAGTGACCCACGGAGGCGTCATCAACGTCATTCTCCGAAAGATTCAGGCGGGGCCGATCATGCCCATAGTCCGCAATTGTTCTATCAGCGTAGTTACCGGGATGACGGCACGTGGGCCGTGAAAGATAGCGATAACGTTTGCCATCTGAAATAGACCGCTATGAAAGAGGCGCGGCGCTTGTCGCGTCTCTTTCTTTGGGTTCGCTAATCTTGGTTTTCTAGGGGATTACGAGATCGCAGAAGTCACAGCTTCCGGAAGCATTTCGGCTGCCCTAAACACGTACTCGATGGCCGAAGTGACCGCGTTACCGCTGTGAACGCTGACAAACGCTCTGACTTAGCCGTTGCCGGGGTCGGGCAAACCAATACTTCCCACCGGCCTGCGGCCGCGGTGAGAACCGTGTCCTCGGTGCAACAAGAGTCAATGTTCTCCAAAGAAGCGTTGTCCTCTACAAAGACCGGGCAAGACCCGAGGTTGACTAGTTTCACCTCGACGTCGATTTCCGCTTCCTCCAAATTCTGCACAAGCACGTTTATGGCATTGTTCTGGCCCGTTCGGATGAAAAGCGGACCTGTGGTGATGGCTCCGCGTTGGTCGCCGTTGCCGTTATCCATGTTCTTTCCGATTTCTTTGACCTCTCTCTTGATCTCGCACAATCCAAACTTCCTGTTGGTCAAAAGGCTCAAGATCAAGGCTGTAGCTTTCGCAGAACTTCCGCGTTGTCGGGTCTCGGACAACCGCCGATCCACTCCGCGGTCGGCTCTTCCGCCACGACGTCGGCTTCCTGTGCTTCCGGCTTATCCTCCTCTATAGCTTGCTCTTCAGCAGCTTGCTCCTGGACAACTTGCTCTTCAACCTGGGGCTCGTCCTCTGTCTTGGGTGCTTCAGGGCGCTCCATTAGCGCTCCGAGTATGGCCTCTAGCAGCGCGCCAGTATTCCGCTTCAACCCAACTCTACCTCCTTGGGAAAGTGTCCTGTGGCAGTCTATGCCCGTTGACACAACTGCGTGTACGGTCACTCCTAAGGGGAGATAAAAAGCGCGAAGCACCGGTTAATAGTCTTCCTGTCGCCCCCCACTGTTATTGCCCGAGGGTGTAGCCGCCGTCCACAGGGATTATGGCACCGGTGACATATGCGGCGTCCTCGGAGAGCAAGAAGGCTACGACCGAAGCGATCTCTGACCTTGCCCATCCGGCCCATGGGGATCCTGCGCAGTCTCGGATCAAGGTCAGGCGAGTTCGCGCCGCTCAACTTTGTTTTCTGTCAAAGTGGGACCGGACAGACCATGTTGACCCGGATACCTAGGGAGCCAATTCGCCGGACAGCGACTTAGTTATCCCCATGAGTCCCGCCTTCGCCCCGGTGTACTGGAGACGTCCGGGTTTGGGCAGGAAACCCGCTGATGAACCTATGTTCACAATTGCCCCGGGAAGATTGGCCTTCAGA
Source organism: Bacillota bacterium (assembly GCA_040766225.1). Lineage (GTDB taxonomy): Bacteria > Bacillota > Sulfobacillia > Fermentithermobacillales > Fermentithermobacillaceae > DULO01. Next base: position 147,548 of record JAXGQX010000001.1, on the reverse strand, counting down.
ACTTTGCGCAAATTCCGGGTCATAAGGACGGAGGTTAGGACGTTCGCCCGGTAAGAGAACAGCAAGGTTTCTTCGTCAACGTCATCCAAAGTGACCTTCCTATCGGCGCGGCCCACGTTGTTCACTAGAAGCTGAGGAGTCCCAAGCCTCTCCTCACACGCGTCGATGAGACGGGCGACCTGAGATGGATCTGTGACGTCCGCCGGAAGTGAGATCGCAGCCGATACCTCTCTGCCGGTCACAGCAAGCAGCTCCTGCAGCGCCTCTTGGAGACGGTTTTCGTCCCTAGCCACCAGAGCCACGGTGGCATCCTCCTCCATGAGCCTTCTGGCAATACCCTTCCCTATCCCCCTGCTCGCACCGGTGACTATCGCGACCTTCCCCTTAAGTCCCTTCACTCTCAAGCGCCTCCTGCCTAGACCGTGCACAACTTGTGTGCCCGGAACCTGATTTGATAGAGTGAGCACTGGAAATAGCAGTGTACTGTGTAACTGCCCACATTCGAATTCTACCATCAGGGGGATGGTTTCGTGATAGACCAGCCAAACGAAGCAAACCGCAACTTTATCCAGGCCATTATCGAAGAAGATCTGAAGAACGGTATCAATGAAGGTCGAGTACATACCCGTTTTCCGCCGGAGCCTAACGGTTATCTTCATATCGGCCACGGCTTAGCGGTGACTATAGACTACGGTATGGCGGCCAAATACGGCGGCCTGTTCAATCTTCGGTTCGATGACACAAACCCCACCAAAGAGACGGACGAGTTCGTCCAGTCCATCATAGACGACGTGGCATGGTTGGGCGCCAAGTGGGACGACCGCCTGCTCTTCACCTCCGATTACTTCGAGCAGTTCTACGAATTTGCGGTCCAGCTGGTAGAGAAGGGCAAGGCCTATGTCTGTGACCTGACCCAAGAGGAGATGCGTGAGTACCGTGGCACTCTGACAGCTCCCGGAAAAGACAGTCCGTGGCGAAACCGGTCCGTCGACGAAAACCTAGACCTTCTGGAGCGAATGCGCAAAGGCGAGTTCCCTAACGGCTCGCGGACCTTAAGGGCTAAGATCGACATGGCGTCGCCCAACCTCAACATGCGCGACCCCGTCATCTACCGGATTCTACACGCCGAACACCACAGAGCCGGCGATAAGTGGTGCATCTACCCAATGTACGACTTCGCGCACCCATTGGAAGACGCTCTGGAAAACATCACGCATTCCATATGCACTTTGGAGTACGCGGATCACCGTCCGCTATACGAATGGGTGCTGGACAACGTGGACTTGAGCGGTGTTCCCGGCGTAAAAGGGCGCCCGAAGCAAATTGAGTTCGCGCGTCTGAACCTGACCTACACCGTAATGAGCAAACGGCGGCTTCGTAGGCTGGTAGAGGAAGGGTACGTCGCCGGTTGGGACGACCCCCGAATGCCGACCATCGCAGGTCTCAGACGAAGAGGATTCACCCCCGAGTCAATCCGCTCTTTCTGCGAACAGGTGGGCGTGTCTAGAAGCAACAGCGTTGAGGACGTCGCTTTCCTGGAGCATTGCGTTAGAGAGGATTTGAACCGCCGCGCGCTTCGGGTTATGGCGGTCCTAAGACCGCTTAGGGTCGTACTAACCAACTACCCGGAAGGCCAAACCGAATGGTTGGATGTTGAGAACAACCCTGAAGACCCCGACGCCGGGGTCCGGAAAGTGCCTTTCGGCAAAGAACTCTACATTGAGACCGAGGACTTTATGGAGAATCCCCCAAGAAGTTCTTCCGCCTATCCCCCGGGCAGGAGGTAAGACTGAAAGGCGCATACATCGTGAAGTGCCAAAGCGTGGTCAAAGACGAGCAGGGTGTCGTTCGCGAAATCCATTGCACCTATGATCCCGATACAAGGAGCGGCTGCCCCGGCGCAAACCGAAAAGTCAAAGCCACCATCCACTGGGTCTCGGCAAAGCATGGAGTTCCCGCCACCGTGCGATTGTACGACCGGTTGTTCCGGACGGAAAACCCAGAAGACGTTCCCGAGGGGCAGGACTTCGTGGAAAACGTGAACCCCGACTCTCTCCAGGTGCTAGAGTCCTGTGTTGTAGAACCCGGTATGGCTAACCCAGACCCGGAAAAGCGGTATCAGTTCCTTAGGCAAGGCTACTTCTGCGTAGATCCGGTGGATCTAAGAAGCGGAAAAGTCATCTTCAACCGCATCGTATCGCTCAAAGACACCTGGGCAAAGATGAAGAATGTTCCTACGCAGGAAAGAGGGATACCCCTCTAGAAGTTGAGTTACCATGACGAGCACGACAAGGGTTTTGCCTGCTCATAATTAAGGAGTGGTAACCGTGGGAGCTATCTACAACGACATGACCAGGTTTTTCTTGATGGACGACTGGAAGTTCACGCCTATCGAGGGCAAGTCCATGCTACAACTGGGGTTCTCGGGCCGGAATGGGAACTGGACTTGTGTCGCGCGTGCCCACGACGATAAGCAACAAGTGGTGTTCCTGTCCATTTGCGCGGTTAAGGTACCTGAGGCGAAGAGGCATCGGGTCGCCGAGTTCCTTACGCGCGCCAACTACGGACTCATCATCGGCAACTTCGAGATGGACTACGAGGACGGGGAAATCCGCTACAAGACCAGCGTGGATGTAGGAGAGGACCGCCTCTCGGCAGAGATAATGAAGCCTTTGGTCTATATCAACGTGGCTATGATGGACAGATACCTCCCCGGTATTATGGCGGTCACCCACGGAAACGTGTCGCCTGCCGATGCCATTAAAGACATCGAGGGCTAAAGAGCTCACTGATTTCCCGGTTACGCATAGATGTATCCTAACGACCTTGAGTCACGCCTCAAGGTCTTGTCTTTGTTTCTGTCTTTTCTCGCAGCCGTTCTAGGGCATAGTGGATAATGCGCGCGTGGTCAAATGCCATATTGCCGCGCTCGGTGTCTAGCGGAATCGAGCGGACGGGAAACCATCGGACTTCGGAAGCATCATCTCCGGCGCGAGGCGAGACCCTGGAGCGGTCAACCAGCGCAACGTAAGAAACGCTTATCACCCTCATTCGCGGATCACGGTCCACGTCGCCCCAGGTGCGCAGCTGTTCAAGGCAGACGTCTTCTAGGCCGGTTTCCTCTCGAAGCTCGCGCAAAGCGGCATCATCCAGGCTTTCGTTCATGTCGAGAAAACCGCCCGGAAGGGCCCACTTCCCCAAGAACGGGTGCCCTCCCCGCTTCACCAATAGGACCCGGACGTCAGGCTCGCCGTCAGCCAAAGAGAAGATGACAACGTCCACAGTGACCGAAGGCCGGTCGAACTTGGACGGATCGTACCTTGCCAGGAACTCTTCTTCAGTGAGCCCGTTCTTGTCTCTCGGTGGTTCGTCCATCATTTCCTCCCCAGGGGTTGTAACCTTACTGGATAATGGAATGGCTATGAATATAGAATTCTTCCTGACTTGGCTGGTACTTTTTCTCCATGCTTTCCAAACCCTCGTCAAAACGCCCAGCTTCTTGTTCATCTATGTCATATACAGGACTTTGATGGTATACCCACTTTCTTCCGTCCAAGACATTTGGTCTGAGTTCCTTTACCATCATTGCCGCAGGATATGTCCCATTTTCGAGACAGACATTGTACTTTTTGCAGCTCTTGAAACCACGACTTACATAATTATTCGGGTTCCCATATATCACAATCAAATCATAACCAAGTGCGGCCGCCCGTTCAAAGGAATACTCCATTAGCCTTTTTCCATACCCCTTTCTCTGATATTCTGGCAAAATGCAGACCGGACCGAAAGTAAGGATGTCTTTTTCTTCCCCAGACTCATCAACTAGTCTTGCTCTCGTATACATGATGTTCCCGATAATCCGATTATCAACTTCAATCACCAGATCCAACTCCGGCAGAAAGTCTTTGTGGGATCGCATAACATGAACTAAGTAGTGTTCAATGCACCCTGGAACGTACAAATTCCAGAAAGCTTTCCTCGTGATCTCTTCTACTCTCCCATAATCCGTTTCTTCCTCATTCCTAATCCTAATGCTCATCTATAAACCTCCCATAATTCACCCAAAGCCAATATCTGTTTTTCCGTTGTGGCTCTGCTTAGTTCCTGTTTGTCTGCGTGGATGCGATAGACTTTGAATCCATATTACCATGCTTTTCCACACAGTAGCCTACCGTGTAGAGCGCCAGCATGACGATGCATAAAGCAAGACTCAACGTTGGGGTGCACGATACACGACACAAAACAAAAAACCCGCTCTTCGCGGGTCTTGCTCTCACTTTTGCTCTATGGTAGCCCCAACGGGACTCGAACCCGTGTCTCCGCCGTGAGAGGGCGGTGTCCTAGGCCACTAGACGATAGGGCCACTACCTATGGCTGGGGGAGGAGGATTCGAACCTCCGCAGACAGATCCAGAGTCTGTTGGCCTACCACTAGCCGATCCCCCAACTGTCGAGCGAGCAGTTTCGATTATAGCATCCATCAGCAGCGCAAGCAACACCCTGAAATTAGTCTGTTACAGGACAGTGATGTTGTCACCCTTTGACGGGACAGCCGCTCTCGGAGCCACACATCCGCCTTTCATGGCAACTCAGGGTCAGTCGTTGGGCTCTGCCGACTCCGCGAACTTGCCGCTGTCGATCATATCCGCGACGTTCCTCAAACGGGCGACCGACTCCTCTTTCCCTAGGATATCCACAATCTCGAATAACCCCGGCCCATTGGTCCGCCCGGTCAAGGCCAAGCGCGTCGGGTGGATTATCTCGCCGCTCTTGATGCCTTCCCGATCGATGACGTCACGATACGCCTGTTCTTGTGCCTCAAGATTCCAGTCCGAAACCAAAGCCAAGGCATCTGCGCCCTTGCGCAACAAGTCGGCCGCAGCTTTTTTGGTGAAGAGTTTCGTGACACCCTTCGCGTCAAATTCGGTAGGAGCGACGAAGAAGTACCTGGCTGTTTCCACCATCTCGTTTATGGTCCGGTCCTCTCCTGAAGAGCCAGCACGACCTTGCCCAGCCAGTCTTTCCTTTCGGCAGCTTCGTCTCGAGTCGCCAAACCCGCCGCGGCCGCAGTGGTTATGAACTTGCGAACCAAGGAGTCTTTATCGAGCATCCGCATGTAGTAGCCGTTCATCCACATCATCTTGGTGGTGTCGTATACTGCGGGAGTAGTCGAGATCCTGGTAAGGTCAAACTCCTTTATCATCTCGTCCAGCGACATGATCTCCTTGGTTGAATCGGCGGGCGTCCAGCCCAAAAGGACCAAATAGTTCAAGAGCGCCTCAGGGAACAGTCCCTGATCCTTAAACTCTTCCACCGTCTGCGCACCGTGACGCTTTGACAGCTTTGAACGGTCCGGTGCCAAGATCATGGGGACATGAGCGAACTTGGGCATGGGAGCAGGCAGCGCCCGATAGATCATCATCTGTTTCGGAGTGTTGGAAAGGTGCTCTTCGGCCCGGATCACGTGAGTTAGACCCATAAGCCAGTCGTCTATCACGCAGGCGTAGTTGTATGTGGGGAACCCATCCGATTTCATGATGATGAAGTCCGAGATCTCCTCGTTCCTGAAAGGCACCTCGCCTTTGATGAGGTCGTGGACCACCGTGGTACCGGTTTCCGGCGTCCGGAACCTTATGGCGGGTTTCCTGCCCTCAAGCTCAAACTGCGCTACTTCCTCGGGAGTCAACTCCCTGCAACGTCCGCTGTATCTCGGCGCGCGTTTCTCGGCACGGGCCCTTTCGCGGTCCTCCGCCAGTTCCTCCGGAGTGCAATAGCACTTGTAGGCATGGCCTTTGTCCACAAGCGACTGGGCATACTTGCGATAGAGGTCTTGACGCTCAGATTGGAAATAGGGACCCGCGGGTCCTCCTACAATCGGGCCTTCGTCCCACTGTAGGCCCAGCCACCTAAATGCCTGCATCATCTTCTCGGCCGAATCTTCGACGGTTCTATCCGAGTCGGTATCTTCAACGCGGAGGATAAACTTCCCGCCGTTCTTCTTAGCGAAAAGGTAGTTGAACAGCGCTGTCCTTGCCCCTCCGATATGAAGATAGCCGGTCGGAGAGGGGGCAAATCTCACTCTAACTTCGCCCATGCTTGGCACCTCATCTTCCTTGAAAAAGGGGCGGGATCGCTCCCGCCCCTAATAACCCGCGCACGAAAGCTGTCGTGCCCGAATTATACCATGCTATTGCCGCCCACCAAAAAGGCTAGGTCGAAAATGCCGACTACCGACAATCTAAGTCGTAGCAGGCTCCTGGTTGGTCATTGCCTCTTCAGCGAGAAGCCTTTCCCACTTCTGGTCGACGTCCTTCTGGATTTCCTCAAGGAGTCCCTCATTGCCCGGCTGGAACAAGTGTCTGAACCTGCCCTGGGGCTTCAGGAAGTCCACTATGGGCCGTTTCACCCTGGGCTTGTAGGTCACGCGTACTTTGCCCTCGACAATCTCGTAGAGAGGCCAGAAGCAGGTGTCTACCGCCAGCCTGCACATCTCGACGGTATCCTTGGCGTCGCATCTCCATCCTCTCGGACACGGAGCCAAGGCGTTGATGAACGCAGCACCGCCTGCGGCAAAGGCTTTCTCGGCCTTTTGGTACAGATCATTCCAGTGAGCAGGCGAGACCTGAGCCGCATACGGAATGCCGTGGGCGGCCATGATCTTGGTCAGATCTTTCCTGTTCTCGCGCTTGCCCGTGGGCGCGGCCTTACCAACCGGGCTGGTAGTGGTATCGGCACCCTTGGGGGTGGCTGAAGACCGCTGAACGCCCGTGTTCATGTACGCGCCGTTGTCATAGCACACGTACACCAGGTTGTGGTTACGCTCCATGGCGCCGGACAGGGACTGGAAGCCGATGTCGTAAGTGCCGCCGTCGCCGCCGAACGCCACAAACTTGACGTCCTTGTCCACCTTACCCTGCTTCTTCAAGGACCGGTACGCGGCCTCGACGCCTGACGCAGTCGCGCCTGCGCACTCAAACGCCGTATGAACCCACGGGCTGTTCCATGAAGAGTATGGGTAAATCGAAGTGGAGACCTCAAGACACCCAGTGGCGTTAGTGACTACCACAGGGGCCTTCGCTCCCCTTAAAATCTGTCTCACTACTATCGGCGCTCCGCACCCAGCGCAGAGTCTGTGCCCTGCCGCGAGCACTTCTGGGACGGCGGAGAGTTCCTTCAGATTAGCCACTCAAAACCCCTCCTATACCCTGACGTCCAGGTGCGTGTACTTCTCAGAAACGTTCCCTCTCATAAGGTCGCCCTTTAGGTCCTCAAAAACCTTGCCGATCTCTCGGACTGTGGTATCCCTTCCGCCGAGACCGAACACGTAACCCCTCATAAGCGGGCGTTTGGCCGCATCGTAGAAGGCAGCCCTAAGCTCTGTGAATATCTGGCCGCCCTGGTTGGAGAAAGTCTCCGCCCTGTCCAAGACCGCGACGGCCTTGGCTCCCGACAGCGCCTCCACCATTTCCTCGGCGGGGAACGGTCGGAGAACTCTGGGCTTCAAGAGACCGACCTTCTCGCCTTTCGCCCTAAGTTGGTCTACAACTGCCTTGGTGGTGCCGGCTGCCGACGAAAGGACTACGATGACCCTTTCCGCGTCATCCATCTTGTACTCTTCAAACAGACCGTACTTGCGGCCCGATATCTTCGCGTACTCCTCGGCGATCTCAAGGATGACCTCCTTGGCCGCCTTGACCGCTTGAGCCTGTTGATATTTCAGTTCGGTGTAGTAGTCCGGAAGGACCAACGGCCCGACGGTAACCGGGTCGGAGATGTTCAAGAGGTACTTTGACGGCTTGTACTCGCCGACAAACTGCTTTACTACCTCGTCAGGAAGTAGGCTTAAATTCTCGATGCCGTGGCTGGTGATGAAACCATCATCGCAAACCATAGTCGGCAGGAGAACCCGCGGGTCCTCGGCGATCCTAACGGCCTGAACGGCGTTATCGTACGCTTCCTGAGCGCTCTCGGCATAGATCTGGAGCCATCCTGTCGTAAGAGATCCCATGGTATCCGAGTGATCGCAGTGGATGTTGATGGGACCGGACAAAGCCCTGTTCACAACCGGCATTACTATCGGAAGCCTATAACCGGACGCTATGTGAAGCATTTCCCACATGAGCGCAAGACCCTGAGACGACGTAGCCGTCATGGCCCGAGCTCCGGCAGCCGAAGCGCCGATCGTGGCAGACATGGCGGAGTGCTCGCTCTCAACCGTCACCATCTCGGTCTTCACGAGACCGTCGGAGACAAACTGAGAGTAGTACTGGACTATGTCCGTTTGCGGCGTAATCGGGTACGCAGCTATCACGTCGGGGTCAATTTGTCTTATAGCATGGGCGACCGCCTCGTTCCCGGTCATCGCCACTTGCTTTTGTTCATTTGCCACTTCATGCCCCTCCTCTTAAAAGAGAAATAGCCCTTGCTACTCCTTCACCATTTGCAGGGCTTTCTCTTTCCTCGGACACTCACGGGCACAAATCCCGCAGCCCTTGCAGTGGTCGTAATCAATTCCCACCATCTTGCCGTCCTGGACCTTTATGGCGACGTCCGGGCAGAAAACCCAGCACATGAGGCAGTGAACGCAGCCTTCTTCGTGCCAAATCGGCTTCATGCTGCGCCAATCGCCCGTCTTGTAGTCCTTGGAGTTGCCCGCCTCTGGTATCAGAGCGCCTATAGGTATCTCACGCGAGTTCTTCAGTTTTCTCAACCCAGCTGCACCTCCTCATGGGCGCGGCGCATTGCGTTCAAGTTGCCCTCAACGATGTTCATCCTGCCGTGGAACTTCTTGGTCAGGTCTTCCTTGACTCTCCAAGGAAGTCTTCGATATGGAAGAATGTCCACCAGCTTCAAGAGGGCGCCCATCATCGGCGTATTGGGTATGTCGCGTCCGATGGTATCCAGCGAGATCGCGCTTGCGTCCAGTGTGGCTACCTTAACGTCCTTACCGATCTTTTGCTTTACATCCGCCGGCTTTAGCGGCGTGTTCACCAACAGAATCCCGTTATCCTTCAGGCCCTCGGTTACATCCACCGGTCCGATCAACGACGGGTCCAAGACCATCACAACATCGGGCTCTTCAACGTTTGAGTGGATTGTAATCGGCTCGTCGCCTATCCGGTTAAACGCTAGGATGGGTGCGCCCATTCGTTCTGGACCGTACTCCGGAAATCCCTGAACGAACTTTCCCGCGCTCATGGCGGACTCAGCCAAGAGACCTGACGCTGTCTTGGCTCCTTGCCCTCCTCGAGCGTGCCAACGGATCTCAACTAAGTTTGACACGAGCCTTCCTCCCCAGTAACAATATCCCGTTCGAAACGAAAAAGCGTGTCCAAAGTAAAAGACCAATCGTGAATACGTTAACAAAGGGAGAATTAGGAGTCAAGGTAAACCTTCCTTTACCTGGAGATACCTGCAGGCTTTTATATGGCCTGACTCCTGCGAAGGAATCATCCGAACAATCAAGAATGGTCTATAGGATGGCGAAAGGAGGTCTCATGCATAGAATGTATGATGTCCTGTTTAAGAATGCGAGGGTGCTCGACGGAACGGGGGCACCGTGGTTTCTAGCCGATGTGGCTGTAAAGGACGGCTTTATCGTCAAAGTAGGGGCAGCTTCCGCCGATGGGAAACTTACGGTGGACGCTTCGGGCAAGTACCTTGCCCCCGGTTTCATCGATGCTCACTCCCATTCAGACCAAGCTCTGGTCGCCAACCCCACAGCTGACAGCAAAGTGATGCAAGGGGTCACCCTTGAGGTGATCGGTCAATGTGGTTCTTCTGCGGCGCCCCGAAACTTGTCCGATGATTCCTCCCAACCCGGCCTAGATGACGAGGTCTCGGAGAAGTGGACGGATATGGCTTCCTATATGGAACTCCTCGAATCAAACGGAGTGAGCCTGAACGTCGCGCCATTGGTCGGCCACGGCACTGTTCGACGCCGTGTAATGGGAGTGGAACAGAGGCCTCCCACGGAAGACGAGCTCTCCCGGATGAAGGCCTTGGTCCGAGAAGCCATGGAGCAAGGCGCCTTCGGAATGTCCACGGGACTCATCTACATTCCGGGCACGTACGCTGCCACCGACGAGATCGTGGAACTTGCCAAGGTGGTGGCCGAGTGCGGCGGGGTCTACTTCACTCACATGAGAAACGAAGGCCCGCGCCTTCTGGAAGCCCTGGATGAAGCCATAAATGTCGGGTTCGAGGCCGGACTGCCGGTCCAGATATCCCACTTCAAAGCCATGGGGCAGGCCAACTGGGGAAAGGTTAACGAAGCGATAGCCAAGGTCGAGGAGGCAAGGGCCAACGGCTTGGACATCACGGCAGACCAATACCCCTACATCGCCTCATCCACGGGTCTTAGCTCGACCGTCGGGGCAAGTATCTGGGCGGGAGGACCCGAGAAAGCCGCCGCGCTCCTAAGCGACCCGTCCGAAAGGCAGAAAATCATCGCCAACCTGTCTGCCAGGGATAACTGGGGTAGGTTGGTAATCGCTTCCTTGGAGAATGACTCGGACCAGAGGTTCATCGGCAAGAGTGTGGCAGAAGTGGCCGAGGCCTTGGACATCTCTCCCGCCGAAGCCGGGCTCGGCCTCCTGGAGAGAAACCGAGGCGTGGTCCAGATAGTTAACTTCGCCATAAGCGAGGAGGACGTGCAGACCGTAATGTCCACGCCGTGGGTGATGGCCGGGTCTGACGGAAGCGCTCTTAACGCGAAAACCGCGAAGGGGCAGCCGCATCCCCGCTCTTACGGGACCTTTGTGCGGATCCTCGGTGTATACGCTAGAGAACTAGGGCTCTTGCGGCTGGAGGAAGCCGTAAGGAAGATGACTTCGCTGCCCGCGATGCGTCTAAGACTCCAAGACAGAGGGATCCTCCGGGAGGGTATGAGGGCGGACTTGGTGCTCTTTGACGCGGATGAAGTAAAGGATAGAGCCACATTCACATCACCCCACCAGTATCCAGCCGGGATCGATTTCGTGGTGGTTAACGGGGTGCCCGTGGTCGAAGGCGGGGCGCACAACGGCAAACGGCCAGGGATGGTCTTAAGACACGAGAGTTCGTAGAGACGCGTCAGAACCGGTCGCCTTGAATGACCGCCAGAGATCTTGAAGCTAGCGTCAAGCAGGGAAATCGGGAACACAAGGTTTGTTTATTATGTAACCTCCTGACGGGCTCAGCATAAGATGCTGTAACCCAGATCTGGAGGTGACTCAGGTGCCCAATAAGGAATTGGTTGAGACGGTTCTCCAGGCAGTCAAATCCCAGAGGCCGCAACGGGAGCATTGTGGGAACCAACGAGACGATTGCGCAGTCCCAGACTTCGTCTTCTACTTCATTTTCTGCGACTGCACGACCATCAACAACGGTGCGTGCGAGGATTGGAAGTTCTGCAATCCCTGCCACGACCGCCACGACTAGTATCCGACAGGAATGAATTGACCCGCCTGGCTAAGGTCAGGCGGGTCGTTCATTTGTCGCTGTCATCCGTGTCACGCGATCGGGCCTTGACCCGGGGACATGCCTGCGCTAGTTCACAGTCTAGACATCGGATACTGACCTGCTCCACCACCGACGCCTTCCCGGCCTAGGGGCATTGTCGTTAACCTTCAGGGAATCGGTGAAGATGACGTACAGCCCTTTGGGCGGGCCGCCTCCGTGTCCTCTGCTACAGCGGAGTTTCTGCAGTTCGCGTTCGAGCACCTTGGCTATGCACTTCCTTCTGGAAGGCAGCAAACCTCCCCGCGTGTGCACGATCACGAAGCTGTTGGTGACTCCCGACGAGCCTAGCGGGACTTCGCCGCGCTCTTTGCCCGTGAAGCGAGGCCGGTGAAGCCTTGGGAATTCCCAAGTCAGCTTGGGCTTTTTCCGCTTTCTGCCGGCTAGGAATCTTCTGCGCCGTAGCCCACGCTTTACCGGAAGAGAGTCAACCGAGTCAGTGTCGTCCAGATGATATGCCGGCAAAGACGTCTCCACAACCGCCAGGGGTAACCCCGCACTCGCGTCTAGGGGCAGTATCTCCTCCAGGTGCCTATCATCTCCGGCAAACCTCAATAGAGGCACGGTGTCCGCGCCGGCCTTCAGGATGTCACTCAAGCCGAAGAACCGACGAAGCAGTCTTAGCCGGACGGGCGGCATCTCACTACCGTCTGCCAGCATGGCCGCCATAGAAGGGAGAAGTTCCTGCGGCACGGAGCATACGGGGCCGCCAAGCGCCGACAAAGCTCCGAGATACGCGCTTTCACGGGAGAATTCCCCTTCGCTACGGAACCTTTTGTACTTCTCGAGCAGTTGACGGTCAACCCGGGCGGTGTAGAGGAGGTCGCACGCGTCGTGGGGCTCTAGCGTGATCGTCTCAGACGGCAGGTCGTCACGGCCGGCCAGCTCTAGGTCGTCGTCAGTCCAGAAACCTTCCCTGTAGCCGGGTTCCCCGTTACGTGTGACTACTATGGGGGTCCCCCCCCTGAGACTGAAGGGAATGGTCGACAAACTTGCGTTAACTACCCTCAGGAGGAATCGCTCGGGGGCGTTCCCTCGCTTGGGGTCTCCACCCGAAACCGTGATACGTGTGTGATAACCCGGGGGCAGGCTGCAAGCAGGCATTTGTCCTAGTGGCGGTAGTTGGGCGGGCAACAGGGTGTCAGGAAAAGACCTGCCGTTTACCAGCGTAGCCCTTACCCTGCTTCCGGTGGACGTTAAGCGGTAGCTGTCTGACAGCAGCAGGACCCACTCGCTATCGAAGTACGACCACGGCTGGCTGGAACCGAAGTTTCTATTGGTTGCCTGCGGCGGGATCTGATGCGCCCCTGCAGACCTCCATCCTAGGAGCGGCCACTTGCGAAGGCCGCTGTCCGCCAGCGACAAGTACGAAGGATAGACCACGATGACTCCGCAAGCGCTGGATCCGTATCCTTCCGGGGCATCCAGCCTGTAATAGTAGGTGCCCGGTATCTCGGGCCGGAAAAGGAATGCTAAGGCGCCTTCAGGTAAGGCTCCGACGGATTCGAAGAATCCTCTCGCGTCACCTAACCTCACTGCATGGGGTCCGCAATAAACCTTTAAGGAACCGAGGTTCACGCCGAGTCCCGGGTCCAAAGGGGGCATCAGAGTGATGACCGCTTCGTCCCCTAAGTCCATGTCTAGCCGCGGCGCCGGAGTCATGGGCGTTTTCGCCGGGCTTTCAGTGTTGGCTAGGGCTTCAAAGGACAGCATTGGGTCCACCGTGTTCTCGTAGGTCCGAAACCTTGACCCCATAAGCTGCGCCTTGTGCAAACCTCCAACAAGCGTCAAACCAAGGACAGGTTGGCGAGCGGTTACGTTTTCGGGCGAAGGCACCAATACGGAATTGGTAACCGGAACGTAATTGCAGAAGAGCCTCACAGACATGGGCAATCGCCTCTCTTGCCAGGTATCGCTTGGATAGCTCGATGTGGACTTGAGGGCAGGCGTTACCGCATTATCCGCCCAAGTGCAATCGGTTGCGACATAACGTTTTCGTCGCCCGGCTCCCCTGCGCGTCGCCCTAGTATATTGCTTAGGTTTGAGAACCGATTGCCGAGGGGCAAGCCGTGTGTTTACATGAATGTAGACGGAGGTGCTCGCCCGTGATCGAACTGCCCGAATCCGTAGTCCTCGCCTCGCAAATCACCGAGACGCTTCGGGGTAAGCGTATAGAGAGTGTCGTGGCGAACCAATCGCCTCACGCTTTTGCGTGGTATTCAGGGGATCCGGCAATGTACGACCCGAAGCTTCGGGGGAAGGCCATTAGCGGAGCCGATATCTACAGCGGGACTGTCAGGATCTCGGCAGGAGACATGAGTCTCCTGATAGGGACGCCCATCCGGTATCACGGTGAGGGAAACGCCCTCCCTAAAAGACACCAATTGCTGCTGAAGTTCGATGACGGGACATCCGTCAGCTGCACTGTTCAGATGTGGGGAGTCCTGTTCTGCTACAAGCAAGGTGATGAGGGGACCGGAATCCCGGTAGGCCATATCACGAAGCCGGCGCCATCTCCTTTTGAGGATGCGTTCGACTTCCCCTATTTCGAGTCTTTGACAACCGGCCTAGACCTAAGAGCACTTTCCGCCAAAGGGTTCTTGGCTACAGAACAGCGCATCCAAGGGCTAGGCAACGGAGTGCTTCAGGATATCCTCTGGACGGCGAGAATTCATCCCAAGCGCAAGATGGCATCTCTCTCGGACGTCGAGTTTGGGAGCATGTATAAAGCCGTGAAGTCGGTGCTTTCGGAGATGGCGGCAAGGGGAGGTCGAGATACCGAGCGCGACCTGTTCTGGCAGGTAGGCGGGTACAAGACCATCCTAAGCAAGAACACGTTGGGCGCTCCTTGCCCTGCTTGCGGAACCATAATAAAGAAGGAAGCGTACTTGGGCGGCAGCATTTACTATTGTGAGGGGTGCCAGAAATTGGAGTAGTACATGGAGCCGGTGGTGGGATTCGAACCCACGGCCTGCGGTTTACGAAACCGCTGCTCTGCCACTGAGCTACGCCGGCTCGCTTCTCTCAAATCGGCGCTTTGGGAGCGCCCGTAGAAATCAAATTGGAGCGGGAGACGGGGTTCGAACCCGCGGCCTTCGGCTTGGGAAGCCAACGTTCTACCACTAAACTACTCCCGCTCACTGCACATCAAATTATAGCGGCGTAAATCCTCTAGCGCAAGTCATGCCGGGTTTTTGGTAGAGCCCGCTGAAATTGCGGTATGGCCCGCAGCCGCGCGGCACGCTTGACATCCGTCACGTATTTGGTCCAGCAGTCGGGACACAGGTGGAGACCCGGTATGATCTCTTTTACGCCCGCACTCTCACCACAAGACCTGCACTGTTTCGGGTGACAGCAAGGGGCTACCCTAACCGCGTTTCCCGCCGAAGTAACCGCGAGTTTCCTTCCTATCGACCAGTCTAGCACCTCACGAAGGCTCGCCGGCACGACCACCTTACCGCCCGCGCCCAGATAGCAGTCCTGAGACGGCCCGCCGGATAGGCTTTCTGCAGGCGTCTCGCCTTTTCCGACTACATACAACTCGGGCGGCTTTGCCAAAGCCTTTAGGACCGATCCGTCGCCCCAGCCCCTGGGCAGTCTCACCGAACTGGGCAAAGTGAACCTCCAGCCGGTCGTAAGGGTGCACACATATTGCTTAGCGTCGGCGACCATCACTGCCATGCTATCTCCCGCCTTTCCGGTCTCCCCTTTTTCTCCCTATCTACGCTCTCTCGGCTGCCCTCTCCAGAGACTCCCTGCATCTCTTGCAGAGGTAGACGTGCGTCAGCGTCTCTCTTACATCCATCTCGGACCCGCAGGCCTGGCAGCGGACTTGCTCGGATTCGGGGACGATCATGACCTCGTCCCCCACCACGCTAAGTCTTAGGACTTGGCCGCGGTAGATGTGGGTTTCTGTTCGTACTCTAGGCGGTATCACTATTTTCCCGAGCGCCCCGACCTTTGTAACGTCCGCGCAAGCGATACACCTCAAGGGGTGCCTGATCCTGATATGGCGTCCGTCCCAACTGACGCAGACAGTGGTCTCCCGGTCCCAACCCAAGTGTTCCCTCATCTGCTTGGGGATAGTGACTCGCCACCCTGTGTCGACAAACCTGGTCTTTTCCGGAATCGCGGTTGCCATTAGGGTCCCTCCTTTGAGCAGTCTAGGATTTTGGGCAGGTGCTCTCCTATGTCGGGAAAGATGACGCCTCTCTCGGTTATGATGCCTGATATCAGCGAAGCCGGAGTCACGTCAAACGAAGGGTTGAAAGCCTCAGCACCTGTGGGGGCGACACTACGGCCAAGGAACGTGAGGACTTCCTCCGGAGGCCGCTCTTCCACGGGGATTTCGCTGCCGCTTGCCATAGACATGTCGAATGTGGATATCGGGGATGCGACGTAAAAGGGTATGTTGTGAAGCTTCGCCAAACAGGCCAGGGAGTAAGTCCCTATCTTGTTTGCGACGTCCCCGTTTCGGGCTATCCGGTCCGCTCCCACCACGACCAAGTCTACGCCGCCCTTGGACATCAAGTACCCGGCAGCGCTATCGACAAGCATGGTGACCTTGATGCCGTCCTGAAGGAGTTCCCAAGCCGTGAGCCTCGCGCCCTGCAAGTAAGGGCGAGTCTCATCGGCGTACACCATGGTTACCTTGCCTTCTTGCCAGGCTCGCCTCACGACGCCCAGAGCTGTCCCGTAGCCTCCTGTAGCGAGGGCGCCCGCGTTACAGTGAGTGAGTATCCTAGCTCCTTGGGGGACAAGGCTTAAACCGTATTCGCCGATTGCGCGGTTCACCTGAACGTCTTCTTTCTCCACGGCCACGGCTTCTCGTTCCGCGGCCAGGATCGCCTCATCCACCCCCGAAACGTCCAGAGCCTGTAGCGCCTTACCCAGGACCCTCTCTACTGCCCATCTCAGATTTACAGCCGTGGGCCTGGCCGACCCGATGTGTTCCGCCGCTTCCCGTACAGACGCACGGAAACGGCTGGGCGCGTCCTTGGCCTCTGTCGCTGCCATAGCTACAGCGTAAGCTCCGGCGATTCCAATAGCAGGGGCGCCGCGAACTACCATGTCCCGGATGGCGTCGGCTATTGCCCGGAAATTCTCGCATCGCACGTACTCGATTTTCTCGGGCAAAGCCCGTTGGTCAAGCAGAAGCAGACTGTTACGCTGCCAGTTCACGGCTTGGACCATATAATCACCTCAAGGTATCGCGTTCCGGAGATCCTGTTCGCAGGGGCAGGTCCTGTTCTCCGGCAAAGCCTGGATAATCTCCCTAATGAGTGTCTTAAGTTTCTCCGTGTTCTCGGTGAAAACGCGGATCACTTCATCCTGGGTCACGGGCTTGACGTCCGCCCGTCCTTCCAGCCCGGCGTCGTAGTCGGTTATTAGGGAAACGTTGAGATAACACATCCCCAACTCCCTGGCAAGTATGACCTCCGGGTATCCCGTCATGTTGATTACCTTCCATCCCATGGAAGAGAACCACCGGGACTCAGCCTTGGTGGAGAACCTCGGCCCTTGTATGATGACCATGGTGCCTTCTGGGTGGAAGGAGATGCCGAGCGTGCTTGCGGTCTTGATGGCTATCTCTCTCATTTCCGGGCAATATGCCTCGGCCGAACTGATATGTACAGCGCGAGGACCGTCAAAGTAGGTGTCCTTCCTCCCCGTGGTCCTGTCCACGAACTGGTCGCAGATGACGAAGTCCCCCGGTTTGACTTCGGGCGAGAGGCTGCCTGCGGCGCAGGGACCCAACACCCGTTCCACCCCCAAGTTCCGGAGCGCCCAAAGATTAGCTCTGTAGTTAACCATATGGGGAGGGAACTGGTGCTGCCTACCGTGCCTGGGCAGGAACGCCACTGACTTGCCGTCCAGCTTGCCGACGGACATGAGGTCGCTGGGTGCCCCAAAAGGAGTGTCCACCTTGACCTCGGCAACATCGTCCAAGAACTTGTAGAAACCCGTTCCTCCGATTACCGCGATACTAGCTTTTGATTCCATATCCCGCCGCGTCCTGGCGGCTTTCCCTCCTTAACGACACGCCTGCGATGCAATCTTCACTCGCAGGCGCGCTATATTCAAAGGGCTCGAAGCGCCCTATACATCCCCACGCTAGGTCGATTCTTCCTCGACCTCAAACACACTACAGGCAGAGAGCCTATCCGGCGGCTCTATCTTCATTACTCTCACGCCCAAGGAAGCCCTGTGCAGTTGCTTGATTTCTGACAACTGGGTTCGCATGGCCACCCCTTCGGCGGTCATTAGGAGCATCTCGTCTTCTTTCCTCACCAGTCGCATGACCGACAAGGGCCCGCTCTTCTCGCTGACCTTGAGGGCGATCACGCCTCCCCCGCCCCGCTTGTGCACGGGGAACTCATCCAAAGGCGTAACCTTGCCGTAGCCCATAAGGCTCACCAGCAACACGAGGCCACCCTTGACGGTGCTGTCGGCGCCCACCACAGAGTCGCCCTTCTTCAGACGTATACCTATGACTCCGGCGGCCTCCCGTCCCATGGCGCGAACGTCATCCACGGCGAACCTGATGGTCTTTCCATCATCGGTTGCTATGAGCATTTCGTCCGCCGATGTCACATGCTTGACTTGAATCAAGGAATCGCCGGGCTTAAGCGTGAGAGCCCTTAGCCCTGATCTGCGCACATTGGAGAAGTCCGATAGAGGCGTCCTCTTTGCATATCCCGTTCTTCGTGACGAAGAACAGGTCGCCGTCGGAGTTGGGGCTTACGGGAATAAGCGCGGTCACACGTTCGTCCTCGGACAGCTGCACCAGACGCGAGACCAAGTGCCCTTTCGCCTGCTTGCCGGCTTCGGGTATGTCGTAGACCTTCAGCCAGTAAGCCTTCCCGGAGGTGGTGAAGAGAAGCAGGGACTGTCTCGTTGTAACAGTAAGGACCTTTTCCACGAAGTCCTCGTCCCTGGTCTGCATGGCGGTGGCTCCCATTCCGCCTCGCCTTTGGCTCCTGTATACGGACAGAGGCATGCGCTTGATGTATCCCATCCGCGTCAGAAGCACGGTAACTTCCTCTTCGACGATTAGTTCCTCTTCCCTAATATCGTCGACGGCCTCGATAATGCGGGTCCGGCGGGGGTCCGCGAACGCCTTCTTGACATCCCGGAGTTCCTTCTTGATGATCCCCATAACCATCCGTTCGGAACCAAGGACAGCCTTCAAGTACTCGATCTCCTTCAAGAGTTGGCGCCTCTCCTCGATGATCTTGTCTCTTTCGAGACCCGTTAGGCGCTCCAACCGCATATCCAAGATGGCCTTAGCCTGAACGGCGTCAAGTCCGAAGCGCTCCATCAAGCCTTGGTGAGCGGCTTGTGGGGTCTCGGATGCCCTAATCAAAGCTATGACCTCATCCAGGTTATCCAGGGCAATGACCAAACCCGCCAGGATATGAGCTCTCTCTTCGGCTTTTCGTAGCTCGAATCTGGTCCGTCTGATCACGACGTCCTTCCGGTGCATGAGGTAATTCCACAGCATTCCCTTTAGCTGAAGGACTTGAGGTCTCCCGTCCACCAAGGCTAGCATGATGCCGCCAAGACTAGTCTGAAGGTTGCTGTGTTTGAACAGCTGGTTCAATATGACCTCGGCCTCGACGTCCCGGCGTACCTCGATTACGATTCGTAAGCCTTCCTTCTTGTCGCTTTCATCCCGAAGGTCGGTTACACCCTGTACCTTCTTGTCCCGCACCAAAGACGCGATAGACTCGATGAGCCGCGCCTTGTTCACCTGATAGGGCAGCTCGTCCACTATGATCGTCTGTTTTCCGTTCCTTTCCCGCTCGATTCTGGTTTTAGCGCGAAGAGTAAGGACACCGCGGCCTGTGGCGTAAAGAGAACGTATTGCGTCGGTCCCCACCACGAGCGCGCCTGTCGGAAAGTCAGGCCCCTGCACATACTGCATCAATTCCAATGAACTTAAGTCCGGCTTGTCTATTAGGGCATCCAGCGCGTCCACTACCTCTCCCAGGTTGTGGGGAGGTATATTGGTCGCCATTCCGACGGCGATTCCCATAGATCCGTTGATCAGCAGGTTTGGTATCCGGGAAGGAAGGACTACCGGTTCTTTTAGGCTGTCGTCGAAGTTGGGCAGCCAGTCCACAGTCTCTTTATCTATATCGACCAGGAGTTCTTCAGCCATGGCCGTCAGTCTTGCCTCGGTGTACCTCTGAGCCGCCGCAGGGTCTCCGTCCACGGAACCAAAGTTGCCGTGCCCGTCCACCAGGGGGTACCGCATGTTGAACGGTTGGGCCATACGCACCAAGGCGTCGTAGATCGCCGATTCCCCGTGAGGATGGTACTTGCCCATGGTCTCGCCGACGATCCTGGCCGATTTCTTGTGCGGCTTATCGTGTCTGAGTGCCAGGTCGTCCATGGCGTAGATGATGCGACGTTGAACGGGTTTGAGCCCGTCTCGCACATCGGGCAAAGCTCGGGAGACTATGACGCTCATGGAATAATCGATGAAAGAGCGCCTCATCTCTTCCTCGATCAGCGTTGGAACTATTCGGGTAGTGTCTTCTGCCATATAAGGGCCTCCTAGGCTATGGTGTCAAGGTTCTTGACCAAGTGCGCGTTGGTTTCTATGAACTCCCGCCTTGGCTCGACCTTGTCGCCCATGAGGACAGTGAAAACGCCGTCAGCCAACATCGCGTCTTGTATTTCGACCTTTCTAAGTGTCCTGGCTTCGGGGTCCATCGTGGTCTCCCATAGCTGGTGGTAGTCCATCTCACCTAAGCCTTTGTATCGCTGGATACTGATTCCTTCGCGTCCCGTCTTCTTCAAGTACTGCTCCAGTTCCTCATCGGAGTGAAGGTACTTTTCGGACCTGCCCCTCTTGACCATGTAGAGCGGGGGCTCCGCGATGTACAGAAAACCGGCGTCAATCAGGCCCGACATGTACCGGTAAAAGAACGTTAGGAGCAAAGTGCGGATGTGGCTACCGTCCACATCGGCGTCCGTCATGATGATTATCTTGTGATAGCGGGCTTTCTCAATATCGAAGTCCTCTCCGATGCCGGTGCCTATAGCCGTTATGAGAGAGCGGATTTCCTCGTGGGCCAAAGCCTTGTCCAAGCGGGCTTTCTCGACATTAAGGATTTTGCCTCTTAGCGGCAACACCGCTTGATAATGGCGGTCTCTCCCCTGTTTAGCCGACCCGCCGGCGGAGTCTCCCTCAACGAGAAAGAGCTCGGCATTGCGTGGGTCTCGTGTGGTGCAATCGGTCAACTTGCCCGGAAGCGAAGTAATCTCGAGCGCTCCCTTCCTCTTGGTGAGCTCCCGAGCCTGCCTTGCGGCTTCTCTTGCCCTTCCCGCTACGATGGCCTTCTGAACAATGGTCTTGGCCAGCCCCACGTTGTCTTCAAAGTAGGTCCCCAGGATCTCGGTTACCGCAGCCTGAACTATCCCGGCCACCTCCGAGTTCCCGAGTTTGGTCTTGGTCTGGCCTTCAAACTGAGGGTCAGGCACCTTCACATGCAGGACCGCCACGATACCCTCCCGGACGTCTTCACCCGAAAGGTTCGCGTCGTTGCTCTTCAGGGCCCCGGCTTTTCTCCCCACGTCGTTTATGACCCTGGTAAGAGCCGCCTTGAAACCCGCTTCGTGGGTTCCGCCCTCATGGGTACGGATCGTGTTGGCGTAAGAGAGCATGTTCTCCGCGTAACTGTCGTTGTACTGGAAGGCGAAGTCTATGTCTACTCCGTCTCTGGAAGCCGAGCCGGTTATCGGCGCTTTGTGAAGGACATCCTTGTTCTTGTTGAGGATCCGGACAAACTCCTCGATACCCCCGTTAAACTGGTGGGTAACCCGCTTGTCGGAGCGCTCGTCGTACAGGGTTATCTCCAGTCCCCGGTTTAGGTAAGCGAGCTCCCGCAATCGCAAGGAAACCGTGTCAAAGCTGAAATTCACGTCATCGAAGATCTCCGGGTCGGGAAGGAATCTGGTCGTCGTGCCCGTTTCCTCGGTCTTCCCGATTACCTTCAGGGGTTCTACGGTCTTGCCGCGCTCGAACCTGATCTTGTGGACTTTCCCATCTATGTGGACTGTTACTTCCATAAACGCGGAAAGCGCGTTGACCGCCGAGACTCCGACCCCGTGCAGTCCGCCGGATACCTTGTAGGCGCCTCCGCCGAACTTTGAACCGGCGTGAAGCCGGGTGAGCGCCACTTCAACCGCAGGTATCCCTACCTGAGGGTGGATCCCTACCGGAATGCCGCGACCGTTGTCTTGGACTGTGGCGGTGCCGTCACTTCCCAGAGTAACCTGTATACGGGTGCAAAACCCGTTCAGGGCCTCATCCACGCTGTTGTCAACTACCTCGTACAGACAGTGGTGCAGCCCTTGCGTGGCTGTGGTGCCGATGTACATGCCGGGGCGTCGCCTGACAGCCTCAAGCCCTTCAAGGACCTTGATCTGTTGGGCCCCGTATTCTTGCCTAACATCAGTGCCTTCGTTCAACCTACCCCACCTCTCACACATCTTACCATAGCAGAAGGGTTTGTCCGAACTTACGTTTGCTCCAGCCTGCGCTTAAGCCCTCTTAGTGAGCCCGGGAGGAGCATGACCTTTTCCGAAGTGACTAGCATAATCTTGGGCACGCCGTGTTCTTGGCTGAGAAATCCGTGAGCGCGCGCGTACCCGACCAACTCCCTATTGTCCGCGGACTTCTTGGCGCTGTTCCAGTCCAGCGCCACAACAACCGTTTCCGCATCCAGTACTGAGCCGGCGCCTATGTAGCTCCACTTCATTTGTTTTGTCAGTCACTCCCCTTGAGGATAGCCGCAAGCCTTGCGCCGAGGATGTTTTCTATTTCACGCTCACTTAGTTCATGAGCCATCTTGCCCGACCGGAGCGACGCGAGTTTAGCCACAAACTCAGAAAGTTCCACGCTCTTCCGTACTTTCCTTGTGGACTGGGACAAGCGTGAACGGATAAGGGAAATCCATCTCGACTCCAGTTCGGAGCGGGCCCTCTGAACCAGCCACTCGTTACTTAAATGAAGAGACAGACATACGGCTTGGTCTGTCAGGTCAGGACGTTGTTCCAGCATGGCTATAGCCCTGTTATACCCGTAGAATTCCCTCACAGCTTTACATATAGGACACTCTACCTTGTTCTTTGGAAACAAATATCCGCATTGGTGGCAAGCCTGGTAGCCGTCTGCCTTCAACGCGGCTACTCGCCGACGCATCGTCGTTCTTAGGCTCGCCAACACCGCCTCAATGTCCCTGTCTTCTCCGCTCCGGGTCCTCTTGTCCGGGCGGGCTCCTCTAGATCTGATCCGGCGGGCAAAGCCAGGTTCGTCCTTGTGTGTAGAGCGCCAAAGGTGCTCTGAAAAACGGATTTCCCGGAAATGCTCTCCGCCCAAGGCGTTGTTTACTTTGGTCAGAATCCCCGGAGCCATGAACGTAAGCTCCTGAGACCACACTGAAGATGAAGTCGCGACGTATAACACGTCCCCGTCGATCCGCCTGGGGAACGCATTAAGAGCGAGATCCCCCACCAGATGCGGCCAAAGGGCATATACCTGATACTTCTTGGCCTTCTGGAAGAGTCCGAGGTCGCCAAGGTTCCTATCAAGGACTTCTCTTAGGGCCGAGGGATACGTCATACCGGCTTCACCGTGTCTTCGCCCACAGCGTACATCCTCACATCTTGGCCGTCTATGGGGACAGGGTCAGTCGAGGTTAGGAGGATCTGGTGGCCGAAGTCGCACAAGGATAGAACTTTTTTTCGCCGGCTCTCATCCAGTTCGGAAAAGACATCGTCCAAGAGCAACGCGGGCTTCCTTCCTAGTCGCTCTTCCAAAGACTTGGCCTCTGCCATCCGAAGCGCCAGGGCTATGCTTCGCTGCTCGCCTTGAGAACCAAAGTATCTTGCAGTCTTGTCGCCGAAAGTGATGGCGATATCGTCCCGGTGTGGTCCGAGCAGGGTCACTCCCCTGTTGCGTTCTTCCGACTTGGTTTCTAACAGCCTCCTTGCGAAAATTATGGGCGTCTCTTCAGGGGCGCCTGCGAGGTCCCCCAACGAAGAGGAGTATGTGACCGTACACTCGTCTCCGGAGACAAACCGGTAAGTGTCGGTCACGTGAGCACAGAACGTGGACATCAGTGCGAGCCTACGGTTTAGGACGGCGGAACCCGCGCTTACGAGGATCTGGTCGAGACCCTCCAAGGTCCTATCCCAAGCGGTGTTCATGAAGGCCTTTTTCAAGATCACATTCCGCCTGGTCACGGTATCCTCGTATCTGCTTAGGTCTCTGGCGTACCCGGGATCCATTCTTGACAGTAGTGAGTCGAGAAACTTCCGCCTTAGAGCCGAGCCCCTTTTTACCATGTATAGGTCGTCAGGAGAAAAGTACACGCAGGGGAAACGTGCCACAAGCTCAGGCCGTTTGGCCGGTCTGTCGTCTATCGACACGCGCCTACGAAGCGTCGGGCTTACAGACGTCTCGACCTTTATGTAGGTTGTCTCCGATGCCTCCTCGATCCTCGCGCCCAAAGCGAACCGCGAGGTACCCCACCTGGCGAGATCCATGTCCCGTTCAGCCCTAGGTGAGGTTAGAGTGGACAAGTAGTAGCACGCTTCTAGCAGGTTTGTCTTCCCTTGGGCGTTCTTCCCGAAAAACAACGACACACCGGGAGAGAGATTCAACTCCAGGTAGTCGTAGTTGCGGAAGTCATCCAGGTACAGTAAAGATAGCGGCACGCGCTAGAACGTACCTTTCGGGCTGCTCATGGGCATCACCACGTAAATGGCTTCCACCGCGGCCCCCATCCTGGTCCACTACTGGCTCCAACTTCATAGGGCTTACCAAACCCGAAATCCCGATAATGTGTCTGCTGAGCCTATTTTATCGAGGGCTTGCAGATGTATTTGTGCTGTACCCAAATCTCCACGTCCTCCCCGTTTATTATGGCGGGGACTGATTCTTCCATCCTGCCCTTCTCGGCCGACCCGGCTTTCACGGTAAGTAAGCCGGCTTCTTTGTTGAGAATGAGACGCATGGCCCGGTCCTCTTCGCTGGCCACAATAGCGGCCCGAGAGGACGCGCGTAGAAGGCTTTCCGTTGGAACTCTGGCCGACGATGAGAACACCTTCCGTATGACTTGCTCATACGGGTAATACTGTCCGTCTATGAGCCGGGAGAAGCACGACATGGACTTTGTGGTGAAGTAGATATGGTTGTCCGATATGGTAAGGTCGATCTCGTCATCGTTCTCCGAGTCCGACAACCTGGCGATGTCGGACAGTATGTTCGCCGATATAATGGCCCTCGCTTCTTTTGCGTCGACATTGGCTACAGCCCTGGACAGAGCGAACTGGTCCGTGCTGACGATCACCAGACGTCCATCTTTGAACTCGAGGAAGCAGGCGCCCCAAAGGGGTCTGGCCGGATTGGCCACAGCGCAAGTAGCTCCGATCTTGACCATTTCCCGGAAAAGATCCGCCTTAATGGTCACCTTCTCCCCGTTCTTTCCTTCCGGCCATCGCGGAAAGTCATCGGCAGGAACAGCGTTTAAGACCATCTCTGAGCCACCGGCCCGCACGACCAAAGCCCAAGCGGATTCATCCAGACTCAGGTTCACTTCACTGGTAGAGATCGTGCGTACGACATCCTCAAGTATCTTGGATGAAACGACCAAAGAACCCGACGACTTGACTTCGGCCTCAGCGGAAACTCTGACTCCCCAATCGAGATTCGTTCCAGAGAATACTAATCTGTCAGAGAGTGCCTCAATTAAGCATCCTTTTATAGCCGGGAGTGTGCTACGGGAGGGAATCGGACGCGACGCGGTCCGGACTAACCACTGGAGACTATCTTTCTGGATGGTAACGTTCACCTTTATCTTGTCCCCCTTGTAAACACGAGGCGTTTACGCTTTCCTTTATTTCTTATTACCTATTATTATATGTTGATCATATAAGACCGTAGTAGTAGTAGTCAGCGTTGATATGTTCATAACTCATGATTCGAGCAGTTAAATGTCATTTCCTTCCCTGTGGGCGGTTTGTGAACGGCCTGTGGATGAACGTGGATAACTTGGGCGGCCACGACCGAGGCGCTGAGTTATGAACACCTTTTCAACACCCGGTGGATTCTAGCTAACACTCTCATCCACAGGCTGCGCACAGGGAAACTATCCTTCCCGGATTCGTCTGGTTAGCTCCTTTAGGGTTTCCTCCAGCGAGGGGTTCTCCTTCCGCTCGGCTTCAAGCTTATCGAACGCGTGGAGCACCGTCGTGTGATCCCTGCCTCCGAACTGTTCGCCGATACGTGGCAGGGACGAGTCGGTTAGTATACGGCAAAGATACATTGCCACTTGCCGGGGGAAAGCGATGTTTCGCGTCCTCCGTTTGGCAGTGAAGTCCGAGGTTTCCAGGTGGTAGTAGTCCGCTACGATCTTCTTTATGGCATCCATGGTGATGGGGACTTGTTTCTTGTCCGGCAGGAGATCCCTAAGGACTTCTTTGCACACCTCAAGCGTCACTTGCTTTCGCTGAAGCGCGGTATAGGCAAGAAGGCGGATTAGAGCTCCCTCAAGTTCGCGGACATTGGAAGGAATGCGCTCCGCTATGTATTGGCAGACCTCAATGGGCACGTCTCTGGCCTCTATTTCAGCCTTCTTTCTCAGGATCGCCATACGAGTCTCCAGGTCGGGCGGTTGGATATCGCAGATAAGGCCCCACTCAAAGCGGGTCCTTAGCCTTTCCTCCAATGTGGCTATCTCTTTTGGAGACCGGTCGGAAGAGATGACTATCTGTTTGGAGGCCTGGTGGAGCGCGTCGAAAGTATGGAAGAACTCCTCCTGGGTCGCGTCTTTGCCGGCCACAAACTGGATGTCGTCTATCAAGAGGAGGTCCACGTTTCGATATCGGTTTCGAAACTGCTGAGTAGTGCCCTCTTGAATGGCGTGGATGAGTTCATTTGTGAATGTCTCGGAGGAGACGTAGGATACTTTCATGGCCGGATAATGGGCGAGGACATAATGGGCTATGGCTTGCATCAAGTGGGTCTTCCCTAGCCCCACGCCCCCGTAGAGGAAAAGGGGATTGTATATTTTTGCGGGGCTCTCCGATACCGCGTAAGCGGCGGCATGGGCAAACCGGTTCGAGGCGCCGACGATGAAGTTCTCAAAGCTGTACCTCGGGTTCAGACCCTTGATGTACTGAGAAATGTCTTCGACTTGCTTTTTCTTTCTTATGGGGATGAGCTCCGTGTCCGACGGAAAAAGCGCGCCGGGAACCGGCTTCTCCGAGAGGGCTACGGTGAAGCGAATTTCGCATTCCAACCCGTATGCCTCGCGCCAAGCCGCCTTAAGCTCTTCTCTATAATGAGATTCGATCCAGTTCTTCGCGAACTCGCTGGGAACCAGGATCGTTAGGTTGTTTCCCTTAAGTGATTGAGGTTTGGTTTCCCGAACCCAGTTGAAACTAGGGCTCGCTAGCCGGGTTGAAACTCTGGAGAGCGTGTCGCGCCAAAAATCGTCCAAGTTCTTAGCCATTCCAATACCACCGTTTCTTAGCCTATGATTAGCTGCTGATTTCCGCTCGCCAAACGTCCCCTGGGGCTTGAAGCCGGGCATACGCTGGAGTATTCATGGTTGCATAAGTCTGCTCCGCAGCCTAAACGCCCTTAATTGGAGGCGCCTAATCCCCATGCCTGTTTGTTACGCGTCACTAGAACCGTATAGAAAACTCACAGGTTATGCACACGGTTATCAACAGATGTGGATAAAGTTCCAGCAGAGGGCTGCCGGAGCCTGTCCATGGAGCGTCTTCTGTGGAAAACTATATCAGGGCACTACCGTCTCGACAACGAAACTGTTGTACGGGGGCATGGTCGGAAAGAGCCTTCTCCGGATGAGAAAATCCCTGGAAGGGGCAGGTTTATTGACACTGGAGTGGGGCTAAGATATAATTCCTTGGACTCCTGGGGCTTAGTTCCAGGGGGCTCATAGGAGGAGAACACTCGAATGAAGCGTACGTATCAGCCCAAGCGCCGTAAAAGGTTTAAGACACATGGCTTCTTGGTGAGGATGGCTAGTAAAGGCGGCAAAAAGGTGTTGGCCCGGCGTCGCTCTAAGGGCAGAGCCTCTTTGACCGTCTAGGACAACCCAGGCCGCAAAGCATCTAGGGAAATGAGGCTCACCCGGTGGTATCAGGCAGGATACCCGCGCCGTCGTATCGTAAGGTATACGACGAAGGCCGTTCAGTAGGAAACCGCTACCTAGTCTTGTACTATTTGCCCGGAGAAGGCGGACTCAAGCTTGGGATCAGCGCCGGCAAGAGGCTTGGCAAGGCGGTTCTAAGGAACAAGCTTAAGCGGCGGGCGAAAGAAGCGTTCCGCCGTCTGATGCCCGGAATGGGGAAGGACGGCCAATTAGTGTTTATTGTGAGGAGGAGCGCTATCTCAGGTTCCTACGCAGATATTGAGAACGCGATGAAGGACCTCTTGAAGAGGATGGAGCTCTTGAGAAACGCCGATGCTTAAGAAGTTGATGCTGCTCTTAATAGGCTTCTATCAGACTTACATTTCACCCTTGAAGGGTCCGACGTGCAGGTACTACCCCACATGCTCCGAGTACGCCAGACAATCCATCGCAGTCCATGGACCGTGGAAAGGTTTGTTTCTGGCCTCGTGGCGTTTTTTGCGTTGCAATCCATTTACCCGCGGGGGTTACGATCCGGTGCCTCCTAAAGCCGGGGACCGGTCGACGAGGCCAAGGGGGTTCGGTGAATGTCGTACATAGTAGATTTGATGATCAGCGTGATGAACGCCATCGAGGGAGTCACCCATAGTTGGGGGCTGGCCATCATTGGGCTCACGATTTTGGTGAGACTTGTGGTGTTGCCCTTTACGATCATGCAGGTGCGTTCCGCCAGAGCGATGGCAATTATAGGGCCTGAGCAGCAGAGGATTCAGAAGAAGTACAAAGACGATCCCGAACTCATGAACCAGAAACTGATGGACCTCTACAGAGAACACAAGATTAGCCCGTTCTCCAGTTGCCTAGGATTGGCCCTTCAGTTCCCTGTGCTGATAGCGATGATCCGGACGCTTGGAGCTCACCCGGCACTGGAAACCGCCACGTTTCTGGGGCTCAAACTGGGCAGCCCTCCGGATCCGTGGTGGCCTCTGGTGTTGGTCGCGGCGGGGACCACTTACTTAGCCATGAAGTTCTCACCGTCCATGAACGCCGGAGCGCAGCAAAGCGGGTCTCAAAACGTAATGATGCTGGCGATGCTGGGTTTGATGGCGTTTTTCGCCACCAAGTATGCTTCGGCGGTGTCAGTGTACATTATCACTGCGAACCTGGTAGGAGTACTTGAGCGTTATGTGGTTCCCAGGGGAAGCGCCAATGCGGGAGGGGCAAACGCTAAGTGAAGAGCGTGATAAAGACGGGTCGCACTGTTGACGAAGCTTTGGCCTCGGCTCTTTCAGAGCTCGGTGCCTCCGTGGACCAGGTAGAGGTGGAAGTCCTCGCGGAGCCCTCTCGAGGGTTTTTGGGTCTATTGGGAGGAAAGGACGCGGAGGTAAAGGTCACTGTCAAGAGGGATAAGGTGCAATTGGCCAGGGAGTTTGTATCCGGGGTGCTAGACCGGATGGGAATGGAGACATCCCTGGAGGTCCTAAGGCGTGACGAGAACGTGACGCTTAACATTGTGGGACAAGACCTGGGCATTCTTATCGGCCGTCGGGGAGAGACGCTAAAGGCGCTCGAATTCCTGACAAACGTGGCAAGTGGCAAAGGATCAGGAACGGTAGGGAGAGTTTTTGTAGACGCGGCCGGGTACCGCCAGAGGCGGGAGCGGGAACTCGCAGACATGGCGTTGTCTGTGGCCAAGCGCGTGGAGAGGCTGGGTAGCCGGGTGGCCATGGAGCCCATGGACGCCAGAGACAGGCGTGTCATACACGTTGCCCTTCAGGGGCGGGATACCGTGGAAACCTACAGCGAAGGGGAAGAGCCCTTCAGGCGCGTCATCATAGCTCCTCTCAGAGATAGGCGGAATACGTCGGAGGATGTTGACCGGTAAAAGCCGGCCACCGGAAAATGCATAGAAGCCCCGGCTCCCGGGGCTTTTCTATCTGTCAGGCGGGGTGATGGGGTGAACGTATTGGGCCCGGACTTGGAGAACGACACCATCGCGGCTATCGCTACCCCCACGGGAACAGGCGGCGTGGCGATAGTGCGGATAAGTGGGCCAGATGCCGTCAAGGTGGCCGAGTCCTTTGTCGTCCTCGGGAAAGGCCGCCTATCGACCCTTCAAGACAGGCGCGTGGTTTTGGGCAGTCTGGTTGACGCCGGCAAGAACGTGTTCGACGAGGCGCTAATAGTCCTAATGCGCGCTCCCAGGTCTTTCACGGGGGATGACACAGTGGAGATCCAGTGTCACGGAGGCAGGCTTGTTACGGAAAAGGTCCTTTCAATGGCTCTTCAAATGGGCGCTCGCCAGGCCGAGAGAGGCGAGTTCACCAGAAGGGCTTTTTTGTCCGGCCGCATTTCTCTGGAGGAAGCGGAAGCCGTGCTGGATATCGTGGAAGCTCGCTCGGAGGAAGCGCTAACGCAGGCCGGACGCAGGCTCAGAGGCGAGTTAGGCAGGTTAGTGGAAGCGTGGGAGTCGAGGATTCTGGATGTCCTGGCGGAGTTGCAGGGAGCGGCCGACTTCCCTGAAGACATTTCCGGGCGAGAGGAACAAGTGTTCGGGGAGCTTAGGCTCTTGGCAAGAGACCTGGAAGACTTCGTTACCAGGGCTCCGTTAGGGCTGGCGCTTTCCGGGGGGATCCAGGTGTGTCTGGTCGGCCGGCCAAATGTGGGGAAGTCGTCTCTCTTCAACGCTTTGCTAAGGGAAGAGAGGGCCATAGTGACGAGCGTCCCGGGTACAACTAGAGACGTCCTGCGTGAGAACACCGAGTGGCACGGCCTGCCCGTGACACTACTGGATACGGCGGGCCTGCGTTCCACCGAAGAGGTCATTGAGGCCATCGGGGTTGAGCGCGCGGTTTCGTCGGCCCGGGAAGCCGAAGTCATCCTGTACGTAGTGGATGATAGCCGAGGGATCCTGGAAGAAGACCTTCGATGGCTGGAGAAATGGAAGGGCCGGAGAGTTGCCTTGATAGCGAACAAGGTGGATTTGGGGATTGGACGTGCTCGTGAGTTCTTGGAAGGCCATGCCGGGTTAGCTGTGGGAGCGTTTCTTGAAGTGTCGTCGCTGACGGGCCAAGGGTTGGACGAGTTAAAGCAGGCTGTCGCCGGGTTCTTTGTTCATGGCTCCGGGACGACATCGGTAGTACCGGGGTCCGCCAGGCAAGTGGACTGCGTGCGCAGGGCGTTGAGCGCTGTGTCCAGGGCTCTCACAGAGCTCGAGGAGGGTTGGACAGACGATGTCGCGTCCCTCTCTATCGAGGAAAGCGCCCGGGCGCTGGCCGAGCTTACCGGGAAAGACGTCACGGAGGCAGCCCTAGACAGGGTGTTCCAGCGATTTTGCGTCGGCAAGTAGCGTCGTGGTGGGGTGATTAGGGGTGGGTTACGGGACCGGGGTTGCGGTCGTCGTAGGGAGCGGGCACGCCGCGGTAGAGGCCGGCCTAGCGTTGAGGCGCCTTGGACTTAGTGTAACTATGGTGACCATGGATCCTGCGAGAGTCTCGGGAATGCCCTGCAACCCCTCGATTGGAGGTCCGGGGAAGGCCCAAATCGTATCAGAAATCGATGCTCTAGGCGGGGAAATGGCGTTGGCCACCGACGAAGCGACCACTTCCATGAGGCTGCTGAACGCGTCAAAGGGCCCCGCCGTTCAGTCCCTTAGGGCTCAGGTGGACAAGAAGGTGTACGCGGAACACATGCGCCGGACGCTCCGCGAATGCGGGGTGTGTATGGTGAAGGGCGCAACCCGGGACATTCTCCTAAATAGGGGCGGCCGGGCGGCGGGAGTCAGGCTCGACGACGGTAGCGAGATACACGGCGATGTGGTCGTCCTGGCCACCGGGGTGTACTTGGAAAGCCGAGTGATCATAGGCGAGAGGATAGAAGAGTCGGGCCCAATCGGTGAATCTGCGTCTCACGGACTTTCGGGCTCCTTGAGGCGGTTGGGGATTGAGCTGGGCAGGTTCAAGACAGGCACCTCGCCGCGGATCAGGCGGGAATCGATTCATTGGGACGAGTTGACGGTTGAGGAGGGAACCGATCGCCCGTATGCCTTTTCGTTCATGTCAAGACCGAAGGTGTGGGAGGGCGACGTCTGCTATTCCACTTACACCAGCGCGGTTACTCACGACGTAATCAGAAGGAATGTGCACCGGTCACCGCTCTTGAACGGAACAATAGAAGGGACAGGTCCCCGCTATTGTCCATCCATTGAGGATAAGGTGGTACGGTTTCCCCACAGGGCGCGGCACCAGATCTACTTGGAGATCGAGTGCGGGGACTCGGAGGATGTCTATTTGCTCGGCCTTTCTACGAGCCTGCCGGAGGACGTTCAGATCGAGATGGTGAGAAGTTTGCCGGGATTGGGAGATGCTACGGTATCTCATCCTGGGTACGCTATCGAATACGACTACGTTCTGCCATCGCAGCTTCGGCCCACCTTGGAGGCTAAGGAGGTGCCGGGGTTGTTCACGGCCGGCCAGATCAACGGGTCATCCGGGTACGAAGAAGCTGCAGCTCAGGGCCTTATAGCTGGAGTGAACGCCGCTATGACTGTCATGGGAAAAGAACGTCTTGTGTTGGAGAGGCATGAAGCGTACATAGGTGTTCTGATCGATGACATTACTCGGACGACGATAAGAGAGCCGTACCGGATGCTGACGAGTAGAGCCGAGTACCGATTGCTGCTTAGGCAGTCCAACGCTGATGCGCGACTAACGCCTATCGGCAGGAAGATTGGGCTGGTGTCTCTGGAGAGGTGGCGGATCTTCCAAGAGAAGAGAAGCCAGATGGAGAAGGCGCGGGCTCTTCTGGATGAAAGGCGTGGAGGCGACAGGATCAGGGACCTCTTGAGAAACCCCAAGCACGAACTGGCGGATTTCACGGCTGAGGTTCCCGAATTGTTGGAGCTTCCGGGAGATGTCCTAAGCGAGGCGGAGATCGAGGCCAAGTATCAAGGTTTCATCGAGAGGCAGGAGAGAGAAGCCAAGCGCCTGAACAGGTACCGCCGGAAGCCCATACCCCCGGACCTGGACATAACTCGGATCGCTGGGCTTTCCAGCGAGGGGCGGGACAAGTTGAAGAAACACAGCCCGTCCACTCTCGGACGAGCCTTGGAGATGGGCTTATCTCCTTCCGACGCTATGATCTTGCTTGTTCACTTGAGAGGTGGCTTGGGCAGATGAGGGGAGACGTGGATCAACGCGAGGTCGAGGTGCTGGTTTCCAGGGGTATGATGGCCTTTGTGGCTTCCATGAACGCTATGGGGTTCTCGGTTGGCAGGGAGGGTATTGCCTACATAAAGGCTTGGTTTGAGTTCTACTACCGTTGGCCGGGAAGACGAGTTGTGGGTTTCACCGAGCCCGAACAGATAGCGGCCAAGCTCCTGGCGGATTCCTTTGCCTTCCAAGCCGTCGGAGATATGAAGCGGCCGTTGAGGGCCATTGACCTGGGAAGCGGCAACGGTTGGCCTGGACTGGCCGTTAGGCTGAGCGTGCCGGAATCCAAGTGTGACTCTCATGGATTCCAGGCTTGGCGCGTACTGAGTTCATGACAGGGCTTCTAGAGACTGCTCCGCTCGAAGGGACAAGCGTGATTCTGAGAAGGGCGGAAGACTCGGCTCGCGATCCG
Source organism: Bacillota bacterium (assembly GCA_040766225.1). Lineage (GTDB taxonomy): Bacteria > Bacillota > Sulfobacillia > Fermentithermobacillales > Fermentithermobacillaceae > DULO01. Next base: position 114,250 of record JAXGQX010000001.1, on the reverse strand, counting down.
GCTCTGTGGGAAAGCTGCGGGCTCGTTGTATCCAGAGCGATGGCGAGCCCTGCGGTGGCCTTGGAATTGTGCGCGCCTTTTGCGAGTCTCGACGGGAGAGTCATATTGTGGCTTGGGCCCGAGCAAGAAGAGACCGTCGTGGCAACTCAGTCGATCCCCGAAATCGGGCTAAGCCTATCGGGACTACTCAACTACAGTCTTCCCTCTGGCCTTGGCCGCAGGATTCTTGGCGTTTACGGAAAGACCTCTCACGTGAAGCCGGGCTTTCCCAGGCGATACTCCAACATCACAAAGAAACCTCTCTTCTAGTCACCTCAGGCGGAAGGTAATATCCCCCAAAAAATAGAAGCATGTCCTCTGGGGGGATGTTGTTTTGGCCAGAGGAGCGCTAGCGGACAAATTTGAGGTCAAGGAGATACCGGTCGAATCCATCCAGATGCGTTCCGGCGCCTATGTGCCGGGAGGGGCGGAGTCTGTCAGCCGTAAGGTTCTAAAGGACTTAGTTCGTGGGACCCGGGCGCCCATTTTTGTTCGTCCGGTGGGAAAAGGGTACGAAGTCATCGCCGGAGATATAGAGTTCCTGGCAGCCAGGGGGCAAGGCGCGGGGACCCTGGAAGTCCAGGTGGCCGAGCTCGACGACAGGGACGCCCTGTTGATGCGGCTTCTTGAAGGCTGTAGTCGGGGCGATGTCAACGTCGCGGAAGAGGCCGAAATCATCCGGGATCTTAACCGCGAGTACGGCCTCACACAGCACGAGATCGCTGTGAGGTGCGACAGGGTTCAATCCACGGTAGCTAACAAACTACGGCTTCTGAAGCTGCCCAAAGAGGTCCTGCAGAGTCTAAGGCATGGAGAGATCGGGGAGAGGCATGCCAGGGCGTTACTTAAGGTCCCTAACGCGGACAAGCAGATGGCGATTTTCAGGAGATGCCTGAAGTCGCGTATGTCTGCCACAGATATGGAGTCCATGTGCACCGCGGCGGCAGGTGCGTCGTCTAGGGCGAGAGTGAAGAAGTCTCATCGTGGGGTCGTCAAGGACCCGAGGATATACCAGAATGCTCTTCGGAGTGTTGTCCGGGAAATGCAGAAAGCAGGATTGAGCGCGTTTTGTGAAGAAGACAGTGCGGATGATAGATGGGAGTTCAAAGTATGCCTCACAGTATCGGAGATTTAGCCTTGATCGGTGCGCCATGTCCAAAGTAATAGCGATAGCCAATCAGAAGGGCGGCGTCGGGAAGACGACTACCGCCATCAACCTCGCGGCCTGTCTAGGCGACTTGGGGCGTTCTGTTCTCCTGGTCGACCTTGATCCACAGGGCAACGCTTCCAGCGGTCTGGGTGTGGATCGTCGTAGCGGAGGTCCGTCCCTTTATAACTGCCTCATAGGCGATCTCGAGCCGGTCAAGGCTCTTAGGGCGACCGAGTTCCGGGGTTTGTGGTTGTTGGCTTCGTCCCTGGATCTGGCGGGGGCCGACATCGAGTTGGTAAACCTCAAAGACAGAGAGAGTCGTCTCAAACGAGTGATAGCCCGTCTGCGTGACAACTATGACTACGTGTTCATAGACTGCCCTCCATCTCTTGGCCTCCTAACGGTAAACGCGCTCACCGCTGCCGATGCGGTCTTGATACCTATCCAGTGCGAGTACTACGCTCTGGAGGGGCTGAGCCAGCTGCTTAGCGTCATTAAGCTCGTGAGGGGAAGGCTGAACTCAACTCTAGACCTAGAAGGCGTTTTGCTGACTATGTTTGATGGAAGGACTAACTTGTCGCTGCAGGTCGCGGACGACGTGAAGAAGTACTTCAGGGGCAAGGTCTACCAGAGCATTATCCCGAGAAACGTAAGGCTCTCCGAGGCGCCCTCCCACGGGAAGCCCATCACCATCTACGACCCGAAGTCTAAGGGCGCCGAAGTGTATAGGGAGCTTGCAGAGGAGGTCCTGCGACGTGGCCAGGAAGAGTCTAGGTAGGGGCATTGAGGCCCTGATCCCGACGGGAGATGGTCCCGCGGGCGATATTATTCAGCTGGACCCGAAAGTGATCGAGCCGGATCCTAACCAGCCGAGGCAGGTGTTCGATGAAGCCAAGATAGATGAGTTGGCCAGTTCGCTGAAGGAACATGGGATCATCCAACCCTTGGTCGTCAGAATGGTAGGAGACGTGTACCGGTTGGTGGCAGGGGAGAGGCGATTGCGGGCCGCCCTGAGAGCGGGACTAGAGCAGGTGCCTGTTGTGCTTAAGGAGATGGACGACCGCGAGGCCATGGAGATCTCCCTGGTCGAGAATCTGCAGCGTGAGGAGCTGGGGCCCCTGGAGCAAGCGTTGGCATTTCAGCGGCTGGTGGAGGAGTTCGACCTTACTCAGGAGGAGGTGGCCAGGAGGGTCGGGAAGAGCCGGCCCGAGGTGGCCAACACGATACGGCTGTTGAAACTCGAACCGGAGGTCAAGGCGCTGGTGTCTTCCGGAGCCCTATCGGGAGGACACGGCCGGGCTCTGGTGTCGTTGGAACGGGACGCGCAGGTGCGTCTGGCGAAGATGGTAGCGCTCAAAGGCCTCTCTGTTAGGAAGACCGAGGAGGCTGTTGGGGCCGAAGCCAAGAGGGCGGAGAAGCAGCGCAACGTGTCCTCACCGGTGCGCCGCCGAGATGCCGAGGAACTGCTAGGGGAAGCCTTAGGTAGCCCGGTCAGGGTCAGGCTCCAAGGGGCCAAGGGCACCATTGAGGTGTCTTTCTACGGTGAAGAAGACTTGGAGAGGCTCGTCGAGACCATTCGGCGTGGGGCCGGGGTGTCGCGGGCTGAGTAGAGTTATACATGACTGTGTTTCACGTGAAACTTCTTTCTTGAATCCCATCATAGGAGGCCTTTTTCGTGCAGACATCCCTACGACCAACCTGGGCCGAGATAGACCTGGGAGCCTTTCGGCGAAACATTGAAACGGCGGCTGACCTGACGCCTCCGACCACTAGGCTGCTGCCAGTGGTAAAGGCCAATGCGTACGGCATAGGGGCCGTTGAGGCGTCAAAGATCGCTCTAGAGGTGCCCAAAGTAGAGGGATTGGCTGTAGCGACTCCCGACGAGGCAGTTCAGCTGCGGCAAGCAGCTATCAGTGGAATGGTGCTGGTCCTTGGGCCCTCAACGCCGGAGGCTACCGCAGCTCTGGTGCGTCAGGAAGTGTCAATCACCGTGACGAGCGTGGAGGGGCTCAAATGCGCTGAAGCGGCGGGAGAGAAGCTGAAGCGCAAAGCCAGGGTCCACCTAAAGATCGATACCGGGATGGGACGAATAGGCTTCTTGCCTGGGAGCGATCTATCAGAAGCTCTCAAGTTCTTGGCCGACTCGGCGTGGATCACTCTTGAGGGAGCATTCACTCACTTCGCCGTGGCCGATTCCGACCCACAGAGCACAGAGAGACAGATAGAGGCATTTCGGTCCGCCCGCTCAACTATCGAGAACGCGGGGCTGCGCCCTCGGTTTTATCACGCCTGCAACTCCGCCGGAATCCTAGCCTATCCGCGGGCGCATCTAGACCTGGTGCGTCCCGGCATTATGCTGTACGGCTCCTACCCAGACGAGTCCTTAGCCCGATTCGGCTCCATAAGCCCGGTATTGTCCCTATATAGCACCGTATCCCATGTGAAATCTGTCCCTGCGGGCACGGCCATAGGGTATGGCGCCACTCACGTAACCCCTTCCCCCACGGTGATCGCCACTCTACCCATCGGATACGCCGATGGGTACCCCCGTTGCCTCTCCAACAAGGGCGCGGTCTTGATCCGAGGGGTGCGTCTTCCCATTATAGGACGAGTTTGCATGGACCAGCTCATGGTAGATGCAGGCGCGTTGCCCGACATTCGCCCCGGCGAACGGGCTACTCTCATAGGAAGGGACGGCCACGAGACAATCACAGTGGACGATATCGCACGAGCCGCGGATACCATCGCCCACGAGATACTCACGGGATTATCACCCCGGGTGCCCAGGTCCTATTTCCAGCAGAAATCCATGCCTTAGGGAAGGATTTTGTGGATAGGCGTCGAATCCCACAAGTGGACAAGTTATCCTCTTAAGCGTAGCTCATCCAGTAAACCGGTGGTGCGTTTGTTGCAGGGCTCACTCACGGATACCGCAAATACAAAAATAAGTAGGTCCAAAGTCCTAGGACCTGAACCGGAGCGGCGGTACACGCTCTTAGTGGTTCCCAATCATGGAAGCGCTCCAAGTAAGGCTTTTGCTTTCAGCCGCCGGCTTGTGGTCACGTCTTTGTGTTTCCTCGTCTTTGCCACCGCTGCCTTAACATGGTTCGTGTGCTCCTATAGAGAGAACAACAGAGAACTTGCGGAACTGCGCTACATGCATCAGGTAGCAGAGACCCAGAGGCAGCAGATCGTCTCCCTTCAAGAGGAGTGCAAGAATCTTAGTGATCGGCTTCGTCAGACAGAACTCACCGAAGCTGAGATACGGGATATGCTTGACCAAGAGGGGTTGCTCCCTCAATCCACCGCTTCAGAATTCGCTGCCGCCTCTTCCCGGGGGACGCCGCAGGTGGCATCGCGCGATGGGTTGTCCAACCCGCGACAGCTTCTAAACAGGGATATGGGAAGTGCCCTCCACGCACTTACCGAAATCACCAAAGAGTTTGAGGAGCGTCTCGAAGAGCTCGACTCCAGAGTAGAGGATCTACACGACACAGCCTCCGAAACCGTGGACTTCTACCGGGCAAAACCGAACATGTGGCCTGTAAGAGGCAGAATATCCTCATCCTATGGGAGCAGACGCCATCCAGTTACCGGCGCCTACGATGTGCATGCGGCCACCGATATCGCCGCATCGTACGGCGAGGACATCACCGCTCCTGCCGATGGCGTTGTCACCTTCGCCGGCTACAAGTACGGATACGGGTCACAGTGATCCTTTCCCACAAATTCGGGTTTGGCACCCTCTACGCTCACTGTTCGCGACTCCGAGTCAGCATAGGACAAGAAGTGAAACGCGGCGACGTAATCGCCAATGTCGGCCAGTCGGGCACTGCCACCGGCCCACACCTTCACTACGAGGTCCGACTGAACGGACGTACAGTCGATCCGAAGACGGGTACCTCCCCAACCAGGAGGCCTCCTATGTTCGCCAAGAATGACCCCCTCCCAAGGCCGGCAGTTTTGAAAGCCTATTGGGGAAGAGCATCGAAATCAAGGGAACCGTCAAGTCTAAGGGTAGCCTACGCATCGAAGGCGCAGTGGAAGGCGCGGTCGAGACCCTGGGTGACGTCACCATTTCTGAGGGCGCGGTGCTCAACGCCAGTCTGAAGGCTCAAAGCGCCACCGTTGCCGGTATCGTCAACGGGAACGTCACTTGTTCGGGGAGGCTCGAGCTATACCCTACGGCTCGCGTTAAGGGCGACGTCATCGCCACTATGCTTGCCGTCTCCGAAGGCGCCGTATTCGAAGGCCACGCTCAGGTGCACGAGACCAGCAAGGTCAGCGCCTCCGACGCCAAGGCTAAAAGCCAAAGCTAAAAGGGGTAGTGTACCGTTGTACCACGATAGAGCTGCCGCAGGTAAGGAGCTCGCTAGAGCCCTAAAATCTAGCGGTGTTTCCAATCCCCTAGTCCTCGCCATTCCCAGAGGCGGCGTTGTAGTGGCCCGCGAGATTGCGCTTGAGATAGACGCAGACCTAGACATCGTCCTCGCTAAGAAGATAGGGGCCCCAGGGAGCCGAATACGCCGTTGCTGCGGTGGACGGCGAGGGTCACGTGGTTATGCCCGAGTCGGGGATTTCCCGGGAATATATCCTCCAACAAGGAGCGTTGAAAAAGCAGGAGATCAACGCAGCTTTGGAGTCACTGCGAGGGGGCAAGCCCGCAAAGCCTCTGCAGGGCAGGAATGTGGTCCTGGTTGACGATGGCCTGGCCACGGGGCTTACTGCCATCGCCGCCATCAGATACCTTCGCAGAAAAGGCGTAGCCACCCTAACGCTGGCAGTGCCGGTCGCCTCACCGGATACCGCGAAAATGCTGGAGTCCTTTGTCGACCGGCTGGTGTGTCCTTTCACACCCGGTTCGTTCGCGGCGGTCGCCCAGTGGTACACCCGGTTTGACCAAGTGGACGACGGTGAGGTTAGGGACATCCTAGCTCTGTTTCCCTAGGACGCGCATCCAGAGGACCCAACTACTGGGACTCATGTATCATCTTGCGCGGCGCTGAGCATATTCCTAGATCAGGGGAATCCGTTATATCACCGCTGGTTATTGACTCCAGGTCGCATGACGCATCCACGGAAGTAGCTCTCGCAGTCCTGAGCGCGGCCGCCGACATGGGCGGCGCGAAGGCGCTCAGTGTAGTCTGCGTGGGTACCGATAGGTCGACAGGAGACTCCCTGGGCCCGCTGGTGGGGACTCTCCTACGCGCCTCGCATTTCCGGGGAAGCGTGATGGGTACCCTAGACCATCCGGTTCATGCGGAAAACCTTGCGGCGCTGCCAATAAAAGCCCTCGCTGCCGGCTGTCACGTCTTGGGCGTTGACGCCTGTCTGGGAGACAGAAGCGAAATAGGCTGCATCATGGTTCGCCACGGGCCGCTCAGACCCGGCCTCGGAGTCCGTAAGAAGCTGCCTCCCCTCGGCGACTTATACATAGCGGGCGTCGTGAACGTCGGCGGCTTCATGGAGTACATGGTCCTGCAGAACACCCGGCTTGCCCTGGTAATGAAAATGGCCCAAGTCATCGCTTCAGGTATCTTGAAAGCCGATGCGCTTCTGCGCCGCGTATCCCAAGGCGATACCGGGGCCAAAGAAACCTTTTCGGACCTTACTCTCGCGGCCCCAGAGACTGCCGCACTTCACTCACTACTTCTAGAGGAGTACGACCTGCGGCGGTGATTATCGGCAACGTTCCTCGCGAGTCGACGCCCATGAAGCTTCCATCCATCCCCGAAACGACTACGGCATGAGTATCCCCGACCTTAAGCTCATCGGGGGCGCTCAACTCAACCACAACAAAGCCAGCATCTTTCAACGCATCGTGATACGGGCGCAAGCCCTGTTCAACGGCTACTTTTGTCACACGGACACCTCCTGGGGCTGTCTCTTGATCGTTGTGTAATGTCTCTCAGCCCGTAAGAGGGTATACAATGGAGGACATCCGACCGACTCGCGAGAACTAAGGATGGTCAGTCCGAAGGTGGCGAGACGAAGTGTGGGGAATGGAAGGGCGGGTCCGTGACCTGGTCCGTGACGGAAAAGTCCATGAGGCGATTGGGCTTCTGGAGCGGAGTTTTGGAAGCACCTCCCATGATTCCAAACATCTGAACCTCTTGGGGATGTGCTACGCGATGGCGGGCGATCTGGACAAGGCCGACGGGCTTTTCGCATCTTCGCTCAGGCTTAGGCCCGAAAACACCGCCGCCTTGACCGGACTCGGGAATCTCGCGCTTTTGAGGGGAGAGCCTGACCGGGCGCGTGAGTTTTATCTTCGGGCGCTTCGAGAGAACACGCTGCTCCTTGAGCCCCGCCACAACTTGGTAATTGCCTACCAGGACATGGGGCACTTTGAGAAATGCATAAGCGCCTATCAGGACTTCTGCGTCGTGCAGGCACTTCGCAAGTGGGCACGGTTCCTGGCCCTTATAGCCGTGGGCCTTCTTCTGACCTACGCTTTTGTCCGGTAGACTAGCGGGTTACGCTTGCGAGGGGTGTTCATGGGAGTACGTCTTCCCATAGAAAGAAGGTCGCCTGCCAGAGAGCGAGAACGCGCCGCACAAGAACCGGGTCGAAGCCAGATTCACGGGACCCGGCACAGGCGTGGAGGTCCGTTCGCTCGAAACGCGCTTTGGCATGGGGCTCTGGCCATAGCATTGTTGGCTTTGGGCGTAGTGGCAGCTTACTACTTCGGCCGTATTCCCCCTCCGCTGACCGTCTGGGAGGTGGCGTCCGCCTCCAAGATTTCTTCCGGCGAGTCAGGATTTCTGCTCTCGACACCTTCCGGGTTGGCAATCGGGAAAACCGATGGAGCCGTAACCCCGGTCCACATGGAAGCCGACGAGGCGCTCTTGGTAGGCGATGTTGTCGTGGCCGTTTGTGACGGAGACATTCTTGCGGCCAAACCCGACTTGCCGGTGAAGTCCATAGCGGCGGCATTTCCCGATGAAGTCATGTCCGGCTCAGGGAACGAGTGTTTCTATACGGGCAGGCCACAGGGTGGGCTTTTGTTCGGAACGAACTGGATCCTTCGCCGCATTACGCTGGATGGGCGTATTGATTGGGAAGCGGCTGTAACCGGGGTCCCCGTTAACTGCGTTGAGAAGGGGAACAAGGTGTTTGTCGCTGTCAACGATCTTCTGTCCGGAACCAAAGCTCAAGTGTGCGCCTTAGACAAGGCGAACGGTCGCTTGCTTTGGGAACACGATGCGGGAGACGGGTTTTGGAGAGCCCTCTTCGCACGAAAGGACGGACCGCTGTCGCCGTAGTCGACGATTCGCTCCGAGCTCTATCCCCGGACGGTGAGCTCCTCTGGACTTACGATCCTCCGGGCAAGATAACGAGCGCCGCGGAGATAGGAGAAGCCTTCGCCCTTTGCTACGAACCTCTGGGTGTGGCGGGGAAGCTTATGACGCCGACCGTCGCCATGATATCCTCCGCAGGGGCAACTCGTATGGACTAAGGGGCCCGCCGGTCGCATCATAGGGGTATCCGCCTGGGAGGGGCCTACGTCCGATAGGAAGGAAGACTGCCTTGTTGCCCTCTTCGAAAGTCATGGTAGGTTTGTCCCAAGGGGATGGCACCGAAGTATGGCGCAATTCTACGGGAGGACAACCGGTGGAATTACTGGGCGAGTTCCTCCTGGTATCGCGCAAAGAGGGGCTTAGGCTTGTCAGATTGCCCGGCCCAAGCTCCTGATGAATCCCGTTGGCAAGCAAAATAGACAGAGGTTCGAACCGGGGGAAGAGCTCTTGCGTCTAGATATGGGGATAGGACGGATCGCCAGCTGATAGTGGTCGGCTTTCTCTCGGAATCCCTATTGGCCGCCCTAGATCCTCTGTTCCGGTTCCCGTTAGTGTTTCTCGCCGTCGCTCTGGCGGACAACCTGGCCAAGGCCGTCGGGGAACGGGCCAAGACACTATATCTCGAGGACTTTCGTAACGGTCACGACCGTTCACTCGGTTTCGGGCTACTGGCGTATTGGGTCGACCTATTGCTTTCGGGCTATACAGGAAAGCACTCGGGAGCCGCGATACCCGCCACACTCTTGGCCGTCATGGATCGTATGTGGCGGACGGAAGGGCTTTCGAACAAGAGGAGGTAGGGCAAGTGAACTACGTAGACATCGCAATAGCGATTCTCCTAGCCCTCGCCTTTGTGAGGGGTTTCACCTCAGGCCTCTGGAAGGCGGCGATGAATCTTATCGTCGGATTGATGGCGTTTGTCGCCTCCTACTTCCTATCGGGCCCACTGTTGCGCCTCCTGGACGGGAAATACAACTTTGTCGCATCCATGAGTTCTTGGACAGAGAACGTTTTTCCACCGCTGCCCGGTCTGACCCTTCCCTACGACCCGGCAACCTTCGACCAGGTCTTTCAGGCCATAGGCGGAAGCGGCTGGCTCGGCGCTTTCAAGAGCAGTCTACAAGCGAACATGGCCCAGTCGGCCGCCTTGGCGGGCCCGAACCCTACATGGGGACAGGTTATCGCGTTTTCAGTATCCCACTTCCTAGCGTCCGGGCTCGTATTCTTGGGACTTCTCGCCATCTTGAGCACGTTAGGCACGATACTGGGGAGGAGTTTATCCCGGGCCTTGCCGACGGGAGTTGGCGTACGGCTCTTGGGCGGCATCATCGAAACGGGGATAACGGTCGTTTGGCTGTCGCTTCTGGCGGGCACGCTCTACCCCGTGTTCACGGCCGGATTTTTGCGGGCGGCCAACGAAGCGGTCAATACATCGCTTCTTATGTCGCTGCTTTTGGGGGTGTACAGGAGCTTATGGCCCGCGATCGTAGCCCGAATACGAGGATGACGGGCACCTTGACAGCATACGTTGCCGAGGAAGGGGAGGTAGCCGCATGCTCCTAGACCCACCGCTTAGAGCCGGCGATGTGGTACAGATGAAGAAGCCTCACGCGTGCGGGTCGGACCGTTGGCAGGTTCTCCACGCAGGGGCCGATGTGCGCCTGAAGTGCTTCGGCTGCGGCAGGGTCGTGCTTTTGGATAGGGTCCGATTCTCGTCACGGCTGAAGAAAAGGCTGGAGATAGCCGATAGGTTGGAAGTTTAAGGAACTCCCCTTGAGTTCTTGCCTATCCCACGATATAATCTTCGGTGCGCCGGTTGAGCGAATGGGGCGATGCCCCTGATCTCCCGCCCCCGTATGACGAGGGGCCACAAGTCCAAGGGAGGAGGATTTAGTATTGCGTTTATACGAACTGCTTTTCATCACCCGCCCCGATTATGACGAGGAGAAGATAGCCTCGCTAATCGCCAGGTACACAGACCTCATCACCAAAGCAAACGGCATCGTCAAGACCGCCGAAAAGTGGGGAAAGCGGCACTTAGCCTACGAGATCAATGACCTTCGAGATGGCATCTATATCCTGATGACCTTCCAAGCGGAAAAGCAGACCGCATCAGAGCTGGACCGACTGATGAAGATCGACCAGGAAGTTATGAGGCACATGATCTCCAGAATCGAGGCTCCAACGCCGAAGACCCAAAAGGCCGCCCCGCAAGCCAAACCTGACGAACAGAGCAGAGCTGCCGGAGAGGGAACTCAGCAGGTTCGGATAGTCAGGGAGGCTCCGGGCGAATCCGGGACCAAAGAGGAGCCTAAGGTAGGAGAGACCACAGACTCAGAGTAATGACGAAGTTTGGGAGGGAAGAGCTTGCTCAACCGGGTGATTCTAATAGGACGGCTCACCAAACAGCCGGAGCTTCGGGTAACTCCTAGCGGTGTCCAAGTAAGCAGCTTTACGCTGGCGGTCGACAGAAAGCCCAACCAATCGGGCCAGAAGGAAACCGATTTCATCGATATAGTGGTGTTTGGCAGGCTGGCCGAGATTACCTGCAAGTACATGGACAAAGGGCGAGAGGTGGCTATCGAGGGACGCCTCCAAACCCGCACCTTTGAGACCAAGGACGGACAAAAGAGAAAGGCTTGGGAGATCATAGGCGAGAACGTGCAGTTCCTTGGCTCCAAGCCCAGAACAACCAGATCTGATGACAGCTTCGAGGACATCCCCGAAGCACAAAGCGGCGGACAGAACTTTACCGAGTGAGATAAGGAGGTCTTCCTGTGAGACGTGAAGGAGGACGAAAGGCCAAGAAGCGCGTGTGCGCTTTCTGCGTCGAAGGCATCACCGACATCGATTACAAGGATGTGCCCCGCTTGCGCCGGTACATTACCGAGCGGGGCAAGATCCTTCCCAGAAGGATTACCGGGAATTGCGCCCGTCACCAGCGGACAGTCACCAACTGCATCAAGAAGGCCAGAGTCATGGCTTTGATGCCCTACACTATCGAGTAGCGAGAGTAGAGGGCTCTTTACCGGCGATTGCCGGGCAATAGTCGCGCCGGCGGGGCTCCACGGGCGGGAAGCCCCGGTTTGGCCAGCATAACCTGTTAGCGGGGTGGGTTCTTGAGGAGAGGTTTCGCGAGACCGTTAGTAGAAAGCGCCATGCTGGCGACGCTTAGCGCCGTTTTGATGCTCTTGGCCTTCTATGCCCCGGTCATCGGTCCGGCGATTGGTTTTGTCTCTCCACTGCCGGTCGCCTTGGCAGTGATTCGCCACGGAGGCAAGTGGGGGCTTTTGGCGTCCATTGTGGGGGCACTGGCTCTGTTCCCTCTCATGGGGTGGATAACCGCAGCCAGCCTATGGATAGCTTTCGGCTGGCTAGGCTTGGTTTTCGGGCTATCCATTCGACGACGCTACAACTACACGACCGTCCTCCTCCTAACCTCAGCGGCGGTCGTCGCGGGAGCGCTCGCCGGACTCTTGGCAACCTACCTGATATCCGGGCTCACTCCCGTCGCGGTGTTGGACCGAATGTTTGAAACCTTTAGGGCCGGAATGGAACTTTCCAAGTCAATCGCCGGAGACAGCCCGCAGCTGCAGGAGCTCATTAGAATAGTGACCGACAGGGACCTTTTGATGCGACTCATCCCCGGGTCGTTCGTCCTGGCGGGTGTGCTGATGTCCTACATCAACGTCGAAGTGATGCGCAGGTTTCTGCCCAGGTTCGGATACAACCTCGCGCCTTTGCCGCCGTTTAGGGAATGGGTCCTTCCCGAGGTCTTGGCATGGGTGGGGCTTATGAGCTTCGTGGTGTTGGTGCTCTTGCGAACTCGTCCTGAGCAAGTGACGCTTTCCGTCATTGCCCAAAACACCTACAGCGTTGCATCGATCTTGGGCACCCTCGAGGCGTTCTCGATGTTGGCGTTCTTTCTGCTTAGGGCCGGGTACTCGAAGATGATGGTTGGGATCGGCATATTCCTTCTCGTCAACTTGACTACTACCAGCCCTATGCTGTCTCTGTTCGTCCCGATCTTTGGTATGATGGATATGCTCCTAGATTTCCGTCGCATAAGGCTGGGAGCCGACAAGCAGGCAAACTAAGCATTCCGCTCACTTACGCCCAACTAAGGAGCCTCAAAGCACACACGAGGGGGGTCCATTCCAATGGAGGTCGTTCTCAAACAAGATATCCCGGGTGTGGGAAAGAAGGGCCAGAGAGTTACCGTGAAGGACGGATACGGGAGGAACTACCTTCTACCCAGGGGCCTTGCCGTGCCCGCCACAAAGGGTGTCCTTAAGGAACAAGAGACGCTAGACATCGCCAAGAAGGAGAAAGAGGACAGAAACCTCCTGGAAGCACGATCCAACGCGGCCAAGATCGAGGGCAAGACCTTGGTCTTCTACGCGAAGTCCGGCCAAGGCAGGATTTTCGGTTCAATAACTCCCCAAGAAATCGCGAACAAGATAAAGAGCTCATATAAGGTCTTTGTAGATAAGCGCAAGGTACTCCTTGACGAGAACTTGAAGGAACTGGGAGTTCATGAAGTTGTCGTCCAACTGCACCCCCAAGTGCGCGCGAAAGTAGCCGTTGAGATACGGGCGGAGGTGGGAACCTAGTTTGGAGCGGAAACCTAAGATAGCGTTTGGCCTCGAGATGGAAGACGTCTTTAAGCGCCAAGTAGGCGCCATGTTTGGGTACCTCGCATCCATCTATGGGCCCGAGAAGCTCGTCCTAAAAGCCGGCAAACTGGACGCTTTGGCCGGCATGAAATCGGAAGACTTACTTCAGCAGGTTGTGGCGTTGCAGAAGGTCGTATACGAGGACCCCACCATCCGTTTGTCGCCGGCCATAGAGGAGATCGCGGGCATCCTTGAAGAGTGCCAGGAAGAGATAGCCAACAGAATTGCCCGGCAATCTATCGAGCAGGAAATCGAAGAACGCGTTACCCGAAAGATGCAGGAAAAGCACGAAGAGTACGTTCAGGATCTGAAGCGAGAGATCTTAGCGGACGACCTCGGGCCGGAAAACGAAGTCACACAGAAGAAGCTACAAGACCTCCTGAAGCTAGAGAGAAAGAACATCTCCCGGTCGGCGCTGGCCTTTCTGCGCCCAAGGGGGCTTAAGGATATTGTAGGGCAAGACCGGGCGATCCAGGCGCTCTTGTCAAAGATCGCCAGCCCGTTTCCTCAGCACGTCATCTTGTACGGACCTCCGGGAGTCGGGAAGACTTCGGCTGCGAGGTTGGTATTGAGAGAAGCGCAAAAACTGCCCTTCTCTCCATTCTTGAAAGACGCGGCTTTTGTGGAGACTGACGGAGCCACCCTGAGGTGGGACCCCCGGGAGATAACCAATCCGCTTCTCGGATCTGTCCATGATCCTATCTACCAGGGAGCGAGGCGAGACTTGGCCGAAGGTGGAATTCCCGAACCCAAGCTCGGACTGGTGACGGCAGCTACGGGCGGAATCCTTTTCATAGACGAGATCGGCGAAATGGACCCTCTGCTACAGAACAAACTCCTGAAGGTCTTGGAGGATAAGCGGGTTACATTCGATTCCTCTTACTATGATCCGACTGACCCTAGAGTGCCCGAGTACGTGAGGCGGCTTTTTGACAAAGGGGCTCCGGCCGATTTTGTAATGGTGGGGGCGACTACCAGGGATCCGGAAGAGATAAGCCCGGCTTTGCGCTCGCGCTGCGCCGAGGTGTTTTTCGACGCGCTTACCCCATCCCACATTGTAGAGATAGTTAGAGCGCGTCCCGCCGCCTAAAGGCCAAGATTTCCGAGGAAGCTTGCGACATAATCGCTGACTACACCATCGAAGGGCGTAAGGCGGTAGGCCTTTTGGCAGACGCGTACGCCATCGCTCTGCATCGCGCGGGAGTCATGCCCGAGAGGGGTTTCCTTCCTATATCGGTGGAGGATGTTAAGGACGCTATAGGGACGGGAAGGCTCACGCCGAGCGTGACGGCACGAGCAAAGGATACGGTCGAAGTCGGCAAGTCTTTCGGCCTCGGCGTCATGAGCTACTTGGGTTCCATCCTGGAAATCGAGGCGGTCAGTTTTGATGCCAGAGAGCCCGGGAAAGGCTCCATCAGAATGAATGATACCGCAGGTTCGATGGTGAAAGACTCCTTGTTTAACGCCGCGGTCTCTCTGCGGAAGCTCTTTAACATTGACTTGTCCGCCAAAGACGTGCACGTGAACATCGTAGGCGGCGCCAGAGTTGACGGGCCGTCCGCGGGACTGGCCATCACTCTCGCCATCTTCTCCGCAGTTACGTCTCTACCGCTCAGACAAGACGTCGCTGTCACCGGTGAAGTGTCCTTGCAGGGGCAAGTGAAAGCCATCGGCGGGGTATACGAGAAGGTCTACGGCGCCAAGCAGGCAGGGATGAAAGCTATCTTGCTCCCCGGGGAAAACGCCAAGGGCGTCAAAGAGGTTCGCGGCATAGACGTGGTGTTTGTGTCGAACGTCCAAGAGGCGTTGGATGTGGTTTGCCCCAGCTGGCGTGCCTCATCGTTCTGCGCCGGTTGATACTCTTAACGACCTTGCACTGGTCTTTTCGCCTTGCGGGGCCCCTTCACCACCACTTTGGAGGTGTCATCGATGGCATCAACTCTTGAGCGAGTGCCTCCTCAGAACCTGGAGGCGGAGGAATCGGTATTAGGCTCAATGCTCATCGAGAGCGAAGCGGTCATGACGGCGGCGGAAATCCTGACCCCCGAGGACTTCTACAAAGAGACCCATCGGGTCATTTTCAGGCGCATGATGGAAATGGCCGAAGTTCCCGAGGCAGTTGACGTGGTGACTTTGGCGGACCGGCTCCGCGCATCGGGCGAGCTCGAGAAGATCGGCGGCGTGGCGGAACTTGCCAGGCTCGCCAACTTCGTCCCCACTGCGGCAAACGTCGAGTACTATGCCAAGATCGTGGCCGAGAAAGCTCTTGTTCGAAGACTCATAGGCGCGGCGACAGAGGTGGCTAGTCTAGCGTACAAGGGCACCGTGGAAGTGGACGAGCTCTTGGATAAAGCCGAGGAAGCCATCTTCCAGGTATCTCGGAAAAGGTCGTCTCAAGGTTACGTCCCTTTGAAGGAAGTCCTGATTCAAACCATGGAGAAGATAGAACTCAGGGCAACTAGGGGCGGCGAAACAGTCGGGCTTCCCAGCGGGCTGGGCGACTTGGACAGAATGACCACCGGCTTCCAGAACTCGGACCTGATCATCTTGGCAGCCAGGCCGTCTGTTGGGAAGTCATCGCTTGCCATGAACATCGCGAGGAACGTTTCGCTGAGAGCCGATGTCCCCTCGGTGGTGTTCAGCTTGGAGATGTCCAAAGAGCAGGTAGCCCAACGTCTTCTATGTTCAGAGGCCGCCATACCGAGCCAGAAACTTAGGAACGGGTATCTCGACGAGGATGAATGGAGGCGGCTTTCTCTCTCGCTCGGACGCTTAAGCGAGGCCAAGATTTTCATAGACGACACTCCCTCCATTTCGGTGATGGAGCTTCGCACAAAATGCAGGCGGCTTCAGGCGGAACACGGATTGGGGCTTGTCATAGTCGACTACCTTCAGCTGATGAGGCCGTCTCACCGGCAGGACAACCGGCAGCAGGAGATTTCGGAGATCTCTCGTTCGCTAAAAGGCCTCGCCAGGGAACTAGACGTCCCGGTGATCGCTTTGTCTCAGCTGTCACGCGCCGTGGAGCAGCGCCAGAAGCAGATTCCCCAGCTATCCGACTTGCGTGAGTCCGGAGCTATCGAACAGGACGCCGACATAGTAATGTTCCTGTATGCTGATCCCGAGTTGGAGCAGCAGAACACCATTCAGTTGATCATCGCGAAACAGAGGAACGGCCCGACCGGGTCGATAAAGCTGTTTTTCTCGCGGGACATTTGCCGGTTTGAGGACCTGGATGTAGTCCATACTCCATAGGGCAATGTAACTAGGGAGGTGAGCTTTACGTGGACTGGGACGTTATCATCGTCGGCGCCGGCCCCGCGGGCATCTTCGCGGCGATTGAGCTTACTAGAAACGCCCCTAACCTTAAGGTTCTAATGCTGGACAAGGGGCGCTCTTTGGATGCACGAACGTGCCCAAGAGAGGGGCAGGTGGGCGGATGCCTTGGGTGTTCTCCGTGCTCTATCACGTCAGGATGGGGCGGCGCCGGAGCTTTCAGCGACGGAAAGTTGACTCTCACCACCCGGTTTGGCGGATTTCTAGACGAGTACTTGTCCCCCGGATATCTAGAGGAGCTTATCCACTATATCGATGCCATCTGGCGGGATTTTGGCGCGCCGGACCGCCTTTACGGTACTGATAGCGACGCCATATCGAGACTGGTCACACGCGCGGCCAGAGCAGGCCTGGATCTTGTTCCCGGGAAGATCAGACACCTCGGGACTGAGAATTGCCCGGAAATACTCAAGAACATGCACAACTACTTGTCCTCCAAAGTAGAGATCCGGACCGGCGTTCACGTGGAACGCCTCGTCAAAGCCAAAGGACGCATCCAAGGCGTGGAACTGGCGGACGGTCGTATGGAGCGCTGCAAATACCTAATTGCGGCCCCGGGCAGGGAAGGGTCTCAGTGGTTCGGACAAGAGGCGGCGAGGCTCGGGCTCACCGCGGAAAACAACCCGGTGGACATCGGAGTCAGAGTGGAGGTTCCGGCTGTTATCACCGACGAGATAACCGAGAAGGTCTGGGAGCCTAAGATCCACTACTACTCCAAGTCATTTGATGATTTGGTTCGAACTTTTTGCGTCTGTCCTCACGGCGAAGTGGTCACAGAGAACTCTTGCGGCGTGGTCACGGTTAACGGGCACTCCCGCACCTGTTCTACTTCAGAGAACACGAACTTTGCCATTTTGGTCTCAAAGACTTTCACCGAACCGTTCCGGGAGCCCATAGAGTACGGCAAATACATCGCCAGCCTAGCCAACATGTTGGGAGGCGGCGCTATAGTCCAGCGTTTGGGCGACCTTTGGGAAGGGCGACGTTCAAACGCCAAGCGCCTATCGAAAAGCATGGTTCAACCCACCCTGAAGGGAGCTACGCCGGGAGACTTGACTCTGGTGCTTCCTTACCGACACATCAAGAACATCATGGAGATGCTGGAAGCGCTGGACAGGCTGATTCCTGGCGTGTGGGCCAAGAGCACGCTTCTTTACGGCGTCGAGGTTAAGTTCTACTCCTTGCGGGTAAAGGTCAATCCGGGAATGGAGACCGAGATCCCAGGGCTCTACGCAGTAGGTGACGGGGCGGGCGTGACCCGCAGTCTATCCCAAGCTTCGGCCTCCGGCGTGGAGGCCGCGAGGTCGGTGATTTCCAGCCTGTCCTCGAATTGATCTACCTTCCTACCCTGTGTTATCATTGTCATCCGGAGAGTTCGGAGGGGTGGCAGAGCGGTTGAATGCGACAGTCTTGAAAACTGCTGAGGGTGCAAGCCCTCCGTGGGTTCGAATCCCACCCCCTCCGCCACTGGAACGAAAAGCTTATACGTGTTAAGATAAAGTTTGCGGGTGCGGACGCAGAGAGTCTGCAGCCAAATCGCGGAGAGGTCGCCTAGCCGGCCGAGGGCGACGGTTTGCTAAACCGTTAAGGGGGGAAACCTCCTTCGAGGGTTCGAATCCCTCCCTCTCCGCCACAATTTTGCCGAAGAACCGTGTTGACAATGGAATATGCGCCCGTGGCTCAATTGGATAGAGCGACAGACTACGGATCTGTAGGTTGTGGGTTCGAGTCCCGCCGGGCGCACCATCATCGACATGAACGTCTTGATGCGCCCGTAGCTCAGGCGGATAGAGCGGGGGATTCCTAATCCCCCGTCTGCCGGAGGTTCGAGTCCTCCCGGGCGCACCACTTGTTTCCGGGATTATTGTCGTTAGTAGGTAGAGAGCGCATGACCGACAAGGGCGAACACGAACTGGGCATGGGATTGGCGATCGCCGAAGCCGAGAAGGCGGCGAGGTTTGGAGAGGTACCGGTAGGAGCGGTCATCATTAAAGCGGGAAAGGTGATAGGCCGCGGCAGAAACCTCAAGGAGACTCTTCAGGACCCGACGGCCCACGCAGAGATGATCGCCATTCGTCAAGCAGCGGAGCATGAGGGCAGTTGGCGGCTTTTGGACGCCACCATGTACGTAACGCTTGAACCCTGTCCTATGTGCGCAGGCGCCATAGTTTTGGCGAGGATTCCCGAGTTGGTTATCGGCACCAGAGACCCTAGGACCGGAGCGGCGGGCTCACTGATGGACATCACCAGAGATGAGCGGCTAAACCACAGGGTCAAAGTGGTGACGGGAGTCATGGAAGATACGTGCGCCTTCCTCCTGGAAGATTTCTTTAGCAGGCTAAGGGCAAGATCGTAAGGTCGGCGCGAGTGGAGAGGGCAAGGTTCGGAGGGGTGTCGGAGCGGTTGAACGAGCTCGCCTCGAAAGCGAGTAGGCGTTTACGCGCCTCGTGGGTTCGAATCCCACCCCCTCCGCCACGTTAGGTAATGGTAGAGTTGGTTTCGAAAAGTTTGCGGAGGGATGTCCGAGCGGTTGAAGGAGCACGCCTGGAGAGCGTGTAGACGGGTAACCGTCTCGTGGGTTCAAATCCCACTCCCTCCGCCACAGATTCACCCAATACCCAAATAATGAACCCTACATGTCACAACCGCCCGGGTAGTCACCCGGGCGGTTGTCTATGCAGGTTCTCGCTCCACAGCACTATGCTATAATACGGCCTGATTGGCTAACTTGCCCGTGTCACTTGGGCGTTTGGCAGGGATGAGGCTAAGGAGGTACCAAGTTGCCGGATACCTACGGAGGAGCCCTTGTACTCATCATCGTGAATGCGGCCGTGGTGTTTGTCGCGCTGGGGGTCTTGTCCTTGATAATAAGAGCTATCCACATGATTCCCTCCAGGCCCAACTCACAGGATGACAATGACAGGTTGCAGGCGCGGCAGAAGGAACTCGCTATACTGACGGGCTTCCCGTCGGACGAGTCCTTTGAGGACAACGGGACCTTCGTGGACAAAGCCGAGGGAGATTCATCCGATGAGATTAGCGAGGAGGTTCAAGCCGTAGTTGCGGCAGCGCTGGAAGCCTACATGTCATCTCGTGAATCCGTTGAGACCCCTGTGCTCCTAAGAGCCGACTAAAGGCTCCGGCGCCTGGGGATGGGCGTCGAAGCGTGTTTTGTGACAGACAACGAGGGTCCTTGTGGAGATGCGGACGCTACACGAGCCCTGAGTCTTCCTCTACCGCCGGAAAAAGGAGGTGCTATGGACGTTGGATATAGCTCAGAGGCTTTGGCAGTCGACGGGTTTGGCCTCTCTAGGAATCGGAGAGGCAGTAATGATCGGCGTGGGTGTTCTATTGATGTACTTGGCTATTTTCAAGGAATTCGAACCGCTCCTTCTGCTACCAATCGGATTTGGAGCGGTACTGGCCAACCTTCCTTTGGCACCGATCATAAACCCGCCTACAGGTGATATACCCGGTGGCCTTTTCCACTACCTGTCCTTTGGAATCGAAAAGGAGATCTTTCCCCCGCTGATCTTTTTGGGCGTTGGGGCGATGACGGACTTTGGACCCATGCTATCCAATCCATCCACAATCATCCTGGGGGCGGCCGCGCAAGTTGGCATCTACTTGGCGCTCATTATGGCCAAACTCCTTGGGTTCACGCTGGCTCAGTCGGCAGCCATCTCAATCATAGGCGGAGCCGATGGTCCGACCGCCATATATACTGCGATGAAATTGGCTCCGGAGCTTCTGGGACCAATAGCCGTCGCGGCGTATACATACATGTCACTGGTGCCGCTGATCCAACCTCCCATAATGCGTGCCCTGACCACGGAAAAAGAGCGGAAAACAGTCATGTCCCAACTTCGCGAAGTCTCCCGCGTTGAGAAGATAGCGTTCCCCATAATCGTGACCATTGTGGTAAGCCTCTTGCTGCCGTCCATCGCGCCCCTAGTAGGCCTCTTGATGCTTGGTAATTTGTTTCGCGAATCCGGCGTGGTTGATAGACTGGCAAAGACCTCTGCCAATGAACTCATGAACATCGTGGTTATCTTGCTTGCGACTTCAGTGGGAGCGACAATGAAAGCCGAGAGTTTCTTACGGACTGAGACTCTCCTCATAATGGGCCTCGGGTTGTTCGCGTTCATCGGAGGGACTGCCGGCGGAGTTTTGATGGGTAAGCTAATGTACGTGATGACTAAGGGTAGAATCAACCCCCTCATAGGGTCGGCCGGCATCTCGGCGGTGCCGATGGCAGCGCGGATTAGCCAGATAGAAGGGCAGAAGGCGAATCCATCAAACTTTCTCCTTATGCATGCTATGGGGCCTAACGTCGCGGGAGTCATCGGCACCGCTGTGGCGGCCGGGGTCATGATGGCTCTCCTCGGAGTCGCGCTCTAGTTTCGTTCGCCCCGGTTCAAGGCACCACTCCCGTAAGCTGGGGTACTACGTCTGTCGGTAGTGTGTTCCGGGCCAGCACAACGGATAGCCGAATCGACCCGAAGATGTTAAAATAAGAGTCTGGCCGTGCTAAACGGGGAGGT
The DNA here is from genome assembly GCA_040766225.1 of Bacillota bacterium. Lineage (GTDB taxonomy): Bacteria > Bacillota > Sulfobacillia > Fermentithermobacillales > Fermentithermobacillaceae > DULO01. The sequence goes on along the minus strand of JAXGQX010000001.1, from coordinate 93,204 downwards.
AGCGGTGCCCTGTAACCCGCAATCCGCTATAGCGGGGTTGAAGCCAGTCATGCGGCCGTCCCTTTTTGGGGCCGGCCGGCGCGGGCGGCGTTGAAGGTTGGGTCCTGCGCAATGGGATCTCGTGAACCCCGTCAGGTCCGGAAGGAAGCAGCGGTAAGCGAATCTTCTCATGTGCCGCAGGGTCTCCTGGCCAGAGCAAGCCACGCCGGTATCGCCCGGGGAGGGCGGTCAAGGACCGGTGCACGGCCAATTCATTTTGCCCAAAGGGAATCTTTCTCTTGGGGACGAACACTGTAAGGACAAAGTGGACTAGCGTCTGGAGGGATAACACTTGTCCTACGTCGCTCTTTATCGCGTATGGCGCCCCGCCAGGTGGGAAGACGTAGTAAACCAGAAACCCGTTATCCGAATCCTCAGGAACGCCCTATCCGAAGGCAAGGTTTCGCACGCGTACATCTTTTCTGGCCCTCGAGGAACCGGTAAGACCACCGTAGCCAGGCTTCTGGCCAAGTCGCTGAATTGCGAGTCTCGCCAAGGAGCCGAGCCCTGCAACCAATGCCCGTCGTGCAAGGCCGTGGCCGAGGGAGGTTCTGTGGACGTTATCGAGATAGATGCCGCCTCCAACCGCGGTATCGATGAAATGAGGAGTCTTCGGGAGAGCGTGAGGTATCTCCCGGTCCTGGGGAAGCACAAAGTCTACATAATAGATGAAGTGCACATGCTGACTCAAGAAGCGTTCAACGCCCTCTTGAAGACCCTTGAGGAACCCCCCGAGCACGTGGTATTCATAATGGCCACCACCGCTCCTCACAAGATACCCGTCACCATAACGTCTCGTTGCCAAAGGATGGACTTTCGGAGGCTTTCCATAAGCGACATCGAGGGGCAGCTGGAGAAAATCCTAAAGCGCGGGATTGGAGCCGGCGATCCGGGATTGCCCTCCGCCAAATGGGAAAAGAACGCTCTCCTCACGATAGCCCGAGCAGCTCAGGGTTCTATGCGAGACGCGCTGTCCATTCTGGACTTGTGCCTTACGTACGGAGACGGTTCGGTGACAGAGGCAGATGTCCGGGAAATCCTAGGAGAGACATCCTCCGAGTCGATGCTCCGCCTTTTCAAGGCGCTGGAATGTCATGATATGCGCGCCGTCATGGAACTTACTCGAGAGTCGTCCGACCGCGGCAAAGACATGGGCGAACTGGCAAGCGAGATATCTGTTTTTGCCCGGGATTTGCTGCTGCTCCGGTCCGGAGGCAAGGCGGCCGAACTAGGGCGTCCCGAGGACGAGGTCAAGGATATGACAGCCTTAGCAAGAGCCCTGCCTTCACAGTGGCTCATTTCGGTCCTTGATGCCACGTCCAAAGCGGCCAGCGATATGAGGAATCAAGATGACCCGAGACTCATCCTAGAAGTGGCCCTGCTTGGAACGTTGATAGAGAGGCAGTCGCCTTTAGAGAGTACCGAGCGCGTCGCCAAGGCCCCTTTGAGGCGGAGCATCAGCCAAGATCCTCCGGTGCAGCTAAAGCCGGCGGCCTCTGCTCCTTCTGAGAACGAGACGCGGCAGCCCGCCGACTGTCTTGCAGAAGAAACAGCTTTGCCGGCAGAAGGTACTCCATCGTCCGAGAGGGCAGCTCCTTCGCCCGAGCCCCTAGGGACGGATGAGCCGGTTTCCACCGAAGAAGTCACGCCATCGGAACCGGCGCTTCTTCCGGCGGAGCCCATCGAGCAGGTGAAGGGCGTCTGGCAGGCCCTGCTGGATGAACTTCTTAAGCGCAGGAACGGCTTGGCCCGGGCGTATCTCTTACCGGCAGTTCCTCTCAGGGTGGAAAGAGGAGATACGTTGGTGCTAGGATACCCTAAAGGGTACGCGACTCACATGGAGCAGATCCAAGTAAAGACCCACAAGGATTTGGTGGAAAAGTACTTGCTGCGTCTCGTTGGCCGTAAGTTGACGCTTGCGGCGGAAGCCTTGCAGAACGACGATACCAAAGGACAGGACCTCGATGAAGGGTCACCTGAGTTCTACGGACTAGGGGATGGCGGGGCTCTCTGTATCGGCAGAGGTGGTGGCGTCGCTGGACCGGGCCAGGACCCCGGCGCGTCCCTCTCCGACCACCCGGAGGGGGGTTCGGGGAGCAGGGATTTGCATCCCTTGGTTAAAGCTGCAATAACTATGGTTGACGGAAAGATAGTCACTGACTAGGAGGACACACATAATGCCCAAATTCCCAGGCGCAGGCGGTTTCGATATACAGAGGCTGATGAAAGAAGCCCAGAAGCTCCAAGGCGAGATGGCCCGGATCGAAGAGGAACTTGCCAACACTGAAGTTACGGGTACAGCAGGGGGCGGAATGGTCAAAGCTACTGTCACCTGCGGAATGCAGTTTAGGTCCATCGAGATCGACAAAGAGGTCGTCGACCCGGACGACGTTGAAATGCTTCAGGACTTGGTCTTGGCAGCTGTCAACGCCGCGGTGCAAAAAGCGGAAGATACCCGAAAAGAAGAGATGTCGAAAGTCGCCGGCATGGGACTCCCCAATATGCCGATGAAGTGGTAGCAGATGCCCGTCTTTCCTGATGCCATCCAAACCCTAGTGGATGAGCTTCGAAGGTTGCCGGGAATCGGGCCGAAATCTGCCCAACGGCTGGCGTTCCACCTAATCGTGGCGGGAAAGCCCTCCATGAACAGGCTCATATCGTCCCTTGAGGCAGCTCGGGACCGGGTTGGGTACTGTTCCGTATGTGGCAACCTGACAGAAGCGGATCCGTGCCCGATTTGTCAGGACTCGAAAAGGGACGGGACGCTAGTCTGCGTGGTGGCATATCCCAAGGATGTCTTGGCCATCGAACGAGCCGGGGGCTTCCGGGGGTTGTACCACGTGCTTCACGGTTACATTGAGCCACTGAAAGGCGTTGGGCCCGAAGACCTGAGGACCAAGGAACTCCTGTCTCGCCTCGGCTCCGGATCCGCGATCAAAGAAGTGATTCTCGCGACCAATCCGGACGTCGACGGGGAGACCACTGCCCTTTACCTGGCAAGGGCGCTGAAGCCGTTGGGAGTCCGGGTCACTCGATTGGCAAGAGGACTGCCCTTCGGCGCCGATCTTGACTACGCGGATGAGGTTACCCTAGCCAGATCGTTGGAGGGCCGGAGAGAAATAACCTGACGATTCAGCGCATACCTCGAAAAACCCCTGCATAATACTTCCATCAGGTGGCAATACTGCATCATGTGACGTATACTGCTCGGAAACCCTTTTGGACCCTGATCTGTTGGGGGCGACTCGCTTTATGCAGGCGTATCACGTAGAAAGCCAGGCCGATGACCGTGAGCTATTTCTTGCTGCGCTTAGAGAGGCACGGAAGGAATACGATGTGGCGGTGTCATGTTTCGAAGAAGCAGTGGAACCCGAGCTCATCGACGAGGCCATTTTCTTAATGGAAGCTGCCCGTAAGAAGTACTCCTATTTCCTTCGGACGTACAAAAGCCAAGTGTCCTAGAGGTCTCGGAATATATCCTCTCTGCTCCTCATAGAGGTTTTCGCGGGGGGATAATCTTGGATCTAAACGTACTTCTTGGCATAGGGGTGGCCGCCATTGTCGGCTTGTACCTGTTGCGGGCTTTGTCCCAGCCTCTAGCCCAGTTAGGAAAGGTTGCGCTCAGGTCGGGGGTTGCGTTCTTCATCATCTGGGCGGTGAATGTTGTGGGCGCTTTCGTAGGTTTTCACATGGGCTTGAACCTTGTATCCGCTTTGACAGTCGGTTTTTTGGGTGCGCCCGGAGCTGTCCTTCTGTTGGCAGTCAAGTACCTCGTTTAGGCTACAACGTCTTATGATCGGGCAGGTTCATGGGAGATAATCTCTTGGGTTGCGGACCTGCCCGTTCTTTCTGACCTCGAAATGGCAGTGGGGGCCGGTCGCGTCCCCGGATTGTCCTACGTACCCAACCACCTCACCGGACTTGACTTTCTGTCCGGACTTGACCACGTAACTGGACAGGTGGCCGTACCTGGTCTCTAGCCCGTTGCCGTGCGAGATAATCACGAGCCTTCCGTATCCCCCCATCCAGGACGCGTGAGTCACTGTGCCGGCGCCCGCCGCCCTTACGGTCGTCCCCGAGGGGGCGGCTATGTCTATCCCCTCATGGTATCTGGTGTTGTTTGTAATGGGATGGACCCGCCAACCGAAGGTACTGCTGATACTTCCTGTAAGTGGCCATGAAAAGACGGCTGACCTCGATGCCGTCCCTGCCTGTGGGACTGGGGCCGTCTCGACGTCCGGAAGTATCAAGAGCTGCCCTAACACTAGATCGTTTGGGTCCGAGATATCGTTGGCTTCCACAATCTTATTCACGGATATCCCGAACTGGAGGGAAATGTCCCATAGAGTATCGCCCGCTTCCACCCGTTTCACGGCTCCCGAGGCGTTTTCCAGGATAGTCAGCTCCTTGCCTACAGCTATCCTGTCAGGAGAAGATAGATTGTTGATGAAGGCTATGGAATCGAGAGTGGTCCCGAATTTTCGAGCTTATAGATGTAAGGGTGTCACCTTCCTGGACCACATAAGTGACCAGATGCGGGAGATTAGCGGCAGCGGAACCCTCCGTATCCGAGGGGGCGACCGACGATACGGGGTTATCCGGCCCCAGAGAGGCGTCAATGGCCTCAATTGATGGACTGTCCATGCCGGTCAAATCGAAGACTACATCCGATGAAGAGAGAGTGGCGTTTCTCCCCGGGGGCATATCCGGAGTGCGGGCCAAGCCGAACAGGATACCCACAAGAAGACAAACGAGGCAGTACAAGAAGATCAGCCCTTTCCGGTACACAGGGCCGGGCGCGGTATCCACGGAAAACGAGGTAACTCTGATCGCCTTGGGACGCATCTGGAAGTTTCTCTCCTCGGCAGATGTTATTTTCCTCCCCGTCCGGATTATTCCCATAGCTTACTTGGGCATGCAAACACGGTGTTGATCTCCTGTCAAAGACTCATATAATCAATACCGGATTCCGAAATCGGAGAGGAGATATCCAGAATGGCCCAATCTACTTTACATAATATGCGGACACCGGCCCATATCGTGCCAATCATCATTCCCGATTGGAAGAAAGAAACGCCCTCTTGCGAGTCCTGCCAGGCGTCCTGCCAATCTGCCTGCAAGACTTCTTGTACCGTTTCCAACCAGCCCTGCCCCGAGAAGTGACCGCTAACAAAGCAGGTATACACCTCTTCACGGTTAACGGTTGGGATCTTGCCTATGACGGGGCCACCGGGTCTCTCCATAGGTGCGATCCGGTCGGCAGAGCCGTGCTGGAATGGGTAGTGAAGAACTCGGAGTATGCTCATGAGCTCGTCAAAGGCAAATGCGGACCTCCCACGGAAGTCTTGGCTCATTGCGGGCACCGTTTTAGCCGCCAAGATATAGCCAAGGCGTGGGAAGACTTTTCGGAAGCTCATGGCAGCACTCTCTACGGACAGGATAACTTGCCCGAAGAATCCTCGGACCCTTACACTCCATGGGTCAAGGCGTTGTGTTTGAACGTTGCCCACGACTGCAACTTGGCCTGCAAGTATTGCTTTGCGGGTCTCGGCCGCTTTGGTGGCAAGCCCGAATTGATGACTCCCCTAACGGCGATCAAAGCCATAGATTTCGCCATTAAGGCCTCAGGTCCCAGGCGTTTCATAGATGTCGACTTTTTCGGCGGAGAGCCCCTCATGGCTTTTGACTCTGTGGTAGCCGCCATTGAGCATGCCAAGACAGAAGGCGCCGCTCGCGGGAAGACTTTCAGGTTCACCTTGACCACTAACTGCATACTGCTGGATGAGGAAAAGGCCGATGTGTTGAACCAGGAAGGTGTCAGCCTTATCCTGAGCCTGGACGGCAGGCCGGATGTTCATGACGCGATGAGGCTCAAGAGGGACGGCGATGGAAGCTTTCGGGTTGCCTTGGCTAATGCTCAAAGAGCCGTGCGGTCCCGCGGGGGCCAAGACTACTATATCCGAGGAACATACACTAGCAGGAACCTAGACTTCGACCAAGACGTTCGATTTCTTTACGGGATGGGTTTCAGGCGAATCTCCATGGAACCGGCGGTCGGTTCTGATCATGAATGGACTATCCGGGATGAGCATCTTCCCAGGATGGAGGAGTCATACCGGAACCTTACCGCGTTCTGGGACGAATGTCGCGAACACGGTGACCCGCTTCTGTTTTACCACTTCGACCTAGGGCTTCAGCGCGGTGTTTGTAGGGAGCGCAGGGTCACCGGGTGCGGGGCGGGATACGAGTACCTGGCGGTAACGCCTTCCGGGGAGCTTTACACCTGCCACCAGCTTGTCGGAAACGGTAATCACTTAATCGGAGACATCTTCGGTGGAATACGGAACCTCATGGTGTCTATGGCACTGGCCGCGGCCAGAGTGCCGGCCAAGAGCATATGCTCGGGTTGTTGGGCGCGCTATTTGTGTGGCGGAGGCTGTCATGCCAGGGCCCTGTGCGGACCGGAGACCATTGACCCCGGATCCTTGACCTGCCTTATCACTAAGAAACGCTTGGAATTCGCCCTATATACTGAAGCAAAGGGTTTCCTAGCAGGAGATTTCAAGCTGGAATCGAATACTCCGTTTTGGTTAAGGACTAGCCCAATTGGAAAGACTATGCAGCGTCTGTTATGCTTGGCGCGTCAACTAATAATTACCTAATTTGTGTGAGGTGTGCCCCGTGAACGGCGACGCCAGAAGGTCAAGGGAAAAGAGAGCAGAGAACAGGCTCCAGCGGCTAGGCATTGGCGGAAGCAGTGAGTTAGCCGTTACAGAACACAAGAAACCATCCCCACGCAAGATGAATCCGCTTGTCTATGGTCTAGTCGCGCTTTGTCTCGTAGCCACAGGCGTCATGATTAGCTTCGCCAACGCCAGGAGCGTCTATATTGTCTCCGTCGGTGACCTTACGCTTGGCACTATCCAAGCAGTCCGAACTCAAGGACAACGTCCTTCAGCTTCTTCTGGAAGAAGAGGCGGCTCGGAGCCGGAATGGAGATTGGCCTGGAAACCGACGTAACCCTAACCGAAGCCAAAGACGACGGGACCTATCCGGCGCTATCTGCCGAAGAGCTGACTCAAGCTCTGCGGGAAAACCTTGTGTACGTGTCCATGGGATATGTTATCAATGTTGACGGTCAAGACGTTGTGGCGCTGGCCACCGAAGAGGATGCCCGCGGCGCCATCTCGGATTTGCGCGCCGACTATATTCAAACCTTCATTGAGGCGAGACACGCGTCGGTGGACGAAGTCCTCATTAACGAAGCCATCGACTTTGAAGCCAAGCCGGTACCGACAGAGTCCATCCGTACTCGGGAAGAAGCGGTCAGGATACTGTGCAGGGGAACGGACAAAACCCTATGCTATACCGTCCAAAGAGGAGACTTCGCTTTGGGCGATAGCCCAAGCCAACCACCTTACGGTGGACGACCTCCGAAAGGCCAACCCCGAAGTTAAGAGCGACTTGCTGCAGATAGGTCGGCAAGAACTGAACCTAGTCGTCCCAGACCCCTACGTCACCTTGAGTTCCAAAGAGACTGTCGTGTTCACCGTGAACATACCGTATTCCCTTGAGGTGGAGAGGACCCGGAAATGGCCTTGGGAAGAGACCGTCCTGCAGGCGGGCAAGAACGGCCAAAAGGAAGTCACCCAGATCGTCACGAGGGAGAACGGCGAGGAAGTCTCGAGAGTTACGCTGTCAGAGAGAATCCTTTCGTATCCAGTGACCAAGAAAGTCCTGAGGGCTCTGAAACCGGTGCCGACGATGGGTTCGGGAGAAATGGCTTGGCCGGTACAGGGCACGATTACATCAAGGTTCGGCTGGCGTTGGGGCTCTCTCCACCAAGGAGTGGATATTGGAGCGTCCCGCGGGACAAACGTCCTTGCGGCAGACTCCGGCATGGTCGCTTTCGCGGGGGGAACGGCGGATACGGAAACCTCGTCAAGATAGATCACGGTGGCGGGGAAACAGATCACTCTGGTACGCGCATCTCAACGGTTTTGCCGTCGAGGTTGTAGCTCGGTTAATAAGAGAGATGTAATTGGATACGTGGGGTCCACAGGCAACCTGGACCGGGCCACACCTCCACTTTGAGGTGCGTGTAGACGGAACCGCCAAAGACCCGCTGTCGTTCTACCAATAGACGAGCCTCCGTTGCCAGGAGAACCGTGTGAGGAGACCGGAACTATGTCGAGGCTCGTGATTCGTGGAAGGAACGCGCTTTGCGGCGAGGTGACCGTAGGCGGATCTAAGAACTCTTCGGTAGGCTTTAGTTCCGGCTGCCTTGTTGGCTGATGGGACGTGCGTGATAGACAACTTGCCCATGATCCGGGACGTCCGGGTATTCGCCCAGATCCTAAGCGATCTGGGAGCGGTGGTTTCGGTCGAGGGCAACTCCATGTCCATTGCTCCCAACGGTTTTTCTTCACATGTCGCCCCCTATGATCTGGTCAAGAAGCTCCGCGCTTCCTATTACTTGATGGGAGTCCTGCTGGCCAAGTTTGGACGAGCCGAGGTCGGCCTTCCCGGTGGCTGTGACATCGGGCCAAGGCCCATCGACCAGCACCTAAAGGGTTTTCGAGCTCTTGGGGCAGAGACCTCAGTCGAAGGCGGAGTCGTCCGGATTCACGCGAAGAAACTCACCGGCGCTCCGATCTACCTGGATATCCCGAGCGTCGGCGCCACCATCAACATCATGTTGGCAGCTTCGAGAGCTCAAGGCACTACCGTCATAGAGAACGCCGCGAAAGAGCCGCATGTTGTAGACCTTGCCAACTTCCTGAACGCCATGGGCGCCCGGGTGTTGGGAGCCGGAACCGACGTGGTCCGAGTCCGAGGGGTCTCCAAGATGAGTTCGGCCAATCACTCGGTTATCCCCGACGACATGGAAGCCGCGACATTCATGATGGCTGCCGTAGCTACCTCGGGGGACGTCACGGTGAGGAACGTGATCACCAAACACCTGGAGCCTATCACCGCAAAACTGAAGGAAGCCGGCGCCACCATTACCGAGAACGGAGACTACATCCGGGTGCAGGGACCCGAAAGGCCCCGGCCCATAAACGTTAAGACACTTCCTTATCCCGGGTTTCCCACAGACGCTCAACAGCCGCTGGTATCGGTACTGTCACGGAGCGATGGAGTGAGTGTCGTACAGGAGTCCATGTACGACAACCGTTTGGGCTACGTAAGCGAGCTGGTTCGCATGGGCGCTCAGATCAAGGTCGAAGGACGCACCGCAATTGTCGAGGGCGTTCCCAAACTTGTTGGCGCGCCGGTCAAGGCCAATGACCTGCGTGCGGGAGCAAGCCTTATTGTCGCTGGCCTTTCGGCTCACGGCGTGACCGTGATAAACGGGATGGAAATTGTGCAGCGCGGCTACGAGATGATCTCAGAAAAATTGCGCAACTTGGGAGCCGACGTTACCGAGGAGAACGATTGATCCCCCTCACTTCCGCTTCTTAATACGGGCTTGACAAGTGGGTAGTATACTCTCCAAACGAGAATGCAGTTTGGGGAGGGTGACTCATGATCGATCTAGACGCGCCCAAGGATACGCGCAAACGCCCGGAACTGTGGTCTTACCTCGTAGTTGGAATCGTTGGCGCGATAATTGGCGGGTTTCTGGTAGTGGGAATCGCACCTCAGGTGCTTATCCATCGGGCGGGACTCGCTTATGTGTCCGCGAAACCGCCTACCGTAACCGAAAGCCCATCTTCTCCCGTAACAATTCCGACGGCTTCGCCCGACAGCCCTGATCCTTGGGAAAAGGTGATATACGCGTCGGAAAAGGTCAGCCCCGCAGTGGTCGGCATCGTGAACAAGGCCTTCGTCACAGATTTCTTTGGACGGAGGGTAGGCCGGGACTCATCAGGGTCCGGTCTCATAGTTACACAAGACGGCTACATCGTCACAAACAACCACGTAGTTCAGAATACTAATGGACTCACTGTGTCTCTCTCGGATGGACGGACCTTTCCCGCAACAGTGATAGGTACAGACCCCGCAACCGACTTGGCGGTCATCAAGATCGACGCTACGGGCCTACCCATAGGAGTATTTGGCGATTCGGACTCCTTAAGGCCGGGACAACTCGCTGTCGCCATAGGGAACCCCTTAGGGTTGGAGTTCAAGCGTGCCGTGACCCAGGGTGTTATCTCAGGGCTTGACCGCGTCCTTACGGTAGGCGACTATTCAATGCGCTTGATCCAAACTGACGCGGTCATCAACCCCGGGAACAGCGGCGGCCCGCTTGTGAACGCTCAAGGGGAAGTAGTTGGATTGAACTCAGTGAAGATCAACGCCGAGGCAGTGGAAGGGATGAACTTCGCGATCCCGTCTAACCAAGTGAAGCGCATAGCCAACGAGATTATGGCTACCGGAAAAGTGAGGCGGGCCATGGCAGGCGTACGCCTCGTGGACAAGGAGACAGCCATCGCCTATAACCTGGACTTAAACATCGACAAAGGGCTTTACGTACACGAAGCGATTCCGGGCGGAGCAGCGGCGAAAGCGGGTCTTAAGCAAGGCGACATCATAATCGCCATGAACGGAATCGACATGGATAAGGTTTCCAGGTTCCAGGCGCTGTTGTCGGAGATGTCTCCGGGGGATTCGGTGGAGCTTGAGATACTAAGGAAGGATCAGGAACTCACGCTCCAAGTAGTGCTCGGAGAAGCGACTACCTAAGGGACGGCCTCATACTGCCAGGCGGCCTGCCGGTCACGGAATGGGCAGGCCGTTTGGGAAAAGCCGCCTGAGGAGTTCTTCGAAATCAAGGGGAGGAAGGTACGGGGTCTCCGGCTCACCGATGGTGGTCGGGGCCTTCTTTAGAACTCTATCAGGCGGTACTGCTTCCGAAGGGGCAATGATAGGTACCGCTCCCTGCGAAACGCCGGGCGGGGGCTCGAAGGTCGAGCCCCACCCGCCCAGGAAATGGGGGAGCCTCTCTCTTTCCGGAAGCGCTCTCTCCAAGAAAACCTCATAGTGTGTCTTGGTGCACCACCAACTGGCCAAGAGCCCAGTCTCGTCACAGACTTCCGCCCAGACTACGCCTCTTGGCGCCGACCATTCGGTGTGGGGCTTTCCCCGAAGCGCCTCCGCCATAAAGTGGGCCCATATGGGCCCCGCAATAGACCCTCCGGTGCCGGGCAATGACTGCTCCCGGTTATCCCAGCCCACGTATACCGAGCACGCCAGCTCGGGTGTGTAGCCAACAAACCAGGCCTCCAGCTGGTCGTCTGTTGTGCCCGTCTTGCCGGCCGCAGGGCGTCCGCCCAAAATGCTTTCCAGTCCCGAACCGGTTCCCCAAGGACCGATAACCGAACGGAGCACGCTGGTCAAGACGTAGGAGGTCTCAGCTGACAAGGCGTTGGTCTTCCGGGGCCTGTTCTCCTCTATGATCTGTCCCCTGGCGTCCACCAGCTTCAGAACGGCGATGGGCTCGGGACGGATGCCTCCGGCCGAAAGAGTAGCCGCCGCGACGGTCATCTCTAGGGGTGTCACCTCAGACGCGCCCAGAGCCAGGGGGATATTGAGCTGGAGAGGGCTCATGACGCCGAGGTCCCTGGCATAGCGGGCTATGGTATCCGGGCCGACCTCCTGCGCCCACCTGGTGGCGACCACGTTATCGGAGATCGCCACGGCCTGCCTTACGTTCAAGGGGGCATAGTGATATGACCTGCTACCGTAGTCCACGGGTTTGTACTCGTCTCCCGCTGCGGCGCCCGGGTACGAAACGGGTTCGCACACCATTGTATTGGTCAAAGGATACCCTTCATCGATGACAGCCGCGTACAGGAAAATCTTGAAGGCCGAACCGGGCTGGCGCCTCACTTGGGACGCGCGGTTCAGTTCGGTTTCGGACCAGCTGCGCCCCCCGATGAGCGCGCGGATGTACCCGGTCTCGGGCTCCACCGCCACAAGGGCGCCCTGGGGTTGAGTGATGCCATTTGCGTCCTCTGTTCCTTTCGGAATGTACCTTTGAAAAGCCGTCTCTGCCGCCCTTTGGACTTTAAGGTCCAGTGTCGTGTAGATCTGGTAGCCTCCCTTGTATATTTGGGCGGCTATTTCGGGGTGCTTTTTGCGGATCTCCTGTATGACGTAGTTCACGAAGTAAGGCGAAGTGCGCTCGGGGAGACCGGGAAACTCAAGTTCCTGCCGTTTTGCCTCGTCCCGTTGCACCTCGTCGATTATGCCTTGTTCAACCATTAGGTTCAGCACCAATTCTTGTCGGCGAAGTCCGGCTTCCAGGTCGTTGTAGGGCGAGTAGTACTCGGGACCCCGGATAATCCCTGCCAGTAACGCGGCCTCCGCAAGGGTAAGGTCTTTCGCCGACTTTCCTAAATATGCTTGGGAGGCGACTTCGCAGCCGTAATTGCCATGGCCCATGTAGATTTGGTTTAGGTACATGGTCAGGATCTCGTCTTTGCTGTAGCGCATCTCGAGTTTCATCGTGTATACGGCTTCCATGAACTTTCGGGTGAGGGTTACCTCTTGGGTCAGGAAGAGCTCTCGGGCTAACTGCGAGGTGATGGTGCTGCCTCCCTCTACAACTTCGCCGGCTTTCAGGTTTCGCCACAACGCCCGTAAGATAGCTTGAAGGTCCAACCCTCTGTGACTGTAGAACCGCTTGTCCTCGACCGCCACTGTAGCGCTCCGCAGGGCGGGTGACTGGTTTTCTTGGCTTACGAGGACGCGGTTTTGAACGAAGAGGGACGTAACCAGATCGCCGTTTTGGTCGTAGACCAAAGTGGCTTGGGGAACCCTGGGTTCAGGAAGAGGAAGGAACACGACCAGCGCAAAAAAGAGGGCCAAGAACCCCAAGCCAAGGATCGCTCCTAGCTTCACCAGAGATGCCCCAATGTCCTTAAGCGCGCGCGCATCTATTCTGCCAGGGCCCTTCAAGACTCCCTTGGCCGGCTTTCTAATGCCTCTAGGCTCTCCCACCGTTTCACCCCTCAATAGTATCGACTGTCTGTCCCCGACATAGGCCGCACCGGCCGATTTGCGCCTTATCCACTATGTTTTGTCCAATACCCATATCTGATATAATGCCTTCGACGTTCCCGGCCTGGAAAAAGACGTCCTAGATGGGGGGATTACAAGTGGAACTGTGGTTCACCGAGGAATGGCTGAAAGGCCTCAGAATATCAGTGAAAGTCAACTCGGTCGTCTACTCTACCGTGACCAAGTATCAGAAACTCGCCATCTATGACACCCAGCAATTCGGGCGTATGTTGGTCCTAGACGACGTTATCCAGACTACGGAGTGCGACGAGTACATATACCACGAATGTTTAGCCCACGTGCCCATGTTCGCGCACCCGAACCCTGTGGAGGTGCTCATAGTAGGCGGCGGAGACGGGGGGACGCTTCGCGAAGTCCTGAAGCACCCGTCTGTCAGGAGGGCCACCTTGGTTGACATTGACGGCGGGGTCATTGAGGCGTCCAAGCGGTTTATGCCGCTGTGGAATGGAGGGTTCTCGGATCAAAGGGCCAACGTGATTGTGGGCGACGGGCTGGAGTACGTGGCCAACGCGAACCATGATTTCGACGTGGTGTTGGTTGACGCCACCGACCCGGTCGGCCCCGGCGAAGTGTTATTTGCCCAGGAATTCTACGAGTCAGTAAAGAAGGCTTTGAAGCCCGGGGGGATCATCGCCGCCCAAACCGAAAGCCCGATAGCAGAGCCGGCCGTCGTGAAAAGCATTTGGGACCGCGTCCGCAAAGTGTTTCCCATTACCAGGCTGTACACTTCGCCGGTACCTACGTATCCAGGAGGCTGGTGGAGCTACACTGTAGCTTCATTGGGCCCCGAGCCTATGGTGCCTTTGAGAAAACCCGGCGACGATTGGGACCTGAAATACTATTCTCCCCAAATCCATGAAAGGGCGTTTGTTCTAAATCCGAAAATGAAGAAAGACTTAGGAGTAGAAGACCAATGCTAAGCGCCATATCGCGGGTGAGAACCTTTGACTGACAGACCCAAGGTGACGTGGAACAGGGTAGTCAAATACCTCTGGTCTTCCAACAATGAAAACGCTCCGGTCACCATTTTTGGAATTCCCCTGGATGAAACAACCTCGTTTCGTCCGGGGACAAGGTTCGGACCTTCGGCCACCAGAGAGTCATCCCATGCTCTTGAGGACTACTCTCTGCGTCAGGAGATGTCTTTGGACATCACCCAGTTTTACGACGCGGGAGACTTGGTATTGCCCCTGGGGAATGTGGAAGAGGCTTTGGATGTGATTCGAAGAGCTTCGACCAGCATTTTGGCTTCCGGCAGAAGGTTTATGGCCCTAGGGGGCGAACATCTCCTAACTTGGGCTTTGGTTGAATCGATGCTGGAGAAGTACCCGGACATGGTAGTCATCCAGCTTGACGCTCACGCTGATTTGAGACAGGAGTTTACGGGGACCAAGTGGTCTCACGGCACGGTCATGCGTAGGGTCATCGATTCCTTGGGGCCATCGCGGTTGTTTCAGTTGGGTATACGGTCCGCGGACAGGGCAGAATTGGAGGAGGCGCAAGGCCTCTCCGACATCCACTTCTACAAGGTGTTGGAGCCCCTAAAGGCAGTGATGCCTAAGATCGGTGGACGGCCCATTTACATTTCCATAGATATTGACGTAATCGATCCCGCGTTCGCCCCGGGCACCGGTGTTCCGGAACCCGGAGGCGTGACCTCTTCCGAACTACTCGACGCGTTGGCTTACCTGAAGGGGAAAAACGTGGTCGGGGCGGATTTGGTGGAAGTGGCCCCGGCTTATGATTCTACGGGGCAGACAGGCCTCTTAGCGGCGGCGATAGTGCGGGAATGCCTCTTGCTTCTGACCGCTAACCGCGGTAACGCCTGACCTTTCCGGCTCGAAAGGAGATGCGAGTATGCAAAGCTCGCCTAGCGTATTGGGTGAAGTGAAGAAAGACATAGCCACGCGCGTCATGCGCGCGATTTCCAAAGCGCAGGACCGGGGCGATCTGCCCAAGGAACTGAGCGTAGAGGTGAAGATGGAGACTCCCCCTAGACCCGAGCAGGGAGACTTCGCCACCGGTGTCGCCATGGTCTTGGGCCGTGAGATTAAGACTGACGGACGAAGCGTCGCCGGCACGATAATTAGGCATTTGAACATAGACGATTCCCCAGTGCTTCGCGTTGACATCGCCGGTCCTGGGTTTTTGAACTTCTTCCTTGACGCTAGCTGGCTGGAAAAGGCAATGAGCAGAGTCTGGGCAGAGGGGCCCTCATACGGACGCACTGACTATCTGAACGGTGAGAAGATCCTCTTGGAGTTTGTGAGCGCCAACCCTACCGGGCCGCTGAACGTGGTCAACGCCCGCGCGGCGGCTGTCGGCGACTGCTTGGCATCCATGCTCGAGATGGCGGGCGCCCAAGTGTCCCGTGAGTTTTACATCAATGACGCCGGCAACCAGACGGACGTCTTGGGCGACTCGCTGGAAGCCCGATACCGCCAGGCGCTGGGACAAGACTTTCCGCTGCCCGAGAACGCCTATAAAGGGGAGTACCTCAAGGACTTGGCTCAATCGCTGGTCGTGGAAAAAGGCCCTTCTCTTCTGGACCTAGCCGACGACGAGCGCCACGAGTTTTTCAAGTCCTACGCGTTGCAGAAGATCCTTGATTGGCAGAAGAAGACCCTCCAAGATTATGGATTGACCTTTGACACTTGGTTTTCGGAGAAGTCGTTGCGAGATATGGGCGCCCACAATCTCGTGGTAGAGCTCTTGCGCATCAAGGGGCTCACCTACGAGAAAGACGGCGCGATTTGGTTCAAGTCCACCGATTTCGGCGATGACAAGGACCGGGTCTTGGTGAAGTCTGACGAGCACGCCACGGCCACTTACATCGTGCCCGATTTGGCCTATCACAAGAACAAGTTGGAACGAGGCTTCAACCACCTCATAGACATTTTGGGGCCCGACCACCACGGTTACGTGAACCGGCTAGCTGCGGGATTGATGGGTCTGGGTTACCCGAAAGGTGTACTTGAGGTTCTCATCGTGCAGGTAGTAAGGCTGGTAAAGGGCAAGGAACTCGTGAAGATGTCTAAGAGGGGCGGCGAGTTCATCTCAATGGACGAGCTTTTGGAGGAAGTGGGAAAAGACGCAGCCCGTTTCTTCTTCCTCATGCGCTCACCTGAAAGCCACCTGGACTTCGACATAGACCTAGCCAGGCTCCAGAGCAACGAGAACCCCGTGTTCTACGTGCAGTACGCTCACGCGAGGATCGCAAGCATCTTTAGGCAGGCCAAGGAAGACGGCTTCAAGTTTGCCATGGGACCCAACGAAATCGACTTTAGTCTCTTGAGGGATGCCTCAGAACTGGCGTTAATGAAGATCATAGCCGCCTTCCCCGAGGAAGTGTACGAAATCGCCAAGGCGAGAGAACCGAACCGTCTAATAAAGTTCATGATGGACCTCGCCACCGCGTTCCACGCTTTCTATACCAGGTGCAGGGTGCTTGGGGAGGACCCGGCTCTCACCGCGGCCCGGCTCTATCTGGCCAAACTGGCGCAGATAGTGTTGGCCAATGCGCTAAGGCTCATCGGAGTATCGGCGCCGGAGTCGATGTAAGGCAGGAATCTTAGTCCACAGGCGTTGAATTCAGGACGGTCGAAGTCACAACACTTTCTGAAAATGACCGCCCGGAAGGAGATGCCTGCATGAGTTCATGCTACTTTCTTCTGAACGCTTTGGTTTTTGACGGGACCGGATCCGAGCCTAGGGCGGGTTCGGTCCTTGTGGTTGACGGGAAGGTGTCCGCATGGGGCGACATCCCATCGTCACAAGTTCCCCAAGACGCGGAACCCGTCGATCTTAAGGGGTTAGCCGTTTCGCCCGGCTTCATAAACATCCACTCTCATTCGGATACCCACATGATCCTTCACCCCGAATCCAAAACTCTCTTGTTTCAGGGCATCACTACGGAGGTCACAGGTAATTGCGGAGGAAGCGACATAGACCCTTCTGATTGGAGCGACGAACGCTGGCAGGAGATCTTCGAGAACAGCGAGGTCAAAGAGAAGTGGGATGGCGTCCGGGGATACCTGGACGCGGTAACCGCAGCAAGGCCTGCCGCCAATACCGCCGCATTGTTCGGGCACGGCGATGTAAGGAGAAGGGTCTTGGGCGACGACGGGCGTCCCATGACCTGTGAGGAACTGAATAAGGCGGAGGCGATAGCCCTTAAGTGGATGGAGGAAGGAGCCTTTGGCGTCTCTAGCGGACTTGAGTACGTGCCGGGGAGGTTCGCGAACGTCCAAGAGCTTGCCGCGGTCTCAAGACCCGTTAGGGCATTTGGGGGATTCCACGCTTCACACATAAGAAACGAGGGTCCGGACCTCTTGGCCTCCATTCAGGAGTGCACCGATGTCGCCGCCCAGTCCGGTGTCCGTTTTGAAGTCTCGCATATCAAAGCTTGCGGCCCCCAGAACTGGGGCAAAGTCAAAGACGCCCTTAGAATGCTGGATGACCAAAGGGAAAAGGGCCTGGAGATGACGGCCGACTTCTATCCTTATCTAGCGTCCTCCACCGGCTTGGCCATCGTGCTCCCCGACTGGGTCCTGGAAAAGGGAAAGGGGAGGGCCCTGGAAGGCCTCAGGGAAGAAGGTTTCCGAAAGCGGGCTGAATCCGAGTCTGACCACAGGACGTCCGTCCAAGGCGGATGGGACAAAATCGTGATCTGCGGTGTCAAGAAGCCCGAGAACAAGTGGATGGAAGGGAAGAACCTCGCGGAGATAGCGCAGGTCCGAGGAAAGGCGCCGGAGGTTATGGCGATAGATTTGCTCTTGGATGAGAACCTGGAAGTCCGCATCGCGCGCTTTGCCATGAGCGAAGACGACCTTGTCGACGCCATAAAGCACCCCCGCACCGCTGTGGTGACCGACGGGTACAACACGGTGCCCGATAAAGGCAAGCCTCACCCCAGGTCAGTAGGCACTTTCCCAAGGGTGTTAGGGCTCTATGCGAGAGACAAGGGCGTTATCTCCATGGAGGAAGCGATCAGGAAGATGACCTCCCTTCCCGCCAAGAGGCTCGGTCTTTCCAATAGGGGGCTCGTGGCGCCCGGATGCTGGGCGGACCTTGTGGTCTTCGATCCGGACAAGATAGAGGACAAGGCCACCTACGAGAACCCGTGGCAGTATCCGGTCGGCATTTCGGCCGTCTTCGTCAACGGAGAAATGGTCGTGAGGGATGGCGAACTTACCGGCGCCAGATCGGGCCGGGCTCTTTCGCGTCGTCCGTAACCGGCCCGCCCAAACTTTTTTATACCCGCCCACGTCTTACTGGTAAAGCGAGGGTGCGGAATGAACAAACCGGCGGCCTATGATACGGTGACGAGTTTCATATTATCCAACAGGGACTCCTTGTACCGTCTGGCCTACAGCTATGTCGAGGACAGGGAGGACGCCCTGGATATCGTGCAGGACTCCATATGTAAAGCTCTGAGCTCAGTGAAGTCTCTGGCTGACCCTTCCTCGGCAAAGCCCTGGCTCTACAGGATCGACGTGAACACGGCCATAGACTTTCTCCGAAAGCATCGGAGGAAGCTTTACGTGGAGTCGGACCGTTTGGGAGCTTCGGATGACAGCTATCAGGACTTTGACCTGCGTGATGCCATAAAGAACCTCTCCACGGTTAACCGCACGGTAATCGTCTTGCACTTCTACGAGAACATGACGCTGGACGAGATAGCCAAAGTCATGAACGAGAACGTGAACACCACCAAGACAAGGCTCTACTCCTCGCTTAAGAAACTCAGGCGGAATCTTGATTGGTCTCGCGAGACCTCCGTAGTGACAGAAAAGCCCGGTCTCTTCAAAGATGACAGCTACGTCGACGTGATTACCGCCAACATAAAGGAGCAGATGAGGGAGAAGACCGACCTGTCCCAGGGCATCATTTACTTCATCAAAGGAGAAAGCTCTCCCGATGAAACCGGCTTCGACAAGATCGATCCGGAACAGACCTTCTACGTCAACTCAGATTCCAAGTTGGTAGTCGTCTTTGACGAATACGCGGTCGCTCCGGGGAGTATGGGAATAGTGGAGTTCGTGGTACCCACAGAGGTAATAGCCGAATTCCTGGTCAGCGACGCATACGTGAAGTAAGGCCGTCGGGGGGAGGCTCGTCCTCAAGTCGGGCCTCCCCGACTCATAAGGAGGGAGATATCCTGTGAAGAGACTCTTTTGCCCATTTCAGGGCGCTGTGCCTGATTTTTCTGTTTTTCTGGGGGGCACGGCGTTGGCTGCCTTGCATTCTCGGACGTGAAGACGGACGATTGGTTCCATCGACGCGGTGGCGTACTGCTTGACAAGGGAATCGCGAAAGGAGTCACTGAGACTACTTTGAGCCTTAATGCCGCTGCAGACTGCACAACTTCTGGTCACAACCCTCTACGACTTCTTTATCAAGGGATTTGACGTATCAGTTGGCGAGGACACTAACATCCTTTTCATACGAGGACGCTTTCGACATCAGAGAAGGAGCTCATGAGGCGTTTCAGTGGGCCAAGTGTCAGACTTGCCGAAACCGGAGAGCGAGGTAATTCTGGCCCTAACGAAGTTATGACCAGAGAGCAGGCGCATACTTTGGCGACTACGCCTTACTGTACGACATAGACCCTCGCGCCGGAGAAGACATCAACATTCTGTCTTATGACGACGTTTTCCAGATCACCATCGAGGAAGCCTACGCGGCTTTTCAGTGGGCGTGTGGAGCCCGCATAATCATAGGCACTTCAAGTTCGACTCTGTCTCCGTCACAAAACACAACAAGGGCGCAACTTGCGACTATGATGATGAGACTATCCGAGAAGTGAGATCTTTCCGCCTGAATCTTGGCCACGACGGCCCTCCTCCCGGGGGGCCGTTTATCACTGTCTAGAGATCCCTGGAGGAATCTCGCAAGAGACTGCCGAATATTGAGCGGTATGCGAAATTCTCGGCACCTAGTGCCGAAAGGCGGGCTCTTACATATGGACATACTTCGTTCGTTGTCTGTAGTGTTGGATTCCATCAGCCAGGGAGTCCACGTAGTAGATGAAAACGGCATCACCGTGGTCTACAACCTAGCCGCTTCGCGGCTTGACGGATTGGCGAAAGAAGAGGTAATCGGCAGGTCGATCCTTGAAGTCTTCCCCTCGTTGGACCACGACTCGAGTACGCTCATGAAAGCGCTCAAGTCGGGGGTGCCGGAACTTGAGCAGCAGCAGACCTTCTCCAACTACAAGGGAAAGAAGATAACCACGGTAAACTCCACTCATCCAATCGTGATTGACGGCAAGTTGGTGGGAGCGTGCGAGGTGTCCACAGACATAACCCGCCTAAAGGAAATGGCTGAGAAAATCCTGGATTTGCAGCGAGAACTCCGAGAGATGGGACCCCAGGCAGCGCAGTTGTCAAGGCGAAAGCCGAGATACGACTCCTCGACGGCACGCGCCCGCGGTCTGTTTTCCGTGGACGACATAGTGGGGGAGTCCGGGGCCATTAAAGAAGTCAAGCGCAAGGTACTTATGCTGGCCGACAGCGACTCGAACGTCATGGTCTGGGGGGAGACAGGCACAGGCAAAGAGCTGCTGGTGCAGTCGATCCACACGGCGTCGGCACGCTCCTCCGGGCCGTTTGTTCCCCAGAACTGCGCTGCTCTTCCGGAAAGCCTCTTGGAAGGCCTAGTTTTCGGCACCGCCAAAGGCGGGTTCACCGGCTCAACGGACCGCCCGGGCCTTCTGGAACTCGCGTCGGGAGGCACCCTTTACCTGGACGAGATAGATTCCATGCCCCTTCAACTTCAGGCCAAGCTCTTGCGCGTAATACAAGACAAGCGGGTGAGACGGCTCGGCGATACAAGGGAGCGGCCCGTGGATGTCAGGATAGTGGCTTCTATCAGCATTCCTCCTCGGGAGGCCGTGAAGTCGGGACACTTACGCCCCGACCTCTTTTTCCGGCTGTCGGTCATTGAGATGGGTTTGCCTCCACTTAGAGAACGGAGAGAGGACATCCCTCTGCTATGCGAGCATTTCTTAAGAAAGCACTCAAAAAAGGGCGGACCATCCTCGGTGTCGCCCCAAGCGATGTCCGCGTTTCTCACTTACGAGTGGCCTGGGAACATCAGAGAGCTTGAACACGCTGTCGAAGGGAGCCTGGCATTCGCAAAGGGTTCGGCAGTCGATGTTTCGGACCTGCCTCCATCGGTCCGCGGGATGATAGCCACGGCTTCCATGTTCAGGCACGACACAGATCATGTGGCAGGCAAGGGCCCCTTTGCGTCCGGTGTTGCGCCCGGCGCCGCCACCGGTAGTCTCGGGCTCTTGGAGTCTTCGGCCACGGGCGGTGCAGCCGCCCCTCAACCTCCTGACAAGGGCGCTGTTCGCCCTTCCCCGAATATCAAGGACGATTTGCGCAGGCAAGAAAAAGCCCTGATCGAAGGGGCTTTGGCCGGAGGCAAGTCGGTATCCGAAGCGGCGAGGGCTCTAGGGATGGCCAGACAGACCCTGCAGTACAGGATGAAGATTTTGGGCATATCCAAAGACAGTTAACAAAGTGATGGCATGCCTCTTGCTTCCGTGTTAGGGTGGGCCCGTCTTAGGCGGCCTCTCTGATTGGGGGAAGGCAATGTGGCACAAGAATACCGGGATCCCAGGATAGGATGCCCGTACGGCACTCACCGGGTTATCGAACCGAAAGGGAGCCTGCCTCAGGCAGCTTGGAGGATAGACAACTCCACCGACATCTTCGACAGCAGGAAATCTCTTCTCGACGTGAGAACCCTTAACATAGATGCCGCAAGTTTCAAGCAGATCGTGTCCACATGCCGAAAAGGCGCTGACAGGAAAGAGTTGGAAGAGCATGTGGCGGCCACAGTGATGAAGATAGTCTCAGAGCGGGGCAAGATGCAAAACCCAGTTACCGGCTCGGGAGGAATGTTGTTAGGGACTGTTCGGAAGATCGGGCCAAGAGCGCAACGGGGTTCGGGGGCTAAGGTCGGGGATCTGGTGGCGACTTTGGTGTCGTTGTCGCTGACGCCGCTAAATCTTCTGGCGGTGAAGAAGGTAGATTTGGACAAAGATCAGGTAGATGTGGTGGGCTCGGCCGTGCTGTTTGAGTCCGGCCCGTTTGCCGTGATACCGGAAGATATAGGGGAAAGGCTGGCTCTGGCCATATTGGATGTGGCCGGCGCTCCAGTTCAGACAGCCAGGTTGGTCAAGCCGGGCGACAGCGTACTCGTGTTGGGGGCGGGTGGCAAGTCGGGCCTCATTTGCTCGGCGGTTGCCCGGCAGAAAGCCGGCCCCCAGGCGAGGATCATCGGTCTGGCTCACGGCCGCTCCTCCACCGAAAGAGCGAGAGCTCTTGGCGCTGCAGATGTGGTGGTTTCCACCGACGCCACAGACGCTCTTGGGGTCATGGGTCAGGTGCTGAAATATAATGACGGGAAGAAAGTTGATGTCACGATAAACTGCGTGAACGTCCCGGGCACCGAAATGGCATCGATCTTGAGCACTCGACAGCGCGGCAAGGTGTACTTCTTCTCCATGGCCACCAGCTTCACAGCCGCCGCTTTGGGAGCCGAAGGGGTGGGCGCTGACGTCGATCTCATAATAGGAAACGGATACGCGGAAGGCCACGCCGCCGAAGCTTTGGGTCTGGCGAGGTCAGACGCGAAATTGCGAGGTATACTTGAGGAAATGTTCCCCGGGTAACCGGTTTCCGTGAGGAGGTCTTCACCATTGAGGCATTGGCAGGATATACCCCTGTGGAAGGGCGTGTCTTCGGAGGACTGGAACGACTGGCGCTGGCAGTGGCAGAATCGCATTGAAAGCGTGGACCGGTTGTCACAAGTCCTCAGTCTGTCTCCGGAGGCTACATCGGGCGTAGAGAAAGCACTCTCCAAAGTCAGAATGGCCATTACGCCCTATTATGCCAGTCTGATCGATCCAGATGATGAGCGTTGCCCCATTCGCCTCCAGGCCGTTCCCAGGGGAGATGAGACTACGGTAATGCCGTGGGAGTCGGTTGATCCTCTGGCCGAAGAGGCGGATTCGCCCGTGGAAGGACTGGTTCACCGCTATCCCGACCGGGTGCTATTTCTTGTCACCGAGCAGTGTGCCATGTATTGCCGCCACTGCACTCGCCGCCGCATTGTCGGCGTTACCGACAAGGTGGCGCCTCCTGAGCGAATCGAAGAGGGCTTACGGTACATCCGGGAACACACGGAAGTGCGCGACGTGCTGATTTCTGGCGGCGATCCGTTGACCCTGTCCGACGAGTATCTTGAGCGCGTCATCCGGGCAGTGAGGGAGATACCGCATGTAGAGATCATACGCTTGGGAAGCAGGGTTCCGGTCGTGCTCCCCCAGCGCGTCACCGAGAGACTGGCTTCCATGTTGGCCAAGTATCAGCCCATTTACCTGAACACCCATTTTAACCACCCCAAAGAGATCACCCCCGAGGCATCTAGGGCCTGCGCTATTCTGGCGGACCACGGTGTCCCATTGGGGAATCAGTCGGTTCTCCTTAGGGGAGTCAACAACTGCCCAGAAGTCATGAAGTCTTTGGTGCAGGGATTGCTCAGGATTAGAGTCCGTCCCTATTACATCTACCAGTGCGACCTTACGTGGGGGTTGGACCACTTCAGGACCACAATCGCCGAGGGCTTGGAGATCATGGAGTCTCTGCGAGGCCATACCACCGGGTTTGCCGTGCCGACCTATGTCGTCGACGCTCCCGGCGGTGGAGGGAAGATCCCGCTCAACCCCCAGTACATCTTGTCCATGGGTCCCGATACCGTCGTTGTGAGGAACTACGAGGGGGTCATATCCGCCTACAAGGAGCCTCACTACGACTCGAGAGAGCGGATGGAGGACGATAGGTGCAGGTTGTGCGGAGGGGACCACAAGGGAGCGGTAGGCGTCGCCGGGCTCCTTGGAGGGACCAAAGTCAGTCTCGTGCCGGAAGGCAACGAGCGGCTGGGCAGAAGGAAGTAGGGAAAGGACATACTGGAGGTTTTCGGTTTGGGCGGTTCCGGGGATGATTCCATTGAGCCTTACGGAAGTGGTTATCGCCGAAAAGGTGCGTTCCCTCGCGGTAGTGGGGACCGCCAAGAATGTGGGCAAGACGGTAACCATGAACTACCTGGCTGCCGGGCTCTCGTTGAGAGGGCTTACGGTGGGGCTTGTTTCCACCGGACGCGACGGGGAAACGGTGGACTCTTTCACCGGAGAGCCCAAACCGTCTGTGATACCCCCTGAAGGAACATGGGTGGCCACAGCCGAAGGAGCCTTGGCCGGTTCCGGCGCTTCCCTGGAAATTGTCGATGTCCTTGAGAAACCGGGCCTTTTGGGACGTCTGGTTCTGGGCAGGATTGTAGAGCCTTCCCCCATCGAACTGGTGGGTCCGCAGAGCGCACGAGAGCTGGCCATGATCGTATCTCGGTTGCAGGGGTACGGCGCCGACATAGTCTTGGTGGACGGCTCGCTAGACCGTATCGTGGCGGCCAGCCCCTCGGTCACCGATGGCCTGATCCTCGCCACAGGCGCGTCGGCTTACGACAACTTACGGACCATAGCCCGGGAAGCAGGCAACTTGGCTTGGATGTGGCAAAGGCCCGCTCCATCTGACCCAGAGGTAACGGAACTCGCCAACGAGGCTATGGGACAAAGACGCGTATCTTTCCTAGACCGAGCGACTCCGTCCGGCTCAATATCGCGCTACATCATAAGGCCCACCTCATACAAGACCGTTCTCGGGCATGAAGAGCAGATCATGACGCTTACAGACAACGCGGCTTTCGTGGTCGTGCCGGGGGCCGTCACCCCCAAATTCCTATCCCTATCGGCATCTTGGCCCGGACGAGGAAATCTTCAAGTCATCGCCAAAGACGCCGCTTCCGTATTTGGCAGGGGGGATCCCGGGGTCACCATCTATGTGCTTGACCCTGCCAATCTCCTGGCGATTACCGTAAACCCGGTCTCTTACAGGGGCATATCTCATGATCCAAAGGAGTTGGTCCTGTCGGTCCACAAGGCGGTCCGACAGTCTGTGGGCAGGACCATCCCCGTATTTGATGTTGTGTCGGGCCTAAGCAACGCGAAGGGGGTGTCAGGCGTGGCCTTGGGGTAATGACGCAGTTCTTCGTGGGCGATTCCACCGCAGAAATCACGGGTTTCATGTCTATTTGGGAAGGACTCCAGCCCAAGTCCTCGTTGGGGAGGAGAGTCAAATCAAAAGAGAGACCTTATCTCCCCGGCGAAGAACAGGAGTTGAAGGAAGAGTTTTCCCGGTTGTCCCGCGCGGCGCTGTTCTACGAAAAGCACCCAGAGGCCGCTTTGCGGCTGGAAGGGCTACTCGACGCGCTGAAGGACCCGTTTCATGTGATAGCTCTTCTGGAGGACCACAAGACACTCACTCCCGCCGAGATCTTCATAGTAGCTCATCTGGCTTTTTCCTCAGGCAGGATCAGAGAGGTGCTGCTAGAGACAAAGGATGCCGGCTGGGCTCATGAGGCGGTCCCACCATCTCTTGAGGCAATTGAGAAGCGGCTTCTTCCGGGGAGTACCGGACAGCCTGTTTTCTACATAGGAGACTCCTTTTCTCCCGAATTGGAGAAGGTGAGGTCAGAGCGGAAGAACAGAGAACGCAAGTGGCGGGCTGAAATGACCAAAGAGTCTCTTCTGGTTGAGGCGCTCTTATCGCGGCGGCCGGGGCTCAAAGAAGAGATCGCCATAAGAAAAACCGAAGCCGACTTGATCGAGAAAGCAAGGCTCATGCCCGAACTGGGTGAAACCCGGGAAACTCTGACCCACGTTCACTTCCGCCTCAAAGCAACCCGCGAGGCAGTCAAGCTGGAGCGGGAGATAAACCGCTTGCGGCAAAGGGAAGTCTCGCTGGAAGAAGAAGTCCTGGCCGGCCTTTCACGCGAACTTGTGCCGTCTATTCCGGACCTTACCCGTGCCGCCTGGGCATTGGGGAATCTAGACTTCCTCCTAGCAAAGGCGCGCTTGTACAGAAGCTGGGGCGCCTCGGTTCCGGAGGTCACCTCCGGCTCCCCCCAAGTTTTCTTGACCGACGCTTTCCATCCCGAAGTCCGAAAGCAAGTTATGGATAGAGGCGGCCGCTTCCAGCCCCTGACCATCGAACTGGACTCTACGGCAGCGGTCATAACGGGCCCTAACATGGGAGGAAAGACAGTCGCTCTTTCGACGGTTGGCCTTTGCGTCACGCTTGCCCAGTGGGCGCTTCCGGTCCCTTGCCGGCACATGCGGTTCACGTTGTACGACTTCGTATACTTTCAGCCGCAGTCCACGGGAAAGCCCGGACTATCCAGCTTTGCCTCGGAAGTGGTTTCCTTGAAAGAGCCGCTTCGCAGGACCGGCCAAAGGGGCCTTATTCTCTTGGACGAAATCGGACGCGGGACGAACCCGTCTCAAGGACTGGCCCTGTATGCGGCAGTGCTCCTGTACTTCAAGGAGCGTAAGGGAGGGTCCTGTACCGTTGTCGCGACAACCCATTTTCACGCTTTGGCCGAGATCGCTGCCATTCCTCATTGGCAAGTAACGGGGCTTACCACACCCTGCGAAGCGCTTGCCGTGGCCGGCTCGAGCGAAAGCTCCGACTCGATATCGCCCAGCGGTCTCAGCTGGCTCTATGACCATATGGACTACAGGCTCCAACGGGTAGGACCAGACACGCCGGTTCCCCAGGACGCCTTACTGGTGGCTAAGCTTCTCGGGCTGGATACAGCGATCATCAAGCGGGCCGAAGACCTGTTCGATGAGAAGAATGTCTCCTGACGGAGGCGGTGGAGGGAGTACCGGATGTTGTTTAGATTGGATGTGGACGGGCAGCTGGTGAAGGAGTGCCACCGGCTATCTAGAGCCGTGGTCGAAGAAGTGCGGAGGCAAACCGAAGGGTTTACTACCGTAGCTATTGAGAGGTCAGTGGCCAGGCTCTTTGGAGTCGACGGCGTGGATCGCCGGGGTGTTCCCTTGGCCAACGCACTTGTCGATCATCTCCGAGCTCTGAACAAACTCGGGGATGGAGTGGCTATCCATTTGGCCAACGCGTGCAACGCGTTGGGGATTACGCCGGCGGAAACCGCCCGGAGAGTATCAGACGGCAAGTTGGACCTTTCATCCTTGGCGTGGCAGGGCCGAGAAGCTAACCTGTCAAAGTCGGCGGAGTTGGCCAAGGAAGCGCTTTCGCGTATCGATGCGCGAAAGAGGAGAGAAGTACTTCTGGAGGAGCTTCCTGTCCTGGAAATCCCTTGCAGCTGTACGTCATAGTGGCCACGGGCAACATCTACGAAGACGTGGTCCAGGCCAAGATGGCGGCCTCCCAAGGTGCTGATGTCATCGCCGTCATCCGTTCCACCGGACAGAGCCTTCTCGATTATGTCGCACGGCGCCACCACGGAAGGGTACGGGGGGACGTACGCCACTCAGGAGAACTTCCGGATAATGCGGGAGGCCCTGGACGTGGAGTCTCGGCGACTAGGCCGCTACATACGCTTGGTAAACTACTGCTCAGGGCTATGTATGCCGGAAATCGCGGCCATGGGCGCCGTGGAAAGGCTGGACATGATGCTGAACGACGCTATGTACGGCATTTTGTTCAGGGACATCAATGCCGAACGGACGCTCATAGACCAGCGTTTTTCCAGGATGCTGAACGCTTATGCGGGGGTCATCATCAACACGGGAGAGGACAACTACTTGACCACCGTCGACGCTCTCAACTCGGGACAGTCGGTCCTAGCTTCCCAGTTCATCAACTACCACTTTGCCAAGAAAGCCGGCCTTTCCGACGAACACATTGGTTTGGGGCATGCGTTCCAGATAGACCCGGGAATAGAGGATAGCCTATCTTATGAAATCGCTTCGGCCCTCCTGGTCCGTTCCCTGTTCCCCAAGTGTCCCGTCAAGTTCATGCCCCCTACTGTCCATAAGTCAGGCGACATTTTCTTTGCCCACGCTCTCGACGCGAGTTTCAACGTTGTGTCGGTTTTGACCGGTCAGTCGATCCATCTGGTGGGGATGCTTACCGAAGCCGTCCACACGCCCCTCCTGCAAGACCGCTACGCTTCCATCAGGGCCGCAAAATACCTAAGGACCGGCGGAAACGCCTCGGAGAGAGCCTTGTCCTTAGGGAAGGGTCACTAATAGACGCGGGCAAAGGAGTTGCTCGCGAACTGCCGGTCCCTACTTTCGAGTCAACGCAAAGGCCTGTTCCAGGCCATCGAGGATGGCGTGTTCGCGGGAGTGAGGCGGACGAGAAGCGGTGGAAAGGGCCGGGAAGGGGTCGTTCTGAAGACAGAGTGGTACCAAAACCCCATCGAGGAACTCATGAAAAAGGAACTTGCGGGCACGGCAGGAACGGAGGTGTCGGACTCATGACAAGCTTGCCTAAAGACAAGGTAGAACAGGACGGCCTTGTGCTCCCCTACGGCGACCATCAAGGAGACGGACTGGTACAGGTCAGCTTCACGCTGCCGGTTAAGGACGGCCCGTTAGGTGATGAGGCGGCCCGGCAGGTTATGAGGTCCATGGCGCTTCTAGAACCTCAGGTGGTTGACTCCACTCCCTTGGGAGAGGGGTATACATTCTATGTTGGCTACGGCAAGCTCACGCGCCCCGTCGAGTTGGGCAAACTCAAGGTCGCGAGACCCTTGTGGGAGAAACTCGACCCTCCTATGGTAGAGCGGGTCATAAAGGAACAACTCGGCAGGGAGTTGGTCATCGTCGGCGGCGCCACGGGTTCCGACGCACACACGGTCGGCCTGGATGCCATCCTCAATTACAAAGGTTTTGCCGGCGACCACGGTCTTGAAGCATATTCGGGCTTCAAGGTGGTTAATATGGGTAGTCAGGTGCCCAACGAAGCGCTGGCCCGAAGGGCCCTGGAGCTGAAAGCCGACGCGGTGCTTGTATCGCAAGTGGTCACTCAGGGAAATGTTCATCTGTCGAACCTCACCAACTTAGTGGAGTTGATTGAGGCGGAGGGTTTTCGCGATCGGGTAGTGCTAGTGGCGGGGGGGCCGAGAATCACTCACGCTCTAGCCCTAGAGTTGGGCTACGACGCCGGTTTTGGACCTGGGACAAAACCTCAGGACGTTGCATCCTACCTGGCACAGGAGGTTTCCAGGAGAAGATCGCTGTACAGAGACTAGTCGTTTCAACCGTATTGACACAGGCACTTCGTTGAGTAAAATTACTGGGAGTGTTACGCGACAGTGAAGGTTGGGGGCGATGCTAGTGGATGACGCTATCGAGTATCAAAACCCCCGGCTGGACCTATCCACAGTTGATGTGGCATACCGCATCCTGAAGGATCGCCGGGAGCCGATGAAGTACAAGGACCTTGTGCAAGAGGTACTAGCCCAAAAGGGCATGACGTCAGCATCTAATTTGCCTCGGCTTATGGCCAGCGCCCACACGGAAATCAGCATGGATAACCGGTTTCTTAACCGGGGGGCGGGATGTGTGGACTAAGGGAATGGACAGTAAAGCCGCCCTCCATCAAAGTGGTGGAGTTGTCCAACGCCGAACGCCCCAAACCCGGGGAACGGTTAAGGAGGGAACTGGTGGTCCTAGACGAAGACTACCAGGAAGAGCCAACAGAGGAAGAACCCATAGGGGAGCCCGAAGAACCAGAGGTGGGGTAGGGCTCCCTCCCCTTTTTAGGAGGTCCAGAGGAAATGCCCAAATACATTTTTGTCACAGGCGGGGTCGTGTCGGGCCTCGGCAAGGGAATCACAGCCGCGTCTCTAGGTACTCTGTTCAAGGCCAGAGGGTACTCGGTGACCATAGTCAAGATGGACCCGTACGTGAATACCGACGCCGGCACCATGAGTCCGTTGCAGCATGGAGAAGTTTTTGTCACAGACGACGGTGCTGAGACCGACCTCGATCTGGGGCACTACGAGCGGTTCATCGACCGGCCCCTGGGCGCCGCCAACAACCCGACGTCTGGACAAATCTACGGCGCCGTTATCGCCAAGGAGCGTCGAGGCGAGTTTCTCGGCAGCACGGTCCAAGTAATACCTCACGTAACAAATGAAATAAAGGAAAGAATCCGCAAGGTCGGCCGTGAGGCGGAGGCGGATATCGTTATCTGCGAGATCGGCGGCACGGTCGGCGACATAGAAGGCCTTCCGTTTTTGGAGGCGATCAGGCAGTTTAGAGGCGACGTCGGTCGTCAGAACACGGTCTACGTCCACGTCACACTGATACCCTACATTTCGGGAAGCGGCGAGCTAAAGACCAAGCCTACCCAACACAGCGTGGCGGAGCTTAGGTCAATCGGAATCGCCCCCGACGTGATTGTTTGTAGGTCCAGCCAGCCCCTTTCAGAGGAAGTCCGTGAGAAAATCGCCCTCTTCTGCGATGTGGACAAAGAGGCGGTTATTCAGAACCTGGATGCCGAGAGCATCTACGCGGTTCCCGTCATGCTTGAGCGCCAAGGTCTGGGCAGGGTCGTCGAGGACAAGCTCGAGCTTTCGAGAAGGGTCCCGGACCTAAAGGATTGGCTTGAGATAGACGCCAAGATAAGGCACCCGGAAGCTGAATGCACCATAGCTATGGTGGGCAAGTACGTGGCGCTCCACGACGCTTACAAGAGCATAGCCGAAGCATTGCATCACGGCGGGATCGCTCACAACGTCAAGGTGAATATCCGGTGGGTCAACTCCGGCGACCTGGACAACGCCGGACCGGAAGACGTGGAGAAGGCTCTAGAAGGCGCAGACGGAATTCTGGTTCCGGGCGGGTTCGGGCACCGCGGCGTCCCTGGGAAACTTAGGACCATCAAATACGCCAGAGAAAACAAGATACCGTTCTTCGGTATTTGCCTCGGTCTCCAGTGCGCCGTCATTGAGGTGGCGAGAAACGTCCTTGGCCTAAACGAGGCTGATTCCACCGAGTTCAACCCCGACACTCCCCATCCGGTCATTGACCTCATGCCGGAGCAGAAAGACCTCTCAGAGATGGGAGGAACCATGAGGCTAGGGCTCTACCCCTGCCGCCTCAAAGAAGGCTCTTTGGCCAGACAAGCTTACGGATCCGAACTGATCAGCGAGCGCCACCGGCACCGTTTTGAGGTGAACCCGCTCTATGTTGAGGACCTGGACAAAGCGGGGCTCATTTCTGTGGGCATATGGCCGGCGCGCGGGCTAGTGGAAGTGGTGGAGTTCAGGGATCACCCGTGGTTCCTGGGCACTCAATTCCATCCGGAACTCCTATCCAGGCCCAACAGACCGCATCCCTTGTTCAAGGGTTTCATAGGGGCATCTTTGGCCAGGAAGAGGTCGTGCTCGTGAACTAGCAGGGAAAACATGCCCAAAGTGCCAAATACGTGTTATGATCTGATCCCATGTTTCGAGCAGCTGAACGACAAAGACTTGGGGTGAACGCATTTGAGTCTCTCGCCTAAGGAAGTTGCCAAGAGGAAGGTCGGCATTACCGATACGACGCTTAGGGACGGTCACCAGTCGCTTCTCGCGACCAGGATGAAAACCCCGGACATGCTGCCCATAGTCGAAAAGATGGACCAGGTTGGTTTTCACTCGGTTGAAGTTTGGGGCGGAGCCACCTTTGACACGTGTCTTAGGTTTCTCTCGGAAGACCCGTGGGAGAGGCTTAGGGCTCTCAGAAGGGCTTCAAGAAGACTCCCCTCCAGATGCTCTTGAGGGGACAGAACCTCGTAGGATACAAGCACTACGCCGACGACGTGGTGGAGGCTTTCGTCAGGGCTGCCATCACAAACGGCATCTCCATCATGAGGATCTTCGATGCCGTGAACGATGTTAGGAACATGCGGCGGGCCATCGAAGTCAGCAAAGAGATGCAAGCCCACGTCCAGGCCACTGTGTGTTACACGATAAGCCCTGTGCACGACCTCAACCACTACGTGTCGGTCGCGGGGAACTGAAGGCTATGGGGGCCGACTCTCTGTGTCTAAAGGATATGGCGGTATCCTTTCTCCTAAGGAAGCTTACGACATCGTGAGGAGTTGGAAGGATGAGATCGGGCTGCCCGTGCAAGTCCATTCTCACTACACATCCGGCATGGCGGCGGTTTCCTACGTAAAAGCGGTAGAAGCGGGAGCTGACGTGATCGACTGCGCTATCTCGGCCATGTCAATGTCCACATCCCAGCCTCCCGTCGAGAGTCTTGTAGCCGCATTTGAAGGAACAGTCTACGACACCGGCCTCGATTTGAACCTCTTGTCCGAGATCTCCGAGTACTTCAAGACAGTCAGGACCAGGTACGGGACATATGACAAAGCTTCTCCGGTTCCTGACGCCAACGTCTTGCGGTATCAGATCCCCGGCGGGATGATATCAACTTCATCTCCCAGCTCGAGAGCAAGGCCAGATCGACAAGCTGCCTCAGGTGTTGGCCGAAGTCCCCCAAGGTTAAGGCCGACATGGGGCATCCGCCTTTGGTGACGCCGTCCAGCCAGATTGTAGGGACGCAGGCGGTCCTGAATGTCCTTACTGGCGAGCGGTACAGGATGGTTACCAACGAGGTGAAGGACTACTTCCGCGGGCTGTATGGCAGGGCTCCCGGCGAAGTGAGCAAAGAGATACAGAAGAAAGTGATCGGGGACGAGGAGCCCATCACTTGCCGACCGGCGGACATGATTGAGCCGGGGCTTGCCAAGGCTAAAGAGGAACTAGGCGCGCTATATACTAAGGAAGAGGATGTCCTGTCCTACGCTTTGTTCCCGCCTCAGGCTAAGAAGTTCCTTGAGGAGCAACTCGCAAGGCGCACCGGTGTGGATTACGACCTTTTGGAGAAAGCCAAGAAGGAGCACCCAAAAGGATTCGCTCCCGTGTGATCGCGCACAGCATTGCGCTTTCATTGCGCGCTTAAGAGGATAATCAGGCGTGCGTTTGAGAGGAACCATAAGGGCCGGAGAGGTTTTCCGGCCCTTTGAAATCCGCGTTGCCGGACGGTGGGCCTAGGTTGCGAGGGCATGGCTGCCCGACTTAGCGCGAAGTACTATCACCCGGCCGAAGGAGCGAGCATCATGAGAGACATCGACATCTACCAGGTGGATGCTTTTACAGACGTGCCCTTCGGGGGGAATCCGGCCGGGGTGGTTCCCGACGCGACCGGTCTATCCGAAGACACTATGCAAAAGATGGCCCGAGAGATGAACCTCTCTGAGACAGCCTTTGTGATAGACACCAGGGGTAAGAGCCCGGCTGACTTTGATGTTCGCTTTTTCACGCCGCTTAGCGAGGTCGACCTTTGCGGTCACGCCACCATCGGTGCCTTTTGGCTCCTGGCCGAAATGGGACTGCTCCCTCCGGGCGAAGGTGAAACTAGGACCTCACAAAGCACCAAGGCGGGCATCCTCCCTGTTGATGTCGCCTTCGGGTGTGAAGGTACGCCTTCTAGGGTGATGATGACCCAGGTGCCTCCCAAGTTGCTTGGAGAGGCCACCCCTGGCGAGATTGCCGAGCTTGAGGAAATTCTCGGCGGGCCGAAAGGGTGCATCCTGGAATTTGGCCGTGCGCGTCCACAGGTGATATCAACGGGTCTTCCCGATCTGATAACCCCTGTGTCGTCTCGCGAAGCGCTCCTATCCATGAGGCCTAACATGGCCGCCCTCACCGACTTCTGCAATGAGCGCAAGATAATAAGCGTGCACTGCTTTTCCATGGAGACGATTGACCCCAGGGCCACGGTCCATTGCAGGGACTTCTCGCCGGCGGTCGGTGTCCCCGAAGAATCGGCCACCGGGACCGCTTCCGGCGCTACGGGTGGTTATCTAGTGATGAACAGCCTTGTGACTCCCGCTGACCCGGTCACCCGCATCACGTGCGAGCAAGGCCATATACTTCGTAGGCCATCGACCATCCACGTGGAGGTCACTGTGGCAAACCCCCATGACCCAACTTCCATCACCTCGGTGCGTGTTGGTGGGAGCGCCGTCACCATCCTAAAGGGAAAGATGAAGACCCCATAGCGCCCCTCTTCCATAGGTTTCCGCCGCAGGATAACCCGTCCGGGCAAAGAACTTTTGCTTAAGCACGGAACACTTATGTCTTCCATGCGTCTAATTCCAGGAACGAGGTGAAACCGATTGTGAGCGGGAAATTGCTCCTCACCGGCTTCGAGCCCTTCGGAGATGACGCACTAAATCCTTCGGGAGAAGTAGCCAAGTCTCTGAATGGCGCTACTGTCGACGGTCACAGGGTCGTATCTCATATCCTTCCCGTCGAGTGGGGGAGGGCCAAAACAGCCATCGAGGCTCTGATCGACGAAGTGGAGCCCGCTCTGGTCCTCTCAACAGGACTGGCGGCTAGCCGCGCGGACCTGGGCGTGGAAAAGGTGGCGATCAACTACTGCAAACAAGTCAAGGACAATGCCGGCAAGATTCCGGGAGCCGAAGCTGTTGTTATAGATGGACCGGACGCCCATTTTTCGACCCTTCCCGTTGACGGTATAGTGAAAGCGTTGGTCGAGGAGAAGATACCGGCCAGGTTGTCTCTATCGGCGGGCGCGTACCTATGCAACTACGTGTTCTATTGCGCTCTGGACCACATTCATAGAACGCGTCGGAAAACGCCTGCGGGGTTCATCCACGTGCCTGCCACTCCGGAGATGGTAGCGGGCAAATCTCAGAGTCTGCCGTCGATGTGTATGGACGTGATCAGGCATGGGATTAGGGTATCATTGACAACCGCGGTGGTAAGTCTTACAAATAGTGGTTAAGAAAGAAGGATTTCTGGATTCGGCGACGAAATAGAGCACCCGCTGATGCTATTTTGTCTTTCGTTGTCCGTTGTTCGTCCCTAGTGAAGAGGCCAGGCTACCTTTGGTTCCCTTGACAACTTACGTTGACCACTAATGGGTCAGGTGCTATAATCGGCCATAGCCTGGGGAATTGTCCAATTCAGCCCTGTCTGGGCAGAATAGTCCTATGCCGGTAATCATGTCCAGGCCATAGACGAAGACCCAACTCGGAAAGAGGCTCCCGACACGTTGATTCATGTGGACTCCTTTTCATAACCCAAAAATGGGGAGTCACCCTCCGAAAGGGAGGGTCATCCGGGCGAGGTGGAAGGCTGTAAGGAATTACTGGAAGGGGGGATCCCGGGCAAACCAATACCTAGCCTCACTAGGTTGGTTAGTTGCAGGAAACTCGAGAGTGTTTTTTGAAGTTCACCGGTTAGGTATCCCAAGGGTGCCTAACACGACAAAGGAGGATACAAGCGTGCTTAAGAGAATCCTTGCTGTTGCTCTAGCAGCGGCAATGATCTTGGGGCTGGCAGGAGTCGCCTTCGCCGCTTCTCCTTTCCCGGACACCGCCGGGATCGAAGAAGAGGAGACTATTGCCTTGCTCAAGACCCTTGGCCTAGTCAAGGGTGACGATCTTGGTTACTTTAACCCTGAAGACACCATCACCAGAGCTGAGTTCTGCGCGATGATCGTCAGGGCTCTCGGGCTCGAGGTCGCTGCCGGCTACCTCGCCGTCCCGACCATTTTCCCCGATGTTACCGCTGCTCAGTCTTGGGCGTACGGCTACATCAACGTTGCGACCACTCGGGGAGTCATCAACGGCTATCCCGACGGCACCTTCAGGCCCCAGGGTCCCGTAACCCAGGCCGAAGCTCTCACCATGGTAATGAGGGCCCTTGGATACAAGGACTCACTACCCGGTGATTGGCCGCTTGACTACATCATAGCCGGAGCGTCCGACACCGTCGGTTTGGTAGGGGCCGGATTTGTTCCCAACGCTTCAGCTACCAGAGCTTTCGTCGCCGAGATGGTTGGCGGATTGCTCGGGTGCGAGATGGTGGCCGAGGTTAAGGATTACCCCGGAGAGTTCACCGGCAGCACGCCGGCGAAGATCTTCGGCGCCGAGAAGCTTGGCATCGACATAGACGGCTGGTCAGGCATGGTTTCAGCTGTCAGCACCAGCAGCAAGAAAATTACCATTAATGGGACCGAGCGTCCCTACGATGCAGCCGTGGTAGTGTACGGCCGCGTCAGCTCCGTGTCCGAGCTTAAGGGATACGAAGTCACCACCGTGCTGAACAGCAAGGGCGACATCATTTTCGTTTCAACCGAAGGCGTTGAGTACATCACGGGCAAGGTTACCGCTGTTGACGTGGCCGATGAGACCTTGACTATTGGCGAGACCGAGTACGAAGTCGCTTCCAACTTTGGGGCGACCAAGAACGGTGTCGACCTCACCGGTTCAGTTGCCAACATGTTGGTCGCCTTGGCTGGCACAACTGCCAACGCTTGGCTGAACGACGATGGCGATGTCTACAGGGTCGAGGCTCGTTATCTAGACCAGACCAACAAGGTCATCGCGAAGAAGACCGTTGCCATGGGTCTGAGTGGTACCGTATACAAATTGGACTTTGGCTCGGGCGATGTTGAACTGGCCAAAGAAGTGACAATTTCTAGGAACGGTCTGCCCGCCGCTTGGGCTGATCTCGCAAAGGGCGACACCTGCGATTACGCCCTCGAAGGCACTAAGATTGTGTGGATCGACGCCTGGAACCAGGTAGTCGAAGACGCTCAGGTTACCGCTAGATATGACCTGGGCACCAACAATAAGCAGATCGTCGCGTTGGTTAACGGCGTAAGCACCACCTATCAGTGCACCGCCGCCGGCTTTAGCAAGGTCTCCTCGGTTAATACCTACTGGGATCTTTACATCGACCGCGATGGAAAGGTCTATGATGCGAAAGAGGTTACCAGCGAGGTATTGGCTGTACATGGGACCATTGCGGGTCTCAGCATAGAGACCACCGTCGTGGACGGCTCGGCCAAGACCGCTTACAAGGTCTTCCTTAGCGACGGCAGCTCCATTATCGTCCGCTCGCCACGACTTGGACTGGGCTGTATAAGGACAACGCTAATATCACGATCGCTAATGTTGCGACTGCCTTCGGTCTATTCGAAGTCGGCGATGGAATCAGCGCCGACAGAGTGGCTAGCGGAACCGTAACTGAGGTAAGGCTCTACACCGAAGGCCTGTCCGGCGTACTCGCGACGTCCGGCACTGGTTTCACCATTGATGGCGGTGCAGTGATCGAGCTTGCCGATGGTGCCAAGGTCACTCTCAACGGTGCCACTTCGACGCTCGCGACCATAGCTTCTACGATGAACGCTAAGGCTCGTGTAACCTGGGACATCGAGGAAGGCAAGGCAGCGAAGGTCCAGGGCTACGCATTTGCTAGCGAGACCCCAACTGCGGTCATCGGCATATCTGAATCGGATGGAGCGTACCAGTTCTCGGTCGTCACTGGAACGATCGAAGAGTCCAGCAAGGATGCCGTGGTCATTCGTGACGGCGCCGCAGCGAAGCTCTCCGACATCGCTCTCGGCGACAAGATCTGCTTCGCGAGCAACGGTGAGTACATCGAGGCTACCTCGGACACCAGGCTCCCGAACTGGACGGCGATGTAACGGCCGTATGGACGGAAACAGATGCGACAACCCATGCGGCTACTATACCTTGACTATCAAGTTCAAGGAAGAGGTTCAGGCCCCCACAGTTTGATCGCTGGTGTTAAGGTTGAAGCCACCAGCTCCAACGGTGGTCCACTTGGACGTTCGTCTCGGCTGAGCATGCCGCGAAGCCCGCGACCGTTTCGGTGGCTCTCACCGCGAAGGACTATGCGGGGAACGTTCTGAACGCGACCCCTGGTCTGATTACGGTGACTGCTCCCTAACCCTTAGGGAACAAGGACAAAATAGCGGGGAGCTAAGGCTCCCCGCTTTCTTTATGTGTCCCGGCGTGCCTTGCCGGCTTTTTGGGGGAACTTCTTGATGCGGCGGTCGTCGAAGTATATGGGCAGGACTATTCCCTGGGGCGGTTGAATAGTCAGTCAGGTGAAAGTACGAGTCTGCAGCTAGTTAGGTTATTATGACCCGTGGGGGAGGGGGAAGCTCTTGTCGCGACGAGTGGGTCGGTGTCAGTGCCAACTTAGAACCTCGTTTGCGCTCTCGGTGATCCTGGCGCTTACCCTTGCCTTCAGTGTTCTCCCCGCTACCGGCGCTTCGGCTCCGTTCCATTGGGCAGACCAGGCCCTATCAGAGTCTGCGATACACGGCATAGTGAAGGGCTACCCCGACGGGAGCGTGCAGCCGGACCGCGCTGTTACGAGAGCGGAGTTTTGCACCATGATCGTTCGCATGCTTGGTGAAGAGGAGTCTGCCCAAACCG
Source organism: Bacillota bacterium (assembly GCA_040766225.1). Lineage (GTDB taxonomy): Bacteria > Bacillota > Sulfobacillia > Fermentithermobacillales > Fermentithermobacillaceae > DULO01. The sequence goes on along the minus strand of JAXGQX010000001.1, from coordinate 54,958 downwards.
GCAGGCGTCTCCCGTCTTCCTTCAAGGATGTGGGCGAGAACCACTGGGGGAAAGGCTACTTGGAGGTCGCACGCGAGAAGGGCATTTTCCGCGGCGACGCGGGGGACGCGGCGGCACCCGACAGAAGCGTAACCAGGGCCGAAGCCGTCACCATGCTCGATAGGTGCCTATTTTCTATGGACGTTCCTGTGGTGGAAGGTGCAGGACCAGATTTTGCTGATGTAAGCGAGATACCGTCTTGGGCTCGCGAGTCTGTCAAGAGGCTGGCGGTGGCCGGGGTTGTAGTGGGCGATACTGACGGTAGGTTTTACCCTGGCAGGAGCCTGACTAGGGCAGAGGCGGCCACGCTTACTCTCAGAGTCTTGGGGCTCGTGGGACGTCGCTGGGATATGGAGGGCCTTTTCCGGGGGCTTTCTCCGGACAACACGCGCTTGTACCTCGAGACGCAGGGACAGGGAATCAGTTTGCCTGTGATCCTGAATGATTTGGAGATATTCGGAGCCGGAGGACGGGTGCCCCTGTCAAGCGCAAGTCAGGGTGCCCGGATAGGGCTCTTGCTACAGGACGGCCGCGCCTGCCTTATGGCCCTATTACCATGAGAGGTTGCTGGATGAGATGAGGCAGTCTGCCAAGAGGGTTTTCGCTTCGGTTTTGATCGCGGTATTGCTCATGCCCGCGTTGTTGCAGGTTTCGGCCGTAAGGAACCATGAAGACGCCACGTTTGAGACATCTGCCGATCAGGTCAGTTCGTTTGCGGTGGACGCCCAATGGTCCGGCCCGCTGTTGGCAGAAATCGGAGCGGGTCCGTCTTCCTCCGCCTCCGGGTACAAAGGCAAAGGCGTGAAGATAGGCGTCGTCGATACAGGCATTGACGTGTCCGCATTGTTGCCCGGCCTTGTCACCGACTGGATAGATGTCACTCAGGAAGGCGCCGTGAGCCTCGGAGGCCCCTTTCAGATTTCATCTTCCAATACCATAACGCTAAACGGACGGACGCTAAACGTAGCAGGGATAACGAGCAAGAGCCGTAAACTGAGGGCCGGAACTTTTGATCCCGCGAAACTTCCGGCGGGCTCACCGATCAGGGCTTTTCTAACTTCCACTCCTCTAACGGTGGTGGCAGCCGATACCCGCCTTTCAGGGCAGTACGATACCGTTTTCATAGATACCGATTATGATGGCAACTTCGCTACGGAGAGAGGTTTGGAACCGTACAGAGCCACGCGGACGGGCGTGGCGGTGGCCCAAGGGACCACGGGCAGGGCGCTTCAGATCGTCCTGTGCGACATTCGAGATGGCGGCAAGACAGTATTGTTGGGTTTCGATGGGCACGGACACGGAACATCGGTTGCATCCATTCTCGGAGGCCGCGCCAAAGGCTTCAGCCCCATAACGCCCGAAGCCGAACTAATCGCGGTAAAAGCGGTTGACTCGTCAGGAAAAACTCGTTGGGAGTTGCTTGCGCAAGGCATTTTGGCCGCCTGCAAGAGGGGCGCCAAGGTAATCATCATGAGTGTGGCTCCGTTGGTTCCCAACGAGAGCGGTGGGCTGCTCGAAGACGCGCTTCGCGAAGCGGAAAGAGACTATGGCGCCCTTGTCGTAATGGCTTCAGGCAACAAAGGCCCCGGGCTGAGCAGTTTGCCCGGCTATGCGGACCTCCCCAACGTCATGGCCGTAGGCGGATTCATTCCCGAGTCGGCGTCGGCTGCCATGAACGTTGACGGCGGGAAGATGTGGCCGTGGTCCTCAGTAGGGCCGACTTCCGGAGGCGGAACGGTGAGTGTGGTCGCTCCGGCCTTAGGACCCGCCCACTTGCCTGCGTGGGCCTCGGCTCTTGAGCAGACGTGGTTGTTTGAGGGAACGTCAGCCGCCGCGGCCTATGCGGGCGGGGCGGCCGCGTTAGTCTTGGCCGGGGCCGGCCCGGGAAACATGGCGCCTGCCGTGCTGAAGAGGGCTATGGAAGACGGGGCGCATCCCCTTGAAGGGCATCAAGCAGTTGAGCAGGGGTTCGGTGTGGTGAACGTGGCCCGCTCTATCCAACTCCTGAGTGGGGGCAAGGGCTATCCTCGCGTTCGGGCCGTGGCTCGATGGGGCGACAGCTTTCACGTAGCCGGCTTTTTCGACCGCGAACGGATTCCCGGTTCCATCCCTCTCGGTGTTGACAGCTTCAATCCTTTCGAGGTATCGCTGCGGTTAGCGCTCCCCACTTGGCTTCGCGCCGATGGCGCTTTTCTCGCCATCCCCGCGGTTGAGCAGAGAGACATACAACTGCGCGTGGAACCAAGCCTCCCTTTGGGACTCACGTCCGGATACGTCAAGGGGGATGACAGCCGTACGGCCGGCACGGATCTGGCCTACTTGGTCTCGGTTGTGAATCCGCGCCGATTCGGCCAGAGCGGCACGCTTGGGGTGCAGGATGTCCTCGACGTTGGAGACTACCGTCGAGAATTTCTCATGGTTGATGGCGGTTTGGCTGGAGTAACGGTTTCGTTGGAGGTGCCCCGGGCCGGAGATGGACACTCGAGGGGCCGCGAGAAGTTCTACATCTATGACCCAAAAGGTTGGCTTGTTTACGAGAGCTCATGGATAGGTGCGGGAGAGGGTTCCACCAAAGAAGAAATCACCGTTACTAGGCCGTCGGCGGGAGTCTGGGAAGTGGTGGTGGTATCCGACCCGATGTCCTACGCGTATGACGTGTCGGAAGCCGCATTCAGACTGACGGTTACTCGCCAAGGATTGTCTCAACGAGGTCCCGAATCTCAACTCGTACAGCCCCAGCTAGGCAGCCAAGCCGTCGGGTCGGTAACTATGGTGAACCCGGGCGCATCCTTTTCAAGCGCTATGGCGGCTATTGAACCGGGCAAGAACGGCGACGTAGTGACCGAGAGGCTCGTCGCGCCGGTATCCACATCCCTAGCGAAGAACATATCGGGGGTAAGCGAAGGGACCCGTTTCATCTACCTGAGCGCGACCAACCCCTCGGATCCCGCGACCAAGATGGATATTTTCCTGTACTTCTACGATAAGGCGGCAGGGCGGTGGACCGAAGTAGCTTCGTCGGCGGGCCTAGGTGACTCTCCGGAGCGGTACGTTTCGCTCCAGGATCCGACGCCGGGCCAGTATATCGCTTACGTGGAAGCTCGGGACCAACAAGGCGGCCAAACGACCTTCACGTGGACCCAGATCATCTCGCGAACCGCCGTCGGTTACCGTGTTAGGGAGAAAGAGACAGGCTCTAACCCGTTCAGTTGGCCAGAGGCGTCAGAGAAGACCCTCACTGTGGAGGCCCCCGATCTGGGGTCCACTCAGGTGCAGCAGAGAGTGGTGTACCTGGCCGTCTGGGACGCGGAGTCCGCTGTCCTCAAGGGACTGGTACCGCTGGCAGTTGTCGCGCAGTCGCCGAAACCCGTAGTGTTTTTAGGCGAAGGCAGTTCCGACGGCAGGCGAACCATTGTGACCGTAATGGCGTACCATCCCGTGACGTTTCAGCCGCTGGACGCCATGGTCAGAGTTGACGGCATCTGGTGCCAACTCCGGCAAGGGCGGACTACGGTCGTTCTAGACAGGTCCGACACCCATGGGATAGAGTTGGTCGGTGAGTACTCGGGGCTCTACCCGGCGCGTGTGACGGTCCCGTAGCCCTAGTCAGTCCTAGAAGACTTCAGATGACGAATCCCGGATAGGAGATCATTGCCATGCGCTTTGGTACAAGCCCTAGAAGTCTTGGTATCATGAAAGTGTTCCTTGTCGTTATGCTGGTCATCGGCCTTGTTCTGGTGCCTCCCGGAGCTATGCTCGCCGAGGGTGTAATACCTCCCGGCACACCTCCGTCCACAGGGGAGACGGCACCCGAGACAGAGTCAATCACAGTAAGCAAGGAACAAGCTGATCTCTTGAGGACGTTCCTCGACATCCAGGGGCTCTTGATGGAGTATCACACTAGAGAACTGGACTATCACGAGCTGTACTTGGGCGCGGTCCGGGGGATGGTAGACGCCTTAGGCGACAGGTACTCCCAGCACTTTACCGTGGAAGAACTGGAGAACTGGGAAGCCGCATTGGAAGGGGAATACGGTGGAATAGGCGTTACCTTGGACCTCGTCGACGCGAGGATCACTGTCATCAACACCTTCCCGGGCAGCCCTGCGGAAGATACCGGCTTAAAAGCCGGAGACGTTCTCCTTTCCGTCGGGGAGGCAAGCATGCTTGGCAAACTGCCACAAGAAGCGGCTTTGCTGCTGAGAGGGGAACCGGGTACGACGGTTGAGGCCACTTTCTTAAGACCGTCGACGGGCGAAACCATGGTTTTCAGATTCACCCGACAACTGATTACGCCGCCCACCATGGACGTAAAGGATTTGGGCGACGGCATGTGGCTCGTGTCCATCTCGAGTTTCACAGAGAGCGTGGGGCTGAACCTGCCCATAGTCTTGCGGTCAATGAGGGACAGCGGAGCCCTAAAGGGCATCGTCCTTGACCTCAGGAACAATCCGGGCGGCCTTCTGGACGCCTGCGTGGCGATAGCCAACGAACTGGTCCCCAAGGGGCCGGTCGTCGAGCTTCGAAGGCAGGAGCTTAAAGAGCCTATTGAGAACCCTAACGACATCGTGCCGGTGCCCGTGGTTGTGCTCGTGAACGGCGGCTCGGCCAGCGCGTCGGAAATCCTCGCGGGCGCAATCAGAGACCGTGGAGTCGGCGTGTTGGTTGGCGAGACTACGTTTGGCAAGGGATGTGTCCAGAGTCTAGTCCCGGCGCCCCTGGAACTCGGCGGCGTGAAATTCACCATAGCCGAGTACTTCACCCCGTCGGGCTGCGGCCTCAACGGTAGGGGACTTCTGCCCGACTTCGAAGTGAAGCCTGAGGTATTTCAGATTCCCTCACCACCCACCTACAAGCGTCCCCTTCGGAAAGGTATCGTTGGGCTGGACGTGCTAGCTGTCCAGGAATGCCTGTCCTTCCTCGGCTTCAATGTCGGAGAACCTGACGGTATTTTCGGGCCGCTTACCGACGCCGCCATGTCTCGTTTTGCCAAAGCTCAGGGACTTCAATACAGCGGAACCGTTACTCACGAACTCATGGGCCTTCTCGGTCCTTCGTGCGTGCAGAAGGTGAAGGATGTGGGAGACGGCGTGATGGAAAGAGGGATCGAGATTTTGAAGACCAAGCTCGCCACCGGGAACTGGTCTCAGCTGCCCGCCGAATAGCGAGAAAATGGAGGGAGTACGGTGTCAGGATCGTCCAGAGAGCATGAACTGCCGATGCCTAGAGCCTTGATCCGGGTGCGCGTATCTCAAGGAGACGTTCACTATGGAGGCGGCATCGCCGCGGGAGCAAAGGTTATGGAGTACTTCGGTGACGTCGCTACCGAACTTAGCATTCGTTACGACGCGGACGAGGGGCTTATGGCGGCATACGACTTGGTGGAGTTCAAAGAGCCAGTGCGGGCCGGGGACTATCTTGAGGTAGTGGGCCGGATCGTTAAGGTGGGCAACCGTTCCCGCAGAGTTGAGATGGAGGCCTACAAGGTGATCGAGGCCGACCCCGGGTCAGGCCCAACTGCGGCGAAGGTCCTCTCTGAGCCCCTGCTCGTGGCCAGGGCTCATGGTACCGTCGTGGCGCCGAAGCAAAGAGTCTAGAGGCTACGGCATCAGCGGTCCCCATCCGCCCTCCAGGCAGGAAAGCCGTATGTCGGAGTTGAACTACTTCCAGACCCAAGCGCGTACCCGATACTTTGCAGGAGAGATGCTTCAGTGGATCCCCTCATAATCACCGTCGCCCCGGTCGGGGCGGAAGTTACTCGAGCCGACAATCCCAACGTTCCCCTTACGCCTCAGGAAATTGCCCAGGAGTGCTACTTAGCCTGGCGAGAAGGGGCTTGTATAGCCCACATTCACGGGCGAGACAAAGAAGGGATTGCCACGCAAGACACGGAGGTATACAAGGAGATCATAGAGCGGGTGAAAGAAAAGACCCGCGGTGATATGATTGTCCAAGTGTCCACCGGCGGGGCTGTTGGAATGTCCGCGGCTGAAAGGGTAGGCCCTGTATCGCTTAAGCCAGATATGGCAACACTTACTTGCGGGACGGTCAACTTCGGTGACGGCATCTTCACCAACTCCGAAGGCGACATGGAACTCTTCGCGACGGCCATCAGAGAGCATGGCGTCAAGCCCGAGTTTGAGATTTTTGACGCGGGGATGATCGAGAACGCCCGACGATTGGCTCAGAAGGGATTCATCAATCTGCCCGGGCACTTCGATTTTGTTATGGGAGTACCGGGAGGTATATCGGGAGACCCCAGGAATCTGATGCATCTCCTTAGTCTAATCCCCGATGGGTCTACCTGGACTGTCGCAGGCATCGGACGACACGAGTTGCCTCTGGCTGCCATGGCTGTGGTCCTTGGGGGACATGTAAGGGTAGGTTTTGAGGACAATATCTACTATTCAAGGGGTATCCTCGCGAAATCCAACGCAGAACTAGTGGCTCGGGTCATCCGCATAGCCGCGGAACTGGGGCGCCCCGTGGCCAAGCCGGATGAGGCCAGGAAGATACTCGGGCTAAGAACGAAAGGAGACTGAACTGGATGCAGCTGTTCATAGACACCGCAAACATCGATGAGATTAGGGAAGCAGCGAGTTGGGGAGTAGTTTCGGGCGTCACCACAAATCCCAGCCTTATTGCCAAGGAAAGGCGAGATTTCAAGACGGTCGTGAAAGAGATTTCGGAGATCGTGGATGGCCCGATTTCCGCCGAGGTCCTGTCCGAGACCGCTGACCAGATGATTCCCGAGGCTAGAGACCTCGCCAAGATAGCCAAGAACATAGTGATCAAGATCCCCATGACCCGCGAAGGACTGAAAGCGGTCAAGGTCTTGACCAAAGAGGGCATCAAGACTAACGTTACCCTGGTGTTCTCGGCAACGCAGGGACTCATGGCAGCTTTGGCCGGCGCTACATACGTAAGCCCGTTTATCGGTCGTTTAGACGACATCAGCACCGACGGCATGGACCTGGTAGCGGACTTGGTCACTATAATCGAGAACTACGGGCTTGAGACGAAGGTTATCGCGGCTTCTGTCAGACATCCGATGCATGTTCTAGAGGCGGCGAAAGCCTCGTCACACATAGCGACTGTCCCGTTCAAGGTGCTGGAAACCATGCTGAACCACCCCTTGACCGACGCCGGGATTAAAAGGTTCAAGGATGACTGGGCCAAGGTACAGAAGGAGTTGGGGCAGTAATACGCAGGAATTTGATGAATCTTGACTGCGACAAAAGCGTATGATAGTTTCAAATAGGAGTGGAAACACCGAGCCTTCACTTGCCAACCTTCCAGGATTTCAACAGTATCGCCTTTTCGAGACCTTTCATCATAACGGCCTTCGGCCGTTGTTCATGGATATTCTCACTGCCACCCCAGACTTGCGACCGGTGACGACCAGGCAGCGGGTGTAGTGTGACATCAAGGAGATGTGACCATCATGCAAGTAGATGACCCAAAGGAACTCCTACCCGCTGCCGCGGATCCTGGTGGCGAGAAAGCGGAAAAGCCAAAACCGAGAAGGACTAGGGCGAAAAAGGAGAAAGCGGCGCCTGAGGCTCTTCCGGAAGCTCAGGTAGAACCGACAGCGAAGACGGTCTCTGCGCCTGAAGCAGAGCCGTTGAAGGTTCCGCCACCTGTTGAGGCCCCGGCTCCCGGTGCACCGGTTCCCGAGGCCCCGGCTCCCAAGGCGCCGGCAGCGGAGGCACCGCCTGCTGAGACTCCACCCGCGGAACCGGCCACGACCAAGAAACCCCGTCGCACAGTGAGGAAAAAGGCCGTAGCCGCAGAGGAAGCGCAAGAACCGCCAAAGGAACCTCCCAAGGAGTCTCCCCAAGAACCCGCGAAAAGCCCAGCCAAAGAACCCGAATCGCTTTCCGTGGGGCAGCCAGACAAGAGCCCGACCGCACCTCAGCCCAGATACGTAATCAACCCTCCCGCCGTGGAAGTGAGGGAGCCTTCGCCGCCGTCGCAACCGCCGCTCCGTCCTATGTATACGCCGACGACTACGAGCAACGGGGTTCCGACCGCGACCATTCCTACCTCTCGGTTCACTCGGGCGACGACTCCCCAGCCGCGGACTGAAACGCCTGTTACGGGGCCGCAAAGACAGACCTACGAAGACAGGCAGTCCGCAAGCCGGAACGAGGAGCCGTCTAGGGAGTACGGAAATGAAAACAGGCGTGACCATCGGGCTGATACCCGTTCGGACCAGCGCCAGGACTATAGGGCCGACGCAAGGCCGTCTTACGGGGACTCCAAGTCCGAGTTCAGAGATACCAGGCCCGATTATCGAGAACAAAGAGCGGACTATCGGGACAGCAGGCCGGATAGCCGACCGGACAGCCGTACCGATTACCGGCAGGAAGCTCCGGTTGCCGAGCCTAGGTTCCAGGACGCCGAGTCAGATCGAGAATCGGGACTCAGGCAGGACCAGTACGGTCGTGGTCCGAGGCCATCCCGGTCCCGGCCCGACTCCGGCCCCAGCATGAAGGAACTGGGCAATATGACGCTGGTGGAACTCCAGCGCAACGCCCGGGAGTTGGGGATTGCGGGTTACTCGGCGCTTCGCAAGAAGGAACTGGTTTTCGAAATCCTGAAGGCCAGGACACAGGCCGGGGGCCTCATTTTCGCCGAAGGACTCTTGGAGATTCTTCCCGAAGGGTACGGTTTCCTTAGGCCCGCCTTTTACTTCCCCAGCAAGGACGATATTTACATTTCGCCTTCCCAGATAAGGAAGTTTGACCTTCGCACCGGAGATTTGGTCTCGGGGCAAGTCCGTCCCCCCAAGGACACTGAACGCTACTACGGGCTCCTAAGAATCGAGGCCATAAACGGCGACGACCCGGAGACGGCCCGCCTGCGCCCGAACTTCGAAGGACTTACGCCTATCTTCCCGTTGCAGAGGTTCCAGTTAGAAACGACCAAGTCCGAGATTTCCGGGAGACTTCTGGACTTGGTGGCCCCCATCGGCATGGGACAGCGGGCACTCATTGTGTCTCCTCCCAAAGCAGGTAAAACGGTCCTTCTGAAGAGAATCGCCAACGCGATTACCGAGAATCATCCCGACACGTACCTCATGGTTCTCCTAATAGACGAACGTCCTGAGGAAGTAACCGACATGCAGAGGTCCGTTAAGGGTGAAGTTATAGCTTCCACGTTTGATGAGCCGCCGGAGAACCATGCGCGGGTGAGCGAAATGGCCCTTGAGAGAGCCAAGAGGCTGGTTGAGAACAGGCGTGACGTGGTCGTGTTGCTGGACAGCATCACCAGGATGACTCGGGCCTACAACTTGATCGAGCCAAGTTCCGGCAGAACGCTGTCGGGCGGCATGGACCCCGCGGCATTCCACAAGCCCAAGAGATTCTTTGGCGCGGCACGAAACATCGAAGAGGGCGGCAGCCTCACCATCGTGGCCACGAGCCTGATCGATACCGGAAGTAGGATGGATGACGTCATATACGAGGAATTCAAGGGAACCGGCAACTCGGAGATCCACCTCGACAGGAAACTGTCAGAGCGCAGAATCTTCCCCGCTATAGATATCAAGCGTTCGGGGACTCGCAAAGAAGAACTCCTTCAGAGCAAAGAGGAACTGGACGCCATGTGGCTGTTCCACAAGATGACCAACGACTTGGAGCCAGACAAGGTGTTGGAGGGCTTGATGGAGCTTCTGAGCCAGACACGGAACAACAAGGAAGCCATACCCTTTGTCAAGCGACGGCTTTCCATGATGAGATAGGTTTCGGGGAACAGGGGGCCTGGGCCCAAGACGGAAAGAAGGTTGCCCAGGCCCTTTCCACGTGCTATACTTTCTCTGTTTGCGCTGTATGTTTCCATTTGTCTAGCCATAACCTGGGGTGATGTAGTTGAAAGAGAAGATACATCCGGACTACGAGAAGACGACCATTACCTGCGCTTGCGGCGCAGTGTATCATGTTGGTTCCACCAAGAAGAACATCAGGGTTGAGATTTGCGCCAAGTGCCACCCGTTTTTCACCGGCGTCCAGAAGATCATCGACACCGGCGGACGTGTAGAGAGGTTCCGTCAGAAGTACGGTTACATTCAAGGAGAACGGGCGGAGGCAAAAGACACGGGCAATCGTTAGCTAATGACCTTCAAGGCAGAAATCGTAGCACAGATTTCTGCCTCCTTTCTCTTGGAGCTTTTGGATACAAGGCGCTCACCTTTCTCCGTAGTACAATAGCGTTAAGGGCTCCCTAATGGCCGAACGCGCGCCGTCGTACGGAGGTCAAGCGGTTATCGAGGGTGTCGTCATGCGCGGCACCCGGTTTGCGGCGTTGTCTGTCCGCGCCCCTGACGGGGAAATCGTGACCTTGGTCAAGAAAGCCGAAATGCCCTCTGCCAGAGGCGGGATTTTCCGATGGCCGGTCATAAGAGGAGCTCTTTCATTTCTCGACTCACTCTCGTTGGGGATCGGGATGCTCATTAAGTCAGCCGAGATCTCCACGCCCGATGAAGAAAGTGCCCAGTAAGGCGTCGGTGAACCTCGCTGTCACCGTGGGAGCGCTCATAGCGGTTGGCCTTTTCATAGCCGTCCCCGCCTATGTCGCGCAGTTTGTCTTGAACGCCCTAAGCCTGTCCGGCAGGATTTACACCAGCCTTCTGGAGCTGATGCTTCGCATGGGGATCTTGGTCGGGTACATTTCCCTTGTGTCGCGGATGAAAGACATACAAAGAGTCCTCCAATACCACGGTGCCGAGCATCAGGTAATCTGGGCTTGGGAGGAGCACTACAGTGACCCGAAGCTGTCGAGGGAGAACTGGGACAGGGACGGGTTGTCTCGCTTCTATCGTCGCGAGCCTCGGAACATTCGAGGCTTCATCCCCGTTGCGGAACCAGCTTCCTGTTTCTCGTCGCCCTGTGTTCCTGGTTCGTGTTCATTTTCGTGTCCCCGGCCAACGTGATCGACAGGATCATGTTCACGGCTCCTGCTTATGCCGCTGGTCGCCGGATTGTCCTACGAGGTCTTGAAGGCTTCGGCATTTCACGAGGGCTGTGTGGAAGATGATCCGGGCTCCCGGCATAGCGCTTCAAAGGCTCACCACCCGGACGCCGGACGCATCACAGCTGGAAGTGGCCGCACAGAGCCTGGCAATGTTGATTGAGGCAGAGAGAGGTGTTTCGTAGGTGACGGACTCACACGACGCAGGCGGACTTCTGAGCAAACTTGATGCTCTAACTGAACGCTTTACAGAGCTGACAGCCTCTCGAAGATCCTGAGGTATTTTCGGATCCCAAGAAGTATAGGGACCTCGCCAAGGAGAGGGGACATCTTGAGGCGGTCGTATCAAAGTATAACCGCTACAAAAAGGTGATAGCGGACATTGAAGGCAACAAGGAAGTCCTAAGCGTCGAGACCGATCAAGACTTGATCGCCATGGCGGAAGAAGACTTGCGGGCGTTGGAGGAAGAGCGCCTATCGTTGGAATTTGACCTTCGACGCGCTTTGGTGCCCAAGGATCCCAATGACGAGAAGAACGCCATTGTGGAGATCCGCGCGGGTACAGGCGGAGACGAAGCGGCGCTGTTCGCGGGCGAGCTCTTCAGGATGTACGGGCGTTACGCGGAAGAGCGCAAGTGGAAGACCGAGATTCTGACATCCAACCCCACGGACTTAGGCGGATTCAAGGAAGTCGTGTTCGCGGTAGAGGGGACGGACGTCTATAGCCGGCTCAAATACGAGGGGCGGTGTTCACCGGGTCCAACGTATTCCGGTGACTGAGGCAGGCGGCCGAATCCACACCTCCACTGCCACCGTCGCGGTGCTTCCAGAATCGGGCGAGGACGTCTCCATCGAGATAAATCCAGATGATCTGCGAGTCGACACTTACATGGCTTCCGGGAAAGGGCGGGCAAGGCGTAAATACCACCTACTCTGCTGTTCGGATCACTCACCTGCCCACCAATACGGTTGTCACGTGCCAGGACGAAAGGTCCCAGATCCAAAACCGCGAGGCGGGCCATGCGTATCCTGAGGTCCCGTCTTGAGGCGGTCGCCGAAGAAGAACGGAACCGGGAACTGACCAACAACCGGCGGTCCCAAGTCGGCAGTGGGGAGCGCGCGGAGAAAATACGTACCTACAACTTTCCGCAAAACCGGGTGACAGACCACCGCATCGGATTCAGTAGTCACAGGCTAGCCGAGTTCCTCAACGGAGATATCGACGAAATGATAGACGCTCTCACGGCCGAAGACGAAAGGCTCAAGCTCGAACAGGCTCAATGAACGACGAACTGGGACAGACGGTCGCCCAAGCCCTATCTTGGGGTAGGACAACTCTCGCCGGTTTGTCCGAGAACGCCGCAAGGGATGCTTCCCTTTTGCTCGCGCATGTGTTGAAGAGCTCACCCGAGTACCCGTATCTGCACCCCGAGGCCTTCCTCGATCAGTCTTCCGGACAGGAGTATCGGAAGATTGTGGCCAGGCGGGCACAAGGGGAGCCCATCGCATACATCCGCGGTTTTCAGGAATTCATGGGACTCCGTTTCGCTGTGGACAGACGGGTGCTAGTCCCGAGACCGGAGACGGAAATCCTTGTTGAGGAAGTGCTCCGGTTCCTCGACCCCTGTAAGAGGAGTGAGCGGCCTTCCGACGCCCATCCAGTTGTAGCCGACATTGGCTGCGGCTCGGGGGCTATTGGACTGTCAGTGGCCAAGTACTGTCCTTTCGCAAAGGTTATTCTGGCAGACATATCCGAGGACGCTTTGGAAGTGGCCAGGCAAAACGCAGCGTCTTTGGGCCTACCGGGGGAAGACTACGCATCGTCTTGTCCTACATCAGGGCGCGTGACTTTTCTTCGCGGCGATCTCTTAGAACCGTTCCGTTCCCATGGAATCCGTGGCATAGACGTGATGGCGTCAAACCCGCCTTACATAGCCTCCGATGAAATGGCGGGCCTCCCGGTGGAAGTCAGGTGCGAGCCCGGTCTAGCGCTCTTGAGCGGCCCCAAAGGGCTTGATCACATTTCACGGCTTATCCGGGAAGCCGGTTCACTGGTACGGCCCGGCGGAATGCTGATCATGGAGATCGACCATGGGCAGGCCGAGGATGTCATAGGACTCCTGAAGGGTTCCGGCTGGGAAGACCCGAAGATACTGTCCGACTTGGCGGGACTCAATAGGGTCGCCTTGGGTCACAAACCGCTGGAGAGAGACCTGGCGCCTATCGCACGAGGGGGGTGCAAACGTGGAGACGAAGATCGTTAGGGTGGACCCGCTTCAGCCCGACGACAGTCTTCTATGGCCTTGCGCTGAGGCGCTTAGGGCGGGTAAGACTGTCGCTTTTCCGACAGAGACGGTGTACGGTCTTGGGGCCAACGCACTCATGGCCGACGCTGTCCAACGAGTTTTTCAAGCAAAGGGCCGCCCTCAGGATAACCCCCTGATCGTTCACGTTTCGCGGCTAGAATCCGTCCCGCCGCTTGTCTTGGAGGTTAGTGAGGGCGCTCGCCGGCTCATGCACATGTTTTGGCCGGGTCCGTTGACGCTACTATTTCCCAAGTCGGACGTGATTCCCGATCACGTCACCGCCGGACTTCCCAGCGTAGGCATCCGGATGCCGGACCACCCCGTTGCACAGAGGCTCTTAGATATGGCCGGGGTCCCTATCGCGGCTCCTTCCGCAAACATCTCCGGGAGACCCAGTCCGACCACGGCCGAAGCGGTGATCGCCGATTTGCACGGCAAAGTGGACTTCATCGTGGACGGCGGCAGTGCCGAGATAGGAGTGGAATCCACTGTGCTTGACCTCTCGACTGGGATCCCGAGGGTGCTAAGGCCCGGGGGCTTATCCGTCGAGGAACTATCAAGCGTACTTGGGACCGTGGAAGTTTTCCAGTTCAAAGGCGCAGGACCGGCGCCTTCGCCGGGGATGAAGTACAGGCACTACGCGCCGAGAGGCTCCGTATCCCTAGCGGCGGGAAGTCCCCTGGAGCAGGCCCGTTCAATCATCGCCCATGCGGTGTCCGCAGTAATGTCGGGACACAAAGTCGCAGTGTTGGCATCCACCGAAAACATGCCGAGGTACGAGCCCCTAAAGGGGGCTCTGGGCCATTCGCTTAGCCTCATTGAGCTGGGCCCGAGGACGGACCTCGCGCCCGTGGCGTCGCGGCTGTTCTTTAGTCTCCGATACGCGGACTCTCTCGGCGCTTCCGTCATCTTGGCCGAGTCTTTCCCGGAGCAGGGGTTAGGGCTGGCCATACAAAACCGGCTTGGCCGGGCAAGCGGGGGGAAGACACTGCCGTCCACGCCGACGCCGAACGTTCTCATGGTCTGCACGGGGAATACGTGCAGAAGCCCGATGGCGGAGGTCATCTTCAGGCAGGCTTGGGAAGTACTTGGCGCGCCCTACCCGGTCAGCGTGTTTTCGAGGGGTACCTCAGCTGTTACGGGCATGGGGGCAACCGAAGAGGCGGTCCTGGCGGCGAAGGACCTGGGCCTTGACCTGTCGTCTCACGAAGCTGGCAGGGTCTCGTCTTCTGACCTGGACAGAGCTCACATCGTCATCGCGATGGCAGGGTCGCACAAGGACGCCCTGCTCGCTCGCTTTCCCCTATTTGCGTCAAAGATATATACTTTATCTGAACTTGTTCCCGAAGTAGTCGAGGGTGACGTAGTCGATCCCATCGGTCTAGGACAGGCCGTCTATGACAAGACGGCGCGTCTCCTAACCGACGGGCTTACTGAGTTGGCCTCTAGGCTGGCAGGACTTAGAGGGGACATATTGAAAATAGCCATAGGTAGCGACCACGCGGGCTACGCTCTCAAGGAAGACCTGCGCAAAGAGCTCGCCAAAGAGCATGACGTTCTGGACATGGGCACCGACAGCGAAGATTCGGTCCACTATCCAGACTTCGCCCGCAAGGTCTCTCAAGCGGTGCGGCGGAAGGAAGCGGAGTTCGGCGTCCTGGTGTGCGGCACCGGATTGGGAATGGCGATATCCGCAAACAAGTCTCGGGAATACGGCCCATCGTTTGTTCGGATACCTTCTCGGCCCGATGGGCAGGGAGCATAATGACGCCAACATTCTATGTGTCGG
This sequence comes from Bacillota bacterium, assembly GCA_040766225.1. GTDB lineage: Bacteria > Bacillota > Sulfobacillia > Fermentithermobacillales > Fermentithermobacillaceae > DULO01. The sequence goes on along the minus strand of JAXGQX010000001.1, from coordinate 39,853 downwards.
GGCTAGAGTCGTTGGCTCCGGCCTTGCGACGGACATAGTCAGGGCATTCCTTTCGGGTGGTTTTGCCGGGGGAAGGCATTCCATACGGGTTCAGAAGATCGCTGACATCGAGTCGGAATTTGGGCAGCGTTCCTAGGTAGAGGGGGGCGAGACCTTGCAATCTCTTGACCTTACGGCCCTAAAGGCCAAGTCGGGTATGCCATAAAGGGACTTCTAGAAGCATCGCGCATGCGACCCGGGCAGATTCTCGTGTTGGGTTGTTCCACTAGCGAAGTTCAAGGTAGCCGCATCGGCTCTGCCGGGAGCGACGACGTCGCTAACGCCATACTGGACGGCGTTGACGAAGCGCTGGAAGGGACAGGCGTGCATCTCGCGGTCCAATGCTGTGAGCATCTGAACCGGGCTCTGGTCGTCAAAGGGAAGTACAGGAGAAATACAACCTGACCGAAGTATCGGTGATTCCGGTGGCCCACGCCGGCGGGGCGACTGCGGCGACAGCCCTTCGCCGCCTCAAAGACCCTGTGGTAGTAGAGTCTATCCAGGCACAGCAGGGCATCGACATAGGCGACACCTTCATAGGCATGCACTTGCGTCCGTGGCCGTGCCGGTTAGGATACCCAACTTGGCTATCGGGCAAGCCCATGTGGCCATGGCTCGGACAAGGCCCAAGGCTTATCGGCGGTAACAGAGCCGTCTACGCTATGGGCGAGATAGAAGACAAGGCCGGGAGAGGCCAGTCGAAATAAGGTCTTTACAGGAAACCTAAACCGAGCCGGAGGAGTCAAACCAGATGAACGGTCACAAACGGCCCGAGTGGGACGAAGTATTTTATGCAGGTGGCGGATGTAGTTGCCACGCGCTCGACGTGCCTTAGGAGGAATATCGGCGCGGTCATCGTGAGGGACAAGAGGATCCTGGCCACCGGTTACAACGGGGCTCCGACCGGATTGCCTCACTGCTCAGAGGTTGGATGCTTAAAGGACCGCCTGCATGTCCCATCAGGCGAGCGTCAGGAGCTATGCCGGGCTCTTCATGCGGAGCAGAACGCTATCGTCCAGGCCGCGAAGTACGGCACGGTAATTGACGGCGCAAGCTTGTACTGCACGACGGAACCTTGCAGCATGTGCGCGAAGATGATCATTAACGCGGGAGTACGAAGAGTGGTCTACCGGGACCCCTACCCGGACCCGCTTTCCAAAGAACTCCTGAACGGGGCCGGGGTAGTAGTGGAAAAGTTTCGCTAGTCAGAAGCCTTGAGGTTATGGACAACCTCGGGTAGAATGTCGCAGACGAAAAGCATATTAGCGGCGCACGCAGCGCTTCGTTGAGGGGGCACCCCTGTTGCGAAATGATTGCGGACAGTCCCTTTGCCGTCGCATTTGCACTATCCCTGATTTTGACGCGCGGTAAGGTGGTTTGCCCGCAAGACCAAGGCTATGTGTTACCCCAACGTTCACAGCGTGCATCGGAAGCCTATCCCCTATCTGGGCGGAGTGGCGATCTATCTGGCATCTGTATTGGCTATGCTGGCCTTTCCGCCCAACGACCGCGTTGCGTTGTACTCTGTGATAGTTGGAGGCTTTATCATCTTGGGCGTGGGCGTTGTAGACGATCTTTGGGAACTCACCCCGATGCGGAAGCTTTTGGGGCAATGTCTCAGCGGGCGCCGTCATTTGGATAGGTCTCAGCATTTCGTTTGTGACGAACTACCGGTGCGGTGAGGCTGCTCAGACCAGCGATTCCGCTGACGGTCATGTGGGTCGTTTCCTTTGAAAACCTGGTGAACGTCTCCGACGGGCTTGACGGGCTTGCCGCGGGGTCACCGGAATCACGGCGTTGGTAATGGTCTTCGCCGCGGCAAGGGCCGGAGCGAGTGGGATCACTTCGGCGGCGGCGGCTTTGGCCGGAAGCGTGCTAGGCTTCCTTCCCTTCAACTTTCACCCGGCCTCGATTTTCATGGGCGACGCGGGAGCCATGTATATAGGGCTGGCGTTGGCGGTGTTGTCTGTCCAGGGTTTGGCTAAATCCGCGGTATTCATGTCCATCCTGGTCCCGCTCCTCACTCTGATGGTACCCATATCAGACGTGGCTTTCGCTGTGATACGCAGGAGTTTGGCCGGCACCTCCTTTGCCAGGAAGGACCACGACCACCTTCACCATCGCCTCTTGGAGTTGGGATTGGGCCAGAGGCAGGCGGTGCTCATCATCTACGCCGTTAGCCTCGGATTCGGCATTCTGGGTATGATATCAAGCTTCGTCCCTGTAGCTCAGGGTGGACCTATCGCCGGTTTGGCCATACTAGGGTTGCTGGTAGTTGCCCATAGGGCAGGCCTGCTAACCATATCGGTCAAGAAGAGGTCCAAGGGTAACCAGTCTCACCATGGATAACTCTACAAAAGCAAGCTGAAAGGTGTTGAGAGATTGCCCTCTAGCAAGCGCCTCAAGGTAATGTCCGTTTTTGGAACCCGCCCCGAAGCCACGAAGATGGTGCCCCTGGTCAAAGCCCTTCAAAGCGAAGAACTGATTGAGTCGAAGGTGTTGGTTACGGCTCAGCACAGGGATATGTTGGACCAGGTACTGAACTACTTCAAGATCCGAAGCGACTACGACCTGGATGTCATGAAGGAAAACCAGACGCTATCCGAGACTACACAGCGGGTTTTGGAGAGGCTTACGCCTGTCCTAGAGACCGAACGTCCCGACATAATGCTGCTCCACGGCGATACGGCAACTGCGGGTTCCGCCGCTTTAGCCGCATACTACTCAAGGATACCGTGCGGACACGTGGAGGCGGGGCTCAGGACAGGGGATAAGTACGCGCCGTTCCCTGAAGAAGTCATGCGGAAGATAGCCGACACCATATGTGATGTGCACTTCGCTCCGACTCCCCATTCACGGGACAACCTTCTTAGAGAGGGCATCCCTGAGGACGGCATATTTGTAACGGGCAACACCGCTGTTGACACGCTGCTTCTGACCGTGAGACCCGACTATGTCTTCATGAACCCTATTTTGGCCGAGCTCGACTTCTCGGCGAAGAGAGACATCGTAGTGGAGGTCCACAGAAGGGAGAATTTCGGCGAAGGTATGGAGAACATCGGGCTCGCTCTCAGAGCGATCGCCGAAAGCCGTCCCGATGTTCGATTGTTGGTGTCGGTCCATAAGAACCCGAAAGCCCGCGAGCCCATCCTCCGTCATCTGAACGGGCTTCCGTCGGCAGTTTTGTTCGACCCTTTGGATTACCCGGACTACGTAAACCTCATAGCCCGCTCCTACCTTGTCGTTAGCGACTCCGGGGGGATTCAGGAAGAAGCCCCATCGGTGGGGGTACCGGTCGTCCTGTGCCGCGAGAAGACCGAGCGACCGGAGGCACTTTCCGCCGGAACCTTGGCTTTGGTGGGTACTACCAGGCAATTGATAGTGGACACAGTTTTAGATTTGTTTGACTATAGGACAAGATACGATGCCATGGCCAAAGCCAAGAACCCATTTGGCGACGGCAAGGCATCTGGACGCATTGTTCAGGCTTTGTTGTTCCGCGCAGGTTTGGCTCCTAATCGTCCGGAGGACTTCCGGTAAGCTGTAGAGAACAATAGCAGTTAGGCTGTTTTGTAGGGAGGGTGCGGCTTGGCACAGAAGGAATTTGACGCGATCTTGCAGGCTGAGAAGGAAGCCGCTCAGATGATTGATGCCGCCAAGGAAAAGGCGCGGACGTTGGCCGCGGAAGCGGAAGCGGAAGCGGAACGCCTGCTGGCCGAAGCGATGAACAAGGCGGAAGCGGAGGCCGAGGCCACCATGAAAGATGCGCGCCTAAGAGCTCAAGACGCGGAAAAAGCCGCCAAGGAAGAGGCTCTTCGGGAGATTGAAAGCATCAGGCAGATGGCCGCTCCTAAGCTGAAAGAGGCCGTGAACCTGGTGACTCTAAGAGTCAAGAAGGCCATGTGAAGGGAGGATAGCTGCTGTCGACGTTCCCGTCGCGGTAGCGCCGTCGTGGCTGTCGCCAGAATGCGCAAGGTGACCATCTTCGTTACCCGAGACAAGAAGGACGCCGTCTTGGAGAAGCTCAGAGACCTTGAAGTGATGGAGGTCAGAGAGACCGAAGAGTCCAAGAACCAAGAGAGACTAGACACTCCGCCTGATATCCAAGATAAGATATCCAGGCTTCAGTACATCTCCGCGTATTTCCAGAAGTACAACCCCATCAAGAAGGGTTTCATCGACATGTTCACGGGCAAGAGGCCCGACCTTTCTGTGGAGGATCTGTGGCAGGCGGTAAGGGATTACGATGTCGATGGCGTGTTCCAGAAGATAAAGGACAACGAAGAGCGACTCAAAGAGCTGGGGCAGAGTCTCGGGAGCCTCGAGTCCGCGATCGGAACCCTTTCAGATTGGCTCGACCTGGACATACCCGTGGAGGACCTGAGCCGGCGCACCGCCTACACTGAAAACCTCTTGGCTGTCGTCCCTACTATGTCTTGGGAGACGCGATCCGTCGAGTTGAAGGATGCCGCCGTAAGCGCCGTGAAGATTTGGTCGGACACATCCAAGACGGGGTGCTGGTTCATAGCAAGTCTGGAAGACGCGGATAATGTCCGCTCATTTATCGTATCCATCGGTGGAAGTATAGTTGACCTTCGGCAAGCCGCAGACCTTGCGGGCTCCAAAGGCACCGTTTCCTCGGTCATTGAGACCCTTCAAGCTAAGGCTGAGCATATCAGGCAAGAGGGAGAGCAGGTTCTCTCCGGGAATATGGCCATGGCCGAAGACCTTGTGCCCGTGTTGGGGCTTTGGGACTACTACCAAGACTTAAAGAACCTCAACGAGGTCACCAACGCGCTGCAGAGGACGGACTATACCTTCGTCATTAGAGGATTTGTGAAGGCCAAGGAAATTGATAAGCTGCGTCGCGGGCTTAGCGAGTTCTCGGAACTACTGGTTACTGACGAAGAGCCCGGAGTCGACGACGATCCCCCCGTGTATCTTGAGAACCCTCCTCTATTGAGGCCTTTTGAAGTCATAACGAACATATTCGGGTTTCCCAAATATAACGAAATCGACCCAACGCCCATATTGGCCCCGTTCTTCTGGATATTCTTCGGGATATGCTTGGGAGACGCGGTGTACGGGATCATTTTGGCGGTTGGGTGCTATTTCTTCCTGAAGACTCAGAAGCTTGCCGACGGGGGCCAGAAGCTGGTCCGCCTTCTCATGTACTCGGGCGTTTCCACCATCCTTATGGGTGCTCTGATGGGAAGCTGGTTTGCGGACCTCCCTACCGTGTTCTTCGGAGGAACTGTGATCGAGCGGCTGGCTAAGTCCGTGGCAGTCTTGGATCCGATCGGTGATCCCCTGACCCTTCTGGTGATCTCGTTCATCCTCGGGATCATCCAGGTGTGGGTGGGCATTCTCGTGAAGATGTACGGCTTGATCCTGTCCGGTGATGTGAAGGAAGCCATCTTGTCCCAGGGGTCTTGGGGTATCCTGATCCCCGGGCTAATGGGCGTGATAGCTCAAAAGGCGGGCATTTTGAACTCGTCAATCCCACTTTATGTAATGTACTTGGGAGCCCTAATGGTGATGTACTCGGCCTCGCGCGGTCAGAAGAACATCCTGCTCAAGCCTTTTGCCGGTCTCTACGGCCTATACAGCATAGTGGGGTATTTCTCTGACACAATGTCGTATTCGAGGCTTCTTGCATTAGGTTTGGCCAGCGCGGTTATCGGGGTAGTGGTTAATAAGATCGCCGAGCTAGTCGTGGGCATGGTTCCCGTAATCGGCTGGGTGTTCGTGCCCATCATCCTGTTGGGAGGGCACGTCTTCAACCTGGTCATCAACGTTCTGGGGAGCTTCATCCACGCAGGCCGCCTCCAGTTTGTCGAGTTCTTCACCAAGTTCTTTGAGGGAGGTGGCAGGCCGTTCAAACCCTTGAAGAGGGTGAGCGATAATGTTTCTCTGAACTAATAGTGCCGAATTCGGTTTTTCGTTGAGAGTATAGGCAGAGAAGATTGGGAGGGATTATCTTGTTCGGCGGTTCAGCAGGTGCTTGGATAGCGATGGGCGTTGTTCTTACGGGCCTAGTCGGCGCGGTAGGAGCGTTTTTCGGTGAGGCATTGGGCGGCAACGCTCTGGCCCTGATGGGGGCCGGTGTGGCAGTGTTTGTCGCGGGCATGGGTTCTTCCGTGGCCGTCGGTATTGCCGGAGAAAAGGCCGCGGGCATCACTTCCGAGGACCCGGACAAGTTCGGCCGTTTGCTCCTTTTGCAGGCTCTACCCGGAACCCAGGGCATCTACGGATTCTTGGTTGGCTTCCTCGCCATTTTCAAGATGGGAGCTTTCTCGGGCGGGATGTCACTTACGGTAGAGCAAGGGTGGCAGTTCTTCTTCGCGTGCCTCCCCGTCGCGATTTCCTGTTTGATTTCGGCTTTATATCAGGCCAGGGTATCGGTGGCCGCTATGGATATCGTGGCAAAGCACCCGGAAGAGTCCGGTAAGGCGCTAATCATGCCGGCCATGGTGGAGACCTACGCCGTTCTGGGACTTCTGGCTTCTGTTCTTCTAATTATGTTCTCGGTCAGAGTGTAGGGGGCAAGAAAATGCCCTTGGAGGATATTCTCAAGAAGATCAAGGATGCGGCTAACGCGGAAGCCTCCGGTATAGTCGATGATGCTACCGAGAAGGCTCGAGCGAAGGTGGCCAAGGCAGCCGAGGAGGCTTCCAAAGCGGCCTCCAAGAGGCTGGACGAGGTTATGGCCGTCATAAAGAGGGATGCGGCGATCGCTGTGGCGAGGGCTGAGACAGAACGCCGTCAGGCCGTGTTGCAGGAGAAACAGCGATTGGTGGCGTCCGTGTTTACAGGCGCTTTAAAGGAGCTTGCTTCGATGCCCGACGCGGAGTACAGAGATTTCCTCGTAGAAGCCATCGTTAGGTCGATGACGGGCGGAGAAGAGGTAATCCTGGGGGCAAAGGACGAGGCTCGATTGGGGCCGGATTTTCTAGGTATGGTTAAGTCCGGACTTAAGGCATCCGGCAAGCGAGAAGACGTGACCTTGAGCTACAGCGATTCCGCCCACGGCGGCGGCTTTATCCTTAAGCAGGGCGGGTTGTCCTTTAACCTGACGTTTCCCGCTGTGTTGCAGCGGCTTATGGATGAACTCGAGATAGAGGTCGCGCGCTGTCTCTTTAGCCAGTAGCTCCGGCTTCTTGGGCGGTTTCATTTAAGGTGGGTAGACCTTGGACGAATACAGTTGGGCCAGTGCGGTAGGCAGAATAAGGGTTTTGGAGAAGCGCTTCTTGTCTAGGGCGGAACTCCTTCAGCTTGCGGCAGCCGCCAGCTTGGAGTCGACATTGGCCGCGCTGCGAGATACCATCTACGGTCCCTATATAGTCAAGACGCAAGGGGCCGAGTCGTACGACAGGGTTCTGAACGAGAGCCTCGTCGCGGAGTACGACATGATCGCCGGCATGGCTCCCGAGCCCAAGGTTATCGCGGCTTACAGAGGGAGACATGATTTCCACAACCTAAAGGTAATAGCCAAAAACCAGAGGTTGGGGATGGCGGCTCAGGAGGAAGCCTTTTCTCGACTCGGCAATATCGACCCGGACCTACTGAAGCAAAGGCTTCAGGAAGACTCGGCTCTGCATGACGAGCGGCGGATGCCCAAGGACAATGAAGTCATAGCGCTAAAACGGGCATACGAAGATACGGCTTCCTTCGGCCCAGACGCGGAAGGCGGCCAAGCCCAAGCCTTAGACGCGCTCCGGATGGACGCCTTGATGGACCGGGCGTATTACGAATGGTTTGTCTATGTGATGAAACGGCACGGGTACGATTCATTGTTAACTTACGCGGAGCACGAGGTGGACCTCGTGAATCTTAGGATGGCTTTGCGCGGAAGGAAACAGGGTTTGAGCGCGGATGTTATGGCTCACGTATTCCTGCCGGGCGGGACCATCCCGGTCCTAGACCTAAGCAACGCATACGCGGAGTCCGACGAGGCCTTGAAAGGGGTATTTGGGAGTACGCCTCTTTCAGCTCTCGCGGATCAGGGCCTCGGGCTGGCGGCCGAAAAGGCCTCGTTAACCCGGTGGGAAAAGGCCTGTGACGACGCTTTGATGAGCGTCGTTAAGCGGGCGCGCTTTAGTCCCATGGGGCCTGAGCCTGCCTACGGCTATGTTTTCGGACGGGAGATAGAGACGAGAAATCTGAGGGTGATCCTTTCGGGTAAACAGGCACAGGTCTCGTCTAAGGAGATATCGGAGAGGTTGCGTGAGCCCTATGTCTAAGGTTGCGGTGTTGGGGCAAAGAGACGCGGTACTTGGCTTTAAGGCCAGCGGGGCTGTTGTGTTCGCGGCCGATAGCGAAGATGAGGCCCGATCGGCCTTGGAAGAAGTAAAGAAGGGCGACTTCGCCATTTTGCTGGTAACTGAGGATATCGCGGCTCTGCTTCAAGCCGAGTTAGCGCCCCTCTATGATAGTCCACAGCCCGTTGTGACCATCTTGCCGGACTCCAAGAACCCCCACGGAATGGGGATGGAGCTTCTCCGAAGGCGCGTGGAGCGGGCGGTTGGTGTCAACATCTTGGAAAAGCGAGAGGAATGATGCGGCATGGCGGTAGGCCAGATTGAAGGACGGATAGAAAAGGTATCCGGCCCCCTGGTTGTAGCTTCGGGCATGGCTGGTTGCCGCATGTATGACGTTGTTAGAGTCGGTGACAAGGGTGTTATTGGGGAGATCATCGAACTTCGAGGGGACACGGCATCGATTCAGGTCTATGAGGAAACCTCGGGAGTAGGCCCCGGGGAGAAAGTGCTTTCCACCGGGTTTCCTTTGAGCGTCGAACTTGGGCCCGGACTCATGGGCGGCATTTTCGACGGCATCCAGAGGCCGCTAAACGTGATACAAGAACTAGCCGGAAGTTACATTGAGCGCGGGCTGGAAGTGCCCGGCCTGGATAGGGAAAAGAAGTGGCACTTTGTTCCGACGGCTAAGGTCGGGGACACGGTCATGGCGGGCGACGTTCTCGGTACCGTGCAGGAGACAGCGGTAGTCACGCACCGCGTTATGGTTCCTCCTGACATCGCCGTTGGCCAAATCACCCACATCGCCGAGGGCGATTTTACGGTCACTGAAGGGATTTGTACCCTCAAAGTAGACGGGCAGGACAGAGAAGTGCCCATGCTTCAGAAGTGGCCGGTTAGGCAGTCTAGGCCGGTGAAGGAAAAACTGGCCCCGTCTGAACAGCTGGTTACGGGACAGAGAGTCATTGACGCTTTCTTCCCCATCGCCAAGGGCGGCAGCGCATGCGTGCCGGGCCCCTTCGGAAGCGGGAAGACAGTTATCCAGCACCAGCTGGCCAAATGGGCGAATGCCGACATCATCGTCTACATCGGTTGCGGCGAGCGCGGCAACGAGATGACAGACGTCTTGCTTGAGTTCCCTGAACTTAGTGACCCAAAAACCGGACGTCCTTTGATGGAACGCACCATTCTGGTGGCCAACACGTCAAACATGCCGGTCGCCGCTCGCGAGGCCTCCATATACACAGGTATTACTCTTGCCGAGTATTACCGCGACATGGGGTATGACGTGGCCCTCATGGCCGACTCCACCTCCCGATGGGCGGAGGCGTTGCGTGAGATATCGGGACGTTTAGAAGAAATGCCGGGCGAGGAAGGCTATCCCGCTTACTTGGGTTCTCGTTTGGCCGGGTTCTACGAGCGCGCGGGCAAGGCCAAACTTATCGGCAGCGTGGACCGAGAAGGCGCGCTTAGCGCCATCGGCGCGGTTTCTCCTCCCGGAGGGGACCTATCTGAACCCGTGACTCAGGCCACGCTCAGAATCGTGAAGGTCTTCTGGGGGCTGGACGACAGGCTGGCGGCACGTAAGCACTTCCCCGCCATCAACTGGTTGACCAGCTATTCTCTGTATGCCGAGAGATTGGACGAGTACTTCAGGGTATCTTCGGGCAAAGACTTCCCGGAGATGCGCGATGAATCCATGGCCATTTTGCAGCAGGAACAAGAGCTAAACGAGATCGTTCGCCTAGTCGGTTTGGACGCCCTGTCCCCGAGACAGCGGATGGTCCTTGAGACGGCCAAGTCTCTGAGAGAAGACTTCTTGTACCAAAGCGCGTTTCACGAGGTTGACACCTACTGCTCTCAAAAGAAGCAGTACGGCATCCTCAAAGTCATCCTCGCGCTTCACCAGAGGTGCTTGGAGGCAATCGAAGGAGGAGTCAGGCCTCGAAAAGCTCCTAACCATTCCGGTGCGTGACAGGATCGCCAGGGCGAGGGTTACGCCTGAAGACAAGTGGCCCGCCGAGTACGATCAGATTCTGTCGGCCATCAACGAAGAGGTTAAGCTACCTCACGCCTGACAGTCATGAGATGTGATGGAGGAATAGCGATGCCGTTGGAATACACGACCATTACTCAGGATATCGGGCCCTCTCGTGGTAGTTGAGCAGGTGCGAGAAGTCCACTACGACGAGTTGGTGGAAATCGAGACCACAACCGGCGAGGTCAGGCGAGGCAGGGTATTGGAAGCTTCCTCGGGCAGGGCTCTTGTGCAGTTATTTGAAGGCACAACCGGCTTGGACGTTACCGCGTCAAAAGTGCGTTTTCTCGGGAAAGTCTTGGAGATCCCCGTTTCTCCGGACATCTTGGGACGCGTTTTTGACGGCGCCGGGAAACCCATCGATGGTGGTCCCAAGCTGATACCGGACAAGCGCCTGGACATCAACGGGAACCCCATCAATCCCTTCGCCAGGGCGTATCCCTCAGAGTTCATTCAGACAGGCATTTCCGCCATCGACTGCATGAACCCGTTGGTACGAGGGCAAAAGCTCCCCGTGTTTTCGGGTGCGGGCTTGCCTCACGCACAGATGGCTGCGCAGATCGCCAGGCAAGCGACGGTGCTGGGCTCCCAGGAACCCTTTGCCGTCGTATTCGCCGCCATGGGGATTACCTTCGAGGAGTCGGACTACTTCATCTCCGACTTTCGCAGGACCGGCGCGATTGACCGGAGCGTGTTGTTCATCAATTTGGCAAACGACCCGGTCATCGAGAGAATAGCCACCCCGCGTATGGCCCTTACAGTTGCGGAGTATTTGGCCTTTGAGCAGGACATGCATTGCTTGGTCATCATGACGGACATGACCAACTACGCTGAGGCGTTGCGTGAAGTCTCCGCCGCGCGCAAGGAGGTCCCCGGACGCAGAGGATATCCCGGCTACATGTACACTGACCTATCTCAGATGTACGAACGCGCCGGAAGGATACGCGGGAAGAAGGGTTCGATCACCCAGATCCCCATCTTGACCATGCCTGAGGATGACAAGACCCATCCAATCCCCGACCTTACGGGGTACATCACGGAAGGTCAGGTCATTTTGTCCAGAGACCTGCACAAGAAGGGAATTTACCCGCCGGTCAATATCTCCATCTCCTTGTCTCGTCTCAAGGACAAGGGTATCGGCAAGGACAAGACCAGAGAGGACCATTCGGACGTCCTGAACCAGATCTCCGATGCTTACGACAGGGGCAGGGAAGCCAGGGAATTGTCAGTGGTTCTCGGCGAAGCTGCTCTGACCGAGTCAGATCGCTTGTTCTTGAAGTTCGCGGACGAGTTCGAGAACAGGTTCGTGAGGCAGGGGCTTAACGAGAACAGGACCATCGAGACTACGCTGGACATCGGATGGGACCTTATGTCCCTCTTGCCCAGGAGTGAACTGAAGCGTGTCTCAGACAGGAACGCTGAGAAGTACCTGCCCAAACCGGAGGCGCAAAGAGAAGTCTCCGGCTAGAGAGGTGGCTTTCAATTGGCACTCAAGGTGAACGCCACCCGCCAGGAACTGACCAGGCTTCGTGCCAGGATCAAAATGGCGACGCGTGGCCATAAGCTTTTGAAAGACAAAAGGGACCAGCTTATGAAGGAGTTTCTTGCGATAGTCCATGAGAACCAAAGACTTCGCGAGGAACTCGATAAGAAGTTGACCCAGGCATATAGAAGCTTTGCCCAGGCCAGGGCGTGGCTTTCTCCCCCTGTCTTGGAAGAAGCTCTGATGGTCGCGGGCGGTCCCGAGGAGATCTCCATAAGACACCGGCATATCATGAACGTAATTGTGCCGGAAATGGAGCTTAAGGAGCGCGCGGAGGAGCAAACTAATGACATCATGCCCTACGGTTTGGCGACAACGTCGTCCGACCTGGATGATGCCCTTCGGGAGTTTAGGGGAATACTCTCTATCTTGGTGAAGCTTTCGGAAGTCGAGCGCAAAATCCAGCTTTTGGCCGATGAAATTGAAAAAACCAGACGAAGAGTCAATGCCCTTGAATACGTCCTTATACCCGAGTTGGAAGCAGCGGCCAAGGATGTGGAAATGAGGTTGGAGGAAGCGGACCGCTCCACGGCGTCCAGGCTTATGAAGGTCAAAGACATGGTTAGAGCAAGGTGACTTTGCTCTTACTAAGGCTCTTCTTTAGTTGGTCTTTTTGCCTGAAATACACCGGCATTTCCGGGCATACGGCTCCTCGCAAGATTGGACACTAAGGATGTAGAACAGGTGGAGGAGCAAGCGAATGAGCATCCTGGTGAGAGGCGGCAAACCCTTAAAAGGGAAAATCAGGTGTGACGGCGCCAAGAACGCGGCACTTCCGGTAATGGCCGGGTCGATTCTCACAGACGACTCGGTCGAGATCGGAAATGTGCCGTTTCTCTTGGATGTCGAAACCATGATCTCGGTTTTGCGGGCCATCGGCGTCAACGCCGTCTACTCGGGACGTTCGACTAAGATATCTTCCGGTCGCCGGTTGCAGACCGAAGCTCCTTACGAGTTGGTCCGGCGCATGCGGGCTTCCTTCTTGGTGATGGGGCCTCTCTTGGCCAGATGTGGAACGGCCTCGGTTCCTCTTCCAGGGGGATGCGCCATCGGCCAAAGGCCCGTTGATTTGCATCTCAAGGGGTTTCAGGCGATGGGGGCGGACATCTTCGTCGAGCACGGGTTCATTAACGCCAAAGCAAAACGCCTTAAGGGCGCGGACATCTATTTGGATATGCCGTCTGTAGGCGCGACCGAAAATATCATGATGGCCGCTACGTTGGCCGATGGCGAGACTGTGATCGAAAACGCGGCCCAGGAGCCGGAAATCGTCGACCTGGCCAATTTCCTAAATGCCATGGGCTCGGACGTAAAAGGGGCCGGCACTACTCGCATCCGGATCTCAGGCGTCAGAGAACTGCATGGAGCCCAGTACAGCATCATTCCGGACAGGATCGAAGCCGCCACCTTCGCCATAGCTGCCGCGATGACAAGAGGAAAAGTGACTATCGAGAACGTCATACCTACTCACTTGCGCTCGGTCTTGGCAAAAATCAAGGAATGCGGGGCTTACTTGTTCGAAGGGGCCCGTTCAATCGACGTCGAGATGATCCACCTGCCACAACCCACAAATACAAAGACTCAACCTTACCCCGGTTTTCCCACCGACGTACAGGCGCCCTATATGGCCCTCTGCACCATTGCTAGCGGGACCAGCATCATCTCGGAGACCGTCTTCGAGAACCGCTTCACCCACGCGGAAGAACTAGGCAGGATGGGCGCTAGAATTCGTATAGAGGGGCCCAACGCCGTGATTGAAGGCGTCCCGCGTTTGGCCGGAGCTCAAGTCCAGGCTACGGACTTGAGGGCAGGCGCCGCTCTCTCTTTGGCCGGACTAGCCGCCGAAGGAGAGACTGAGATTACCGGCACCGAGCATATCGAGCGCGGATACAGCGATTTCGTCGATAAGCTGCGCGCTTTGGGGGCAGACATCGAAAGCGACCCTCCTAGGCGCTACGTGGGTATGGCTAGGCGCTGACCGACAGGAATTCCGTGCGGTAGCCTGCTTCTGCGGCATACAGCTCTTTCGGCCCCTCTATATTCAAGCTTAATTATCGCCTTCCGATAGTCACCTCTTCGGTAAGTGTCGGCCACCGGCACTTACGGCCAATCTGACTGTCGCCTGCTGACACTTAGGACCCAACTGTCATCTGCCGATAGTCATCTCCTCGGTAAGTATCGGCCACCGTTGATCGCAGCCAGTCTGACTGCTGCCTGTCGACACTTGTCCGGCAGTCGCGTCAGGCACCGGTCGTTGTCGCCGGGCCACCGTCTCAAGTAGTCATAAAACGGTTGCCTCCTCCAATACCTATAGGGAGCTATCCGATTGGGATGTTTCCAAGAGACTTCAGGTGGAGGTCGGAGCTCGTGAAACGAGTAGTATATCTGCTTCTTTTCGTCTGCGGCGTTATGCTCGGTATGCCGGACGCCTCATCAGGAGGGCTTACGCCGCCGGGAACCGGGACCTCCCATGGGTCCGACCCTCTGCTCACCATTGATGTCTACTACGCCCCCACCGGCCAGATACTGACCATGGACCTGGAAACCTACATCAAGGGTGTCGTGGCCTCGGAAATGCCGGCATCGGCTGACTTGGAGGCGCTTAAGGCCCAGGCAGTCGCGGCGAGGACAGTGGCCGTCAAGAAAATGCGGGTATTGGGAGGCAAACCGTCCAGAACCGATGCGGACGTTACGTCGGACCACCGAATTGATCAGGCTTGGAACCCGGAAAGTTTTTTCAAGGAGCGCTGGGGCACTATGGCCTTCTGGCTCAACTGGCCAAAGATCGAAAAAGCGTGCCAGGAAACCCGGGGGATGATACTCACGTACGACGGCGTTCCGTGCGATGTCGTCTACCACTCGACGTGCGCCGGGCACACCGAAGCGGCCAAAGACGTCTGGAGCAAAGACCTGCCCTACCTGCAAAGCGTACCTTGCAGTTTTTGCCAAGACTCGCCTTACTATCGCGCGCAGAACGTCACGTTGAGCGCCTCTGAAGTGTCGTCGAAGCTGGCACAAGCCGGCGCCAGCGTTCCCGTATCCGCGATCAAGGGGAACCAGGCGTTTTCGGTTACCGCGGTGTCTCCAACGGGGAGAATCAAACAGGTTTCGGTTAACGGCAAGACCATGAGAGGGCTGGAATTCCGCATGGCGTTGGGCCTCAAGTCGACTCATCTGTCTTGGTCCACCAAGGGAGATTCGGTGGTGTTCCAGGTCAAGGGATACGGTCACGGATCGGGAATGTGCCAGTACGGCGCCATGGGTATGGCCGACGATGGGCGGACCTTTTCCGAGATCCTCTCCTACTACTATAAAGGAGCCCAGGTAGCTCAGATATTCGAGGAGTAACTACAGACCGGTGGAGTGAATACCTCCGGCAAATTATGGCAATCATAAGTGCCGGAGGTGTTTCCTTTCCATGGAGCAGAATCCAAAGGAGCAGAACCCTGGGGAGCGAGACCCAGTGGGACAGGCCGAGAAGGACCAGAGCGAGAAAACCGCGAGCCGGCGCCGGCGGCGCAAGACTCTGGGCGAGCAGGCTAATGTCGCACGAATCGCATGGGTGACCGTGTGCTGTCTCGCCTTGTTCGCGTGCGGAGTTTACATGGGATTGGCGTCTGCCTGGGAGAACGCTCCTCCGGTACTTACGCCCGACTATACGATTCCGTCGGGGATCGGTGGGCAAGGGGATTCCGGCACTTCTTCAACGGACCCGCCGCCGGTGGTTCCTTCCGGCGAGGAAAGCCCCCAAGGGCCAGGTGAAGGCGCTTCAGGCGAACCCAATAAGCCGGACGGCTCTGCCCAGTCTTCCGAGGGCCCGGCGGAAGGAACAGAGGATGCAACTGAAACCCTGGCTCTAGTAGTCGATCTCGGAGATCTAGCTTGGCCGTGTTTTGGAGAGATAACTGAAGAGCCCGGATGGTTTTACGCTGAAGACCTTGGAGAGTGGCACTACCTTTCAGGTGTGCGAATCACCGGGGAGAGCCGCCGGGACGTACGGGCATCTCTTCCCGGAACCGTCCTTGCCATCGAGACCGATCCATTGTGGGGCAAAGTCATGGTCGTCGACCACGGTTCAGGCATCGTGACCGATTACGGTGGCATTGACGTTCCCGCGTTTCGCGTGGGTGACCAAGTCTCTCAAGGGGAGACTATCGCTAACCTCTTTGGACAAGCGCTAACCTTCCGCATCATTAAGAATGGCGACCCCGAAAATCCGGCAGACTATCTAACCCAGGCTAGATGACGTTCTTGGGCTTCATAAAGCCGAATGATCCGAACCCCTGGGCATATACATTAGCGAACCTTCGAAAAGGAGGGACCGGGCCATGAATGACGTCATATGGAAGCGCGCGGTCGATGTGGGCGAGTACATAGAAAAAAGTCATGCCACAGTCCGCGAGACGGCCCGCGCGTTCGGCGTGTCTAAGAGCACGGTTCACAAGGATGTCACAGATAGACTGCCAAAGATCCGTCCGCAGCTGGCCAAAATGGTCCGGGAAGTGTTGGACCTAAACAAGGCGGAGCGGCACATAAGGGGAGGTGAAGCCACAAAGAAGAAGTACAACGCCCCGGACTAGTTAAGCCATCCACGTTTGGTTCATAACCCAGGGGACTTTCGACTTAAACTCCTGGGTTATCGCATTTTTCTGGAAGGAACAGGTACACGTTTCGTCGAACTCTCCCGAAATAGACAACACCGGGGGATTTCGTCAATGGCCAGAGATATAGGTATAGACCTGGGAACGTGCAGTGTGTTGGTGTTTGTCGCGGCAAAGGCGTTGTCTGCCGCGAACCTCGATCGTGGTGAGAAACAACCGCACCCGAGAGGTCATCGCGGTGGGACAAGAGGCCAAACGGATGATGGGCAAAACCCCGCTGACGTATCCGCGATCCGCCCGTTGAAAATGGGCGTGATCACCGACTTCGACGTCACGCTGATCATGCTTAAGTACTTCTTGGCTAAGAGCACCCCTGGTTTTAGTCTCGGCCGTCCTCGATTGCTTCTCGCGGTCCCCGCCTCCATCACTTCCGTAGAAAGGCGCGCTGTGGCCCAAGCAGGGAGAGAGGCAGGAGGCAGTCAGGTCTATCTAATGGAGGAGCCCATCCTAGCCGCCCTTGGCGCCGGTCTGGACATTTCGTGTCCCCGCGGTCATATGATCGTAGACATTGGAGGCGGCACTAGCGATATAGCGGTGCTCTCCATGAACGAAATGGTAAAAGAGATCTCCACGAGAGTCGGCGGTGACGCTTTCGACGATGCCATCGTGAGATACGTTCGTCGTGCCTTCAACATGGTTATCGGCGACAATACGGCCGAGCAGGCCAAGATGGCCATCGGTTCGGCCATGCCCGAGGAGCGCAAAGAAACGGAGATAAGGGGCAGGGACTTGGTGACAGGGCTTCCACGAGGCCTGATTATCGACTCGTACACGCTTCGCGAAGCTATCTCCGAGCCTCTGGGGACTATCCGGCGGGCCGTAAGGCAAGTGCTCGACAGCACCCCTCCCGAGCTCTTGGCGGATATCGTGGACCGAGGGATCGTGCTCACAGGCGGAGGCGCCTTGCTTGACGGCTTGGACCGATTCCTTTCCCACGAGACCGGATTACCCGCGAACGTGGTGGACGACCCCGTTTCATGCGTCGCTAGGGGCACGGAAAAGGTCCTCGAAGCTATCTCCACTTATCAGAGCCACATAAAGAAGATTTCTGTTTAGGAAAAAAGGCTCAGCTTTTCTCCTTGTCTCTCGATAAGGAGAAGGGGGGAGTCTAGATGATAAGAGGAATTCTGTCAGGTGTCATGGCCATGCGAGCCCAGGTGCTAAACCAAGAGGTAATCGCAAACAACCTGGCAAATGCCGACACGGCGGCGTTCAACAAAGACAAAGCGGTCTTTTCGAGTTTCCACGACGTTCTGATGTACATGTGCGAGCCCTCCCGTTTCTCGGTTCCTATTGGCGGATACACAGGCGGAACCGTAATCCAAGATGTAGAGACTATCCGCGGTGTGGGACCTATGGAGACCACAGGTAATGCCCTCGATATCGCGTTGCCCGCGGGCGAATACCTGTGCGTCCAGACTAGTTCGGGAAACAGGTACACGCGCCGCGGGGACCTCCAGATCGACGGGGACGGTAAGCTCCTGGCAGGCGGGTTTCAGGTGCTAGGGAAAAACGGAGCCATACAGGTCTCCGGCCGTTCATGCTACATATCCGAAGACGGGACAGTGATGAACGGGGACACCGCCATAGATGTCCTCCGGGTAGTCCGGGTCTTGAACGAAGATGATTTGGTCAAAGAAGGCAACTCCCTCTTCATCGCCGATGACTCCAATGTGGGGACCGTAGAAGTCCCTCATCTGATGTGCGGCGCTCTCGAGAAGTCCTCGGTAGATCCCGTCGGCGAAATGGTCAACCTCATAAGGGCTATGCGTTCTTACGAGGCAGCGCAGCGAGCCATAAAGTCTCACGACGACGCCACCGACAAGGCCGTAAACCAAGTCGGCAGAGTCTAGTCGAGTTCACGTAAGAAGGGGCGAAATCCAGTAATGATAAGAGCACTGTGGACAGGCGCTACCGGGATGACCTCCCAGCAGCTTCTCATAGACGCCGTCTCCAACAACTTGGCCAACGTAAACACTACCGGTTTCAAAAAACAGAGAGTCCAGTTCCAAGATCTTTACTACGCGAACATCCCTATGGGCATCGGTTCCACGGCAGCGGTGGGCAACGGGTCCCGTACCGTGGCAACCCAGCGCATGTTCGGCCAAGGTAACATAGAGCAGTCCGGAGATCCTCTGCATGCGGCAATCGAAGGCGAAGGCTTCTTCGCGGTGGAGACCGGCCGGGGACAAGCGTTTACTAGGGACGGGTCTTTCAGGCTAGATGGGACCGGGCGTCTCGTCACTTCCGCAGGTTATGCGCTGTCAGGGTCAGGAGTTCAAGTCCCACCGGGAGCCACGGACATAGCCATCTTGGAGAACGGGGCGGTAGTAGGCCGGCTTGACGGGGTTGCCCAGGACTTCGGGTTCATCACGCTGACCGTCTTCCAAAACCCCGCGGGCTTGGAGGCTATCGGAGGCAATCTCTACGTCGCAACCAGGGCTTCCGGAGAGCCGCTGGAGCTTACCCCGGGAGAGGATGGCGCCGGAGTCTTGAGAGGCTCTTACCTGGAGACGTCAAACGTGGATATTGTCTCGGAAATGGTGAACCTGATAGTGGCTCAGCGAGCGTTCGAGCTTAACTCAAAGACCGTGGAGACTGCGGATCAGATGTGGGCCATCGCCAACAACGTCAAGAGCTGAGTTTCCTCTCGGGGTGAATTAAATGTACGTAAGTACGGTAAAATCTGAGAATACTATCGCGGCACGGATAAGATCGGCGTCTTTCCCAGCCGAAGGAAAGGACGTCGACCCGAAGACAATGAAGGCTTGTCAGGACTTTGAAGCCATCTTTCTGTCTCTTCTGTGGAGAGAGATGTCCAAGTCGGCCGGTGTCGACCTGGGTGGCTGGGACGCCATAAGCCAACAGGCAATGGGGCAGAAATGGGCACAAGCCGGAGGAATAGGTTTGGCAAAGGTTATCTACGAAGGAGTGGCGAAGTATTCCCCGAGATGATATCGGGGGATGAACCAGTTGAACAAAGAACAGATGAAAGCCGCAATCGAGTCTATACTGCCGCACCGGTCGCCCTTTTTGTTTATTAGCCGCATTATCTCCCTTGAACCCGGTGGAAGAGCCATCGCCGAATACGACGTCCCGAAGGACCTTCCCCTCTTTGAAGGCCACTTCCCACAGGAACCCATACTTCCGGGCGTGATCATTTTGGAGATGTTGGCGCAAGCCGGCGCCCTAGCGTTGCTTTCCTTGGAGAACATGAAAGGCAAAGTTGCCCTCTTGGCGGGAGTTGAGCAAGCTCGCTTTAAGAGGCCCGTCCGGCCCGGCGAGACACTTCGAGCCGTCATGACCATGGGGAGCATGAGGCGGGGAGTAGGCCGCGCCCAGGGCTCGGTTTTTGTAGGAGACAGTGAGGCAGCCCGCGCAGTAATAGCCTTCGCCGTGCCAAAGGCTCTAGAGTAAAGACTGTGGGATCTTCGAGATGAGCCGAGGGATCGGCTCGTAGGGAAAAAGTGAGGGCACATCCAATTGTGGTTTGTGACGAGCAAAACACGAAAGGGGTGCCCTCATGAAGGAAAGTATCATGCTCGCGGTAGCTCGACAACTGGAAAAGCAGGATTCGCAAAGATCTCTGGAACTGCAAGTTAAGGTAAGAATGCGTCGTAGGTGCCCGCGGTGCGATCACCAAGGCCTGCACAGGCACCAATTGATGCCAAAACGGAAAGTACGTCACATGTTCGTTGCCGGTCGATGGGTGTATCTGAGCTGGACGCCCATCCGTCTTCGATGTCCGAAGTGCGGCAAGACCGTCACCTGCGGAGCAGAGGGCGTGAGGCGCTGGGCGAGGCTCAGCGATGAAGCCGTCGAGATGCTGGTCAAATACTCGAGACGGATGAACTACGGGTCAGTGGCTGAACTCCTCGACCTGAAAGCACACCGGGTGAGGCGGGTGCTGATGAAGCGGGTGGGGACGGGCATCCTGCCGGAAACTGGAGAACCGGTGGTGCTTACGCTGGACGAACTTTCTTACAGACATCAGGACTTCATGTGCGCGGTAGGTGAACTGGCACCTACCAAAAGGATCCTGACTCTGTTGGACAATGACCTGGTCCGTACCATCGAGGGCTACCTAAGGGCTCTCAAAGACTCCGGAGTGACTGTAGAAGCTTTCGTGATCGACATGAAGGACGCATGGCGCAAACTGGTTAAGAGGGTGTTCCCGGAGGTCAAGGTCATCGTGGATCCGTTCCACGTCATCCAGGACGCTAACAGGCGGGTCGACCAGGCGCGGTTGATAGAGCAGGATGGCTCCGGGTATTCGATTTCCAAGTACGTTCTGGTGAAGCCCGGAGAGAAACTAACACCTAAACAGGTAAAAGAACTGGAGTGGATTCGGCGGAGGTTCTCCGCCCTTTACGAGATCTACTTGCTCAAGGAAGACCTAAGGAAGATCGTGCGGCTCAAGAACGAGAACGAGGCCAGGCAGGAACTGTCGCGATGGCTTATCAACGCGGAGAGCGCCGCCAACGCGGAAGGGCAAGTCTGGGCAAACACAGTCCGCAACTGGCGTGAAGAACTCCTAAACCTGGCCTACTACACAGGGCAGGGCCGGCGATACACAAACGGGTACATTGAAGGCAAGATCACCTTAGTCAAGATGATCAAGAGGCTCGGCTTCGGGTTCAGGAACCGAGAAAGCTTCCTGAAGAAAGCGTTCGTTGGGTGCTGCCCTAAGGAGCAGATCCCACAGTTATTGACCTAGAACCCGTGCCAAATTGACAGGTTTCCACCCCTGGTGTTAACATCCATTTGCTGATAGAAGCCTGCCATAAGGAGGTTTTGCCTTGCCTACCATTGGAAAAGGTCGGAGGTACTTCACGTCCGAGTCCGTAACCGAGGGGCACCCTGACAAAGTGGCCGATCAGATAGCCGATGCCATACTAGACGCCATTCTTGCTAAAGACGCCTCAGCCAGGGTAGCGTGTGAATGTGTGGTCAAGACTGGATTCGTCCTAGTGGCGGGGGAGATCTCTACCGACTGCTACGTAGATATGCCCTATACCGTTAGGGAAATGCTTAGGAGGATCGGCTATACTCGCGCGAAGTACGGGTTTGACGCCGATACCTGCGCTGTGCTAACCGCTATTGAGGAGCAGTCGCCGGACATCGCCTTGGGTGTGGACCGTTCGCTGGAGTCCAAAGAAGGCGAGATGCCTGACACGCTCGGAGCGGGAGACCAGGGCATGATGTTTGGGTACGCTTGCGACGAGACCGCGACTTACATGCCTATGGCGATTCACTTGGCCAACAGGCTTTCCCGACGGTTGGCCGCCGTGAGGCATGAAGGAATAGTGCCTTATCTTCGTCCGGACGGCAAAACTCAGGTGACTATGGAGTACCAGGACGGCGTGCCTTACAGGATCGACACTCTTGTAGTGTCGGCCCAACACGCGGCGGATGTGGGACTTGAGACCATTAGGCGCGACATCCTGGCGGAAGTCATCGATAAGACCATTCCCAAGAACCTGATGGACGACAAGACAAGAATACTGGTTAACGCCACCGGTAGGTTTGTGGTCGGCGGCCCACAAGGAGACAGCGGCCTCTCGGGCCGGAAGATCATCGCCGATACATACGGCGGTTTCGCTGGCCATGGGGGAGGTTCATTCTCGGGCAAAGACCCCACCAAGGTGGACCGCTCCGCCGCTTACGCGGCCCGGTATGTGGCTAAGAACGTAGTGGCGGCGGGTTTGGCGAAAGAGTGCGAGATCCAGGTCTCTTACGTCCTCGGAGTTGCCAGGCCTGTGGCTGTAGCGGTCGACACAAAGGGCACTTCAAAGGTCCCCGAGGAGTTGCTGGAGCAGGCCGTAAGCAAAGCCTTTGACTTCCGCCCCGGTGCCATCATCGAAAGGTTCCAGTTGAGGCGGCCCATATATCTACAAGTCTCCACGTACGGCCATTTCGGGCGAGATGACCTCGACCTACCCTGGGAGAAGCTTGATCTCAAAGACACCATCCTGAGGTACGTCTAGAGGCCCACCTTACAGGTACGAAAGCCGGTCAAAGCCAAAGTTCCCTTCCCGAGCATATACTGCCGAGGGGGGAACTCTTTGATTACACCTCAAAAGATGACCTTGCTGATCATATGTCTCTGGTGTATTCTGGAAGTGAACCGGGCGAACCTACTCTCGCCGGGTGCCGGATTCATTCGAGTACTGCTGATAGTAAGTTCAAGCCCTCATCTCATGGAATGGACCGTCCGCCGGCTCCACTGGAAACTGGGGTTCGCTAAAGGGACTCCTTTCGAGATCGCGGTCCTGCTACAAGATGGATCTGAAGAGGCCGGAACCCTGGCGGGGTTTCTTCAGCGCGACGGGCTTGTGACCCTTCACTTACCGGACCGGGAACCGGACATGGTGATGCATATCTAGTGAGGTGACTAGGTGAGACGAATGTCCGTTTTGGGACGCCTGGTAGACACCCTCTCGTGGGCATTGTGGGGCACCTCGAACAACTGCGCTCTATGCCGAAAACCGACAATAGATCCGGAAGACCTTGGAGTATGCCCGGAATGCCGGGCGGAAATAGCTCTTGATATGTCCAACGTGTGCATGTATTGCGGCACGCCCGTCCGGTCCCCACTCCGGTGCTGCGCTGACTGCCTTCGCCAGCTCCACAGTTTTCTGTACCAGCGTTCGGCGGGATTGTATCGGGGGAACCTTCGTTCCGCCATCGCCCGGATGAAGTACGGAGGAGAACGTTGGTTGTCTCGTCCTCTCGGCACGCTCGTCGCTGAGACAGCCAAGCCCCTAGGGCCGGTGGACGTGATCGTTCCCATTCCCCTCGATCCCAAGAGCGCGGCGGTCCGAGGCTTTAACCAGTCCGAGGACCTAGCCGCGGAAGTCTCCCGCCGCATCTCGATTCCCACGGTGAATGTGTTAACTCGCGCCAAAAGGGGTGAACACCAAGCGGCTCTTGGTCGAACTAAGAGATGGGGAAACTTGCGAGGCTCCATGTTTCCCAATGGCACGACTGATATGGCGGGGAAAACGGTGCTTCTGGTGGACGATGTCATGACGACCGGCGCTACTTTGGATGAGGCGGCAAGAGTGGCCAAGTCCATGGGAGCGAAGGCGGTCTTGGGGGTCACAGTCGCCAGGACTGTCCGGCAATGAGTGGGGGTAGCGAAAATGAGGGGTTCAGAGCTACGCAACTGCCGTAGGTGCGGCAGACTCTTCTATTACGTTGGGGTGCCGATTTGCTCGGATTGCCGCGAGAAAGAAGAAGGTCAATACGCGATCCTTAAGGAGTATTTGCTGGAACATCCGAGGGCTACCGTGCCCGAAGCCAGCAAAGATACCGGGGTGCCCGTTGAGCTCATTACCGATTTCCTGAGAAGGGGACTCTTGGCTCAAGTGAACCCGGTTCTAAAGGGAGAACTGGTTTGCAGGATATGCAGGAAGCCGATACCGTCGGGATTAGTGATATGCGCCGAGTGCCAGAGGAAGCTGCAGCCGTCGGTTATGACCCGAAAGGCCGAGTGCGCGGTCGAGTCCTCCCAGAGGATGTACTACAATGATATCATTAATAGGCGAAAGACTTAGTCTGGCTCCGCAATCGTTAAGCTAAACGATGCGGGAAACTTTCCGATGAATCCCATGGACGGCACGAGTTGACCAAAAGGATGATGCAAGGTGAGGATCTCAAGAGCCCAAATCGGTCAGATTGTAAAGGTGTATAAGGCTCAAAACGCCATCCAAGCCGCTCCCAAGGGCTTGGCGCCCGATAGCGGCATCTCCTCCGACAGGATCAAGCTGTCCTTCAGTCAGGCCGATTTGGATAAGGTAAAGGAACAGATTAAGAAGCTTCCCGATCTAAGACCGGACAGAGTCCAGGAGCTGTCTCAATCAGTTCGAGACGGCACTTACAAGGTGGACCCCACAGAAGTAGCGGATAGAATGCTGGGCAGGATGATCGCGGACAAGATCAAATAGACACACACCTGCTACCACACGGGCGGTGCTTCATGTAATGGCGACTTCTCAAACCCTTAGTTTCCTTTTGTCTGAAATGGTTCCCGTCCTCGATGGGCTCATAGGCCTATCCGAGGAGAAGAAGGACGTCCTTGTAACGGGGGATGTCCCCAGACTTACGGAACTTGTGTCGTCAGAACTGGAGTTGGTGGCGAAGCTGGACCGGCTCGAGAGTGAGCGGGTCCGGCTTCATCCATTTGAGGGTCCTAGCGACGATGCGGGAGATGTTCGGGGCACTGTGAGAGAGCGGCTCCTTAGACTCAAGCGCCTGAACGAGGTCAACATGGCGCTAGCGAAGTCTTCATTACAAGTAGTTCAACACGGGTTTAGGGTCTTGTTGCCGCAACAGAGCGGCTATGAGGGGACTCCCCTCGCCATGCCGCTAGTCTTCGACCGTAAGTCGTAGGGTCTGGAGGTGGTATCCTAAGTGTCAACGTTCTCCATTTTCGAGATAGGCAGATCGGCTCTCATGACAGCCAAACGGACCATGGATGTTACAAGCCATAACGTGGCCAACGCCTCCACAGTTGGCTATTCCCGTCAAGAAGCGGTGCTGGAGCCCATCATTCAAAGGCAAGCGACTATATCGGGAGCGGGCGTCAGGGTGGCGGATGTCCGCAGGCTGCGCGACCGGTTCGTGGACTCGGTGCTAAGGTCCGAATCCGGCAAGAAGGCGGCTTTTGAAGTGGAGAAAGAAGTCATGGAGTACCTACAGGTGGTAGCCTCCGAACCGTCGGACTCAAGCATTAGGTCTTCCCTGGACCTATTCTGGTCCGCGTGGCACGACTTAAGCGTGGACGCCAGTTCGGCGAGCGCTCGTGCTCAGGTGATGGAGCGGGTAGGTCCTGCGGATATGTTCAAACACATCAGCGGACAAGTGGACGCCCTGTCGTTGGATCTCGAAGCCAGCATCGATGCGACCGTGAGACGAGTGAATCTCTTGAGCGAACGAATTGTGAGCCTCAACCTGGAGATCTCCAGAGCTATAGCCAGGCAGGAGCCCGCTTGTGACCTCATGGACCAAAGGGACGCACTTCTGGACGAGATATGCGAGTTGACCGGCGCCACGGTCACTCACATCCCCGACGGCGACTCCTTGAGAGTCTCGGTAAACGGGTTTCCCTTGGTGGACAGAAACCACTGGTACAAGATGGAGGTTTCCTTCGGTTTAGGCGGCACGGAGCTTAGGTGGATCAGCGCTCCCGGGGAGTACACGGTGATGCCGTCCGTTGGCGGAAAGATCGGCGGCTACAAGGAAGCCAGGGACGTTTTGGTCCAAGACTTCAAAGCCGAGTTGGAGAACCTCTTTAAGACCGTGGTGGACGAGATCAACGCCATCCACGGGAGCGGTTTTCCCATAACCGGAGCGCCCGGAGACTTTTTTGTTACCGACGGGTCAGACTACCTCCATTCGGCACAAGTGGCGCCCTGGATAGTGGCCGACCCCAGCACCATCTGCGCGTCAGGTGTGTCCGGGGACCCGCTGGACGGTTCGGTGGCGTTGGCCATCGCAAACCGGCTCGAAGGCGATGACGCGAGCGCGGGACCAACCTACAACGATATGTGGACGGCGATTATCGGCAGGCTCGGCGCTATAGGGCAGAAAGTCGAAAGCGGCTTCGGCGTTCAGGAAATCCTGGTCAAGGAGCTTCAGAACCGGAAGGACAGCATTAGCGGGGTTTCAATCGATGAGGAAGTCGCCACCCTGGTAAGGCAGCAGCACGCTTTCAACGCGGCCAGCAGGGTGATTACCATGGCCGATGAGATGATAGACACCATTATCAGCAGAATGGGCGTCGCCGGCAGGTGACGCAGGCGAAGGGAGGCGGCAGCAGTGAGAGTGACCGACCGAAGCGTTGAGAGGAATTACCTATACAGTGTGAATCACGCCGAGTCCCATCTGGCGAAGCTTCAAGACATGCTTACGACCGGCATGAACTATTCCAAGCCGCAAGACGACCCAATCGGGGTGGAGCGGTCCATCGCTTTACGGCACCACATCGCCTTGAACCAGCAGTATCTTCGGAACGCGGACCGGGCGGTGTCCTGGATGTCCCAAGTGGAGCAGTCTTTAGGAAACATCAACGAAATAATCACCCGAGCGCAGGACCTTGCGATTCAGGGAGAAACCGCGACTACCCCCGACGACGCCCAATCTTACATAGCCATGGAGATACACCAGCTCCGAGATGAGGTCGATAGTATCGCCCGGCGCACCATGGAAGGAAAGAGCCTTCTTGTCGGGACCTTGCCGGTGTGGAAAGTGGGTCCTGGCCTTACAGTCACGGTGAACGACTTGACCGGGCTATTGAACCAGCTGTCAAGCGACTTGGAGGCATTGGAAAACGGCCTGAACACGCACGACATAGCCCAGATGAGGGCAGCTCGTGACAACTTGGCCGCAGCGGCTGACGCCGTCTTGTCCGAAAGAGCGGAGAACGGGGCCAGGATGAACCGCCTCGAAATGCTCAATGGGAAGATGACGTCGCTTGATCTGGAGTACAAGAGGCTCTTGTCCAATGCGGAAGACGTTGATCTGACAGAACTGCTGATCAAGCTTCAGTCAGCCGAGGCCGCCTATCAGGCCGCTCTGGGCGTGGGCGCCAGGCTGATTCAACCGACGCTCCTAGACCACTTGAGATAGCTTCCTGCCGTACTCGCTTAGGGGGGTTTTCCGTCATGCAAGTTCAGACCAAGAGATTTGGCCCCTTGGACATCGACCCGTCGAGAGTCATCAACTTTCCGAACGGGCTCATAGGCTTCCCTGAATACCAAGACTACGTGATCCTAGACTTCGGGGGAGGAGACAGCGTGCTTCAATGGCTTCAGTCTGTTAAGGAGCCATCCCTGGGGTTCGTGACTTTAGCTCTATATGAGGCGTTTCCAGACTACGATCCCGAGTTTTGCCCATCTGACTTGTCTCACCTTCAGGGAGAGTCCCCAAATGATCTCATCACGCTGGGCGTAGTGACGGTTCCGGCTGATATCCGCAAGATGACCGCCAACCTTCAAGCCCCGTTAGTTATAAACCCCGTAAAAAGACTGGGGAAGCAGGTTATCGTAACGTCATCGGAGTATAGTACCAAGCACCAAGTGTTTCAAACCATCGAGAGTCTCATCAAGAGGACGGGGTAATCAATGCTCGTTCTAACCCGAAAACGGGGACAAGCAATAAAGATAGGGGACGACGTCATCATAACCGTCACCGAGATACGGGGTAAGGGCTCTAAGTCTTTGGTGAAGCTCGGCATCACTGCCCCTCCCGGCACAAAGGTGTTGAGAGAAGAAGTTGAGCGTGAAGTCGCTCTGGAAATGGACCTCGCTAAGGACCCTACCTTCGACATAGCTACCCTCAAGGACAAAGTAAAAGGCGAGTAAACTCCCCCGGTTCACTCAAGCAGTAGAGCGTAAATTCCGATAGACAGAGTGTGTTCACCACGTCTTGCCACAGAGGTTCGGAAAGGAGGACCCGCTATTGAGCACTGGGATAACCTTGGGCGTATCGGGTCTCGACACTGAGACGCTCATTAGCGAACTCATGCAGGTGGAGCGCCAGCCGCTCTATAACCTTGAGGCCAAACAGACCACTCTTCTGGCCCGCAAAGGGGCCTGGGATGCGGTAAAGACCAAGTTGGATTCCCTAATAGCCCAACTGACTCCCCTGTTGAGCGTGACGGGTTTCAGCCAGAGGACCACGTCAGTATCCGATTCTGCGGTCGTGGAGGCGAAAGCATTAGCTTCGGCACCGCCCGCGTCCTACGAGATCGAAGTCCTGTCCCTCGCCAGAAGCCAGGTGGTCACATCCGATTCCTTTCTTACCTCTGACACGGCTTTGGGCATCACGGGCGACGTATCTCTGAACGGAAAGACGCTTTCCTTGACCGGTGCGGAGACGCTCGAGTCGCTGGCAGCCAAGATCAACAGCGTCGAGGGCATTGGAGTGTCGGCATCGGTGTTACAGGTCAAACCCGGTGAGTTCAAGCTGGCCCTCACCGCGGAAAAGCAAGGCACATCTAACCAGATGTCGTTTGGCGGCGAAGCGGGATGGACACAGCTAGGGGTCACAGACTCAAGCGGAGTCGTAAACGAAACGCGCGCTGCCTCAGACGCTTCTTTCATCATCAATGGGGTCACTTTCGCGAGAAATAGCAACACCGTTTCCGATGCTATTCCCGGAGTCACGCTGAACCTTCTGGCGGCGGTAAACGCCGAAACCGGGCTTGGAGGAAAGGCCACGATAACGGTAGGCTACGATGACCAAGCGGTTGTCACGCAAGTGAAAGCCTTTATTACCGAGTACAACTCGCTTATAGATACCATCAAGAAGTACAACTCGTGGGATGACGAGGCCAAGAAAGGCGGGCTCCTATTCGGGGATTCCCTACTGCAGCGATTAACCAGAGACATCCAGAGCGTCTTATTCAAGAGGGTTGAGGGAGCTCCAGACGGTTTTCAGTATGCGAGCCAGATTGGGCTAAGCACTGGCGGCGTAGGCAACTACAGCAGAGACGGGAAGCTCAGCCTGGACGAAGCGAAACTGGCCAAAGCTCTCGCGGAAAACCGGGACGCCGTGGCCACGTTGTTTGGGGCAAAGGCTGTAAACGTAGCTCATAGTTCCACGGGGGCCACCGTGTCGGCTTCCAGTACCGCTTTAGGCTTTGATCCCGAAACCGTGATTGACGGAGATACCTCTTCGCTGGTATGGGGCGCAGGCAGCGGATGGCAGGACGATACACCCGGGGAGTTCCCCGACACCCTTGAGATCACGTTTTCCGGGCCAAAGACCATCGATCGCTTGCTCGTTGGTACAGTGAACTCCGACTCGCTGCCGGCTGCTCAATACGGTCTCAAGAATCTTGATGTCCAATATTGGGACGGTGTGGCTTGGGTAACCGTCGGCCAGGTTACAGGCAATGTCCAAGGGACCATAAGCCTCAGCTTTTCGGCAGTTACGACAGATAGGGTCCGCCTAGTGTGCAACGACTCTAACGATGGGTTGCACTCGCGAGTGACCGAGGTCCAGGTTTACGGAGAAAACGCAGGAATCCTAGACGCGCTCCGAACGGCCGTAAGACGATACTCCGCCGCTGACGGCTATCTTCCCATGCGAAAGTCTCAGATCGAGAAGGAAGACGAGGCGCTGTCACTGAGATTGCTAATAAGAAGCGCAGCCTGGATATGCGCCTATCCTTACTGCAGAGGCAGTTTAGCGCTCTGGAAGTTTTGCTCTCGAGACTAAACACGCAAGGAGTCATGGCTTGCTTCACAACTGGCAAGCCTAAACGCCGGCAATGGAACTACGGCATAGACAATGACAACGAAAAGGTGATTTGGTTGATAGATGCGGTCCGGCAGTTCTCGGTAGGGCGTGACAGGGCAATTAACGCGTACAGGGCGAGGAGCGTAGAGACGGCCACTCCCGGCGAACTGGTCCTCATGCTCTTCAACGAAAGCTATACGGAACATGAAGGACAGTCTCATGTGCATGAGAGAAAACGATCTGACCGGGATCAATAAGGGGCTTCTCCATGCTCAAGACATTGTAGACGAACTGCGAGGTTCTTTGAACCCGGTCTTGGGAGGGGACGTGGCTAAGCACTTGGCCAGTGTCTATGATTACGCCTACGTGACCTTATTGTCGGCAAACGTCAGGAAAGATCCGGTAATGGTAGAGAACGTTTTGAAAGTGATCACCGAGTTACGTGATGGTTGGGAGGAACTCCTTCACAAAAATGTTTAGCAGAGGTCCTTCGCCTGATAGGGAGAGCATTCTGACCGCCTGCAAAGAGTTGCTGGCTGCGTCGGAACTTGCCTACAGCCATGCGGCGGAGCGAGATTTCGTCCTACTCGGAGCCGCCATTACCCAAAGGGCAAGGCGATTCAAGTCCTGAAGGCCTCGGGCGATTTGGCGAGTCTTCCTGAAGATCTTCGCGAACCGGTTCAGAACATTCTGCTGGCGGTATCCCGAATCGATGAAGAGATAGGCAAAGTCCTAAGGCGGGAAATGGCCGCGGACCAACGGGCAATCGTTGACATCACCGCCAAAGCCAAGGCTTTCTCCGCCTATGACAGAGCGCTCCCCAGGCCGCCGAACTTCGACAGGCAGAAGTAGCGGCCGTTAACATCTTGGCGAATAATGACGAAGGCGATCTCGAAAAATGAAAAACCCCGGTCAAAAAGACCGGGGTTGATTTCCCAAGTAGTTAGGAAACCTTCGCGACGTTGGCTGCTTGGAGCCCCTTCGGGCCTTCTACGATGTCGAATTCAACGAGGTCGCCTTGGTTCAGAGTGCGGAATCCTTCGGTTTGGATCGCGGTGTAGTGGACAAATACGTCGGGGCCGTCTTCGCGCTCTATGAAACCGTAACCCTTCTCAGCGTTAAACCACTTGACTTTACCTTGCATTTCGGGACATTCCTCCTAATTCCTTGACAGGCTCCCGGTTGGCGTCGTCTCCTGGAGCTTGGTGCTCGTTCTCGAACTATAGCATGCCCTAAAGGCCGAGTCAACAGACATTTCCGTCCCTCGCCTGTGGATACTGTGCGTAACTCTGTTGATAAGCAGTTAGACGCAGTTTTGGTCTTGGGGATATGGTTGTGGATTGTCGCTATGGGTCGAACAGCCCCGAAGGGGGGTCGAGTCGTGTCATGAACGGTAACGCAGGGGGGTGATATCCGCCCCTTATACTGGAAGGATTTAGTCCCGCAAGAGGGAATACTATAGCTCAAATGGTAACGGGAGGTTCGCTCATGGAGATCATTGTGAGAGGGAAGAATATAGACGTGAACCCGGCGGTCAAGCAATACGCCGAGAAAAAACTGTCCAAGATTGACCGCTATCTCCGCCAGTCGCCGATGTCCTGCCAGGCTACATTTTCCACGGAGCGTGGCAACTACGTGCTGGAAGTTACCATACCTCTGAACGGTTACCTGCTTAGGGCCGAAGAGACAGCCCACGACGCCGTAACGGCTGTTGACATGGTGATGGAGAAACTGGAGAAACAGATAGAGAAGTACCGGACCAGGATCTTTAGGCGAGATAAGGGCGAACTCCCAAACGGTTCCGTCCGCGAGGACTCGGAAGGCGGACACATCGCCAAAGTGAAGAAGTTCCCCGTCAAGCCCATGAGCCCGGAAGAGGCGACCATGCAAATGGAGCTCTTAGGTCACGACTTCTACGTGTTCAGGAACAGCGAGACGGCGTCCGTCAACGTGGTCTACCGGAGGAGAGACGGAGACTACGGGCTCATCGAGCCCGAAGAGTAGATCACAGGCCCTAGGAAAGAAGGAGTTCTTGTGCTGCAGCCAAAGGTGACTGCGGTGATTTTTGAAGGTGGACAAGCCAAGACTGAACTTGACCGGATAATCGCCGGGATCAGAAAAGAAGTCGTACTGGACACACTGGAGAAAATCCTGTTGACCCGGTCTATTTCAGAAGTCGTGCTCGCGACCAATTACCCGGATTTGGCAGATAGGGCGCGTCGAATGGGCGTCCTTGCCGATCTGGAGGGTCCGGAGTCTCCCAAGTTCCACTTTGGTAGACGTCTCAGAGAGACCATCGTCCGGCGGGGAATAGAGAACGTCATATACATGGGAGG
Source organism: Bacillota bacterium (assembly GCA_040766225.1). Lineage (GTDB taxonomy): Bacteria > Bacillota > Sulfobacillia > Fermentithermobacillales > Fermentithermobacillaceae > DULO01. The sequence goes on along the minus strand of JAXGQX010000001.1, from coordinate 7,730 downwards.
TGCTGCCGCGCCTCTCCTTACCACCGACGAGTTCGGGCAGATCGCCATGGCCCTAAAACGCGAACGCAACGTCGTGATAATGAACAACGTTCAGTCGGCGGACCTGGTCGCCTTTACGCCGGCCAGAGCCATCGACGAAATCGAGCTTCCCGATAAAGACAATCCACTAGGGACCCTCTTACGGGATATCGGGATGAGGCGAATGCTGATACCGAATTCGGGCAGGGTCAATTTTGACCTTGACACGCCCACTGACATTCTGATCCTGGGAATGCATCCGGACTGCGGCCCAAGGACTAAGGTCATAGTGGACTCCCTGGATTGGTCTCGAGCGACCATTCTTAGGGCCTACGAGGTTCTCCGCCAACCCTCTAAAGAGGTGGCTGTCATAGGAAGAGTGGGACCATCGGTCATCCAGTATATCAACGCCAATATGGTGCACAGAATGCGCGTATTTTCCGAAGAAAGAGGTATGAAGGCACTAGGGCGTGAAGATAGGGCAGAGATCGTCTCGCTTTTGGGGTTCATGGTTCAAGACTTAGGGGCCGAGAGGTTTTTCCAGTATCTATCTTCAGTCTGCGACGTGGCGTTCATCGATAGCAGGGTCATGTTCGGCCACCTTCGCAAACGCCTGAGCGATTGGGACCGTTTTCACTCTGACTTGGGCAACTACCGCCTGATCAAAGATGAGTGGACGAGGGAGTTCACCAGGGCCGCGTGTGAGGCGTCCATTCCTGTAGTCCTCGGAGGTCACAGTCTGGTAGCCGCCGGTTTATGGTTGATGGCCGAAACGATAGTGAAAGAGAGAGAGGCTTCCGGGTATCGCCATAACACGTTCATCCTCTCTCGCGAATGAGGCCTTAGTCAGGTGATTTTGCTAACGGAATCGGGAAGGTGGAAGAATGGCTGAAGACACGCGAAAGGTCCCCACGATGAAGTATGAGGAAGTCCTCAAGAAAGTGAAGGACGTCATTACCGCACGCGTTGTCTTGGCGGGCGACGACGGTATAGCCGAGATCCACGTCCTGGCTTCTTCGGGGAGGGCGGTTAAGTACATCGTTAGGGACATTGAGTCTTCCTTGATAGCCGCCTTCGGAGTTGCTGTGGACCGTCGCAAGATCTCGGTCGCCCAAATCGGGGCCGGGGAGTCAGCCAAGAACACCAACAGAGTCCAGCTTCGAAGAGTGGAGATCGTTTCCCAATACGACTTGGCCGAAGTGAACGTTTATCTGAAAGTGAGGTCCAACGAGGTAAAAGGCAGCGACGTCGCCCAGCCCACGCAAAGGGCTTGGTTGCAGGCGGCGGCACGCGCGACCATCAGGGCGCTCGAGCAGTACCTTACCTCGGACGTGTCGTTTGACCTCCAAGACGTGTGCGTGATGGTGTCAAAGACGCTTAGAGTAGCAGTTGTGACTATAGTCCTAAACGCTTTCGGACATCAACAGATACTTACCGGGTCGTGTCCCGTTAGCTACGATGAACGAGAAGCGGTGGTCAAGGCCACTTTAGATGCGGTAAACAGACGGTTCGCGCAGATTATGGAACGAGACGAATGAAAGTAGTCGAAAAGAGGTTATCGCTCCCCGGCGTAGAAAGTGTTGGTCAGGTCGGCAGCCTGACATCCTGCGAGCGGAGACGTACATCCGGCTTAGCGGTTCGGAAACGTCTATTCCGGGGGGTCACACGTGAACAAGCTGTTCAAAGCTGTTCTTGCCATTTTTGCTTTGGTTTTTGCAGGAGCTTCATTTTGGCAGGCTGGCTAGTAGCGCGAAGTGTCGGCTGCCGGCCGACTTTGGGAGAGACTAAAGCATGAGGCGGAAGCTCGGGGCCGGTGAAACCCTGTATACCCTACTCGTGGCTAGTCTGGGCCTCTACGTTTTGGCAACAAATATACCGAACCTGGAGAAGCCCGTAGAGGCCTTTTTCCTGTTAGTTCTGGTCCTCCTTAGCGAGCACTTTCCCGTACCCGTACCCCACGGCGAAGGAAGCATATCAGTATCCGGGCCGCTTTTGTTCACCGTGGCGGTTCTGCACGGTGCGGGATTGGGGGCTTGGATAGCGTGCTTCGCGACAATCCGCAAGAAAGACCTGAGGGGCCAAGTCCCTGTGCCTATAGTGTTGTTTAACCGCGGAATGGTTGTCCTCTCGGTCTACTCTTTCCACAGGGTCTACATGTTCTTAGGAGGCGTTCAGGGAGTCTTTAGTATAGGCCGCGACATACTCTGGTTTGTGGCGGCGGCTACGGCATCGACTTTGGTGAACGCCGTCTTGGTATCCATCGAGTTTACGTTCATGCTAAGGACCTCGCTCATAAGCGTTTGGCGGACTAACATCCTCTGGAGCCTACCCAACATGTTTGCCCTGTTCCCTTTCGGCGTACTTATGGTGATGGTGTGCGCCCAAGGCGGTCCGCTGTATCTCCTGATCTTCCTGTTGCCGCTGTTTGTCGCCAAGTACTCGTTGGAAAAGTACATAGAACTGCGAGAAGCCTACTCCGAAATGGCGGGGGCTCTTTCCAACGCCATCGACGTCAGAGACTCCTACACCCGCGGGCACTCGGAGCGGGTTGCGGAATACGCCGTCCTTCTGGCTAAAGAACTGAAACTTCCCGACGACCGCGTTGAACTCATCCGCTACGTCGGTCTCCTTCATGACGTCGGGAAAGTCGGAATCCGTGACGCGATTATGAAAAAGCCCGGGACGTTCACGTTTGACGAATATGAGGAAATGAAGAACCACGCTAAGATGGGCGCCGACATGCTGATGGGAATGAAGTTCTTGGGCCGGGGCCAGGATTGGGTCCGTTATCATCACGAACGCTGGGACGGCAGGGGTTTTCCCGATGGCTTGTCGGGAGAGGCGATACCTCTGGAAGCCAGGATTCTCGCGTGCGCGGACTCGTTTGACGCGATGACCACCGATCGGCCATACAAGAAGCGCATGTCGTTTGAAGACGCTCGCGCGGAGATTCTGCGTTGCAGCGGCACTCAGTTTGATCCCCACATCGTGAAGGCCATGACAACCGTCATCGACAAACTCCTCTCCAAGGGGAAGTGATCCGGTGTTCACCGCTCTAGTGCTTGCTTCCGTGCTTCTCGGTTTGGCACTAGGCGGGAAACTTGGCCGCTTGGGCGACCTCCCAATTCGCGGCGTGTTTTGGATCCTCGGCTCCTACGGCATAAGGTATTGCGCGGGTCTCGCGTCGGGCAGAGTCCCGTCTACCCCCGCACTTTGCATCCTCGTAAGCCTTGCGTGTTACGGGTGCTTGTTGGCGGGAATCAAGGCCAACTACAGTTTGCCGGGAATGAAGGCCGTCTTGGTCGGTACCTTGATGAACCTGGCCGTGGTCATGGCCAACTCAGGTAGGATGCCCGTCAAGTTGGAACACATCTCCACCCAACACGCCCTCGTCGAAGCCGCCAGGCTGTCCGCGAGTCTCACCCATCAGGCGCTCTTGCCGGGGATGCGCTTGACCCTGTTAGCCGATGTGTTCCGCTGGTCGTGGTGGTCGAGCAAGGTTTCGGTTTTCAGCCTCGGCGACGTAGTCTTGGCCTTAGGCGCCTCTTTCCTCGTTCTCTCCGTAATGCTCCGTGGTTTTCCGCCCGCACAGGTTGATGGTAGAATTGGCTGAAGAAGCCTAGAAGAGGACCACGCCTACCCGTGAGGGGGAGAGCCATTGTCGTTCTTTCGTAATTTACTGAACCCTAACGCCAGGGAGCTTAGCAAGCTTAAACCGATAGTAGAAGCGGTTTCCTCCTTAGAACCCGCCATGAGGGATCTTTCGGAAAGCTCCTTGGCAGAAAAGACCGCGGAGTTTCGGCAACGGATCGAGAACGGGGAGAGCCCCGATCAGATACTTCCCGAAGCCTATGCCGTTGTCAGAGAGGTCTCCCGTAGAATATTGGACATGAGGCCCTTTGACGTGCAGATCCTTGGTGCCGTGGCGCTCCACCAAGGGCGAATCGCGGAAATGCAGACAGGTGAGGGCAAGACACTTGTCGCCACACTTCCCTCGTACCTAAACGCCGTAGCCGGAAGTACCGTCCACGTGGTCACCGTCAACGACTATTTGGCCCGCAGAGACCGTGAGTGGATGGGGCAAATCCACAGGTTCTTAGGTTTAGATGTCGGGCTGGTGGTGCCGGGTATGGGAAACGTCGAGAAGAGGCGGTCATACACCTGCCCAATCATATACGGGACCAACACTGAATTCGGCTTTGACTACTTGCGGGACCACATGGCCTGGCAGCTGGAAGACGTAGTCCAGAGCGCGTTGGACTACGCCATCATAGACGAGGTTGACTCCATTCTAATCGATGAGGCAAGGACGCCTCTTATCATTTCCGGCCCCAGCGAAGGCTCCACGGAGGTCTATAGAAAGTACAGGGACCTCGCGGTCGTCTTGAAGAGAGACCGGGACTACACGGTTGACGAGAAGAGCAAGATCGTCGCGTTGACAGACGAAGGTGAGAGTAGGGCCGAGGAATGGCTGGGAATAGGCAGCCTGAACACTGAGGAAAACATCGGGGCTTACGCGTACATCAGGCAGTCTTTAAAAGCCAAGGAGCTTATGCAACGAGACGTGGACTACGTCCTAAAGGACGGAGAAGTGCTCATTGTGGACGAGTTCACCGGGCGCATCCTTCCGGGCAGGCGGTTTTCGGATGGACTCCACCAAGCCATAGAGGCTAAGGAAGGGGTCAAGGTCCGGGAAGAGACTGACACCATGGCAACTATCACCGTTCAGAACTACTTCCGGATGTACAAGAAGCTTGCCGGAATGACGGGGACTGCCTTGACGGAGGAGTCCGAGTTCAGGGAAATCTACGGCTTGGATGTGGTCGTTATCCCCACCAACAGGGAACTCATCCGTGATACCCTGACCGACTCCATCTGGAAGACTGAGAAAATGAAGTTCAATGCGGTCGTCGAGGAGATCCTCGAATGCCACAAAAAAGGTCGGCCCGTCCTCGTTGGTACCAGGTCTATTGAGAAGTCCGAGTTGGTTTCCGACCTCTTGAAGAGGCGTGGAGTGCCCCACGAAGTGCTAAACGCCAAGCACCACGAGCGCGAGGCTGAGATCGTGGCGCAGGCGGGCCGAAAGGGCCAGGTCACTATAGCTACCAACATGGCCGGACGGGGCACTGACATCCTTCTGGGAGGCAATCCCGAGTTTTTGGCCAAACGTTCGCTTAGGCAGGAAGGCTTCGAGCCCGATGTGGTGGCGTTGGCGTCGGAGAAGGTCTTGCCACAGGAAGTGGCCAAGCGCGCCCAAGCCAAGGACCTGGACGAGTTTACGGCCACCGTCCTGAAAGCCAGGGAGAGGTATCGCGAACTGTACCTTAAGGCCAAGGCGGTAACCGACGCGGAACACGAAGAAGTAGTGGGACTAGGTGGTCTTCACGTGCTTGGGACAGAGAGGCATGAAGCCAGGCGCATCGACAACCAGCTACGCGGGCGCACCGGAAGACAGGGGGACCCGGGCTCGTCCCGGTTCTATCTATCCCTGGAAGACGAGCTGATGAGGCTCTTCGGCGGAGACATGCTGTCCTCTGTGATGGAGAAGATCGGTTTTCCCGACGATGAACCCATCGAGCATCCGCTGGTGGCAAAGTCGGTGGAGACGGCTCAGAAGAGGATAGAGTCCCACAACTTCTCCATCAGGAAGAACGTGCTCGAGTACGACAACGTCCTAAACAGACAGAGACAGGTCATCTACGAGGAGAGGTCCAAGGTGCTTTCCGAGGCGGACCTCCCCAAGGTAGTGTGGGATATGGCCGGCAGAGTGTTGGATCGGGCCCTTGACCTGTACTGGCCGAAGAACACCAAGAAGAGCGACCTTGATTTGGCCCCGTTGGTCACCTTTCTCCGGAGTATAGCGCCTGATGTGGATATCGCTTCCATAGTCGGTGCCGCCGGCCTTAGGGAGGAGTTGTCGGACCAATTAACGAAGGCGTTCAAAGCGGCTTACGACGCGAAGGTCCTGTTGCTGGGGCCGGAGATCGGCCGCTTTCTGAGACTGGTTCTTCTTAGAGTGATAGACATGCAATGGGTGGAGCAGCTCAGGACCATGGAGGATCTGCGTGAGGGCATAGGTCTACAGGCGTACGGACAGCGCGATCCCCTTGTTGAGTACACGCGCCAGGGATTCGAGATGTTCCAGAGCAGGATCCAGACCATCGAGGAGGATACGGTCCGATACCTCTACAGGGTTACGCTTAGGAAAGAGGGAGAGGGGAACGCTCAACCTAGGAGGAGCGCCGTCCCCGCCCCCAAAGGGCCTGCGGGGCAAACCAAACCGAGTGAGGCGAAGACTCCGCAGACGAGGTCTTTCGGCAAAGTGGGGAGAAATGACCCCTGTCCTTGCGGCAGCGGCAAGAAGTACAAGAACTGTCACGGACGAGTCTAGCGAGAGTGGTCGCGGACCGGTTTCGATATAGGAGGTAGTTACTAGTGTACGAAGGAATCTTGCGGGATCTGCAAGTTCAGCAAGAAAGACTAAACAACATCGGGAGGTCTCTTTGACTTAGAGCACCTGACCGATGAGCTCTCAGAGTTGAAGGGTCGGATGGAGGACCCATCCATTTGGCAGGACCAGAAAGCCGCCCAGGAAATAGGGAAGAGGGTAGCCAGAATCGAAGGCAAGATCGAATCTTGGCAGAGACTCAGCGCCGAGCTTAAGGAAAACATGGAAATGGCCGTCTTGGCGCAAGAAGAGGGAGAACTCGATCTGTTGCCGGACTTGACGTCCGCAGTCAAACATCTCGAGCAAAAAGTGATGGAGTTGGAGCTCACCACCCTGCTCTCGGGCCCTTACGACTCTCACGACGCGATTGTGGCGCTCCATGCCGGAGCCGGCGGTACAGAAGCTATGGACTGGGTTGAGATGCTCTACAGGATGTACACCAGATGGACGGAACGGCGCGGGTTCAAGACAGAAGTCTTAGACATGCTTCCGGGGGAGGAAGCGGGCCTAAAGAGCGTAACCATAGGCGTTAAGGGCGATTATGCATACGGCTTTCTTAGAAGCGAGAAAGGGGTACACCGCTTGGTCAGGATATCGCCCTTTGATTCCAACGCGAGGCGGCATACATCCTTTGCTTCAGTAGACGTCCTCCCCGATATCGCGGAAGAAGACGAAGTACAGATCAACCCCGACGAAATCCGGGTGGACACTTTCAGGTCCTCGGGCGCGGGCGGGCAGAACGTCCAAAAAGTGGACTCGGCCGTAAGGATAACCCACATCCCTACCGGGATAGTCGTGTCCTGTCAGAACGAAAGGTCCCAGTACTCCAACAAACTCGTGGCCATGAGGCTTCTGGCGGCCAAACTCCTTGCGCTTCGGGAAGAGGAACGGAGAAAGGAGATCGAGACCTTGCGCGGGCCTCAAAAAGAGATCGCTTGGGGCAGCCAGATCAGGTCCTATGTGTTCCAGCCTTATACTTTGGTGAAAGACCATCGCACCGGGACGGAAATCGGCAGCGTAGACAGGGTCATGGACGGTGACATCGACGATTTCATATACGCTAAGCTTCAGCAGGATGCCAGCGGGGCGGAATAGGCCCGCTGAGACCCTTTAAGGAGAATTCGAGGATGAGACCTAGACACCTTTGCATAGGCGCGCTCGTGCTGACCTTGGCGCTCTTCATCGGCTGGCTTGGGAAAGGGCTGGCGGCAGCCGACACGCCGCTTCCCGGCAGCGAGCAGGACCCGTTGGTAACCCGGTCTTA